>JBAWFC010000021.1:0-13664 GCA_049591535.1 Thermoplasmata archaeon | reverse complement strand
CAGTTGGAGACCCTTGAGCCGACGTTCCTCGAGGACGAGCGTGTCACGATGCTGTTGTGCCCAGCGCGCCACGGCCAGAGGATAGCCGGTCCGTCGATATCAATGCATCTACTAGACGGTCAGTAGTGTCGGCGCGCCCACTGAACAGGGGCGCGCGCAAAGCGTTAGGGGTATAAGCCGGCCAGGATGAGGACGTGCTGGCCAGTGGCTAGGAGGTTCCAGGAGATGACGATGGATTTGGATCTCGTCATCCGTGGAACCGGTCGCCTGTAGTCCGGCTACCCGCGCGGGGGCGAGGCCCTCCTTTGCAGTCTCTCGTGGGATACTCTTGGCATTGGCGCGGACCAAAACAGTGCCGAGTTGGAAGGCGGCCGCGGCGTGGCGAAGCGATCGCGAGAGTAGGGCGAACGACACGCGAGGGAGCGGGCACGACAAACGAAGGTGGCGCGTCACGCGCGTGCATGCTTACAGAGCGATGCAACCTCGGAAGTTTGGCTGGCCCCAGCGCTTCCGCCGAAAGCCAGAGTCGGTAGTGACCGGAGAGGAACTACCCTCACCGGCGCGGCAGGAGGTCACCATTCGATGAAGGGCACGGGCTGGCGCTTCCGACCGGTTCATGATTCCGACTTCACGATCAAGCGTGAACTCCAAGAGCGACTATACCCGGACAGCCCTGTATCGGTCGATGAATTCCGCCAGCGGGCGCGACTTCTCGAAGATCCGCGAATCTTCCATCTCGGTCTGGTCGCGGAGGAAACCTCGAACAGCGTCGTGGTCGGATTCGGCTCCCTCAATAACAGCCCCTGGAACTTCGATCCGGCAAAGTACTCGATCGAACTCATGGTCGATCCGCGCTACCAGGGCAAAGGTCTGGGCCGAAGGCTCTTCGAAATCCTCGAGGGCACCGCGCGGGGCAGAGAGGCCACGACGCTGTGGGCCTCGGTGAGTGCGGAGAACCTGAGAAGTATCCGTTTCTTCGAGAGGTCTGGATTCGTGGAGCGGCGCCGTAGTTGGGCCTCTCGTTTGGACCTTACCGAGCTAACTCCTGCCCTAGGCACGGGACGGCCGTTTCCCTCCGAGATTCGGATTACTACCCTCGCCGAAGAGGGACCCGATCTGCCCGAGGTCCGTGTCCGGCTCTACCGGCTTCGGCTGGAGTCCGGAAGAGATGTGCCGTCCATGGGCACGCCAAGTCCCTACACGTTCGAACAGTTCCTCGAGACCACATTCAGGAACCGCGGATTTCATCCTGAGGCAACTCTCGTTGCCCGATCCGCGGATCAGTACGTCTCGATGACGTTTCTCGAAGACGTGGAGGGGAATCCCGACACCCTCCACATTGGCTACACTGGGACGTTACGGGAATTCCGGGGTCGGGGCCTTGCGGCCGAGCTCAAACGGCGCGCGATCACCTATGCCAGAGCCAAGGGGTATCGCTATCTCACGACCGACAACGACTCCATGAACGCGCCGATCATGAAGGTCAACCTATCGCTCGGGTTCCGAGTCCAGCGGACAACTATTCGCGGGGAGAAACTGCTGACGCAATCTCCGTGAGCGTGTCCCCAAGACCAGCCCTTCGCTCACGCCCCCACGGTAGATGACGGCGATCACGCGTCGCTTCGAGGAGGGGGACTTTGCTCCCAATCCGTAGGTTTCGCAAGCGCACATGTCAAGCCGGGCAGATCGACCTTGGATTCGCTCCAAAGGATGACCTTCGCGATCATCCCGCCCCCAGCACTGAGGTCGACGAGCCACCAACGAGCGCCGCAATCGGACCAATTCGGGCGAGTTCCTGCTGGGCCGTTCGCAGCGTCGCCCAGAAGGCCTCGCCTTGAACTCGGGCCGTTGAGCTCGACTGTACAACCGACGTTTAGGCCTTTCTCGTTCCGGCCGTGTCGAAGGCCATGGCTCGCTGAAGCGCGGCGGCTCGCATCTCGACCGGGATCTCTACGGGACCACCTACGCGCTCGGCGTTGAGCGCAGCCTGGGCCGCTTCTTCGACGATCCCGCCCACGAGAACGGCCAGCTCTGCGGTGCGGTGGAACACGAGGACTCCATGATTGGCTAGCAGCACGGCCGGAGCCCCGCCCTTGATGGCAGAACGGATGTTGGCCACCGACTGGTCGGAGCCCCGCGGCCCGTAGGCGGCGAGCGGGACCCCCCCGGCCAGACCGAACATCGCTAGGGCCTCGATCCAGCAACCAATTGGCCGGTGGGCGACCGCGAAGGCGGTCGCATACGGGGAGTGGGTGTGGATGACGCAGCCGACGTCCGGACGGTCTTGGTAGACCGCGGCATGCATCGCCACGACAGCGCCCTGGATTGGAGGTAGGTTTCCTTCCAGTAGCCCTCCGTCCAAGCCGACGCGGACTACGCCCTCGGGCCCGAGGTGATTCAACGATGGCGCGGACGTGAAATACATCTCCGCGGCACCCGGGACGCGCAGGCTCACGTTGCCGTGGCCGTTAGCCGAAATCGCCCCGCTGGCGACTACTCGGGCGGCGATACCGATCACCTCGTTAACTATCGCCTTGTCCATTTCTGATTCCCCCGCCTACGCACTGTTCTTCCTCGAGCCGGCTAGCTTGACGCTCCACTTGAAGACCGGCCCACAATAAAGGTGGCCCTTCCCTAAAGCGGCACCTTGCAGAACCCCCCCCACCATGGGGCGGTGCCGGACCCTTTGCAGAGAGCAGGGTTTCCTACTGCCCCCACTCCGAGACTGATGGCAGCCCTTGCGGGCTCGAATGTGACCGGACGTTTTCACGTCGCTCGCGAGATCATCCGGGAGCTGGCAGAGCTCTGACGGACCTCGTTGGTGGTTTCCGCCTGAGAACGGAGCGAACACCCCCGAGCTTGATGTTCATGCGCTGTGAGATCATCCGTAGGCTCTCGCCCTGGGCCTTCCGCTCCCGCACCTCACTCGCCACCGACTCGGAGATCCTCCTCGGGGCGCCGAACTTCTTGCCCAGCGCACGTGCCCGGGCGATGCCCGCCTGGGTCCGCTCCAGGATGAGCTCCCGTTCGAACTCTGCGAGAGCGGCCAGCATATTGCGTTGGAGTCGACCCGTCGGCGTTGACGTGTCGATCCCCTAATCGATGACGATCACGCGGGCTCCCGCCGCGTCGGCGTCGTCCCAAAACCTGAGAATCATACCGAGAGACCTGCCGAGTCGGTCCATCTTCGAAACGACCACCGCATGGAACTCGCCGGCCATCATCCGCTGCCGGAGTTGATCAAGCTCGGGCCGGTTGTCTCTTACCCCGGAGATCCCGTCATCCCTGAAGATTGCGACATCGGTCCATCCTCGAGCTTGGCAGTACGCCGTCATCTGGGCGACCTGGGCCTCGGTCGATTGCTCCTTGGTCGAGACCCGGGCGTAGATTGCCACTCGGGTCATGCGGAAGCCTCTCCTGCCCTCGCGACTCTCGCGGTGGCCGCATCAGCCCGCTCTCGGGCCAGCACTGCGTACTCGGGGTTGAGATCGACGCCAATCGAGCTTCGGCCCAGCCGACGCGCCACGGCCAGCACCGTCCCGCTGCCGACGAACGGGTCGAGGACGAGGCAGGGGGCAGTTTCCCGGGTCGCGCAGGCGCAGGCTCTCCGGAAGCCGAGGTCGACCCTACGGTAGGTCCCGTCGTGGATGCCACGGACCGCGATCCCCTGACCACGACCGACAGCGAGCGACTTATCCGGGAACCAATCGTGGCCAATCCCTCCGCCCCGCGCGACGACCTTGTGGAACCAGGGAGTTCCGCACGTCGCGCACGCGCCACGCTCCGAGGTCCCGGCCCGAATGCAGACCTCCGCGAGCGCCTCCGGGAACGTCGCGAAGTGGGCACCCGGGTAGGGCTGCGTGGCGATCTGCCAGACTGACCGAAGGTTACGCCCCTTCGGGTCGGTATTCGTCAGCATCGGAAACCGACGAAAGTCGCCCGTCTGGTGCTTGGACGTATAGCGGGGGTTGTCCCGCGGGTTCGGGACGTGGTGACGGAGCCGGCGCAGCGAACTCTCGTGCAGCGGCTCGCGCACCGCCTGGGCGTCGTAGAAGTACCGTCTCGATTTCGTCAGCTGGAAGACGTATTCGTGCGACCGGGTCGGCCGGTCGCGCACCGGCTCCGGCATCGGGTTCCGCTTCGCCCAGACGATGTCGGAGCGGAGGTACCAGCCGCGGCGCTGGAGCTCGAAGGCGACCTTCCACGGGATTCCGACCAGGTCCTTCTCCTTCAGCCCGGGCGACCGCTTGTCGATTGAGCCGGCTTGCTCGGCCCCGGTGTGGTCCCGGATCCTGAGCCGGGAGCACTTCCAGCGTCTTGGCCCCGTCAGTCCTGCCGGGTGAGTGCAGTACGTGTCCCCCAGGTTCAACCAGAGGGAACCTTCGGCGCGGAGGACCCGCCAGACCTCGTCGAGGACGTCCGCGAGGTGGTCGACGTAGAGATCGGGTGTGGGCTCGAGACCAAGCTCACCTCGCCAGGCACCGCAGTCCGTGCAGGACTCCGAGAGGCGAGGCGAGCGTGTGGCCGAGGCCCGGTTCAGCGTCTCGGCGACCATCGGGTGGGTGGTCTGGCCGTTTCCCGAGGGGACGAGGACGGTCGACCACCGATGGAGGCACTCAACGCTGCCACCCCAGACCTGAGGCTCGGTTCCGTAGGTTCGAAGCCCCCAGTAGGGTGGTGACGTGACGACGCAGTGGACCGACTCGGCGGGCAGGGTGCGAAGGACGTCGATGACGTGCCCCTGTCGAATGGTGGGCCGGAGACTCTTCAGGACCGCGGTCAGGGTACCGCCCCCTGCCAGCGCTGCCATCGGGCCGCGTTGACCTCGCCCCGAGTGCGTGCCTGACGCCCGGCGACCGATCTGACGAGGGCGAGGGTAAGCGTCCGGCGCGCCGCTGTCTCCACCGCGATTTGTTCAACCTCGCGGCGGACCTTCCACCCCGGTTCCGCATGGGTCCGGACCACCTGAAGGGTTCGGAGGTAGGCGCTGTGAACAGTGAGCAGGAGGTTCTCCAGCTCGCGACGGGAGAGGTCGGAGAGGTTCAGGTAAGTGGGCATCAGGCCGTTCCCTCTTCGGTCCTGTAGTCCCCGCGGAGGGCAAGGATCAAGCCGAGTACATCTTCGGGACTGGAACCCCGGAGCGGCGGGGCGCCCGCGATCCGCGCCTTCAACCAGTTCAGGTTGTGACCCTTCCCGAACTGCTCCGGGCCGTCCCTCCCGTTGGCGTAGAACGCGTCTGCGACGGCCCTCAGCGCGTTGAGCCGGGCCTGCTCGGTCGCCCGGGCCGCCTCCTCGAGGCGTTGGGTCTCGAGCAGATGGTCTCTCGCCGCCTCCAGGATACGGACATGTTCTTGGTGCGACCGCAGTTCGGCTTCGATCTTGGTGAGGTCAGAACCACCGCGGAGTCGGTCGAGGGCCTCTCGCAGGACCCGACTGAGGACCACGTCGGTCTCGCGCGCCCAACGCAGGAGAGTTACTGGAATGGTAACGGAGACGACAACGGTCTCCCCAACCTTCTCCCAGCGGCGCTCCGGCCCGTGGGCGACTGTCGCAGAAAGGGTCCTGGGAGACCCGGGGTCAACCCGGGTTGGAAGGGTCGAACTGATTGCCATTCAGACCCCTCTCTCGGCGTGAACCCGGGTTGGAACCCGGGTTCGGGGACACAGATTCAACCCGGGTTGGGGACGGTTGCCAGCGCCACTCTGACGGAGCGGAGGCTTCACGACCGGGGCGGACGGGGCGGGGATAGGCGGACGGGAGGGGCGTACGACCGGGCCGGACCCGGGACGGGACGGAACGGGTCGGAGTGCGGGAGCGGTACGGCGTGCGACGGAGAACGGATGCACGTGGCAGAGTGGAGGCGAACGGTGCCCGGGACGGAGCTCGATGATCCCCTGGGTGAGTCCGCAGACCTCGCAGAACGAGATCCGGAGGGTCGGGTTCCTTCGGATCGGGCTGCGGCACCGGGCGCAGATGAACCGCGGCTCGCACCCGGCTTCTGGCTTGGGGGTGACGGTCGGGTTAGCGGACCCGGCCACTCCCCCTGAACAACCAGATGTCCGCCTCCGAGCCGGCCTCGTGGGTGGCGAGGAGCGGAAAAAGAGGGTGGAATGGGTTGGTCTGGGGCGTTCAGCTACTTGTTCGGAGGTGGGGAGAGGTTGCCGAACGAGTTGCAGAGCGTAGAGCCCGTTGAGCCGGTCCAGGTCCGTGTGGTCGCCCAAACACGCCGCCGGGGCGATGAGATGGCCAAAACGGGCAGAATCCCTGTCGGATGGGCTCGGCCGGATTCGAACCGGCGGTCTTCGCTGTGTGAGAGCGACGTCGTAACCACTGGACCACGAGCCCGACGACGAGGGGCGAAGGTCCGGGCGTCTTAATGGTATTAGATGGGCAGTGCGAGCACGGCCGGCAGCACGAGACTGGCGGCCACCGTCAGGACGAGCCCGGTCGCGAGCGCCAGACTGCCCGCCTCCGAGTCCCCGTACCGGGTGACGAAGTAGAGCGTGGTGTCCATCGAGGTCGCGCCCCCGAGCGCCGCGAGTCCCGGACCGCGAAGCCTCCGACCGAGATACGGGGAGAGGATCATGGTCAGGTCCTCCCGAAGGAAGTTGGTCAGGAACGCGAGAAGGCCGAGCAGCGCTCCCGCGCGGGCGGCGACCAACGGACCGGCCAGGGAGTAGAAACCGAACCCGA
Source organism: Thermoplasmata archaeon (assembly GCA_049591535.1). Taxonomy (GTDB): domain Archaea; phylum Thermoplasmatota; class Thermoplasmata; order Lutacidiplasmatales; family UBA184; genus Lutacidiplasma. The sequence goes on along the minus strand of JBAWFC010000021.1, from coordinate 6,971 downwards.
GGGCCGTCGCCAGGGACGCGGAGAGCGCGAGGTGATCCGCGAACGAGAAAAGTATGGCGGCGACGAGCGCTCCCACGGAGGCGGCCGTCAGGGGGATCCAGACCCCCTTCAGGGCGGCGAGTCTCAGCGGGATGTCGAACCCCACGAGGGCGAGGAGGACGTAGAGAACCCATGGGATCGCCGCAGCCGCCGGTAGCTCCACCACCCGCCCGACTCCGAGTCCGACGAGGAGCGACGCGAGGAGCACGAGGCTGAGCGGGAGTCGCTCGTCCGCGGTAGCGCGCACCGCCGGCTCGGGCGGGGGAGGACGCAGCGCCGCGAGCGCAAGGGCGATCCCCGCCGTGAGCCCGAGGATGAGACCGGCGAACGCGAGGGCGACCGGCACGGTCGTCAGGAGGGAGAACCACGGGACGGCGTCCATCGACGCGCCGAGAAGTCCTACCAGTACCACGACCGTGAGCAGCGTTCCCCGAGGTACCCACGGGCTGCGCGGGCGCACGAGACGCCCGGCGATGAACCCGGCGGCGAACGCCACGTAGAGGAACGGGTCGAACGCGACGGACACGCTAGCCGTTCCAGGCGGTCATGCCGGAACGGCGGCGTCGGGCCGCCGGCGGGCCGAGCCAGACGGTCTCGTCCCGATGGGCGCCGTATCCCACGTACTCCACCGGTACCCCGGTCTGCTCGGTGATGTACTCGAGGTACCTCCGGAGGGTCGACGGGAGCGCCGTCGCCCCTTCCCGCCGGATCCGCTCCTTCAGACGCTCATGGATCTCGGGCCAGCCCGGGAGGTGCTCATACACCGGCTCAGCCGTCGCGAGCTCCTCGGCGCTCGAGGGAGGCGCGTCACGGACCGTCGTCCCGTCGGGCATCCGATACTCGACGCAGACCGGGACCTCGTCCATGCCCCCGAGCACGTCGACCTTCGTGATCGCGAAGGAGCTGAACCCGTTGAACCGGGCGGCGTAGCGCAGGAGGACGAGGTCGAGCCATCCGCACCGTCGGGCGCGGCCGGTGGTCGCACCGCGTTCGCCGCCGACCCGTCGGAGGAACTCTCCTTGCTCCCCGGTGTCCTCCGTGGGGTACGGCCCTGCGCCGACGCGGGTCGAGTAGGCCTTCGCGACCCCGACGACGTCGTCGAGCTCGGTCGGCGAGATCCCGCTCCCCATCAGAGCGCCCGCGCTCGTAGGGTGCGAGCTGGTGACGTACGGATACGTCCCGAAGTCGAGGTCGAGCAGGGCGCTCTGCGCGCCCTCGAGGAGGATCGATTCGCCCCGCGCGATCGCCTCCCAGAGGATCGGTTCGGTCGGTCGGATGTACGGAGAGAGCCGGCCGCCGACCTCGATCAGCGATCCCAGCAGCTCGTCGATCGGCGGGAGCTGGGGGAGGTGCGTCTTGGTCGCGTACAGGAGCTCGAGCCGCTCTCGAAGGATCGCCGGGCGGCTCAGCTCCGCGAGACGGACCCCGAAGCGCGCCGTCCGGTCCGAGTACGCGGGGCCGATGCCGCTGCGCGTGGTGCCGAGCGTCGCCGTCGGTCGAAGTCGTCCCCGCAGCTCGTCCTGCCAGACGTCCTCGGTCTCGTGGATCGAGAGGATGACGTGGGCACGGTCCGACAGCACCACCTCTCCTCGGAGCAGTCCCCGCTGTTCGAGGCTCTGCATCTCCTGCTCGAGCTTGAACGGCTGGATCACCATCCCGGGACCGCTGATCGCAGTGACCCCATGGCGAAGGACGCCGCAGGCGAGCTGGTGGAGCACCACCGGCCCCTCGGGGAGCACGATCGTATGCCCCGTGTTCGGTCCGCCGGCGGTCCGCACGACGTAGCGCGCCGAGGCGGCCATGAAATCAGAGATCTTCCCCTTGGCTTCATCGCCGAACTGGGCACCGAGCACGACGCGGACCGTCATCGTTCCCCTTCGGGGGACCCGGAGCGAAGCGGATAGAAGGCACTTGTGCCCGGGCCCGTGATTGCGGTCCTGTCGCACGGCAATGCGCTGCTCGCCACAACGGTAAAGAGGCACACGACGGTCGGCGGCGGAATGGTCGCCCAGCGCGTGCGCGCCGTGGAGATTTCGGGCATCCGCAAGATGTTCGAGGCGGCCCCGCCCCACTCGATCAACCTCGGGCTCGGCGAACCGGATTTCGAGCCGCCCACGGAGGTCGTCGAGGCGCTGTGCGCCGCGGTGCGGGATGGGATGAACCACTACGGCCCTTCCGCCGGGATCGCGGAGCTCCGCGACAAGGTCGCCGAGCGGTACCTCGACCGGGACCCGAAGACCACCCGGGAGAACGTCATCGTCACCGGCAGCGGGTCGGAGGGGCTCATGGCGACCGCCCTCGCGCTCTACGACCCCGGCGACGAGGTGCTGGTGCCGAACCCGGGGTTCGTTCTCTACGGGCCGCACGCACGTCTGATGGGGGCCACCCCGGTGCCGTACTCGCTGCTCGCCCGCCGACGCTATCTACCGGATTTTGACGAGCTCGAGAAACTCGTCACCAAACGGACCTGCGCGATCGTCGTCAACAGTCCCTCGAACCCCACGGGCGGATTGTTCCCCTCCGCGGTCGTCGACAAGATCGTGGAGTTCGCGCACCGCCACGACCTCACGATCGTCTCCGACGAGGTCTACGAGGAGATCGTGTACGACGGACCGTTCGCGTCGTTCTGGGGTCGGACGGATCGGGTCGTCATCGTCAACTCGTTCTCCAAGACCCTCGCGATGACCGGCTGGCGGATCGGCTACCTCGTCGCCCCCCGCGGCCTCGCCCTCGACCTCAACAAGATGCACTACCACATCATGGCCTGCCCGCCGACGCCGGCGCAGGTCGCGGTCATCGCGGGGCTGTCGTCGAGCCGGGGAGCGGTCCGCGCGATGCTGCGGGAGTTCCGGGCTCGGCGCGGGCTGGTCGTTCGGCTGCTGGGCCGCATCCCCGGCGTCGAGGTCGTCCCTCCGGCGGGGGCGTTCTACGCGTTCCCCCGGTTTCGCTGGGCCCAGACGTCCGGCGAGATCGCCACGGCGTTGCTTCGGCGTGGGGTGATCACCACCCCGGGCGACGCCTTCGGTAGCCTCGGAGCGTCCCACCTGCGGATGTCGTTCGCCGCCTCCCGCGCCAACCTCGAGAAGGGGATCGGGATCCTCCGCGAGTACGCGGAGGAGGCGGGACTCTCGTGATCGTCGAGTTCGTGGGCTACTGGTTTCGCGCGTTGTCGCACCTGCGCCCCGGGGACGCCGGTCGCGACCTCGACCACCTGGGAGCGGAGCTGATGCGCCTCGCGCGTCGACGGCGCTAGCGACCGAGGACCTCTCGATAGAGGTCGCGGTGGCGGTCGGCCGCGACGGACCAATCGTAGGCGCGGACCCGCTCGGTTCCCAACCCGACGCGCCGACGCGTTCCGGCGACGTCGTCGAGCACCTCCGCGAGCGCGTTCGCGAGAGCGTCGATGTCCCCGTACGGCACGAGTCGACCGACCCTTCCCGCGTCGAGCACCTCGGGCACGCCCCCGACCGCGGAGGCGACGATCGGGGTACCGGCGACCATCGCTTCGAGGAGCACGAGGCCGAACGCCTCGTACTCGGACGGGAGCACGAGGGCCCGCGCGCCGCGGACGATCGCGCGATACTCGAAGGGGCTCTCCACGTGCCCGAGGAACCGGACCTCTCGTTCGACGCCGAGCGCGCGCGCCCGGGCCTCGAGGTGGGGGCGGTCGCCCCAGTCCTGACCCATGAGGACGACCGGACGGCGGTGCTTGGCGTCCATCCGCGCGACGGCGTCGAGGAGCGTCGGAAGCCCCTTGTTCGGCGCGATCCGGCCGACGAACAGAAAGTACTCCGGTGGCAGCCGGCCCTCGGGCAGCCGGTCGGACTCCGGGCGACCCCACTCGGCGAGGTCGATGCCGGGAGGGATGATGCGGACCTTCTCCGACGGGGCGAACTCCCGCAGGAACCGGGCCTCGAGCTCGGTCTCGACGACGAGCGCGCGGGCGATGCGGTAGGCGGTGGCGCCGAATCCCACGTCCTGCATCCGGAGCAGTCCGCGCTTCGTCGCGGTCTCGTCCCGGCTCGCCGGATGGTAGTGGGTCGAGACGACGAACGGGATGCGCCGGCGCTCGGCGACGGCCGCGGACTCGAGCACGTGCCCGTACCGGTGCGAGTGGGCGTGGATCACCTCGGCGCCGCTCCCGGCGAGCGCGTCGATCAGTCCGACCATCGCCGGCATCGTGAGACCGGGCACGAGCTTCTTGCGCACGGGGAACCGGAGGACGGGGACGCCGTCGACCGTGGGCCGAAACGTAGCGCGTCGTTCCCAGCGACCCTCGTCGTACAGGTCGCTCGCGAAGACCCGGACATCCTCGCCGGCGGCGTGGAGCCTCCGGGTCACTTCGCGTACGTTCGTCTCCACTCCGCCCGGGGCGTCGAACCGGAGCGTGACCTGGACGATCCTCACCCGCCGAGCACCTCCCCGTAGACCCCGACGAGGCGGTCGACGACGCGCTCCCAGCGGTAGCGTGGGACGACCTCGGTCCTCCCGTACGCCCCGAGGCGGCGCGCGAGCGCCGCGTCGCTCCAGAGGGTAGCCATCGCGCGCGCGAGCGAGGGTACGTCGCCGGGCGGGACCAGCAGGCCGGAGCGGGTGTCCTCCACCACCTCGGGGATCCCCCCGACTCGGGACGCGATCACGGGAGTACCCTGAGCGAGCGACTCGAGGAGAACGAGGCCGAATGCCTCGTATTCGCTCGGGAGCACCGTGAATCTCGCTCCGCGGTACGCATCCGCGAGAAGTCCCTCGTCCTTCACGTGACCGAGGAGGTGCACCCGCGGTTCGAGACCGAGGGCCCGGACCCTCGTCTCGACGGTCGCTCGCATGCCCCCGTCCTCGCCGACGATGACCAGGTGGACGTCGGCCGCGTCGCGCGCGAGGACGGCGAACGCCTGCACGAGCTCGACGAGTCCTTTGTTCGAGGCGAGTCGGCCGACGAAGAGGACGTACGGACCGGGGATGCGGTACTGGTCCGGGAACGGGGCGGACCCGGCGGTCGGTGCGGGTAGGGGCGAGTACCCGGGCGGGATGATCTCGACCGGAGGCAGCGTGAGGCCGAGCGCTCGGAGGAGCCGCTCCTCCTCCCGGGTCTGCACGATCACGCGCGCGGCCGACGCCACGACGGGACCCGCGAGCCGACGGTCGTAGAACCCCCGGATCCGGTGACGGAGCCACCCGCCGTAGATCGACCAGATCGGATGAAAGTGGGCGGTCAGTACGAACGGGGTTCCGGTGCGTCGTCCGTGGCGTCGGGCGACCGCGACGTGGTTCGTGCCGTACGTGTGGGCGTGCACGACCTCCGGTCGGTCGCGCGCGAGCGCCGCGTCCATCCCCCGGAAGAACGGGTAATGGAACTCCCCCGGGAGCGACCAGACCGGCAGACGGTGGACCGTCCCGAAGGGGGTCCCCTCCTCCCGGGGGACCGTCGGCGCGAGACGTTCCATCGGGTACTCTCGATAGAGGTCGCTCGAGTAGACGTCCACCCGATGCCCGAGCGTGCCGAGCCGGCCGGCGAGCTCCGCCACGTGGCGTTCGACCCCGCCGGGTCCGGGAGGATACCGGGTCGACAGCTGTGCGACCTTCACGGGAGGGAAAGAACCGCCCCCCTTACTTGACCGCGAGGACGGGGGCCCACGTCGCCCTAGGAGAGCATCTTCATCCCGGCGAGCCGCTGGGCGTACTTCTTGTACACCTCGGTCGCGCGCGCCACCGACTCGATCTTGACGTACTCGTTGGCCTGGTGGGAGAGTTCCTCCTCCCCGGCGCCGAAGATCACGACGCGCGGGTTCACCTGGGTGTAGTGGACCGCCTCCGACGCATGGACGAGGACGGCGCTCTCGGCCTGGGCGACGTCGCGCAGGACCTTCACGTGCTCGGAGTTCGGGTCGATCTGCACGGCGGGCATCGACAGGATCCGTCGGAGCGTGAACGGGGTCTTGATCCGTCGCAGGTGTTCCTCGATCTCGTGGTAGAGCTGGTCGGGAGAGTACGGGGGCGGGAAGCGGATGTCGACCTCCGCCGTGCACTTGTTCGGCACCACGTTGAGGCGGGTCCCGCCGTTGAACGTGCCCACGTTGAGCGTCACGCTGCCGAGGTCCGGGTGGGCGATGCGCCCCTTGAACGATTCGAGCCCGCGGAGGATCCGCATCATCTTCCCGATCGCGTTCTCGCCGAGGTGGGGCATCGCCCCGTGCGCGGCCTTACCTCGGGTCTCGATCGCGAGGTCGAGGACCCCCTTCTCCGCGTAGGCGACGCGCAGGCCCGTCGGTTCCCCGACCACGACCGCCTTCGCGCGGCGCAGCGGGAGCGTCTTCGAGAGCGCCATGGCTCCCTGCATCGTCGTCTCCTCGTCGGTCGTGAACGCGAGGACCACCGGGATCTTGCGCGCGACGAGGTCCTGGGCCGCCTCGAGCATCGCGACGACGGTTCCCTTCATGTCCGCGGCCCCGCGGCCGTACATCCGTCCGGAGGCCAGTTGGCTCTGGGAGAAGCTCCAGTAGTCCCCGACGGGCGGTGTGTCGAGGTGACCGGAGAGCACGACGCCGCCCTGGCCGTACTCGGCCAGAAGGGACGGGGTCTGGGTGTCCCCGAACAGGGTGTTGCGCATGTGGATCTGGTCGGTGAACGACTGGACGTAGTCGAGCACCTCCTGCTTGTCGGAGAACGGGTCGCTCGGGATCTTGATCAGCTCGGCGAGCATGTCGACCATCTGGCGTTTCATCGGATCGGAAACCTCTCGCCGTTCGGTACGGTCGCCCGTGAACGATCTGCCGTCGGCAATCGCCGGATGCGTCTTAATCGTTACCCGCGGGGGGAGGAACGGCTCCCGGGGCATCTCCGGGCGCGCCGGACGCTCCCGAGGAATCCCGGCGGGTCGCGGCGCCGGTCGCGGGTCTCACGCGGGGGGATGCTCCGGCGGCGCGTCCGCCGGG
>JBAWFC010000020.1:0-40297 GCA_049591535.1 Thermoplasmata archaeon | reverse complement strand
GAGCCTCCCGAGGTCGCGTCGGCCGCCGGGCGCGCCGGCGCGGAAGGCCGCGCGGCCGCCTTTCGGCGCCTGGGGAGCCCCTCGTCGGGGGCCCGCGATGCGGCGGTCCTGTCCGCGGGGCGTGCGTACAAGGCCGGCGGCGGTCGCATCGACCTCGATGCGCCCGAGCGTCGGTTCTGGCTGGTCGCCGGATCGGACGGCGGGGACCGACTGTTCGAGGAGGTCGCGCGGATCGACCGTCAGTCGGCGTCCGCCCGCCGGATGCCCACGCTGCCCTTCCAACGCCCGGTCAGCCTTCCCCCGCGGCTCGCGCGCGCCGCCGCCAACCTCGCGCGGGCACGACCCGGGGACCGCGTCCTCGACCCGTTCGTCGGGACCGGAGCGCTGCTCGCGGAGGCGGCTCTGCTCGGCGCCCGGGTCTACGGGATCGACCGCGACGCCGAGATGGTTCGGGGGGCCCTCCGCAACCTCGCCCATCTCGGGGTCGTCGCGGAGGAGCTCGTCGTCGGGGAGGCGGCGAGCGCGGCGTTCGCGGCCGACGACGTTCCCTGGGACGCGATCCTGACCGACCCCCCGTACGGCCGCGCCTCGAGCACCGGTGGCGAGAGCACGAGCGCCGTGCTCGAGCGCGTCCTCTCCCGATGGTCGGACGGGGTACGGCCGGGCGGCCGGCTCGTCGTCGTCGTCCCGGGTCCCGTCGCGGACCCCGGTCCGGGGTGGCGAACGGTCGTGTCGATACCGATCCGGGTCCACCGCAGCCTCACCCGCGAGTTCCGGGTGTACGAGCGGGACGGGTCCCCTACCACGCGGGCGTGAACGTCGTGGTGTCGGAGCCGCCGGTGGACGGAGCGCAGAACTCGTTCGTCGACCAATCGATCGTCGCCTGGACGGCGCTCCCGGTGTTCGAGAACGTGATCACCAGGACCGCCGAGTTCGCGGCCCCGGTGCCGTTGATCGAGACGTAATCGGACTCCGGCAGGCTCACGGAGCCGCCGGTCAGTGTCACCGAGTTCCCGTTCGGGAGATGGTACACCCAGGTCGAGTTCGCCGCCCACGCCGCGAGCGCGGCGCCGACGAGATAGGACGTCGAATTATTGCCGGACGTCACGGAGGCGTTCGCCACCGAGGTCGAGAAGACGAAGCCGTGGGCGACCGGATCCTGGTTGGTCACGACGACCGAGAGGTTCGCCGCGATCGCCGCGCCGGCCGGCCCCGAGGGATAGGTGATCGCGGTCTCGGACAGTCCGATGTCTCCGGGGGGCGTCGCGATCGGGGTGATCACGAAGCCCGTGATCAGCACCGCGGCGACGCAGGCCCCGACGAGGTACCGTTTCGCGTCGAGCGGCGTGGTGTCGTTCAGGGGCGGAGGGTGGCGAGCGCCGAGGAAGAGGATGAGGATGGCGAAGAAGATCCACCCCGAGTAGAAGAACAGCCCGATCCCGAGGAGGATGACGACGACGACGTAGCTGAGATACCGGGACCGGTCGCCGAACAGCGCCCGGAAGACGTGGCCGCCGTCGAGCTGGCCGGCCGGAAGCAGGTTGATCGCCGTGACGAGGAGTCCGACCCAGCCGGCGAGGGCGAGCGGAGAGAGGGAGACGAGGGACGGCGGGAAGAACAGCGAGAGGCCGTACCAGAAGAGCGGCGTACCGATCAGGAGGTTCCCGTAGCTGACCCCGAAGATCGACGGTCCACAGTACGTCAGCGGGAGCACGGGCGAGTGGGCGCTCAGGTAGAGCCCCGCGAGAGCGATCGGGATCGAGGCGGCAAACCCCGCCAGCGGGCCCGCGGCCCCGATGTCGAACAGGACCTTCTTGTCCGGGAACGGTTCCCGGATGCTGATGAACGCGCCAAAGGTCCCGAACAGGAACGGCGGCGGTACCGGGATGAAGTACGGGAGCGACGCCTCGACGTGGTGGTGCCGCGCCAGCGCGTAGTGCGCGAGTTCGTGGAGGCCGAGGATCGTCATCACCGGGAGGCCGAAGTAGAGCGCCCCCCAACCGAGGTCGGTCCACCCGAGGTTGCTGCCGCCGACGTAGGCGAGCCAGATCAGCGAGCCCGCGAAGGCGGTCGTCGCGATCGTGCCGGCGAGCAGCAGGAAGTTGATCCAGAGGCGCGAGGATTTGGCCGGCGGGCGTCGGACGACCTCGATGAACTCCTCTCCGGCCTGGCGTCGGAGGAACGGAACGTACTGCTTCGTCCAGAGCTCCCGGCGCAGTCCGTCGAACTTTCCCTCCAGGGTCGCGGGGTCGATGTGGACCGCGAGCAGTACCGACTGCGGTCCGACGCGGGTCTCGTAGACGGGAAAGTACGTGCGGACGATCGCGCGAAGACGGTCCAGCTCCGATCCCCCGCCCGACGAGGGCAGCGGGCCGGGGAGCGGTCCGACCATCCGTCAGGCCCCAGGGGCCGCCGAGGTTGCGGACTTCCGGAGGCGCTTCGCCCGCTCCTTCGAACTGTAGCCCGTCGCCGCTTCGAGGAACCGGTTGTACCGGGCGATCGTCTCGGCGGCCACGTCCACGGGGACCTTCGGGTTCATCGTGAGCTCGACCCTGAGCTCGCGCCCGTCGCGACGCACGGAGAGGAGCTCGATCGCGCCCCACTTCGCCTCGGCGCTCTCCCCGTTCACCACGACCGACTCGAAATGCGCGCCGAGGATCGTGCCGAGCGTCGCGGCCTCGAGGTTCTTCCGGTGGCTCGCCCGGACGGGGTAACTCTGCACGGCGGACCGTCGAAACCGGTGCGCGTTAAAAGCTCTCCATCGCGACCGGCCCCACCGAGGGCGAGACCTCCATTTTTAGACGGTCTCGATCTCGATCCGGACCCGATAGCCGCGCAAGCGACGCGTGATCTCGTCCGAGAGGTCGAGGATCTGGTCCCGGTTCGCCGCGCCCTGCCAGTCGTAGACGAAGTCGTAGTTCCCCTGGGTGGGTTGGAAGCCCGTGGACCGGAGGCGGTCGGCGACCTCGGACGGTTTCGCGCCCTCGCTGTCGAAGGTCACCCGCAGGTACGTCTCCATCGCCCGAGCTACCCCGACCCGTGACTAAAGCGCTTCGCCGCAGCGGACCGACGGAGGAGGCGCTCGATGCTCCGGGCGAGCGCGGGAGCGGATTGGGGCGGCAGTCCCACCGGCGCGAGCGTCACCGTCGCGGAGCGGACCGCGACCCGACGCCGCCCGCGCGAGGTCCGGACGACCGAGAGGTCCAGCTCGCCTCCCGGCCTCCGGCGCACCCGGGCCCGAGGGAACGTGCGGCGTACGCCCCGTCCGACCGGCCCAAAGTCGTCGGGAGCCGCCACCGTGACCCCCACCGCGATCGGGCTTCGCCGCCGCCCGGTACGGTCGATATCACCGGCCCGGACGCGCCGCGAACTGACGGGGAGAAGGTCGTCGCCCAGCACGAGCGGTACGACGATCACCCGGACGGGCCGTCGGCCGAGACGGCGTCGTTCCGCGTTCACCGCCCGGGCCCCGCCGACGGTATCGGCGGAGACGACCAGGACGTCCACGTCCGGGGCCACGGAGCCGCCGAACGTGTTCTCGAGCGCCACGACCGCCCAGCGCCGGGACGGATACCGTGCCGCGAGCCAGCGCCGAAGCGCCCGGCGGCGCGCGACGTACGGCCGGATCCTCTGCGGGTCAGGTTTCGGGTGCTCGGTGAGGTAGCGGTCGGTCGTGAGGCCCACGCCGACGGTCCGGCCCGCCCGGAACGCGGCGGAGAGGAGGACCTCGTGACCCACGTGGAGCCCGTCGAACGTCCCGCCGAGGACCGCCCGCCGGTACGGTGGCACGTCGCCCGCCCCGCTAGATCCGGACGAAGAGGAGGATCAGGAGGAGGACGATGACGGCGTACATGAGATAGGTATACATACGGCGGCTCTGCGCGCCCTGCTCGCGCTTCGCCCGGCACGCCTTGCTGCACGTCTCCTCTCCGGGAGGGCAGACTTTCCCGCAGACCTTGCAGTGCCGATGGTCGTCGGTCGCGCTCACCACCGAACGACGAGACCGGGCCGGTGCTTATCGTTGTCCGCCCGCCGAACCTACGACGAACGTCGCGTACGCCGTCGTTCGAGCGGCTCGGGTTCGACCGGCTCTCCCGAGTCCCCCTCCGGGTCCAGGGGATTCACGGGGTCCTCCTCGAACGGAGGGTACGACGGTCGCGACCGGAGCGGTCCGGCGCGGGCGTCGGTCGCGTTCGTGGCCGACGCGGCCCGACTCGCCCGGCGAAGGGAGCGCGCGGCGGCGTCCGTCGGTGCGGCGTCCACGTCGTCGTCGGAGGCGGCCATCTGCCGCATGAAGTTGAGCCAGATCCGGCCCTGGTGGGCGATCGCGCCTTCCATGCGGTCTCGCAACTCGGTCGTCTGCTCGAGGAGTTCCCCCTCGATGCGATGGAGCTGGCGGCTGTACTCGCGCCGGAACTCCCGCAACCGGGCGTCGGCGGCCGCGGACGGGCCTCCGCCCTTCTGGAGCTCGTCGACCTTGAGCCACGTGTCCCGGACGAGCGGCACCATCCGGTCGGACATCACGCTGAGACGGCGGTCGAGTTCCTCGAGATCGTTGCGCACCCGCTGCTCGACCTCGGAGATCGCGGTCTCGCGTACCTGCAGCTGGGTCTCGACCTGTGCCAGGCGCGCCGTACCGGCCTCCTGCTGGGCGGCCAGGGCGGCTCCCACCTCGGCGACGCGGGTGTCCATGAACTCCTGGTCCGCGACCCGCCGGGTCTCGAGCGCATCGGTGAGCCGTCGCCGCACGGCGGCGTCGAACACCGACGACTCGACCGAGTGGGCCATCGCCTGGTCGACCTCGGTCTTGAACCGGGCGAGGAGCTCGACGTACTTCTCCCGCTCGCGCTCCTGGTCCTCGCGGAGCCGCTGGTCGAAATACGACTGAAGACGGACTTGCAGGCCGGCGGCCGACTGGGTCTGCGCTTCGACCGCGCGGGCGAGGCGCGCCTCGCTCGCGAGCCCGAGCCGGCGTTCGACCTGGGCGATCTGTTCCTGTTCCCCCAGGACGATCCGCTCTCGCTGCTCGACCGCGGCGGCCGTGAGTCGGGTCTCCAGGTCCTTCGTTCGGCCCTCGACCAGGAGTCCGAGCCGCTGCTCGAGTTCGCGGACCTCCCGCGCCCGTCGTTGCTCGAGCTCGGACAGCCGATCTTTGAGGACGTCGCGGACGCGTCCTTCGATCTCCTCGCGGAGCGCGGAGCCCTGCTCCTTCGCCTCCTGGAGCTCGAGGTCCATCTGCGCGACCAGGGCCGCGCGCAACTCCTCCTCGGACTTCGCCGCCCCGGCCTGGATCTGTCCGAGCGATTCCGCGATCTCGCCGCGGAGCTGGAGGGCCGTCGCGTCGACGGACGTCCGCACCGCGAGTCGCAATCGCTCGCTCAGCTCGCCCAGCTTCGGGTCGAGCGAAGCCCCGAGCTGTTTCGAGACCTCGTCGGAGATCGCCGACGGAGGCACGACGGGCCGGCCCTCCACCGCCGCGAGACGCGCCGCGAGGTCCTCGCGCAGCGCCGCGAGCCGCTTCGAGTCCTGCTCGGCGGCCTCGCGCAGCCGTCGTTCGAGGGTCGAGTTCGACCGCGCCTCCGAGTCGAGCGTGACGCCGGTCAGGCGGACCTCCATCCCCTTGGTATCGAGCGGTGCGGGAATCAGTCCGGAGACCTCGCGGAACCGCTGGTCGACGTAGGACCGCAGCCGCGCCTCGGCCTCGGGAGAGAGATTCCCGCCGGCGGGCGCGACGGCCCCGATGCCGGGGCCGGTCGGTCGGTCCGCGTCCCGTGCGACGAGCGGTTCGGGCGCCGTCGCGCCCGCGGGGAGCGTCGACGGGTCGTCGCTGACGGACACCGGCACGGCGACGGACCCGGGGGGCGGCACGTTGACCTCGGTCGGGCGCTGGAGCCACGGGGGAAGCTGGTTGGTCCCCGCGATCATCGCCGGGGCGGCGGTCTCCGCGGGGAGCGGCGGCGCCCGGTCGGTGCTCAGGGCGCCCGCGTCCGGTTCCGGACGTGCGTGAAGGTACTGGTTGGCGCGTTTCGCCGCTTCCCCGGTCATCGGGACCGAGCGGCCCCGGGGGCGGGCGAGCAGCAGCGCGGCGCTCTCCATCGCCGTTCCGATACGCCACATCTCCTTGCGGCGGTCCCGACCGGCTTGGCGGTCGGCGTCCTCGAGGTGACCCCGGAGACGACCCGCTTCGACGAGGTCGACCCGACGCGTGACCTCGACGATCTTCTCGTCCGCGTGGTCGCGGACGTACTGTAATACGAGGGGGAGCGGCTCCTTTCCGCGGGCGCCGGTCGATTTCGTGAGGTCGCGGAGGGAGACCGGGGCGGCCTCCCAGCTCTGGATCCGTTTGGCGTGGCGGTCTCCGAGCGCCTCCCGCTCGGGAACGCGCATCACCGCGAGGGCGAGCGGCACCTGCTCGGAGAACTCGTGGAGGTTGACTTTCCCCTCGGGGAGGAAGTACGGGAAGACGAGGAACGCGCCGAGCGCGAGGAGCGAGGTCGGCAGGAACCGCAGGAGTTCGCCGATCGCGTCGATCGCGCTCTCCCACTGCTCGGCCGCCACGATCACGACCGGTTCCGTCGTACCGCGGTGGAAGAGGAACCCTTCGCCGACCGCCTGATACACGGCGACGTCGGGCTCGGCCCGCGGGCGGTCGGCGCCGGGGCGCCCCCCCATCGACGCCCACGCCTGGAGTACCGCGGCCCCGAACTCCCCGCTCGCGACGAGTTGGGGCGTGTCGAGCACGAGGGTCTTCATGCCGAGACGCGGACGGTCCTCGGTCGAGAGGAACATCCGGCCGACGCAGGTGTAGCGGCCGTTACCGGCCGGGTAGAGGAACAGGTTCGGGTAGTAGGAGAGGGTCTGCGACGGGTCCGGGTCCCAGTAGTCGTGCGTGTCCGCGACGTTGACCGTCAGGTTCCCGACGAGCCGAATCGTTTCGAGCGTCTCGCGGCGACCGGGGAACTCCTCGGGGATCGTCGTGTAGCCGGGGCTCTCGGCCTCGTTGTCGACCTGCCGGCACCAGACGACCGCGACCGGGGAGAACCCGCCCGTCGGTCGGAGCTCCGCCGCGGCCATCATCCTCCCTTCGTTGCCCGGCGTAGAAGAATGCGCTCGCAGGCCCTCGCGAGCGGTAAGGTCGTGTTGACCATCACCGGGACGCCCATCGTCTGGGCACCGACATTCGGCGCCTCCTGCCCCGTCTCGCCGATGAAGAGCGGGTGGCCTTCGCCGGTCGAGACCGCGCTGGACACGAGGAAGACGTCGTCCTTGACCGAGATCCCGTGCCCTTCCTGAGCGACGAGGATGGTACCCATGCCGGCCCCGTCCCGTCGGAGCAGGAAGTCGACCGGGTCAAAGGCGCTCTGGAACGTGCGGTCCCGCACGGACTGTTCGACCTCGGAGTAGAACTCCTTCAGTTTGTCCGCCTTCGAGATCGCGATGACGAGCGGGATGTCGTGGCTCTTCGCGTAGCGGAAAACGCCGCGGGCGAGGTTGACCTGCTGGGCCTGGTCGCGGAGGGAGGGCAGCGACGGGGAGAGCAGCAGGATGATCGCGTCGGCCCCGTGCACGAACCGACCGAGGAGCGTGAGGCCCCGGCGCCACAGGTCCCGCCGGTCGGGACGCCAGGAGTCGAAGTGGGGGATCACCCGGCAGACCTTCTCGGAGACCTCGTCCTCCACCGACTCGACCCAGAGCCGGTCGTAGGTGAAGTAATCGGAGATGATCCCGCCGGCCTCGTCGATCGTGTTGAGCTCGAGCGGCTTCGACCCCGCGCCCCCCGGGGCGCCGTACCGGAAGCGGAGCTTCATCTCGACGAACTGGTTGAACTTGGTCGGGAGGGGGTACTTCGTGAGCACCCCCTGCTCGTCCCGGCCCGCCGAGAGCTCGACCCAGAGCTTGCGACGGTCCTCCATCGGCCGGTTGACGTAGAAGCGTGTCGTCGTCTCGAGGCTCCCCTCGGGGTCGGTTGGGTCGGTGGTCTCGTAGGTCGTCTCCTCGAGGGCGACGTCGTTCTCGAGGTCCCCGTAGAGCGGCATCTGCCCGCCGTCGGGCCGAGCGGGGATGAAGAGGATCGGCAGGTTGAGGCCAAAGTGGCCCGAGAGGAATCGGAAGTAGGTCGTCTTGCCGGAGGCCGGGATCCCGATCACCGCGATACGGGCCGTGTCGACCGAGACCTTCGGCTCGCGTTTCGTGCCCGGAGCGCGTCGGGTCTTCGTGGTCACCTTCACGGCCGGCATCGGAATCGCCCTACCTCATCTCCGCGAGGCATATCTCGATGAAGTCGAGGGCTCCCTCGACCGCGGGACCGTTCGTGGAGAGGTCGAGCCGCGCATCCTGCAACAGGCCGAATACCTGGTCGACGGCCTCCTCGTGCTTCGACGCCGCGTCCTGAAGGTCCCCCTCTCCCGTGATGCGCGTGAGTTGATACGTTCCGCGCAGTTCCATCAGCTTCCCGAACAGGCCCAGCAACCGCTCCCGCGTGGCCGGGTCGGCGTTCCCGAGGCGGTGTTCGGTGTCGTCGATGAACCGCACCAGCGTCTCGGTCTCCTTGTCGTTCTGCATTCGGGCCTGAAGGAGTGCGAGGCGGCGCAGGATCTTCGGCTGGGTCGCGGTGGGGAGCTTCTCCGCTTCGGTCCACGCCCCCAGGAGCGCGCGCGCGGCCTCGACCACCGCCCGCTTCGAGTACTGGATGCGCGCCTCCCAGTAGAGCCGGGTCACCGGCGGCAACACGGCCGACGCCTTCGCGAGGAGCGAGAGGGCCGCGTCCGGCTGCCCGGCCATGTAGGCCTCGACGACCTCGCCGAGGGGTCCGTATCGTTCCTTGAGATAGGCCGGGGTCGTGCCGCCGGTCGTCGTGACGACGTCGACCTCGAGGTCGGGGGTCTCCGAGTACGCAGCCTCGGGTTCGGTGCGGGCGGCGATGTGGGCCGAATTGATCCGGGAGACGGTCGCGTGCTGCTGCGGTTCCTTGAGCGCCTTGGCCGCGCTCGCGGCGTGCCGGGCGAGCTCCTCGGGGTGGAGCTCCTCGATCGGCCGGTCGTCCTCGTAGCCGACGTCCAGGAATGCATTGACCATCTGGGCGAACAGTTGCGAGCCGGTCGTGACCTCCTGGAAGCTGAACGCGGCCGGGAGCCCGATCTCCCCGGCTCGGGAACCCATCTGCGCGAGCAGGTAGTTCATCCGGACCGCGTCGACGCCCTTGTCCTTCTCCTCGCCGCTTCCGATCCCGATGACCTTCAGCGAGAGGCGGGAGCCTCCGGGGAGCATGTACGGGACGAGGTCAAGACGTCCGGCGGCGATCTTCGGACCGTCCGGCACCTGGACGTCGAATCGGGTCGATGCATTGTCCCAGCCGTCGGTCACCAGCACCAGGTTCCCCTGGACGCCCTGGGGACCCATCCGGAGGAGGTCGGCCCCGACCGCGAGTGCGTCCCAGATGGCGGACCGGCCGCTCGGGGTCAGCAGTGAGATCAGGTTCTCGATATACGGAAGGTTCTCCCGGTGCACGTCCGTGAGCGGGACCGCGACCCGTACCGTCTCGGTGAACGTGACGAGGCCGAAGAGGGAGGCGTTGGTCGCTGCGTCCTCGAGGATGCGGAAGACAGCGGTGCGGGCCACCTCGATCTTCTGTCGGTCCGGCTGCCCCTGCACCGCATCCGGAAGAGGGGCGAGCATGCTCTTCGACAGGTCGAGGAGCAGGACGTTCCGCTCGCGGAGCGGCTGGTCAGCGGAGGGGGCACCGGAGTTGTCGGCCATACTGCACTGGGGGAGCGCCTGCGTCCGGACGGCTGCGGCCGCTCAGGCCGGGGGAGCCTCCCCATCGTTCCCGGTAGAGCGCACGACCAATGTTTACCTCGGGCAGGGTATTTGTGGCTTCCGACGGAACGGCTCGTCGGCGGGCGACTGCGGACCGCCGGAGCGCGGTCGGTTTCGCGCATTCCGACGCGCTCGGGCAACGGTTATAAACGGCACCCGGGTCCGAGCGACCCGCATGGGCAACATCCGGCAGACGTACATTAAGCGGGTCGCGATCGAGCTGATCCGCCACTACCCCGACGACTTCACGGGGGATTTCGCGCACAACAAGCAGAAGGTCCTCGAGCTCACCGACCTCGGGGTCACTGTGGACGGGAAGCTCCAGGTGACGCACAAGAAGCTCGCGAACCGTATCGCGGGCTACTCCGTGCGCTACGTCAAGCGGAAGCGCGGGACCTAGGCGGGACGCCGGCGTGGGGCCCCGCCGCGCGCTATTCGAAGATCTGCAGGCCTTCCTGCAGGTGCGAGATCTCGACGGCCGTGGTCGGTCGGCCCATCAGCAGACCGCGAGAGTTCGCCACCACGCACGCGCCGACGATCGGCACCCCGAAGTTGGCGGTCGAGCGGTGCACCGGGACCCCCAGGACCTCCTCGGCGAGCGCCGCCTCGCGCTCGGTCGTCTTCGGATGCACGACCACGCCGCGGTTCGTCGCGAGGCCAGCCATCCCCACCGTCCCGAGCCCCGCGAGGGTCCCCCGGCGCACCGGAACGTCGAGGGCGCTGCGGATCGCTTCGAGCGCGTCGTTCGAGAACTCGGGGTGCACCAGCGCCCCATGGTCGTTCGCGAGTACGTTGTTTCCCATCGCATTCTGTCGCTGACGCACGACCGACACCGACCCGAAACCCTCGAGGGCCTTGCGTTCGACCGGGTCGAGCTCGTCGCCCACCACGACCCCGTGGGAGTTCACCGCGACCAGGGACCCGACGACCTCGCTGTCCGAGACGTTCGTTCGAACGACGCGCACGCCGAACGTGCGTTCCACCTCGCGCTCGAGCGGCCCGTGGGCCGAGGGAGGAAGGAGGGCGGTCCCCTCCGTGACGCGGAGATAGACGCCGAGGTAGGGGCTACCGCCGAAGAGCGTCCGACCGACCGGCACGCGAGGAATCTCCCGCGGAGGACGACTACTCCGCGGCGAGGAGGTCGACTTCGATCAGACCGTCCTCGAATCGGATCGCCTTGACGCGAACGTACGACGGGATGTGCTGGACCCCCCGCTCCCAGATGTGCTCGTTGAGCCTCGGGTCGATCCAGACGTCCTCTCGCTTGCCCTTCATGTGACGGACGACGAACCGGCGGACGGTCTCGAGCGCGTGGCCGGCCCGGCGACGCCGGCTCGGCTGGTGCATGCTCGCTCGCAGTGGGATGACGTACTCCCGCTCGAGCTCCTCGCCGCGGCGCTCGGTGCCCTTCGTCTTCTTGGCCGCCATCGAAACCTCCTCGACCCCACCCTACTTGTGCAGATGGCCCCGCTTCCAGGAGTGGCGTTTGGGGTGACGCGTGACGGTCCGGTTCGTGCGCTGCATGACCCACGCGGGTACGCGGCGGTTCCCGTTGACGATGCGGAACAGACGGGTCTTGCGCGCGAGACTCTTCCTACGGTTCGCCATGCGTCCTCCGGTTCAGCGCCGAGTGATCGTGATCTCGCGTCGATCGGGCATGATCCGCTCGAGCAAGGAACGCAGCGTCGCGTCGTCCACCTGACGTTGGAGACGTCCGCTCGCCGCGAGGGAGAGGAGCTGTTGCTCGACCGACGCGGCAACGTCCGGCTTGGCGAGACGGATCCGGCCCAGTCGCTCGCGGGCTTCGGGGGTGAGAATACGGCGGAGCGCCTCGGCCCGTTCCGCGTCGCGCCGCTGCATCTCCGCTTCTTGAGCGGCGTACGCCTGCGCCTGAGGGTTCTGCCCTTCGGGCATCTGCGCCTCCTGCAGTTGGCGCAGCCGGCGGCGCCGCAGCTCGGAGAGTTCGGAGTCCTCGCCCTGCGCCATCGACCACCCGTCCGCTCCTAGGGCACGGTCGTCAGAGGTACTTGGCAAGTTCGGGTCGTTCGATGGCGAGCGCCTTCAGCACGTCGCGCGATACTGTGTCGAGCAGCTTCGCTCCCTCGGGGCTGACTCGGCGCCCCTTGGTCTTGTACGGTTGCAGCAGGCCGGCCTTCTCGAGTTGGTGAACGATCTCTCGGAGAACGGAGCGGGAGCCGTTGCGCGCGTGGTACGGCGCGCTGCCCCGGTCCTTCTTCCCCCCGTACTCGGCGCTGAGCCGTTGGATCCCCACGTTGCCCTGGAGGTAGACCTTCCGGAGCACCGAGGCGCTCCGCAGGTACCACCAGTCGGTCTGGGTGGGGGCCCGCTCCTTGTGGACACCGGTTTTCACGAACATCGCCCACGGGGGGGGCTCGACCGCGTGGCGATTGCGCAGTTCGGTCGCGAGCCGGGGCAGGAGCGCCGAGGGTGGAACATCGTTGGGGTGGGTCATGGAGCGGCGCGGCCACTCGGCCGAGATATTTAAAGGGAGAGTGCTCCGCCCCCCGAAGGAGGTCGATGTCGGTCGCACCGGGCGCAGACGGTCGCTCGCCGGCCCGTGCTGCACCGACGTTCGGCGGACCCCCGCCGGGCGGTAAGGTAACTATATCGTCGGTCGTGTCGACGGTACGGGCGATGCGAACGCGTCGGTCCCCGGAACGATGAGCACGGCTGCCCTTCTTCTCAGCGGGGGCGCGTCGACCCGGTTCGGGGGGGCCCCGAAGGCGCTCGTCTCGGCCGGAGAACGGACCGCGATCCGTCGGATGGTCGATATGAGCCTCGAACTCGGACTGGACCCGGTCGTGGTCGTAGCCGGTCCGCACCACGGCCCGATCTCGCACGAGTTGCACGACCTGCGCGTCGAGGTCGTCAACTCCGAGGAGTGGTATCTGGGGCGGACCGCCTCGGTGCAAGCCGGCCTCCGGGCGCTCCCCGCCGGCTCGGACGTCCTCCTGTGGCCCGTCGACCATCCGTTCGTCTCTGCGCGCACCCTCGAGCGCCTGACCGCCGCGAGGGACACGGACGCGCTGGGTCTCTGGTTCGTCCCGACCTATCAGGACCAGGGCGGCCACCCGGTGCTCTGGAAGGAACCGGTCCGAAAGGAGGTCCTCGAACTCCGCCCGGATGCCCCGATCCGTGCGTTGATACCGGAGTTGGGACCCCAGGTCCGGCGGGTCCCCGTGGACGACCCCGGGGTCGTCTCGAACATCGACACCCCCGAACAGTACCGCGACGCGTTCGACGCCTGGCTGGCGCGACGGGAGGACTGATGGACCGCCGATTGACCCGCGAGGCGTTGCGGTTGATGGAATCGCACCAGTCGTTCGTCCGGGCGACGGTCGTTCGTGCCACCGGCTCGGTGCCGGGCAAGCAGGGCGCGTCGATGCTGGTTCGCAGCGACGGCTCGTGCGTCGGGACCGTCGGCGGGGCAGCGCTCGAGGAACGCGTCAAGGAACTCGCCCTCCGCGTCTTCGACCTCCGTACCGGGGACCTCCACCACTTCGACCTCCAAGCGTGGAAGGAAGGGGGCTTGCCGAGCCTCTGCGGCGGGTCCGTCGATATCGCGCTCGAATACGTGCCGGCGCGACCGAACCTCCTCCTGTGGGGCGGCGGCCACGTGGCCCACGCCCTCGCGACGCTGCTTCCGACGCTCGAGTACGACTACAGCGTTTCCGACGACCGGGCCGATTGGGTCGGCCCGGACCGGTTCGCGAGCGCCGAGCGGCGCGCGGTCGTCGCCCCTGACCAGCTGTGGACGATCTTCGACCCCGGCGCGTTCACCCACCTCTACATCCTCGGATACGACGCGAAGAAGGACCTCGAAGTGCTCGCCGGAGCGATCGACCGCTTCCCGAACTCGATCGGTCTCATCGCAAGCGCCGCGAAACGGGCGCACATGTTCTCCGCGCTGCGGGGCCGGGGCGTGTCGCGAGAGGCGATCGCGCGGATCCAGTCCCCCGTCGGGATCGACATCGGTGCGCAAAGCCCCGCGGAGATCGCCGTCAGCATCGTCGCCGAGATCGTCCAGGGGATGCACCCCGCCCCCGCTGCCCCTCCCCCGACCGAGACCCGCTCACCGCTTCCGGAGGATGATGTCGTCTCCCGATCCTCTTAGGTTCCGCCTGAACGGCCACCCCATGGAGACGCCGTGCGAAGCACCTCGGATCCTGCTGGACCTCCTCCGCGAGGACCTGATGCTGACGGGGACCAAGCGCGGGTGCGACCTCGGCACCTGTGGGTGCTGCACGGTGCTGCTCGACGGTCGGCCCACCCTGAGCTGCCTCACGCTCGCCCGGCTCGCCGAGGGCCGGGAGGTCACGACGATCGAGGGGCTCTCCCCTGCCCAGGGACTTTCCGCCGTCCAGCAGGCGTTCGTCCAGCACGGGGCGACGCAGTGCGGGTTCTGCACTCCCGGATTCGTCGTGACCGCGACCGCGCTGCTCCGCGAGAACCCGCACCCGAGCCACGACGAGGTCGTCCGGGCGATATCGGGCAACCTCTGCCGCTGCACCGGGTACACGAAGATCATCGAGGCGATCGAGGCCACCGCCCGGGGAGAGGCCTGATGGCGACGGCGGAGCGTCCGGAGTACCGCCTGCTCGGGCACCGGATCCCGTACGTCGAGGGGCCGCTCAAGGTCACGGGGAGGGCGGAGTACACCGACGACATCCGTCGCCCCGGGATGCTCGTCGCCCGTCTCTTGAGGAGCCCGTGGCCCCACGCACGGCTCCGCGGGATCGACACGACCGAGGCCCGCGCTCTTCCCGGCGTCCACGCGATCCTGACGGGCGAGCGGTATCCTACGCCGTTCGGGGTGCTCCCGATCACCCACGACGAGACGGCGATCGCGGTCGGCAAGGCGAGGTACAACGGCGACATCATCGCCGCGGTCGCCGCCCGGGACGAGATCACCGCCGAAGCGGCGCTCGCGCTCATTCGCGTCGACGCCGAGCCGCTCCCCGAATACTCCGACCCCCGGATGGGCCTGTCCAAGGTCGCCGAGCCGATCCACGCCCGAGGTCTGAACGGGACGAACATCCAGAAGGAGGTCGTCCAGCACTTCGGGGACGTGGACGCCGCGTTCGCCCTCGCCGCCGAATCGGTGCGGGTGCGCGGCAACTTCGCCGGGGTCACGCACGCCTTCACCGAGCCGCTGGTGACGGTCGCGGAAGCGACGCCCGACGGCCGGCTGACGGTCTGGAGTGCGACCCAGGTTCCGCACTACTTGCACCGTTCGCTCTCCGAGGTGCTCGGCCTCCCCATGCACCGGATCCGTGTGATCAAGCCCGAGGTCGGCGGCGGGTTCGGGGGGAAGTCGGACCCACTCCCGCACGAGATCGTGTGCGCCGCACTCTCGATCGAGACCGGACGTCCCGTCAAGCTCCTCGTCGACCGGGAGGACGTCTTCTACACCAACCACGGCCGACACCCGACGCAGAACGACGTTCGGATCGCCGTCGATGGCGACGGCCGGATCCTCGCCTACGACATCGAGGCGCTGATCGACGGCGGCGCGTGGAGCTCGTTCGGCACCGTGACCACCTACTACAACGGCGTACTGTCGATGGGGCCCTATCGCGTCCCCAACTTCCGCTACCAAGGGCGACGCGTCTACACCAATCGCCCGCCGTCCGGTGCGATGCGAGCGCACGGTGGGACGAACATCCGGTACTCGGTGGAAGTGGCGCTCGACATGCTCGCCGAGCGGATGCACATCGACCCGTTCGACCTCCGGGAGAAGAACGCGCTGCCTCCGAACTCGACGACGGTCAACGAGTTCCGCATCACGTCCACGTCGTTCCTGAAGTGCCTCGCGATCGCGCGCGAGAAGAGCGGGTGGGACTCCAAGTTCGGCCATCTTCCCTACGGCCGGGGGATCGGGCTCGGGTGCGGGTTCTACATCTCGGGCTCGAACAGCCCGATCCACTTCACCCCGAAGATGCCGCAGTCGACCGTCCATCTGAAGGTCGACATGGACGGCGGGATCGCGGTCCACTCGATGCAGGCGGACATCGGCCAGGGGTCGAACACCCTGCTCGCCGCGATCGTCGCCGAGGTCCTCGGCGTCGACCTCGCCCGCGTCCATGTGCAGCGCGTCGACTCGGACGTGAGCCCGATCGACCTCGGCTCCTACTCGAGCCGGGTCACGTTCATGATGGGGAACGCGGCGCGCTCGGCGGCCGAGCAGCTCCGCGGATACCTCCTCGCGGGGGCGGCGGAGCGACTGGACCGGCCCGTCGCCGACCTCGAGGTCGCATACGAACGGATCCAGGTGCGGGCCGAACCCTCGGTCGGCGTCTCGTTCATGGAGGCGCTGCACCGGGCGATGGAGAAGGGTGGGGCGCTCACGGCGAGCGGCTCGTACGATACGAGCCCGAAGGGAGGGTCGTTCAAGGGAGCTCGCGCCGGCACCGCCCCCGCCTATTCGTTCGCGGCGTACGTCGCCGCCGTGGACGTCGACGTCGACACCGGAGAGTACCGCGTCGAGAAGATCTGGGCGGCCTTCGACTGCGGGCGCGCCCTCAATCGACTCGCGGTGGAGGGCCAGATCGAAGGGTCGATCCACATGGGCCTCGGCCAGGTGATGGGCGAGACGATGAGTTACCGTGGGGCGCGGCTGTTCAACGCCTCGCTTCTCGAGTACAAGATCCCGACCCCCGAGCAGATGCCCGAGGTCGAGATCCTCCTGGTCGGCGACGACGACCCCGAGGGACCGTTCGGTGCCAAGGAGGCCGGAGAGGGCCCGCTCATCGCGACCCTCCCCGCGGTGGGGAACGCGCTCTACGACGCCGTGGGAGTCCGGTTCACCGAGCTGCCGATCACGCCGGACCGGGTCCTCCGGGGGATCGACCTCCGGAAAAAGGAGGGACGACCCTGGAAGGGGTCGTAGCGACCGTGCACCTCGACCCGTTCGAACTGCACCGGCCGACGTCGCTCGACGCGACCGTCCGGCTCGCCGGCGACCTCGCCGGGCGCTTCGACTACCTCGCCGGCGGGACCGACCTTCTCCCGAACTACAAGATGCACCTCAACCTCCGTCCGCACCTCATCGCGCTCGACTCGGTCCCCGAGTTGAAGGGCCACTCGTTCGGGCACCTCGGCGCGATGGAGCGACTGGGCGACCTCGAGCGCGACCGCGCCCTGCTCGACGCGTACCCCGCGCTCGCGGACGCGCTCGCGGAGGTCGCCACCCCGCTCGTGCGGGCCAGTGGGACCGTCGGCGGAAACCTCCTGGTCGAGACGCGGTGCTTCTTCTTCAACCAAAGCTACTTCTGGCGGGCGAGCCTGGGGTTCTGCCTCAAGGCCGACGGGGACCGGTGCCACGTCGTCCCGCAGAAGGAGCGCTGCTACGCGACGTTCTCGGGCGACCTCGCGCCCCCGCTCCTCGTGCTCGACGCGGAGGTGGAGGTCGCGGG
Organism: Thermoplasmata archaeon; assembly: GCA_049591535.1. Lineage (GTDB taxonomy): Archaea > Thermoplasmatota > Thermoplasmata > Lutacidiplasmatales > UBA184 > Lutacidiplasma. The sequence goes on along the minus strand of JBAWFC010000020.1, from coordinate 23,045 downwards.
GGCGTCCGGACGTCGCCGGATGCCGCTCGGGGACCTCTACGACGCCGGCGGGGACGGCATCCGCCGGACGAAGCTCGCACCGGGGGAGATCGTGGTCGCGGTCCACCTCCCCGAGCGCGCGCGCGGGCTCCGCGGCCGCTACAAGAAGTTGCGGGTGCGACCGTCGTTCGACTTCCCCGAGCTCGGCGTCGCGGTCGCGGGCCGGTGGGACGCGGACGGCCGCGTCGACCGCCTGCGGATCGCGATGGGCGGCGTCGAGTCGTACCCCCGGCGCTTCGACGAGCTCACCGACGCCCTCTCGGGCTCGACCCTCACGGAGGAGCGCGTCCGCGTCCTGGGCGAGGAGGTCGCCCGGCTCGTGCGACCCGTCCACAACACGTTCCTCCTTCCCGACTATCGCCGGCGCATGGTCTCGGTGTACGTCCGGCGGGCGATCGCCGAGGCCCGGGAGGGAACGGCCGCATGACCGACGCGGTCGTATTCGAGGTCCTCCCGCTCGACGGGCTGCTCGTCCACGAGGAGGTCGTCCCGGCGAAGGTGGCGGCCCTCGCCGCGACCCTCGGCCGGGGCGGAGTGTTCCGCGACCCGATCTGGGTCGCGCGCGGCACGGGGGTCATCCTCAACGGACACCACCGCACGGCCGCCCTCCGACGGATGGGCGCGGTGCGGATCCCGGCGTGGGTCCTCGACTACGACAGCGACGTCGTCCGGCTCGAACGCTGGACGCCGGGACCCCCGGTCACGAAGGCGGAGGTCGTTCGGCGGGCCCGGTCCGGCGAGCTGTACCCTCCGCAGACGACCCGACACATCCTCTCGGTCGACCTTCCTGCCCACCCCACGCCGCTGGCGGAACTGCTGCCGCGCGGCGTTCAGCCGGATCGCGGAGTGTCCGCGCGCCGGGCCGGCGCGGGGCGTTCCTCCCGCGCCCGCTCGTCGCCCCCCGGATAGGGGAGCGGCAGGTCGCCGTCCGCGAATCGGCGGACGGTCGACGCGAGCAATCGGACCTCCACCGGCCGGAGGCGGTCGCGCAGGGACTCCGGCGTGTCGCCGGGGAGCACGGGGATGCGCTCGTGGGCGACGGGCGGTCCTCCGTCGACGTCCCCCGTGACGAGGTGCACGGTGACGCCGGTCTCCCGGTCCCCGGCCGCGAGCACCGCCTCGTGCACGCGGCGTCCGTGCATCCCCCGCCCTCCGAACCGGGGTAGGAGCGACGGATGGAGGTTGATCGCGCGGCCCGTCCACCGGTCGACCCAGCCGGGCGGAAGGATCGAGAGGAACCCGGCGAGCACGACGAGGTCGACGTGCCGGGAGTCGAGGTCGGCCGTGAGTCCGGCGGACCACCCGTCGATATCCGTGGGCGAGTACGGGCGGAGGCTCGTCGCGAGCCCCCGTCGCCGGGCCCGCTCGAGCGCCGGCGCGCCGGCCCGGTCGCAGACGACGAGCGCGATCCGGACGCGATCGGTCTCCGCCGCGAGGGCGGCGGCGAGCCCGTCGAGGGTCGATCCCTCGCCCGAGACGAGGACCCCGAGCGAAAGCGGGGGACGCATGGGGGAGCCGTACGCACGCTCTAGAACAGGGTGGCGGAGGTGAAGCGGAACGACTTCGCCAGGAGGTCGGGGCAGCTCACGGAGGAACCCCCGCGCTCGTCGGAGTACGTCCGCCGGGCCCGGCCGAGCAGCTCCGTGCCGCGCAGCGCGGTGAGTACGCTTTCCGTGAATCGGAGGTTCCGGACCGGCCCGACGATCTCCCCGTCTTCGATCCGGTAGGTCCCGTCGCGGGTCATGCCGGTGATGACCCCGAGACCGGGGTCGACGATCCGGACGTAGTGGAAGCGGGTCACGAGGAGGCCGCGGCGCGTCGCCCGGACGAGCTCCTCCTCGCGGGCGTCCCCGCCCGAGAGGATCAGATGCGTCGGGAGCGGACCCCAGTCGCCGGAGGGGGACTCCGGTGGCAGCGCGTGTCCGGTGAGCGGTCGGCCGAGGCGGCCGGCGGTCACGACGTCCGTCACGGCCGGCCCCGCGACCCCGTGGTCGACGAGGCGGAGGGGACGCGCAGCGACGCCCTCGTAGTCGATCGCCGCCGGGAGCGTGGCCGGCGACCGCGGGTCGTCGACCAGGTGCACCTTCTCCGGGGCGATGCGCCGGCCGCGTTTGCGGCGGAGGCAACTCCACCCCTCGTCCTCGGCGTGGCCGCCGAACCCGAGGATGCTGAGGAATCCGATCAGCTCCGCGACCGCCGGACCGCGGAGCAGCACCCGGTACGCCCCGGGCGCGACCGACTCCGGTGCGGTGGTCGCGACTCGTTCCGCCGCTTCCCGGCCGAGCGTCTCGGGGGCGAGCCGCGCGGCGTCCCAGTGGGCTCCCTCGGACCAGCCCGAGACCGGGGGGTCGCGGTCCGGGCGGTCGACGAGCACGCTCGCCTGCGCCGTCGAGGTACGGGTCGAGCGGTCGAGTCCGCGGGAGTTGACGACGCGTCGGTCCTCGCTCCCGACGTTGACGACGCCCGCGATCCGTCCTCCCGGCGCGCGCTCCCCCGCCGAGCGCAGGATCTGCTCGGCGATCCGCGTCACCTCCTCCGGACTGAGCTGGGCCGTGCGTTCGGAGAAGGCGATGGCGACCGGGCGCGGGGCCGCTTCCGCCGGGAATCCCGGGAACTTCGCTTCCACGGGCGCGACCTTCGCGAGAGAGCGTGCTTCCCGGACCACGGCGGCGACGCCGGCCGGCGTCGCGTCGCCGGTGGTCGCCGTCCCGAGTCGTCCTCCGTCCGCGACGCGGAACGAGATGTGGGTCGTGCGCTCGAAGTGGGGCTGGTGGATCCGACCGTTCGCGAACCGGATCGTCGTCCAGGTCGACCGTACGACCCGCACGTCGGCCGTCGACCCTTCCGGGAGGTCGCGGACGGCCGCCGTGAACGGGTCGCGACGTCGCGAGGGCACGGTCATCCTCCCCGTACCGCGACGCGGCGGAAACGCGCACACGGGGCGCCGTGGCTCACGCGGGCGGCCTGCATCGGCTGGCCCTTTCCGCAGTTCGGGACGCCCCAGAGGTGCCAGGTCGAGCGGTCCGCGACCGCGTCCATCGAGCTCCAGAATTCCGGCGTCATCCCGGAGTAGATCGGGTTCCGCACGAGCGGCCCGAGCTCGCCGTGCACGATCCGGCGGCCGAACTCGGTGCCGAACTGGAAGTTGAGCCGCTTGTCGTCGATCGACCAGGAGCGGTTCGTGTCGAGAAAGACCCCGTCCTCCACGTCCTCGAGAAGCTCCTCCATCGAGAGGTCACCGGCGCTGAGGTTGATGTTCGTCATCCGGATGAGCGGCGAGCGGTCCGGTCCGTCGGCCCGCGCGGTCCCTCCCGAGCGGCGGAGCCCGAGCCGGGCCGCGGACTCGCGCGAGGAGAGCACGCCGACGAGGGTTCCCGCGGTGACGATCGGGACCCGCTGGGCCGTCACGCCCTCGTCGTCCCAGCCGAACGTGCCGAGTCCGCCGGGCTCGGTCGCGTCGGCGACCACGTCCATCCGGTCGCTGCCGTAGCGAAGGTTCCCGAGGCCGGCGGGCGTGACCCAGCTCGTGCCGGCGAACGCCGCCTCGTTCCCGTAGATCCGGTCGAGCTCGACCGCGTGGCCGACGCTCTCGTGGACCTGGAGCGCGAGCTGGGAGGAGCCGAGGACGAGGGTCGTCGTGCCGGTCGGGCACGCCGGGGCGTCCAGGAGCTGGACCGCCTCCTTGCCTACCCCTTCGGCCCGTTCGTCGAGGCCCAACCCCCGGACGAACTCGAACCCGGCCTGCCGGTAATCGCCGCCGAACGCGGCCGGGGCACTGCGCCGCTGGACCATGGAGCCGCGGACGGCGGTCGCGCCGACCCCCCCACCGACGTGGACGATGCGCGAGCGGAAGCTCGCACCGTCCGAGGAGCGGAACGTCTTCGATTCGTCCCACGCCTGGAACGACGCGAGCCCGCTCTTCACCTCGGGGGAAACGTGCAGGCGCTTTTCGGCCGCGGTCAGGAGCGCGACCGTCTCTTCGCGCGACACCTCGAACGGGTCCTCGCGCAGCGCGGTAGCGTACCGGCCGTTCCTGGGCCCGCGCTCCTCCGTGAGCCGCAGCGGCTCCGGCGCCGTACGGCCGGCCGCCCGGGCGAGCCGGACGGCGGCCCGGGCGGTCGCCCGGACCGAGGTCGGGGTGAGCTCGCTCGTACCGGCGAACCCCCAGGCGCGGGCGGTCCGTAGGCGGATCCCCAGCCCCGAGGAGAGGGTCGCGGTCAGCGCGCTCGCTGCCCCGTTGCGCACGGCGAGGCTCAGGTACCGCTGCGGCGCGATGAGGCGGACGTCCGCGTAGACGACCCCGGACACCTCCGCGGCGCGGAGCGCGAGGTCGACGAGTTCTTCCGACACGCTGATCGACGCGGGACCGACAGGGGGAGGGAAGATAAACCCGTCCGAGCGCGACGGTCTACAGCATCACGCGGAGGTTGAGCTTCTCGGTGAGCTCTTTGTACCGGTTCCGGATCGTGACCTCGGTCACGCCCGCGACCTCGGCGACTTCGCGCTGCGTCCGACGTTCTCCGCACTGGACGCTCGCGATGTAGATCGCGGCGGCGGCGACCCCGGTCGGGCCCCGCCCGCTCGTGAGCTCGCGTTCCGTCGCCTCCTTGAGGATCTCGTTCGCGCGGGTCTGGATCTCCCCCTTCAGCTTCAGCTCGGAGCAGAACCGCTGGATGTAGTCCTGCGGGCGGGTGGGCATGAGCTTGAGGTGGAGCTCCCGGGTCATGAACCGGTACGTCCGGCCGATCTCCTTCCGACCGATGCGCGACTTCGATGCGATCTCGTCCAAGGTCCGCGGCACGTTGCACTGCCGGCAGCTCCCGTAGAGCGACGCGGCCACGACGCCTTCGATCGAGCGTCCGCGGATCAGGTTGCGGTTGACCGCCTTGCGGTAGATCATGGCGGCGGTCTCCCGCACGTTGCGCGGGAGCGCCATCCCGGACGCGATCCGGTCGAGCTCGGCGAGCGCGAACGCGAGGTTGCGCTCGGTCGCGTTCGAGACGCGGATGCGGCGCTGCCATTTTCGCAGCCGGTAGAGCTGGGCGCGGTTCCGCGTCGGGATCGATTTCCCGTACGGGTCCCGGTTCTTCCAGCCGATCTCGGTCGAGAGTCCCTTGTCGTGGATCGTGAGCGTCGTCGGAGCTCCGGTTCGGGCGCGCTTCTCCCCCTGCTCCGCGTCGAACGCGCGCCAGTCCGGCCCCTGGTCGATCATCGACTCCTCGAGCACGAGGCCGCACTCGTCGCAGACGAGCTCTCCCCGCTCGTAGTCCCGGGTCAGATGCGTGGAGCCGCAGCTCGTGCAGCGCGTGGCGACCGCCATGTCCTCAGCCCGAGGCGGCCCCTTCTCCGCGTTGGGAGGTGCCTCTTCCTCGACCACGAAGACCTCGACCTCACTCCCGAACGAGCGTCGCATCGAGCAGAGCGACCCCTTCGGCCGGGGTGGGGGGCCGGCGCGGTCGCACGGTGAGGTACGGGCGCGCGACCGGTCCGAAGACCCGAACGACCCGGCCGTGAAGGACGCCGCGCGCATCCGTCACATTCGTCCCCTCGGGGGTGACGTCCGGACCGGGAGCTCGCAGCGTGAGATGACCCGAGGGAGTCACGGCCTTCACCGTGCCGACCTCGCGCCCTGCGGGTCGGCCGCCGACTCGCGACAAGTGGTATAAACCACTTGCGATACGTATTTTAGGCTTACGGTCGAGCCCGTGACGCCCGGGCGCGGCTGCGCGCGGCGAGGGAGTTCGGGTCGGCGTCCGGGTCGTTGACCGCGGGAATATCGGGTGGGATGTAGGGATTGTACGGGAGGAACGCCACCGGGGGGCGCCGTTCCTCGTCGTTCGGCTCGTCCTCCTCCTCTGCCGTCTTCGGCGCGGGACGCATCGGCGCGAGCGGCTCGAGGGAGTCGGGCTCCTCCGCCTCGGCCCCCTCGAGCCGCTCGGGCTGGAGCGGGGGGGCGCCGCCGTCCGCCGCGAACTTCCGCTCGCGGGTGATCCGGTCGACCTCGAGCCACAGCGCCTCGATCTCCTCCTCGGGCGTGCCGTACCGGCGCTCCTCGCTCAGCGCGGCCCGGACCTGGGCCATCAGCCGGGCGGCGCTGTGGGCGTCGCGGGCCTTCCCCTTGATCCGTTGGAGCCGGCGAGCGAGGTTGCGCGCCTCGAGCAGGATCTCCTCCTCCTCGTGCGGGTTGGAGGCGGGGAGCGCGGGGGCCCTCGGGATCCGCGAGACCGCGCGCCGCGTCTCCACGAGGCGCTGGGCGGAGGTCGCCAGGTTCTGGTCCTGGACCGCCTGGAGCAGGAGAGTGAACATTCGCGCGGCGTCCCGCACCTCTTCCCCCCGGTTTCGGGCGCGCCGGATCGACTCTCCGAGGTTCTGTGCCTCCTGCACGCAGAACTTCGGGATCGCGTCGTTGAGCACGGCCAGCGCGAGCGAGGCGCTCGCGGCCGCCTTCTCCATGGAACCCGAGCTCAGTGGGTCGGTCTGCAGGCGCGTTCTCGGGTTGCCGACCCGCGCGTCGAGGTGTTGGAGGTCGACGCCGAGGGTCGAGGCGATCGAGCGCAGCTCGTCCGCCCGGCGCAGGAGCTCCCGAACCCACGTCCAGTCCTGCGAGACCTTCACGAGGAGGCTCTCGCCGCCCTTCACGACGAGCAACGCCTGGGCGACCGACCCCGCCCGGATCGCCTGCTCGAACGACTCGCGGATCTGCACGGTCGGGAACGGCAGTCCCTCGAGCTCGAGCGCGTGGCCCTGGGCTGACAGGTGGTCGAGTCGGGCCCGCAGGGCAGGGATCGAGGGGGGTTCGGCCTTCGGCATCCCTACGAACCTCCCGGCTCGGCGGAGAGCATGCGCATCAGGCGGGCGAGCGCCTGGTCGGCGCCGCGAAGTTCGCGGTTCCGGAGCAGGTCCGTGACCTCCCGGATCTGGGCCGCCGCCTCCCGGGCGGCATCGCTGTCGGGGGGAAGCGTTCGAACGCGGCCCGCAAGGCTTCGGGCCTTCTTGAGGAGCCGTTCGAGGGTCTCGGCTTCGGTCTCCACCGGCGCCGCGGCGGGTGCCTCCGCGGCCGGGGTCGCGCCGACCGCGACCTCTTGGAGCTCCCGAGACTGCTCGAGTCGCTCGATCTCTCGGCGGAGCTCCCGTACGCTCTGGACCGCGTCGGTGAGGCGTCCTTTCTTGAGATGGCGGGACGCCTCGGTGTGCAGGCGGCGGGCCACCGCGCTCGGCGGGTGGTCCTCCGGGTACTTCCCGAGGACCGCCTCCTGGCGGCCGAGTTCCTCCTCGAGGGAGGTCGGAATCGCCTCGTGGAGGAGCATCAGGGTCTGGGCCGCGGCCTGCGCGACGCCATCGAGCGCCTCTTCGGTCAGCTCCGGCTCCCGCAGCTGGTCGCGGATCTCGGAGACCTCGCCGGCGATCTCGCCGAGCGGGATGCCGAGCTCGGCGGCCTCCTTGCGCAGCGTGTCGATCTGCCGGAGGAGACCCTGGAGTCCGCGCCAGTCGGACTCGAACTGGGAAACGCGGCGCTCGGTCTCGACGAGCAGCGTTCCCGCGACCTCGCGCTGCCCCCCTTCGATCGCGTCCTTCAGGCGCACGAGGTCCCGGCCGAGCGCGAACCGGATGCCGGTATCGCGCAGCGCGGCTTCCCTCGCCTCAAGGGAGGCGAGGCGCCGGGCGAGGAGCTCGTCGGTCTGGCGGTCGAGGCTGCGTTGCGCGCGACGGAGCACGTCCAGCGCCTCCGAGACGCGCCCCTCCGCCTCGCTCAGGGCGGCCTGGCACATGTCGCTCGTCACGTCGGGGGCGCCGCGTCCCAGGTCCCGGACGTAGTCCAGCTTCCCTCGGATGTCGCGGCTGATCGCGGCGCACAGTTCGGCCTCCGCGGACGGGACCTCCGGAGGCGGAGCGAGGACGACGACCGGCACCGGTGCGGACGATTCGAGCTCCGACGCGGTCGCGCCGTTCGGCCCGATCGACCGGAGGCCCTCGATCGCGAGGGCCGTCGGGAACCCGCACACCGTGCAATGCGCAACCGTGGACGGGATCGGTTGTTCGCAAATAGGACAGCTGGACGCCACAGAGCCTCTCCGAGGCGTACTAAGAGACGAGGTTCAGAACCTTAACCCCTTCCACTTCGTGGCCTCCCGAGCGAGAGCATCTTCCGCCCCGGACCTACCCGCCCGAGAACGTGGGAACGACGGTCAGGCGCAGCGGTCGGTCGATGGGGGTATCGAGGGGGATCGACACCTCCGCCACCAGCACAGCGCACCCCTCGGGCGCCTGCCCGACCGCTCGGAGCGCGGTCCGGACGAGCGTTCCGGAAGCGACCCGGATCCGGCGACGGTCCACGGCGCCTCCGCGCGCGATCTCGACCACGACGGAGACGGGTGGTGGGGAGGCGCTGAGGGGGAGAGTGTCCGGGGTCCGGGGTTGGTTCCGGGCGCCTTTTGAACTCCCGCGATGCATACGCACCACCAGATCTCGAATCTGGCGCCTTGGCCGAGCTAGGCTACCTCAGCACCGGGCCCGCGCAGGGGGGGGCACCATAAGAATCTATCAGTGCCGAAGCTGCGACGCGAGGGTCGTCTTCAGGCGCGTGAGGGCGTCGATCGGGTAGGGGTCTACGCGGCGCTGCTCGGCCAGAAAGAGGCTGACGTAGTCGCCGAGAGCGACCCCGCCGACGATCGACTCGAGCCGGTCCTCCGCGGGCAGCGGCACTCGGACCACCTGGGCGCCGCGTTCGGTGAGCAGTCGCTCGACGTACGCGAACCCCCGTCGGGTCAGCGCCGGCTCCTCCGCCCACTGCAGCAGGCAGACCGCGTACCGTGCCGCCTCGGACCGTCCGATGGCGTCCCAGCCGACGACCGCGTTGTGGAACAGCTCGGGGACCTCGTCGAACGCGGCGAGGCGCTTGGCGTTCTCCTCGACCTGGGTCTTCCACCGTCGGGCGAGGCCCACGAAGGAGCTCTCGGCGTAGAAGACCGGCACGCGGGACCCGATCCGCGCCGCGATCGCGCGGGCCGGGCCCCGAGCGCGAGCGTACGAGGGAATGAGGGCGGCCACCCGGTTCGCCGTGCGATCGACCCGGTCCTCGTTCGACTCCGGGAACCACGGGTCGAGCAGCCCGAGGATCCCGCCGAAGATCCGACCGACCGCGGCGCGGGGAGGGAGGCCGGGGGGCAACGGGAGCACCGGCACCCCGTCGCGCTCGGCCCGCTCCGCCAGCGTCCCGCCGGAGGTCAACGCGATCCGGGAGGCGCCGGCCCGGCCCGCGGCGTCGTACGCGCGAAGGGCCTCCCACGTATCTCCGGAGTAGCTCACGACGACCACCCGGCTCTTCTTCTCGACGGCCCGCGGCAGGTCGGGCGAGCGCACCAGCTTCAGCGCGACGGGGGTCTCGGCCTCGACCACCCCGCGGGCCAGCTCGGAGGAGATCCCTGAGCCCCCCATTCCGACCGTAAAGACGGTCGTCGACCGTCCGGTCGCGGGCGGGGCGAGGGCCTGGCCCGCCCGAAATCCTTCCTTGAGCTGGGTCGGAAGCGTGGCCGCGAGTGCGCGCATCCGGACCGCACCGGAGCCTTTCGAAGCCGATGGAGACACGACGTCGACGGGCGCTCGGGCGGAGATAGCCCTTGCGCCACGGCGCGCGGGCGACGCACCTCCCGCCGCCCCGAAACTACTTGAAGCGGGCGGACGCATCGTACCGGCGCGGAAGCTCTCCCCCACGGAGGAGCTCCGCGGGGGGATCCACCGCGTCCGAACCTGGCCAACCGGTTTCCGGGGGCGACCCCCGAGTCTCGACCGGAAATCCCGGCCTCGACGAGATGCTGGAGGGCGGGGTCATCGCGCGTCGCCCGTACCTGATCGTGGGGCCGTCGGGCACCGGCAAGACGACGCTGGCGCTCCAGTTCCTCTGTGAGGGAGTGCGCCGCGGAGAGCGATGCCTGCTCGTCACGATCGAGGAGCCGCCGAACGAGGCCCGGCTCAACCACCGAGGGTTCGGAGCCGAGTTCGATCGCGTTGAGGTGTTCGACGCGATCCCCGACGTGATGCGGTATGAACGGGTCCCGTTCAAGGACATCTCCGCCGTCCGGTCCGCGACGCCGTTCGCCCAGGTACCTCTCGTGATCCGGCGGACCCCCGAGCTCACCGGCGTGGAGGTCACGATCACGGCGCTCGAGCAGATGCTCCGCAGCGAGGTCGCTCGCCGCGGGTACACGCGGATCGTCGTCGATTCGCTGACCGCGCTCCAGTACTTCTGCATGAAGGGATTCAACGAGGTCGCCGGCGCCCAGACGTTCCTCCGGTTCCTCTCCGACCTTCACGTGACGACGCTCCTCACCGTCGAGTCGCCCCTCGAGGACGTCGACACGACCGAGCGCATGCTCGCCCGCGGGGAGATCCGGCTCTTTCGTTGGGAGCTCGACGATTCGACCGTCCGCGCGATCGGGGTCGAGAAGTTCCGGGGCAGTTCGCACGATGTCCGCCTGCATCCGTACCGGATCGGGCCGCAAGGGCTCGACATCAACCTCTCGGTCACCGTCTCGCGGGACACCCGCCAGATCATCCAGCCGGTACCCTTGGTGACCCTCGTTCCGCCGGCGGTCGAGCTCGAGCCGGCGGCCTCACCGCTCGATTCGCTCACCGCGGAGGTCAACGACCTCACGGCGGCGGGAGCCGACGTCGCACCGATCCGGGCGGAGATCGAGGCGGCCGTCGCCGCGGTCGCGGCGAAGGACCTCGCGGCGGCCTCGGTGCATGTCGCCCGCGCGGCGGCGATCGGGATGGACCTGTCGAGCGAAGCCGCCACCGAGGTCGCTCGAGGGGCCGGTCCCTCCGCCGATGCGGCCGTGGAGGCCCAACACCGGATCGCCACGCGCGCAGAATCGTCCCGTACGGGCGTGGCCCCGACGACCCTACCGCCGGCTCGGGAGCTCTCGGTCGAGCTCGACCAGGTGTTGGCCTCGATGCCGGTGTCCGCCTCCGCGCCCGAGCCCGTACCGCCCGAGCCGGACCCGGAGCCCGAGCGATCGAGCGCCTCCCCGGAGCCCCCGTCCGAGAGCGTCCCGGCGAAGGAGGAGTCCGCAGAGTCCGCCCCACCGGGCGTCGGGTCGGAGATCCACGAACCCGCCGAGGTGGCCCCCGCAGCGGGAGACGACGAGGGGGACACCGAACCCGATACGGCGGTGCTCGAAGCCGCGCCGGTACCGACCCCGACCGCCGTCGAAGTGATTCCCGCCGGACCCCCTCCCCCGTTCCCTACGCGCGCGGCCGCTCCTCCCGACCGTCCGAGGGCGACTCCCCCTCCACCGGTGGCCCCGCCCACTCCGCCCCGACCGGCATCGGCGGCTCCCCGCCGGGCGCCGCCCCCCGAGCCACCCGTGCTGCCGAGCGCGTTTCCGCCTCCGAAGGCCGTTGTCGCGGAGAACGTCGCCGCCCGCCCGGCGCCCCCCTCGGGGCCGACGGCCGCGACCGAACCGGTGACGCAGGCTCCGATGCCCGGTCCGCGGACCGCTCCACCGCCGCTTCCCACACTTTCGACGCCACCGCCGCGCACCGCACCGGTCCCACCCGGACCGGCCGCCCCGCCGGTTCACGCGGCTTCGCCCGAGGCTCCTCCGGCGCTTCCCGCCACGATCTCCGCCGTCGATCCGAGCACCACCCCCTCACCCGAAGCCGTGGCGACGACTGCCCCGTCCGGAACGAAGCGCAAGCGGAAGGGGCCGACACGGACCGCGCGCAAGGGCGAACCGTCGGCGGAGGGAGAGCCGGCGTCTCCCCCGGGCGACGCACTCGGCGGGCGGGAGGGAGTTCCCTCGTTGCCGACCGGGAGCGCCCCCTCCCCAGAGACGGAGGTCGCCGATCCCGAGAAACCACGACGCCGCGCCGCCCGGAAGAGAAAGGCGCCGACGGTCGTCTCCGCGACGGCCGGGGAGATACCTCCGGGAGTCCTCGGCTCGGACCTCTCGCCCGCCCCACCCCCGGCGGAGCCGCCGGCGAAGGAGGGGGGAGGATGATCCCGGGGACCGCCCTCGCCCAGGAACGGGTGACCACCGGGATCCCGGGACTCGACCGCATGCTCGGGGGGGGGCTGATCTCGGGTCGTCCGTACCTCGTCACCGGCGCGACCGGCTCGGGAAAATCGCTGCTCACCCTCACGTTCCTTCTCGAAGGACTCCGCCTCGGGGAGGAGGTCCTCATGGTCGCGGTCGACGAACCTCCGTCCGAGATCATGGAGAACGTCCGGGCGTTCGGCTGGGACCTCTCCGCGCTGAAGACGCTCGACGCGAACCCGGGGACGCGCGCGATCAAGCGTCAGGCCGCGGTCCAGGAGATCCGGACGATGACCGACCTCAAGTCGATGCGCGACCTCTCGCAGGACGCAAAGCGCGGGAGCGACGTCGAGGACATCTCGATCCAGTCGATCTACCTGAAGCTCCGCCAGCAGATGGCCGACATTCCGTTCCGTCGGGTGGTCGTCGACTCGATCACCTCCGTCCGCCGGTTCGCCGTCAAGTCGTCCTCGGACCCCCAGGCGGAGCGGACCGAGATCCAGTCGCTCCTCCGGTTCCTTTCGGAACAGAACGTGACCGCGATGATCACCGCGACTCCCTCCAACCCGGGGCTGCTCACTCCCGAAGAGGTGCTCACTCGCGGGGAGATCCTGCTCACGCGCAAATGGGTGGGTGACCGCTCCGTTCGTCAGATCAAGATCGTGCGGATGCGCGGGGCGGCGCACGACCCCGAGCGACGGCCGTTCGCGATCACGCCGCAAGGGATCGTCCTCGGATAGCGACCCTCGGACCCGATTCGGGACCCGAAACCCATAGGTGGGCCGGTCGCTCGACCGGTCATGGCGTACTGGTTGGCGAAGTCCGAACCCGGGGTCTACTCTTATTCGGACCTCGAGCGCGAGCATCGGACGGAATGGAACGGGGTCCACAACGCCCTCGCGCTCCAGCACCTGAAACGCATGGCGCCCGGCGACCCGATCCTGTTCTACCATTCCGGCGAGCAGCGGGCCTGCGTGGGGATCGCGCGGGTCTCGGGAACCCCGCACCCCGACCCCGACGACGACCGGGGGTCGTGGTCGGTCGAGGTTCGGCCGGTACGGCCGCTCTCGGGACCGGTCCCGCTCGCCGAGCTGAGGGGAGACCCCGCCCTCGTCGACTTCGTTCTGCTCCGGATGAGCCGCCTCTCCGTGATGCCCGTCACCGCCGAGCAGTGGAAGCGGATCCTCGCCCGGGAGCCGAAGGCGACCGGGACCCGCGGAGCCCGTCAGGGCAAGAGCGTCGGGTCCCGCTCGAGCAGCCGAGTTGCGGCCGCGCGGAAGCGCGGCGCCACGTAGACGCTCACCGCCCAGTCTGCCGGCGCCCGGGTGACGAGGGCCTGCCATGGGCCCGGGCCGCGGAACGGGTACGTGACCAGTCGACCGACGGTCAGGCCCACCTCTGCCCAGTCCTCGGCCGGATCGCCCCGCGCCTCGACGCCCGCGAGGTCGATGAGCACCGACCCCGGGGGCGCCCGGAGTCGCCGGGCGACCTCGTCCTCGAGCGCGCGGCGCGCCTCCGGAGCGTGGGCGAGACGTCGCCACCGGGTCCGAGCCGACCCGCCCAACTCCCGCCATCCGTGGGCTCGCTTGTGGAGTTGGCGGGCGGTGATCCCCCGGACCAACTCGCCGCTCGCCCCCCCGAGGTCGCCGAGCCGGACGAGGAGTTCGCCGTCGGTCCAGGCAAAGAGGTCCCGGGCGCTCCCGGGGTACCCCGGGCTCCGCTCGACGGCGCCCTGCGCCATCATCTCGGCGGCGCGGACCGTCTTGTGGAAGTACACCGCGGAGTACATCAGCGCCCGACCGACTAGGAACCCCTCGACCGCGCTGCGCCCTTTCTCGGCGAACACGAGCCTCCCGCCCAGGACCCGGACCGTGTCGAGGAGGCGCGCTGCATCGATCGCGCCGTGGGCGACCCCGGTATAGTGGGCGTCCCGCTGGAGGTAGTCGATCCGATCCGCGTCGACCGCCCCGTGGAGGATCTCTCCGAGCCAGGTGCCCCGGCGTCGCGCGGGCGGGTCGACGAGGTCGGCGACCTCGCTCGGGTCGATGCCGAACCTCCGGAGAACGGCCGGGATCGTCCGTTCGTCGCGCGCAGGAGCGGGGGCCGTCCCTACGATCCACTCGCGGGAGACGGTCTCGTGACCGTGGCCGAGCACTTCGCGCATCGGACCGTCGAGCGTGTGCGAGAACGGCCCATGGCCCAGATCGTGCAGGAGAGCACCCGCCGAGACCCGGAGCGTGTCGTCCGGCGCGAGACCGAGCCGCTCGGCGAACCGCACCGCCACCGAGTACGTTCCGAGCGAATGCTCGAGCCGGGTGTGGTTGGCCCCGGGAAACACGAGGTGGGCGAACCCGGTCTGGCGGATCCCCCAAAGACGTTGGAACTCGGGGGTCCCGATGAGCCCGAGCGCCACCCCGTCCAGCGGGATCGCCCCGTGCACCGGGTCGAAGATCGCCTTTCGGGACGCCGGTCGCCGAGTCCGAGCAGGCACGCGACGCCGGAGACGTGCGGAGGGATAAAGCGACGGTGGCCCCGGCGACCCGACGGCCGCCGGACCTGCTGCGCGTTGATGGAACGTATTTAGATGGAGAGCCTAGTCGAGGGGGGAACGATGGCAACGGCGAGTGACCCCGCCGCCCCGACGAACGCCGGAATCCTCGAGGAGGTCCGTCGCCGCTACCGCGGGGCCCAGGACGCGGAGAGCGGTTCGGACCGCACGCAGTACACGAGCGCGCTCAAGGCGTTCCTGGCGGTCGTGGAGTCCCACAGCAAGGAGCTCGCGGACTCCGGGAGCGAGATCGCCCCGTGGCTCGACGAGACGGCGATGGCGTTCTACCGGAGCTCCCAGCCGGCGTTCGCGCACCGCGCGATCGACCTCGGCCTCGAGTTCTCTCCCGGCACGGCGTCGCTCCTCCATCACAAGGCGCTGATCCTTCTCGCGCAGAACGAGAACCTCCCCGAGGTCCTCGCATTGACCGACAAGGCGATCGAAGGAAATCCCCACGACAAGGGACTCTGGGCGACCCGGGGGGACGCGCTCAAGCTGCTCGGCCAGACGCGGGAATCCGCGGAGTCGTACCTTCGTGCCCAGCAGCTCGACGCGACGTCGACGCAGTACGTCGACAAGGCGCTCAAGCTCGTCCCCGACAACCCGCGCGCCCTGCGGATGAAGCTCGAGCTGGCGCGCGCCAACGGCGGGGAACTCCCCGCGCTCGCCGCGTGCGAGGAGCTGCTCAAGGCGACGCCGGACGACGTCGAGCTCCTGCTCGCTCGCGCCGACCTGTTGGCCGCGCTCGGTCGGCTCCCCGAGGCGCTCGACACGCTCGAGCGGGTCCACGCGGTCGCTCCCAACGACCCCCGGGCGACGGCCCCCCACGTGCGCGCCCTCTTCCGCCTCGACCGGAAGGCCGACGCGCTGCCGCTCGCGAAGGGGATCGTCGAGGGGACCGCCGCCCCGGACGCGGCCGCGCTCGACGAGATCGCGCGCGCCGTGGAGGCCGATGCGCCGGACCTCGCGATCGCTGCGCGAGAGCGACTTCGCGAGGTCGACCCCCGCAACCTGCAGAACCTGCTCGAGCTACGGGACCTCGGCCTCCGATTGGACCGGGTCGACGTCGCGCTCGGCGCGTGCAAGGCGCTCTTGAGCGCCCAGCCGGACAATCTCGAGGCGATGCGTGGGATTGCCGAACTCCTGCTCGCGAGCGGCCACGCGGAAGCGGCGATCCAGGCCTACCAGGTGCTCCGCCGGGCGAACCCGCACGCGGTCGTCGACCTGCGGAAGGCCCTCGAGGTCGCCCGCGAGGCGGGGCGTGCCGACGCCGTCCGGGAGTTCGCGGAAGCGATCCTCTCCGAGGAGCCGACGGACGTGGGGGCCCAGGTCGAGCTCGCGCGGACCCTCTCCGCGAGCGGCGACGCCGCGGGGGCGCTGAAAGCGTACGACGCACTCCTCTCGGCCCATCCGGGAGAGCTTCCGTACCTCCTCGAGAAGAAGGAGGTGCTCGCGCGGGCCCACGACACGGGCCAGCTCGCCCCGGTGCTCGACGAGCTGTTCCGGCTCGACCCGACCCGGACCGACGTCGCGATCGAGCGCGGCAACCTCTACCTGTCGCTCGCCTACGACCGCGCGGAGGGTTCGGCCGAACGGGACCAGGCCGCTCGCACCGCCCTCGTCGCCTACGAACGCGCCTCGACCGACGCCGACGCCGCCTCCGTGAGCCTCCTCGGGATCGCCCGCGCGTCGCGGCTGGTGGGAGACCACGACCGGGCCGTACAAGCGTACCAGACGTTCCTCGATCGCGACGGAAACCAGGCCCGGAACGATGTGCTCAAGGAGCTCGGCCACGCGCTCCGGGAGATGGGCCGGAACACGGAGGCGACCGAGGTCTATGCGCGCGCGATCGCCGGCGGCCTCGAGGACCCCGACCTGTTCTGGGGCGCGGTCGAGGTACTGGCGCACACGAACCAGGAGCCCCGGGCGCTCCAACTCCTCGAGCTCCTCCTGCAACGCGAACCGAACAATCCGATGTTCCTCCGGAAGAAGGGTCAGCTGCTGCTCCAGGCCGGTCGCCGGCCGGAAGCGCTCACCGTCCTGCAGGCGGCCGTCCAGGGTACCCCGGGCGACCCGCACGCGTACTTCGAGGTCGCCGAGGCCCTGCGGGCGCAGGGCGCGTACGTCGACGCCGTCGCCTACGGCCGTCGCGGGCTCGAGGTCGACCCGAAGAGCCGCCACGGGCGGCTCGCGCTCGCCGAGACGCTGCTCCTGGCGGGACAGTACCCCGAGGTCGTGACGCTCGCCGACCAACTGCTCAAGGAGGATCCGAACGAGATCGCCGCGTGGAAGGCCCGTGGGGACGCGTGGCGGGCGCTGGGACGACCCGCGGAGCTTCTCTACTCGCTCACCGCGATCCTCCTGCTCGAGCCGGACAACGCACCCGCGCTCCTCGAAAAGTACCGGCTCCATCGGGACGCCGGCGACAAGAAGGACGCCTACGATACGCTCACGAAGCTGCTCGCCGCCGACGGACCCGATGCCCAGGAGGCGACGCTCCACCTGGAGCGGGGCGACCTCGCCGCGAGCCTCGGGCTCGCCGAGGAGGCGAACCGGTCGTACGAGCACGCGGCGGAGATCGACCCCGCGTTCCGCGTCGAGATCGCGATCCGCCGGGCGCGGCTCCGTCTGAGCGCCGGACGTCCCGACCTCGCCCTCGAGGTCCTCGACGAGGGACTGAAGGCCTCGCCGCCCGGGGCGCCCGCGAACGTCGCGGCGCTCCTCCTGCGGGCGGAGGTCCTGACCGCGCTCGAACGGCCGGCGGAAGCCCGCGCGGTGTACGACGAGGTTCGCCAGCGGGAACCCCGCTCTCCGCTCGCGATCGCGGGGACCGCGCGCTCGCTGCTCGACGAAGGACGCCACGCGGACGCCCTCGAACTCCTCCGGCAGTCGATCCCCCAGGTGCCGCCGCAGGAGTCGCTCTACCTCCTCCTGGCCGAGGCGGAGAGCGGCCTCGGCCATCTCGAGCCGGCGGCGGAGGCCCTGAAGAAGGGCACCGAAGTGCTTCCGAAGAGCGTCGCGCTCTGGGTCCGGCTGGGGGAGCTCGGCGTCGCCCGTCAGAACTGGCCCGAAGCGGCGAACGCGTTCGCCCACGCCCTGAGCCTCTCCCCGGCGGCGGTCGAGGTCCTGCTGCGCGCGGGGTTCGTCGCCGAGCGCCTGGGCCACCCGAACGAGGCGCTCTCCTTCTACGAGCGGGCGTCCGAGGCCGACCCGGGGAGCAAGCAGGCGTGGACGAGCCGGGGGCTCGCGCTCCTCGCGACCGGGCGACCGGCGGACGCCCAGACGAGCTTCGACCGTTCGCTCGCGCTCGACTCCGACTTCGGACCGGCGAAGGACGGCAAGAAGCTCGCCGTCCAGAAGACCCGGGACGTCGAGATCCAGCGGTACGGCCGCGAGGCGCTGCTCCTCGAAGCGAAGCTCAACCGAACGGTCGCGAAGAACGACCTGTTCGTCACCCTGCACGTGCCCTACGAGTTCCTCGAGCCCGTGCTGGCCGCGATCAGCCGGCCCCCCGACCTGAAGCTCGACCGGATCGAAGCGACCGAGGTCCACGACCTCGAGAACGCGTCGTACCACCTTGTCACCCAGGCCCTCGAACGTCGCCCTCCGGGGATCGAGCGGCGCGGGTTCACGATGGCCGACGTCGCCGTCCTCTCCCCTCCCGGGTTCACGCTCGACCAGATCCAGCGGCTGTTCGGGTACCTCAAGGCGGTCCTCGAGGCCGACCTGAGGGCCGAGAACCTACGGCTGACGCCCGACGTCGAGGAGCTCGCCCGCAAGGCCCTCCTGCTCCCTCCCGAGCAGCGGACCCTGTTCCTGCTCGTCCGCAATCTCCGGGTCGGGCTCTACAAGGCGCGCCTGATCAAGGTCGTCGAGGAGGCCGGCTCCGCGGTGCACGCGCCGCTCCCGTCCCTCGACCTCGGACAGTACTCCCCCGAGTTCCGGGAGGGCGGGGCTGCGGAAGGCGCCGACGAGCTCACGGCGTCGGGCGAGGCCTACTTCGCTCCCGAGAACTCCCCCGCACCTTCGGCTCCCGCTGCGCCGGCGGCTCCCGCGCCGTACGTTCCCTCCACCACGCGAGCGACGGGGGGAGGAGGTACGGCCGGCCCCTCGGCGCCCCGGTGCGTCGGTTGCGGCGGTATCGCCTCCGCGCTCCACGTCTGCGGCGCCCCCCTCTGCCAGCACTGTATCGGCCAGTTCCCGAAGTGCCCGAAGTGCGGTCAGCCGATCTCGACCGACAATACGCGGGCCGCCACCGGGGCGGTCGTTCACGCTGCGAGCCCCCGCGCTGCTCCGGGCGGCGGGGGCATCCGCGGGGTGTTCCAGCGCACTAAATCCGGGACGCCGAAGGCGACGGAGCCCGCCGCGGCCCGGAAAGACCATCCGACCTCCGCTCCGCGCAAGTCGCCCGCTCCGCCCGCAAGCGGTGGGTCCCCGGCCGCCCGGTCCGGCGCGTCGCCCCCCGCAGGTTCCCCCCGCCCCGCGGCGACCGCTCCCCCCGTCTCCCGACCTCCCCCTCCGAAGGTCCCGGAGCCCCCCGCGCCCCCCGCCGCGCCGGCGGTGAAGCCCCGCCGGGAGAAGCCGGACGACGAGCCGCGCCTCTAAGGCGAGCGGTCGCCCGGCTCACCCTCTTATACTGGACGTTGCCTTTTCGACGAAGCCTACACCATGACGACACCGACCTCTGCCGCTCCCCCGAGCCGCGCCCGCTGGAGCGGCGCGGTTCTGACCGTGTTGTTCCTGGTCATCGGCGTCCTCCTGTTCTATCTGATTTACGTCTCGCTTCCGCAGAACCAGCACTTCTACGGACTCATCTGGATCGGCATCGTCGCGCTCCTGATCGCGATCATCTGCTACCTCGCGGAGTCGCTCTCGCGGGACCCTACCGCCCAGCGCTCGCTCGCGTGGGGGTTCTTCGGTATGGGGTTCGCGGTCCTCTTCCTCTCGATCGGGCTCGCGCCCTCCTACGGGATCTCCCTCGGCCTCTGGCAGGCGGTCGGCCTCCTCTTGACCGCCATCGCGCTCGCCGTCTCGATCGCCCTGGTCGCCTGGCGAATTCGTGCGGTGGAGTCGACCGCGCAGCGCGAGGGGGTCCGGGAGCAGTGGCGCGAGCGCCCCGCGCCCTCGGCGTTCTCCTACGCCGCGGCGAACTCCCCGAGCGTGCCCTCGAGCGGCCCGGCCGCATCTCCGCCGGCGGGCACCCCGCCGCCTCCCCGGAGCCCCTGACATGGCCGCCGGGTCCGTCCTCTGTCCCAAATGCGGCGCCACTCCGACCCCGGGCGCCAAGTTCTGCAACCGCTGCGGCGCCCCACTGGCACCGGCGACTTCCGCTGTCCCGCCCGTCGCCGCCCCTCCGCCGACGGCCCCCGCTGCGGCACCCCCCTCTGCGTCGGCACCTGCGGCTTCGCCGGCTGCGTCTCCGACTTCCGGTGCTACTCCCATCGACCTCCGACAGAAGGTCGACGACGACCGGGGCGTGCTGAAGCGGCTGCAGCTGCTCGTGCCCGGCTACCGGACGTACCGTCAGGGGGAGGACATCCGGGAGGCGGACAGCCTGCTCCGGCTCCAGGTCGCCGACAAGGTCAAGAACGCGCGCGCGACGGTCGAGAACACTCGGCAGGCGCTCGTCCAGGCAAACCAGTTCCAGGCGCTGAACGACCTCTCCCCGCTCATCGCCGATCTGTGGAAACTCGAGGGCGAGATCCGGCACGCCGAGCAGGGGTACACGGGGATCTCGCCGGCGGTCCGCATCAACCCCCAGCAGATCGACCGGCTGTACGAGTACGACTTCGGATTCGCCCAGGCCGGTGACACGCTCTCGCAGACCGTGGCGTCGCTCCCGGCCCTCGCGATGGGCCCGAACGCCTCCCAGGTCGGATCGGTCATCGTGACGGCCCGGACCCAGGTCACCCAGCTCGACCAGGCGTTCAAGGCCCGGGTCCAGGCGGTCGAGGGAATTCGCGTTTCGTAGGGGAACCGAGGAGCAACACCGATGGTCACCAACAATCCGATTCCCGCGAAGGGCGGCAGCCTGATCGGCGCCACGACGATCAACTGGGAGGACGTCTACAAGGGCCCGAACGTGATGTGGCGCGTCCCGCGCAACATCAAGTGGGGCGACAACATCGTCGTCCGGGAGGACGAGAGCGCGGTCTTCTACCGGGACGGAAAGGTCCTCGCGTACCTCGACAAACCGGACCGGTACTCGCTGACGACCCTCAACGCCCGGCTCCTCGGGAACCTCGTCCAGGCGCTCTCGGGAGTCCGCCAGGAGGCGGAGGTCTACTACCTGCAGCGGCGCATCTTCGACGGCAAGTTCGGGAGCACCGAGCCGTACGTCTTCCGGGACCCGGACTTCGGCTTCGTGCAGTTGCGCGTCTTCGGTTCCTACCGGTGGAAGGTCGGCGCTCCGGACAACTTCATCAACCAGTTCGTCGGGACGTTCGGTGCGGTCACGACGCCCGACGTCGAAGCCCGGCTGCGGGACCAGATGGTCCTGCTCGTCTACAACACGCTCGGCAAGCTCAAAGACCAGGGGATGCGGGTCACCGACCTCGCGACCCAACTGACGACGATCGAGCAGGCCGTCCTCGGGGCCGTGCCCCAGCACTTCGGTCCGTTCGGCATCGACGTGCAGCAGCTCCAGGGACTCTCGATCAACCTCCCGGACGAGGTCCAGAAGGCCGTCAACACCCGGTCGACGATGGGCGTGCTGGGCGTCAACTACATGCAGTACCAGGCCGGTCAGGCCATGACGACCGCGGCGGCGAACCCGTCCGGCGGCGCCGGAGCGATGGCGGGAGCGGGCGTGGGTCTCGGGGCGGGCCTCGGGATCGGCTACGGCATGGCGGGCCAGATGCAGGGCGCCTACCAGCAGGGACCGCTGCTCGTCTGCCCGAAGTGCAGCGCGCAGGTCCCGCAGGGGAACAAGTTCTGTCCGAACTGCGGCGCGGCCATGGCGGCGCCCGCAGCCTCGGGGGGCGCTCCGTGCCCGAAGTGCGGCCAGCCGGTCGCCGCGGGGGTCAAGTTCTGTCCGAATTGCGGTGCGTCGACCGCGCCCCCCGCTCCGCGGACCTGCCCCAAGTGCGGGAAGTCGGTCACGACGACGGGAAAGTTCTGTCCGGAATGCGGCGGCGCCCTGGGGCCCTAGGGACGCGAACGGAAGGGGGCCCGGGAGGTAGCGTTCGATGCCCGTCTACTGCATGAAGTGCGGGACCCAGCTGCCCGAGGGCGCGCAGTTCTGCTTCAAGTGCGGCACGGCGACCCCGGGGTCCGGAGGCGCCGCCCCTGCACCGGCGAGCGCGCCCGCGAAGACCCTCGGCGCGGCCGGGATCCAGGAGCTCAAGTGCCCGGCGTGCGGCGCGCCGATCAAGCCGACGTTCGGCGAGATGGTCATCACCTGCGACTACTGCGGCGGCTCCGTGACCCTCGGCGGCGACGGCTGGAAGGAGATCTCGAAGCACAGCATGCTCGCCCTCAAGGTCGTCGACCGGGCCGCCGCGATCAAGGCGGTCCATGAGTTCATCGACCAGGGGTTCTTCAGCCGCCACGCCTTCGAGGAGTCGAAGGTCGTCGAGGAGCACCTGAGCTACGTACCCTTCTGGGTGATGCCCGCGTCCGCGTCGACCACCTACCAGTACCAGGCCGTGGCGACGTCGGTCGGCGCGACCGTGGGGACGATCGCCGCCGGCGCGCTGCTCGGAAGCGTCCTCAGCGGGAACCGCGGCGGGGTCGCCGTCGTGCCGATCTTCGGCGGTTCGGTCGTGAACCCGAACCGCTCGGAGACGATCTCGGGGCAGTACGAGTACCCGGTGGTGGCGGTCAAGGCGATGACGGCCTACCAGCCGAAGGATTACCAGTTCGCGCTCGCCGACCGGACGTTCTTCGACAAGAAGAACATCCCCGACGGGACCCAGATCCTGAACGGCGACCTCGGCGAGGACGCGGCGCGGCACTCCGCGCAGGCCTACGTGCAGCAACTCCAGTCGGAGGCGGCGCACAAGAAGCACAGCATGGTCTCCCAGCTGCGCACCCAGGTCGACATCTCGGAGGGCGAACTGCTGCACGTCCCGATCTGGTACTTCCAGCTCGACCGCAAGAACGAGAAGACGACCGTCCTCATCGACGGGCACGCCGGCCGGGTCATCCGCACGTTCAGCTAGCCCGTCCTCTCGATTGAGGGGTTTAAGAGCCCCGAGGTCCAGTTCCGCGGACGGTGACGCGGAAGCCCCGGTTTCGAATGCGCTCGCTGCGTACGGCAGCCGGTGGGGCGATCGCCGTTCTGGCCGTCACCGTGCTCCTCGCGTTGCCTCTCTTTGGAGCTCCCGCGTCTACGGCGAACGGCTCCTCCGGCGGACCGTCACCTGCGAGCCTCGCAGCGGCTTCCGCATTCGCGTCCCCTCACCCGAACGCCGTCGCGG
>JBAWFC010000019.1:0-1964 GCA_049591535.1 Thermoplasmata archaeon | reverse complement strand
CCGACTGCGGCCGGATCTTCCGCTCCGAAGACGCCCTCGCCGCGCACCGCGAGGAGAGCCACTCCGGTCTCGAGGCTCCTCGCTCCGTCTCGCCCGCACTCTCCAGCGTCACGTGCGCGAGCTGCGGTCGAACCTTCGGCTCTTCGGACGACCTACGGAGACACCGTTGGAGCGCGCACCGCGCCGCGTAGGTCGTCGCCGAGTCTCCTCCGTCGACGCCGTCCCCAGTCCCGGGGAGAGGAATCGAAAGCGACGGAACGGTGACCACTCGGCTTCCCGGCGTGAAGTTATCCGAGTCGCCGCACGTGCCCGGGTACCGAGGCGGAGCGATCCGGGGATCACGTAATGGTCGAGATCGATTGGCCGAGCGTCGCGTTCTGGACCGCGCTGAGTACGTGGGCGCTCGCCACGGGGACGCTCATCATCCTCCTGTGGCAGACCCGACAGGCGCAGGTACTGAACTCCGCGAACGCGGTGATGAGCTTGCGTGACAAGTTCGACTCAACCCGGATGCGCAGCGTTCGTCGTCACATCAGCGAACGCCTGCTCAAGCAGGCCCACGAGGACATCGCCAGCCTGGAGGTCGTCACGTTCTTCGAACTCATCGGAACGCTGACCCATCGCAAGGTGTTGAACGAGGAGCTCGTGTGGGAGGCGTTCGGCACCTGGATCACTTCGTACTGGTGGGCCCTGCGGAATCCGGTCGACTGGGTCGGTCGGCTGCGTCACGACCTGGGCGACCCGCTGATCTTTCACGAATACGAATGGTTGCAGGCGCGGGTGCTCCAACTGGACCGGCGGGAACTTGCCAAGCTCCATGCGGTCCCGGGAGACACTGCCGAAGAGTCCCGGCGAATCCTGAGCCGAGAGGCACTACTCGAATCGATCTAGCGTCGCGCCACCGGAAGGGATCCGCGGACTTCCATCGGCCGCTCGGCCGGTGCGAGAGGTCCGCGCACGCAATCCCCGGTGACGCGGCGTGGGCAACCCCTGCGGGGTTACCGCTTCTTGGCCTTCTTCTTGCCTTTCTTGCCGGGCATAGCGATGAAGCATAGGGCGCCATCCTACTTCAACCCCAGCGCTGAACCACTATCTACCGCGAATCGATGTTCCAGCCACTCGGAACGGATTTCATGGCGAACTCGAACGAGCCGAGGTACTCCATCGAAGCGCACGTCTGCAGCATCGTCTGCCCTCGGAGCGAGCCTCGCGGCGGCCGACGCGGGTTCGTCCGTGTGGGTCGCACCGGCTCGAAGAAGGACGGGCCGCACGAGTTGGTCCGGCCGGGCGGAGCCCGACCCGCCGATACCGTTCTCGACCGGATTTCCGAGACGACGCTCTCGTTGAACGGGCCGAAGCACCCGGCGGAGAGGCGGCGGACCATTCCCGTTACGTCCACGGCTCGACGCCCGGGGCGGGGCACGGTGACGCGGCATCGGCACGACGGACCGACCGGTCGCGTTCCGTGGCGTACCATCGACGACGGGGCGCGATGCGGCGCGCTCCACGTCCGGACGAACCGCATCCCTGGGCTCGAGCTCCGACACGGCCTGCGTTCCCCGAAGGTTCCGTGACCGGAGGGTCGACGGCTCGTGGGGACCGACGCGGCCCGGGTCGCACCGTGTCCGTGGTCGGTCTCGACCTCGCGGGGTCCCCGAGGAGAGCCACCGGGTGCTGCCGACTCACGGGTCCGACGCGGACAGAGACGTCCGTGGCGTTCTCCGATGCGGAGGTCCGGAGGTTCGTCTCGGACCGGCCTCCCGGACTGATTATCGTCGATGCACCCCTTAGCCTCCCACGCGGTCGCGCGACGATCGAGGACCGTTCGGGGCCCCATCTGACCTGACCTCCCGGCAGTTTGGGTAGCAGGTGCCTACCCAATCCCTGTTCCTCCCTCGTAGATCGCGTCTCCGGTCGACCGGCAACCTCTTGTAGGTGCATACGTAATGGCATATGCGATGACC
>JBAWFC010000018.1:0-39823 GCA_049591535.1 Thermoplasmata archaeon | reverse complement strand
GATCGTGAAGGCCCTGGGTTTGGCGACCCTCGTCCCCAAGTGAACTCGGCGGGTCCGTCCAACCCACCTCGGCCCTCGAATTACGCCCAAGTGATACTACACGGGTTCACGTCAGAAAAACGGCCCTCATGTCCAAACTCGGGTTTGAGCTTCCCGAGAACACATCCGCCCCGCAGCGGGCACTCTCCTCAGGATTCGGGCCGGCCGGATTCGGGTGGAACCCCTCCCTACGCGGGATCACGGGGCGAGCAGCCGAGAGTCGGCCTTGTGGCGACGGGGCGCCGGACGTGTGCGATTCCGGAACGCCGGCGACCGGCTCATTCGTACGAGAGTTCCGATCGGAGGTAGGCTCGGACCGCGAGGAACAGGAAGGCGAGGGTCTCGATGGCCAGGACGATGATCTGGTATCCGTCCGTGAGGGTGAGGGTCCCGGAATAGGCGCCGCGGACCGCGTCCGCCACGTACGTGAGCGGATTGATCTTGAAGAGGACCTGGAGCGCGACCGGAAGTCCGCTCGACAGCGGGTAGAAGACGGTGCTCGCGAAGTTGACCACGAAGATCAGCAGGATCTGAATGCTGTTGTACGCCGTATTCGACTTGACGAGGGCGCCGAGGAACAGCATCAACGCCCCGAAGAAGATCGAACCGAGCACGATCACGCCGAACATGATGCCGAGCGCGATCGGCGAGGTGGGCCCCGTCCCCAGGAGGGCCCACGCGACGCCGAGCATCACGGCGGCCCCCCCGAGGCCGAACAGGAGCGAAGTGAGCATGATCCCGAGAAGGTACTGGAGCCGCGTGAACGGGCCCGAGAGGAGCTGCGCGAACATGCCCCACCGGCGGTCGGCCCACAAGACGCTCCCCCCCACGGTCCCCGCCATCACGACCTGGAACGAGAGGATCCCTGGGGTGAGGAAGGCGAGATAGCTCGTCCCGCTCCCCCCGGTCGAGAGCGACTGGAACCCGAACCCGAAGAAGATCAGGTAGAGGCCGGGCAGTCCCACGAGGATGATGAGGCTCCCCGGGTCCGTGTTGACCCAGATGTTCCGGTAGATCAACCGGAGGAGCTTAGGGAGCGCCATCGCCCTCCCCGGAGTGGGTCACCGACCTGAGAAAGACGTCCTCGAGAGTGTTCTTCCGCACGGCCAGCCACTCGAGCTGAGCGTTCATCGATTGCGCCAGCGCCGCGATCGTGGAGAGCGCCGGCTTCGGGTCGTCGGTGAGGATCACGGCCGACGCCCCGCTCACCGTGACCGTCACGTTCGGACCGAGCTCGCGCGTCAGCGCCGCGAAGAACTCGACGGCGTGCCCGTTCCCGACGGTGAGGTCGATCGTCTTCTTTCCGCCGTAGAGCCGCTTCAGGTTCTCGACGGTGTCGTGGACCAGGATCTTCCCCTGGTCGATGACCGCGACGCGGTCGCAGAGGTAGTCGGCCTCCTCGAGGTTGTGCGTCGTGAAGACGACGGTCAGGCCCCGGCGGACCTCGGCCCGGACCGAGTCGAGCAGCGTCCGTCGCATGATGATGTCGAGTCCGACCGTCGGTTCGTCGAGGAAGAGGACGTCCATGTCGTGCATGAACTCCTTCGCCACCTGGACCCTCCGCTTCTGGCCCCCCGAGATGTCGAACGCCCGGCGCTTGCGGATGTCGCCGAGACCGAATCTCACCAGCAGCTCTTCCCTCCGCTTGCGTCGCTCCGCTCGGGGGACGCCCCACAGCATCCCGTAGACGTCGAGGTTCCCCTCCACCGTGGTGAAGTCGAACGACTCCGCCTGCTGGACGACGCCGATCCGGCTCCGGATGCGGGTGCCGTCCCGGGCGGGGTCCATCCCGAGCACTCGGAGCGTGCCCGAGGTCGGGACGATCAGCGTCGTCATCGCCTTGATGAGGGTCGACTTCCCGGCGCCGTTCTTCCCGAGCAGGCCGAACACCTCGCCGCGCTGAACCGAGAAGCTCACTCCATCGAGAGCGAAGTGCTTCCTGTCGTAGGTGTGGCGGAGATCCCGGGCGAAGATCACCGGCTCGCCGGTCGACTGTGCACGCAACGGGGCAGGGGACGAGGACACGAACGTGATTCAAGCGGCGGAGGCGATAAGCGATGCTCACGTCGGATGAGCATCCGAGATGAGTCGATTCCCGGAGTGCGGACCCGACGCGCTCCTTCGGCCCTGCGGCTCGCCGTCGATCGGCAAGAGATCGTCTCGGGGCGCCTCGTCCCGCTTCGGCCCCCCCGAAGCCGTACGGACCGCACGACGGTTCGTGTTCGGACGGCGGACCGCTGGCCGGGCCGACGCCGGGAGGTCCGTGGGGGGTGGCTCCGTCGGCCGCTCGCCACCCGTTGCCTCGGTACCGCACGAAGCTCACGATGCGGTCGGGCGCCGATCGGTCCTCGCCTCCGGGGACGCATCTTCGGACCCCCGGCGATCAATCTCGCCGACACGCCCCGCCGACGGGACACGCGGTTCGAGACCGGCGGTACCGTCCAGTTCCGCACGGTCAGCGAAACGCTGTACCACACCCTCGCTCGCCGGCGCCAGATGGAGAGAAAAAAGAGAGCGCGGATTCACCCGGAGACAGTCGCGACTACCCGCACGCGAGACTCGGGAGCGCGGGGGGCGACGGCCCGTTAATCGTAATTCCTCCCCCGCGCTTCGGACCGCTACCCATCGGAGGGGGCAAAATGACGGCTCTGGACCACCGGGACGTACTGATGTACGTCCGGTCCGAAGAGACCATCCGACTGGTCCTCCCGCCGGACGCCCAGAACGAGGTGATCCAGGGCATGCGGAGCCAGGGCTACCACACTGTGACCTTCAGCAGCGGCTTGGGCTCCGGGCGGGTCATGGGGACCTCGTTCAACTCCGGATACTATGGCAACAAGCCGGTCCGCGAAAAGGAACTCTCCGAGGCCGAAGTGGAGGCGATCGGAGTCGCGTGGACGGCGATCCGGGAAAAGGGGAAGACCCTTCATATCGTGGACGTCGGAAGAGAGTCCGCGCTGCGGCGCGTCATCGAGGAACACCTGCACCACCTCGAGCACTTTCCTGTCCTCGTCCGCCCCGACGGCCGTCGTCTCGAGGGAGTTCAGAACTTCACGCTGAGGAACCTCGAGACGTTCCTTTCGGACTCGTCCCAGGACACGCCGGGCGCCACGCGGGGTTAAGACACCGACTCCGCTGGCGGAACCGTGCCGGCCTGGAGGCGGCGGTCGACCCGCGTCGTTTACCGGAACGCGTACGTGGCGGCCCACGAGGACGTTCTTCAGACCCCCGACGGCGCGACGATGGCGCACCTACGCCTCGTCGGCCCGTCATTCGCCGCGGTGGTAGCCGTTACGGACGACGACAAGGTCGTGTTCGTACGGAACTACCGTCCCGTACTGCGCGCCGCACTGCTCGAGATCCCGGGTGGTCTCGCCGAGCCCGGAGAGGCACCGTCCGAAACCGCGCGCCGGGAGCTCGCGGAGGAGACCGGATATCTGGCGGGCGAGTTGGTCCCGCTCGGATGGTACTACCCAGCCCCGTCCCGCTCCGTAAGCCGGGGCCACCTGTTCTTGGGACGGAAGCTCCGCACGGGAACTCGCCACCCCGACGCGACGGAGGAGATGCGGACGGAGGAGGTGCCGGTTCGGCTCGCCTACCGACGGCTGCGCCAGGGACGGATCCGGAACCCCTCGACGTTCATCGGGCTGTCGTTGGCGGAGCGATGGCTACTCAACTCCCCCACCGCTCCTCGGTCGAAGCGTCTTATACCGAGCGTGGCTGGGCCGGCCCGCAGCGGGGTAGGGTAGTCAGGAAAACGGTCGGCGCGGCCGACCGTCCTGAAATCCCGACGGGCTCATAACCCGTAGATCCATGGTTCAAATCCATGCCCCGCTATCAAAACTGAGCGGACGAGCCCCGCCGGAGATGGGTCGCGCGACGGTGCGACAGCGGGAGCCTCGATGCGCGCCCCTTCCCTGGCTTCCGCGTCGGGAAAGTTCCAGGCTTCGAGGAGCGCCTTCACCCCCTTGAACAAAATCTTCCGTTCAATGCTCTTCACCTCGACCTCCGTTCCGAGGTCGTCTTTCAACATCGCTCCCCGCTCGGGAGTTCACCGAAAACGGAAACCGCAGGCAAGCCTTTCCCAGGAATGCATGGCGCGGAACATTTCGCTACCAGCCTTGGGCCCTCGGCCGGAGACGCGGCGGCACTCCGTCGCGACGCGCGTCGCCCCCGGCGGTCCGACCCGCAGCGCACG
Source organism: Thermoplasmata archaeon (assembly GCA_049591535.1). Taxonomy (GTDB): domain Archaea; phylum Thermoplasmatota; class Thermoplasmata; order Lutacidiplasmatales; family UBA184; genus Lutacidiplasma. The sequence continues at coordinate 35,586 of JBAWFC010000018.1, read as the reverse complement.
GCAGAAGGCGGCGGCCTGCCGCGAATTCGTCGAGATCGTTCGGGGCGGTGCCTACTCCGGTGGCGGACCGATCCTCCGGCGTTCGGTCGGACCGGAGCAACCGGCCCTTTCCCTGCCGGATCCGGCGGGGACCGGGTCCGAGCGTCGCGATCTCCCGGTCTCCTGCCCGACATGAGCGGCCCTGCTTCGGACGAACGTCCCGGACCTCTCGGACCGGAACAACGCGCTCCGCCAGGCCTTCGACGGCGCACCGTCCGGTTGCTCCTCCCACCACCGGCCTCGACGCGCCGCGCAATCGCGGTCCTCCTTCTGGGTTTCGCGGCCGAGGGCGCGACCGAGGTGTACCAGTTCCTGGCGCGCGGCAGCCTGGTCCAGGGCCCTCTCGAGTACTACAGTACCCTCGGGACGACGATCCTCGGGTTCTATCTGATGTTTCTTGGGCTACGGGAGTGGCATGCGTTCCATCCGAAGCCGGTGCGGGCGCCGCCGGGATCCCCGCGACATCGGCGGTGGCCCTCGTTCGGTCTCACCCTGTGGGCCGGCGGTACGGTCCTGACCGCAGTCCTGAGCATCGTCCTGGGCGGCGGGGGATCCGGGACGACCCCGTTCTGGGTCGTGTGGCCGGTCGGGGGGGTCGTGGTCCTCGCCTTCGGGAGTTTCTTCTTCGGTCTCCGCCGGGAGGCGCAATTTTCCGGCGCGCGCTGGGCGGCCGCTCTGGGCTGGGTCGCGTTCGTCTGGTCGCTCGGCGTCGCGACCGTGGCGGGTCTCGTGGTCGGAGACCGGGCGCTGCTGCTTCTGACCCAGTTCTTCACCAATTGGGTGGCGCTGATCGCTTCGGTGGGTCCGATCGTCGTCGCGATGTCCCCTCTGTTCGTGACCTACGCGCTGATGATGGGCGCATTCCTCCCGCTGCTGGGCGGGCCCCGGAGCGCTCGCGCGTAGCGCCGCCGAACGGTGAGAGGTCCCGGGGTTCGGTTCGCGCCGTGCACGGGTGTCACGGCCCGGGCACCGGACCGGCCGGGCACCGTCCCGCCGAGAAAGAATCACGGCCCCTCCGGCACGGGACCGGAGGGGTCGGAACGGGTTGATCCCGACGGCTGCGGCCTCTCCCTCAGACGTAGTGGATGAGTCCCCCGACGTTGGGCGTCCCCATGCCGGACGCCGCGTCCCAGCCCCACTCCGACGCATACCCGACTCCGGGGTAGAGCGCGTTGGAACCCTCGTGGATGTCGTGGAACGCACCCGTTCCACCCAGTTGGTAGAGGAGCGGCGCGATGTTGCCGAGAGCTCCCCCGTTCAGCTGGTCGAGGATCGCAGTGATCGCCGCCCACTGGGGCGATCCGGCGCTGGTCCCGCCGAAGATGTAGAATCCGGTCGGGATCGCCGGCGAGAAACTCATGTACCCGAACACTCCGCCGTTGACCCCGGCGTCGTAGCTCACGTCGGCGTCGACCTTGCCGATGTGCCAGGTCGAGGGCGACGTCGTGCAGCTCGCCTCCGTGCTGCCCGTGCAGGAGTACGGGACGATGGCGTGGTCGTCCTGCCACCAGGGCTTGGCGAAGTAGTGGCTGGGGGCTCCGCCGGTCACCCCGAAGGCTTGTCCTTCCGAGATGAGAAGGGGATTCTCGAAGTCATCCCAGGTCGTCTCGTAGCTGTACTTCCCGACCGTCGCGCCCGCGGCGAACGTCAGGTTCAGGTAGCTGCCGGTGACGGCGATGTTGTAGGGGTTGTCGGCCGGGTAGCTCGACGAGGGGTTCGCGCATCCGAACTGCGCCCCGTCATCCCCCGCGGAAGCGTAGATCGTGATCCCCTCCGCGGCCGCCTTCTGGTAGATCCGGTTGTTCTCCGCGAACCAAGGCTGACCGGGTCCCGGGGCGAACGTGCACTCCGGGCTGCCGAAGCTCTGGGACCAGATGTTTCCGAGGTGGTGGTTGAGCGCGTACTGCTCGGCGAACGCGATGTCGTTGTTGCTGTCGTTCCACGAGATCACGAGGTCGATCGTGGCTGCCGGTGCCATCGCATGGCTGTACTGGGTGTCGAGGCTGATCTCCTGTCCCCAGCCGATCTCGTCGTCCGAGAGAGGGGTGTCGCCGGTCTCGTCGAGCTTCGGGCATCCGGCGGGGCAGATGATGTTCAGGTGCGCCGCGGGCAGGCCGAACTCGTGGTCGAAGACCTTCAGGTCGGCCCGGACCGCCGGGTCGCCGAACGCGTCGAAGATCACGATCGTCTGCCCTTCGCCGGCGTTGGCGTAGCCCCCGACGGCGTTGTACGCCGGACCGTAGTTGTAGGCGGACTGGATGTCCTGGGGCGAAAAGCAGTGAAGGAGGCTCAGACCGGAGCCACAGTTTCCGTTCGTCGGAAGCTGGGCCGGGGAGGCGGCAAAGTACACGCTCTGCAGATCGGTACTCACCACCGCGCCCGAAACCGCTCCGACCGCCACGGTCCCCGAGACCGCGGCGACGAAACCGAACGTCACCATCACGAACACCACCAACCCGATTGTTGCGTGTCGCAGCATAGCACGACCGCGATGGAGTTGCCGTATAACAACGTTTGCAAGATTTGCGGTCGGGGGGACATGCCGCGACGAATCCGTCGGTCCCCACGAGAGCCGTGGGCGCTTCCGCGCGATCGGAGTTAGGAGCTCCCCCTCAGGGGGGAGGAGCGGAGGTCTCCGAAGGAGTCTCCGTTCCCTTCGACTTGCTTCGCCGACGGGTGCTCTTCCGGGTTCCCGAGTCGGGCGATGCCGGGGTCTCGGAAGGGGGAGGCGGCGTCTCGACCACCATGGGTGGGGACGGGGGCGGGGGAAGCATCGGTTCGACCGGCGGCGGAGGCGGGGTCGGGGCCGCGACGGGAGGCGGAGTCGGAGCCGCCGGTGACTCGGGCGGCTTCGGTTCGGACCCGTGCGGCGGGTGATGTCCGGGGGAACTGGGGATCGGTACGAATTCGCCCGGCCTCCACACGTGGGGCATTCGAAGGATCGCGGGGTCCTTCAGGAACAGGTCCGCGTGTCCGCAGCCGCGGCAGATCCGAGTCCCCATCGAGAGCTCCCCGCGGGACCGGAGGGAGAGGGTGCCGCCACCGATCGTCCCGGTCTTGAGTTCGTTCGCCCAGACGAAGTCGCCTGCACCGCAATTGCTGCACACCGGAGGCACGGGGACACCTATCGTCCGCCAAGAGGCCCGCCATCGGTAAAAAGGCATTGCGTCGCCGTCGGCACGCATCGCGGAGGTCGGCGCCGCCCGTCGGGGAGTCGCCTCGAACGACCGGCGCAACGCCCATGTAGCTACGGGCGCGTGGTGCGAGCGCTATGCCCGCCGCATCGTTCCGAAGGATCACCGTCGCGATCGATGGGTCCCCGATCGCCGAGGGGGCTCTCGACACCGCGATCGACCTCGCGCACCGCTACTCGAGCGACCTCGCGATCATCGCCGTGGCACCGATCGTTCCGGTGTACATCACCTCGGCCGAGCCGTTCGTCCCGGCGGGGGTCCCCCCGAGTGAGATCGGGAACTACCGGCAGATCGTCGAGACCGCCGTGAAGCGCGCCGAGGCCGCGGGCGTCGCCTCGGTGACGGGCGTCGCCTACGAGGGCGTCGTCACCGACGAGATCCTGACGCATCTCGAGCAGCATCCCACCGACCTGCTCGTACTGGGGTCGCGGGGTCTCTCCGCCGCGAAGCGGCTGCTCTTGGGTAGCGTGTCGGACGCCGTCGTCCACCACGCACCGTGTCCGGTACTCGTCGTACGGCCGGTGGTCACGAAGTCCGGCGGGTGACGACGACCCGCGTCGGGCACGGGAGCTTGTGCGACGCCTTGCGCAGCGCTTCCTTTGCGTCGTCCAGGTGCGCCTCGGTCGTGTAGACCGTCAACAGTTCGCTGCCGATCTCGGCCCGTACCGCGTGGCCCACCGGCTTTCCGAACGCGCCGCGCATCCCGTCGGAGATACGGTCCGCGCCCGCCCCCATCGCCATCTTGTGCTCGCGGAGGATCTGGTGGGGAAAGCGGCGGACCTTGAGGTGGTACTCGTTGACCGAGGTCTTCTCCATCACCCGGACCGCGCTGATCCGCGCGGCCTCGAGAGCGATGTCCCGTACCTGCGCCGCCTCCTCGGTCCCGAGGGAGAGCGCGACGGGGAACGCGGTGCGGAGGTCGCCGGTGTCGAACTGGGTGATCCGGCAGGTCGGGACCCCGCCCATGTACTCGCGACGGGTGTAGATCTGGCCCTCTACCTTCCGGTACATCCGGGCCGGCTTCCGCGTCATGGGCGGCGCCCAGACGGGCGCCCTATTAAAGCGGTTGCGAACGGCGGCGGGCGTGTGCTCCGCGGGCAGCGGCGGAGAGCTCGACCGCGCGGACCCCGCTCCGCTCGAGCCACCGCACCACTTCGCGATGCTGTCGCGGTCCGCGGGGCCGCGCAAAGAAGCTGCGTCCGAACATCGCCTGGGCGGTCCAGGCGCCCCGACGTCGCATCGCCCGGATGAGTCGACGGAGTGCGGGCGGCGCGAGGTCGAGCCGGTCGGTGAACCGCTGGCTCAGCTCGAAGAACGGGGTCGACCCGGGTTCGGCCAGGAGCTCCTCCAACCCCTCACTTGCGACCGTGACGCGGTCCAGGAAACGGGGGTCGCCGAGCAGTCGGGGCGACGGAAGCGGGCCGCCCACCACCCCCACGAGGAGCGATCCGGGCAGCGGGTCGTGCGCCACCCGGCCCCGCGGCGGCAGCCCGGCGCGCGTGCGGAACTCCACTCCGCCTCCCCCGACGATCGCCGCGACACCCCCGAGCCCTCCGCCCCCGAAGAGGTCCGCAAGATGGGCGACCCGGAGCGCGTCGGCCCGCGAGCGCCCGGAGATCGTCCCGACCGCGAGCGCCGTGGCCGTCGCCCCGGCGGCGCTCATCCCGAACCCCTGACCGATCGGAAGTTCGTGGTCGAGGCGGACCCGCAGTGTCCCCGCGTCGGGAGGGGCGAGGCGTCGGGCGACGTTCTCGGAGATCGGGAGCGGAATGGGCACATCGCTCGTCAGTTGGAGCCGTCGCGTCGGTCCGGCCCGAAACTCCGCGGTCGCCCGGACCCCGAGCTCGAGCACGACCCCCGCGCCGATCGACCCGCGGGCGCGCGGATCTCGCGCACGCGGGGACGGGCGAAAGACGCCCGTGACGTGCGCCGGGGCGAACGCGCTCGCTCGAATCACCGTCGCGTCGTTCACGGGAGAGGATTCCGGAATTCCCTTAGAACGACTGCTTATAAGCGGGGCGCGCTTTGTCAATTCCGGAAACGACCACGATGGTCGGTTCGGGCTACCATGAGTGATCCGGAGGTTACGCCGGCTCCGCACGATGCCTTCGACCGGCTGAACTTTTTGGAGTTGCGCAACACCCAGCTCGCGGAGGCGATCAAGCGCGTCGAGAGCGAGCGCCACTACATGGAGGCCGAGATCCTCCGGCTGCAACGGGAGGTCAAGCGGCTCAAGACGGAGCTCGACCGGCTGCGGTATCCCCCGTTGATCGTGGGCAGCGTCCGGGACGTGCTCACCGACGGTCGCGTGATCGTCAAGTCGTCGACCGGGCCGGACTTCGTCGTCAACTCGGCCGAGACGGTCGAACACGGCAAGATCACGGTCGGGAGCCGCGTCGCGCTGAACAAGCAGACCCTCGCCGTCATGGGGGTCCTGCCGGCGTCGCTCGACCCGCTCGTCACCGCGAGCGAGATCGTCGACAAGCCGTCCGTCACCTACGGGGACATCGGCGGCCTCAACGACCAGATCCGCGAGATCCGTGAGGCGGTCGAGTACCCGCTCCTCCGCGCGGAGCTCTACAAGAAGGTCGGAGTCGACCCGCCGAAGGGGGTCCTGCTGATCGGGTCGCCCGGCACCGGCAAGACGATGATCGCCAAGGCCGTCGCCCACCACACGAACGCGACGTTCGTGCGCCTGGTCGGCAGCGAACTCGTGCAGAAGTACATCGGCGAGGGCGCGCGCCTCGTTCGCGAGCTGTTCCAGCTCGCCCGGGAGAAGGCGCCGACGATCATCTTCATCGACGAGGTCGACTCGATCGGCGCGAAACGTCTCGAGGTCGCGACCAGCGGGGACCGAGAGGTGCAGCGCACCCTCATGCAGCTCCTCGCCGAGATGGACGGATTCGAGCCGCTCTCCAACGTCAAGATCATCGCGGCGACCAACCGTCCGGACATCCTGGACGACGCGCTGCTCCGCCCCGGTCGCTTCGACCGGATCATCGAGATCCCCGTGCCGACCTACCAGGGTCGCGCGGAGATCTTCCGGATCCACTCCCACGGGATGGCGATCCGCGAGGCGGTCGACTTCGAGGCGCTCGCGAGCCGGTGCGAGGGTGCGACCGGCGCCGACATCCGGGCGATCTGTACCGAGGCCGGCATGTGGGCGATCCGCGAGGAGCGAGAGACCGTGACGGTGGCGGACTTCGACCGGGCGATCGAGAAGGTCGTCGGCGAGGAAGAGCTCCGCAAGGAATCCGTCACGATGTTCGCCTAGCGCCGACGCTCGCTGCGGCAGCGATGCGGCCCTAGTTTCCCGGGCCGAGCTCGAAGCGTCCGACCATCCGGGGCCCGGCGGGGACCGAGAGGTCGAGCAGGTACGCCGGCATCCCGGGCCCGTAGACGACCGGTCGGTCCGCGGTCACCTTGGTGACCGGCCCGCCCGATTCGTCGAGCGATGCCGGCACCGTCTGCAGGCCCACGACGAGGTTGACCTGCGCGCCCGGGCCTGCGTCCCCCCGGTAGTACCGGCAGCGAACGAGGGGTCCGCCGACGAGGCTCGGCCCCTCCCGCAGCGATCCTTCCGGTGCGAGGACCTGTCCGCGCGCCAGCTCGTCGGCCTCCACGCCGCGCAGCGCGACGCCGACCCGCTCGCCGCAGCCGGCGTCCTTGCGGTCGACGTCGTGGACCTGGATCGAACGGACCTCGACGACCTTCGGGGTCGGCCAGAGCCGGAGCTTCTCGTGGGGACGGAGCGTGCCGCGCCGGACGACCCCGAGCGCGACCGCCCCGACTCCCTTGACGGGGAACGCATGGTCGATCGGTGCGAGGACCGGCCCATCGACCGCCGGAGCGCTCCACCCGTCGACGAGCTCCCGAAGGTGCGGGAGGTCGAGCGGCCGTCGTTCGGCTCCTTCGAGCCGGCTGCCCTTCAGCGCGCGGACGAGCTCGGCCTCCCCGACCGCCGTGCCCATCACGAGCGTCGTGGGGAGGTCGAAGACGTCGACCGTCGCGATCGTCTCCGCGACCGGCCGCGTCAACTGGTCGACGATGAGCAGGCACCGGTCCGCCATCGAGAGCGCGGTCGTGAGCGGCGTGTACTTGTCCGGGAATTGGGTGGGTTCGACCAGCGTCGCGGCGTGGTCGTCCCGCACCGAGTTGAACAGCGTGACGTCGGACTCGGTGCCCCTCTTGCCGAGCTCCTTCGCGACCTCCCGCGCGCCGACGACCGCCACCGTGACGCCGGTCGTCACGGCGCCGCCGTCCCGCCCTTCGCGCGCGCGACCGAGAGCCGGATCGCGTCGCCGACCGCATCGACCGTGACCTCGCTGCCGTCCGTGACCTCGCCCCCGAGGAGCTTCGCCGTGAGCGGGTCGACGACCAGCCGCTGGATCGTTCGCTTCAGCGGCCGGGCGCCAAAGTGGAGGTCGAACCCGGACCTCGCGAGGAGCTTCCTCGCGGCGGGGGTCGTGCGGAGGCGGATGCGTCGGTCGGAGAGCCGCGCCTCGACCTGGGCCATCTGGAGTTCGACGATCTCCCCGATCTCCTTCTCCGTCAGCGCGTGGAAGACGACGATCTCGTCGAGCCGGTTCAGGAACTCGGGGCGGAAGTGTGCGCGGAGGGCCGGTTCGAGGAGTTTGCGTCGGTCCTCGTCGGTGGTCGCCTCGGCGATCAGTTCCGAGCCGAGATTGCTCGTGAGGATGACGAGCGAGTTCCGGAAATCGACCGTACGCCCCTGCCCGTCGGTCAGGCGCCCGTCGTCCATCAGCTGGAGCAGGACGTTCACCACGTCCGGGTGCGCCTTTTCGATCTCGTCGAACAGGATGACGGTGTAGGGGTGGGTCCGGACCCTCTCCGTGAGCTGGCCGCCCTCTTCGTACCCGACGTACCCCGGCGGGGCGCCGATCAGGCGGGCGACCGTGTGCTTCTCCATGTACTCGCTCATGTCGACCCGGATCAACGACTTCTCCGAGTGGAAGAGGAACGCCGCGAGGGCCTTCGCGAGCTCCGTCTTCCCGACGCCGGTCGGGCCCACGAACAGGAACGTACCCATCGGGCGGTTCGGGTCGGCGAGGCCCGAGCGGGACCGGAGGACCGCCTTCGAGACCGCGTCCACGGCTTCGTCCTGTCCGACCACGCGGTGGCGGAGCTCCTCGTCCATGTGGAGCAGGCGCTGCGTCTCGCCCTCCAAGAGCCGGCTGAGCGGCACGCCGCTCCACTTCGAGACCACGAGCGCCACGTCTTCCTCGGTGACCTCCTCGCGCAGGAGGCCGGCCTCGCCGCCGCCTTCGACCGATGTGCCGAGCGTCTCGACCCTCTTCTGCAGCTCGGGCACCGTTCCGTACCGGAGCCGCGCCGCGGCCTCGAGGTCACCGGCGCGCTCGGCCTGCTCCTCGTCGGCTTTCGCCCGTTCGAGATCGGCGCGCAGGGAACGCAGCTGTTCGACGTGCTCCTTCTCCTTCTTCCACCGCGCCTGGAGCGCGGTCTCCCGCTCCCTGAGGTTCGCGAGCTCCTTCTCGAGTTGGGACAGTCGAAGGCGGGTCGCCGCGTCCTTCTCGCGGGCCAGCGCGGTCCGTTCGATCTCGAGCTGACGGATCCGGCGCGACAGCTGGTCGAGCTCCGTGGGCCGGGAGTCGAGCGTCAGGCGCACCATCGACGCGGCCTCGTCGATCGCGTCGATCGCCTTGTCCGGCAGGTGTCGGTCCGGGATATATCGCGCGCTCAACGTGGCCGCCGCGACGAGCGCGGCGTCCAGGATCCGCACCCCGTGGTGCTGCTCGTAGCGCTCGCGCAGACCCCGGAGGATCGAGATCGTGTCCTCGACCCCCGGTTCGGAGATCGTGACCGGCTGGAAGCGGCGTTCGAGGGCCGCGTCCTTCTCGATGTACTTCCGATACTCGGTCGTCGTCGTGGCGCCGATGCAGTGGAGCGCCCCCCGGGCGAGGGCCGGCTTCAGCAGGTTCGACGCGTCCATGGCGCCCCCCTCCGTAGAGCCCGCGTGCACGAGCGTGTGCAGCTCGTCGATGAAGAGGATCACCGCCCCCTCCGCGCGCTCCACCTCCTGGAGGACCGCCTTGATCCGCTCCTCGAACTCGCCCCGGAACTTCGCGCCGGCAAGGAGCGCCCCGAGGTCGAGTGCGATCACCCGCTTTTCTCGGAGGCTTTCGGGGACGTCGCGCACGGCGATGCGGAGCGCGAGCCCTTCGACGACGGCGGTCTTCCCGACCCCGGGGTCCCCGACCAGGACGGGGTTGTTCTTGGTCCGCCGCGAGAGGATCTGGATCACCCGGCGGATCTCGTCGTCCCGCCCGATGACCGGGTCGAGCTTGCGCTCTCGGGCCAGTGTCGTGAGGTCCTTTCCGTACTTTTCGAGGGCCCGGTACTGCGCCTCCTCCCCGCGGCTCGACACCGGCTGGTCGGAGCCCCGGAGCCCTTCCAGGGCGGATTCGACCGCGGCCCGGCGAACGCCGAACTCCTCGAGCAGGTCGCGTGCCGGGCCCGCGACGGAGCAAATCCCGAGCAGGAGCTCGTCCGCGGTCGTGTAGCGGTCTTTCCGCCGCGCCGCTTCGGCCTCTGCGGCGTCGATCACCTGGGAAAGTCCCCGCGAGAGATACTGGTCGGACGGGGCGACGTGCTCCGCCGTGGGGAGGCTCGCGAGTCGTTCCTCGAGCCGGCCCCGAAGCTGGTCCGCGGGAACGTGCAGCGTCTGAAGGAGCGAGGTGGTCGTCCCGTCCGGCGCGGCCAGGAGGGCCCCCAGGAGGTGCTCCGGTTCGACCGCCGTGTGCCGCAGTTCGGCGGCGCGCTGGAACGCCTTCTCCAAGGCCTCTCTCGCGGCGTCGGTCAGCCGTTCGAGCTGCATCGCCGGAGCGCACCCGACCGAGGCGATTTAAGGCCACCACATCTGAGTCGCGATCGTGGCCGACCTTGCGGTGCGCGTCGGCGCGCTGGCGCTCCGCAATCCGTTCCTCCTCGCCTCCGGGATCTGGGGCGAGAGCGGGGACTCCCTGGCCGGTGCCTGGGCCGCGGGCGCCGGCGGCGTGATCACCAAGTCGATCGGAGGATCTCCGCGCCCGGGCTATCCGAACCCGACGATCGAGGAGTACTCGGACTGGGGTCTCCTCAACGCGATGGGCCTGCCGAACCCGGGCATCGAAGAGTATCCTCGCGAGATCGAGATCGCGCGTTCCGCGGGCGCGGCGGTGATCGGCTCGGTGTTCGCCGGAGACCCCGAGGAATTTGCCCGGCTCTCCGGGCGGATGGCGGAGACCGGGGTTCTCGCGATCGAGCTGAACCTGAGCTGCCCGCACGCCGAGGGCTACGGCACCGAGGTCGGTAGCGACCCGGCGGAGGTCGAGGAGATCGTCCGCGCCGTCGTCCGCCGGGTATCGATCCCGGTGATCGCCAAGATCACCCCCAACACCCCCGACCCGGCCGCGCTCGCGGTCGCCGCCGAGAAGGGGGGGGCCGCCGCGGTGAGTGCGATCAACACGCTGCGCGCGCTCGCGATCGACGTTCGGCTCCGGCGACCGGTCCTCGCGCACGGCCTCGGCGGGCTCAGCGGCCCGGCGATCAAGCCGGTCGGCCTCGCGTGCGTCTGGCAGATCTACGACCGGGTCAGGGTGCCGATCATCGGCGTCGGCGGGATCTCCAGCCCGGACGACGCCCTCGAGTACCTCATGGCGGGGGCGCGGGCCCTCGAGGTCGGCACGGCGGTGACCCGGGAGGGGATCGGGATCTTCGGTCGACTCGCGACGGGACTGTCGGCGCGTCTGGACGCGCTCGGATGCGCCTCGGTCGCGGAGGCCGTAGGCGTCGCCCACGCGGCGAAGGCGTAACGAATCGTGACTCCACGCCCCCGCGGTCACCTAGGGGCTATATCGCGGGGCGCGTACGCGCGCCGTGCGCACCATCGTAGAAGTGACGGAACGGGTGCAGGAGACCCCGTCGACGGTCACGCTGCGCTTCCCGTACGACGCCCGCTCCGAGCCCGGACAGTTCGTGATGGTGTGGTTCCCGGGCGACGACGAGCTTCCGATGTCCCTCTCCTACACCGGCGCGGGGTCGAAGGGGATCACCGTCAAGGCGATGGGAACGACGAGCCGGAACGTCCAGGAGGTCCGGCCCGGCGATCGCCTCGGTGTCCGGGGACCGTACGGCAACCGTTTCGACCGCTCTCCGCGCCGCGTCCTCGTCGTGGGCGGCGGGTCGGGCTCCGCGGTGCTCGCGCCGGCTGCCGAGCTCGCGGCGGCCGAGGGGACCCGACTGACCGTGGCCTTGGGCGCGACGCAGGCCCCCGAGCTCCTCTTCCGTGACCGGTTCGAGAAGATGGGGGCACGGGTCGAGGTCGCGACCGACGACGGTTCGCAAGGAACGAAAGGGTACGTCACTTCGGTCGCCGCGGAGCTGCTCTCGCGCGAGCCGTTCGATGCGGTGTGGACCTGCGGGCCCGAGGTGATGATGCAGAAGGTCGCCACCGCCGCCCGCGAGGTCCGGGTGCCGGTGTTCTGCTCGGTGGAACGGCACATGAAGTGCGCCCTCGGGATGTGCGACGCGTGCGCCCTGGGGCCGCTCCACGTCTGCGTGGACGGGCCCGTGTTCCCGGCGGAACGACTGCTGCCGCTCCCCGAGTTCGCCCGAGCGCATCGAGACCCGTCGGGCCGACGCGTGCCGTTCGGTCCGCGCTAGTCGCCTCGCGCGCCGTCCGGCGCGTGCCGGAGGCCCCGTCGCCTCCACAGACCTTATGGCAGGCGCCCTCTACGACCCCGCGAAGGTTCGGAATGAAGGTCATCGCGGTCAGCGGAGGGGTGATTTCCGGCCTCGGGAAGGGGATCACGACCTCCTCGCTCGGCCGCCTCCTCAAGGCCCGCGGGATCGCCGTCACGATCGTCAAGATCGACCCGTATCTCAACGTCGACGCGGGCACGATGAACCCGTACCAGCACGGCGAGGTGTTCGTCCTCGACGACGGCACGGAGGCCGACCTCGACCTCGGGAACTACGAGCGGTTCCTCGGCCAGAGCCTGGTCGGTACGCACAACCTCACCACCGGAAAGATCTACCGCTCGGTCATCGAGAAGGAACGCCGGGGCGACTACCTCGGCAACACTGTCCAGATCATCCCGCACGTGACCGGCGAGATCAAGCGGGCGATCCGTGAGGTTGGGCAGGCGGCGGGGGCGGAGGTCGTCCTCGTCGAAGTCGGCGGAACGGTCGGCGACATCGAGTCGATGCCGTTCCTCGAGGCGCTCCGGGAACTGTCCTACGAGCTCGGCGAGGGACACATGGCGTTCGTGCACACGACCCTCGTCCCGGTCGTCGGGCCGGTCGGCGAGGCGAAGACCAAGCCGACCCAGCACTCAGTCCGGGAGCTGCGGGCGATCGGGATCCGACCGAACCTGATCATCGCCCGCGGTCCGGCGCCCCTCGCGCCCGAGATCAAGGCGAAGATCTCCCTGTTCTGCGACGTTCCGCCCGAGGCGGTCATCTCGGTACCGGATCAGTCGGTGATCTACGAGGTGCCGCTCGTGCTCGAGGCCCAGGGCGTCGGCCAACTGCTCTCCCGCATCCTCGGACTCCCCGACCGACCCCCCGACCACGCCGCCTGGAAGGAGTTCCTCGGAACGTACCGCCGATGCGAAGGTTCCGTCGAGGTCGCGATCGTCGGGAAGTATACCGAGCTGCGCGACGCCTACCTCTCGCACATCGAGGCGTTCCACCACGTCCAGGGGCACCTCGGCAAGGAGGTTCGGCTCCAGTGGTACGATTCGGAGGACATCCCGAAGAACCCGACCCTCGTGGCCCGGTTGGAGCGCTCGGATGCGGTGCTCGTTCCCGGGGGGTTCGGCTCGCGGGGGGTCGAGGGGAAGGTCCGTGCGATCCAGATCGCCCGTACGCAGGGGATCCCGTTCCTCGGGATCTGCTACGGCTTCCAGATGGCCGGCGTTGAGTTCGCGCGGGACGTTCTCGGTCTTCCGCGGGCGAACGCGTCGGAGGTCGACCCGGGCACTCCGGACCCGGTCGTCTGCCTCCTAGAGGAGCAGAAGACCCTCGACGGGATGGGAGGCACGATGCGCCTCGGGGCGCAGCGCGTGCTCCTGACGCCGGGCTCGAAGATCTCCGAAGTCTACGGCCGAAACGAGATCTGGGAGCGTCACCGCCATCGCTACGAGATCAATCCGGCGTACTTCGAGCGGTTCCGCCGGAACGGCCTCGAGATCACGGGAGTGAGCGTCGACGGTCGGGTCGAGGTGTTCGAGATCACGAGCCATCCGTTCTTCGTCGGGGTCCAGTACCACCCGGAGTTCCTCTCCCGCCCCGAGTCTCCCCATCCCCTCTTTCTCAGCCTCGTCCGGGCGGCCCTCGCCCGAAAGGAGGTCGCGACCGCTGTCGCCGCCCCGCCGACGCTCGCGTGAACTCCGCGCGCTGGACGACGTCGTCGTCCGGATCGCCGGACACCTCGAGGACTACCGCGCCCTCGGGGGGGTCGCGTTCGCCCTGGTCCGGGACGTCACCGGAACGACCCAGGTCACCCTGAAGAAGGGCACCGCGGACCCGGAACTGTTCGCGCTCCTGGCCGAACTCCCGCGCGAGTCCGTCCTCGAGGTCGAGGGCACCGTGCGCCGCTCGGAGAAGTCCCACCGGGGGGTGGAGCTGTTCCCGACGACGATCCGGGTGCTGACGCGGGCCGAGGTTCCGCTGCCCCTCGGCGTCGTCGACAAGGTCGGGGCGGAACTCGACACCCGGCTGAACCACCGCGTACTCGACCTGAGGAAACCCGCGGTCCGCGCCGTCTTCGAGCTGCGAGCCGCGGTGCTCGAAGGATTCCGCCGGGCGTTCACCGAGCGGGAGTTCCTCGAGGTGGAGACCCCGAAGCTGCTCCGGCAAGGAGCCGAAGGCGGCGCGACCTTGTTCCGCGTCGACTACTTCGACCGGCCCGCCTATCTCGCCCAGAGCCCGCAGCTGTACAAGCAGATGCTGATCGGTGCGGGGTTCGAGCGGGTCTTCGAGATCGCTCCGGCGTTCCGCGCCGAACCGTCGGACACGGTCCGTCACCTGACCGAATTCACGAGCCTGGACGCCGAGATGGGATACATCGAGGGCGCCGAGGAGCTGCGGACGACCCTGGAAGGGGTCGTCGCCGAGACGCTGCGCTACGCGCGCGAGCGGCTCGGGGCGCACGCGAACCCGCTCGCCGAGGCGATCCCCACGGTGAGCACTCCGTTCCCCCGGATCCCGTTCGCCACGTGCGAGGAGTGGCTGGGCCGCCCGGGCGCCGAACGGGACTTCGGGACCGAGGACGAAAAGATCATCGGCGTCCGGGTGGCGAAGGACCTCGGGACCCCGTTCTACTACATCATCGACTTCCCGACCGCGGTCAAGGCCCAGACGTTCTACGCGGGGCGGAAGGACGACAACCCAAAGCTCACGGGCTACTTCGACCTCGAGTTCAACGGGCTCGAGATCGCGAGCGGGGGGCCGCGAGAGCACCGGATCGACCGGTTGCGGGAGAACCTCGCGACGGCCGGATTCGACGCGGCGAACTTCGAGGGGTACCTCGAGGCGTTCCGCTACGGGATCCCCCCCCACGGGGGCTGGGGATTCGGCCTCGACCGGTTCGTCGGGATGCTGGCGGGGCTCCCCAATATACGGGAGGCCCGCCTGTTCCCCCGCGACCGGTACCGCCTCGACCCGTGAAGGATACGTTTGCATGGCTGCCGTCAAGAGGACCCTCCCCGCGCCGCCCGAGCTCCAGAGCCACTGGGCGTCCGTGCTCGAGGAGGGGGGCCGCCGGCCCGAGATCCTGGCGCTGAGCGACCGGTACCCCGAGGAGCGCTCCCTCACCGTCCCCTTCGCGGAGATCGACCGCGCCGACACCTCTCTCGCGGACCTCCTGCTCGAGCGACCCGAGGAGGTCGTCGGCGCGGGACAGCGGGCGATGCGCGAGCTCCTGCCGGTGGCCGACGCGGAGTCGGACGGGCTGCGCCTGCGGATCACCGGGCTACCGGCGACCGCCCATCGCCTGATCCGCGAGATCCGGGAGAGTGACCTCAACCGGTTCATCGCACTGGACGGGATTGTCCGACGGGTGACCGAGGTCCGGCCGCAGATCCGCGACGCCGTCTTCCAGTGCGTCGCGTGCCGTACCGAGTTCCACGAACCCCAGGACGAGGCCTCGATGGTCTTCCGGGAGCCACTCGAGTGCCCGGAGTCGCAGGGAGGCTGCGGGAAGCCCCAGGGCCGAACCCGGTTCCGCCTCCTCCCCGAGAAGTCGCTCTACGTGGACGCCCAACGGATCGAGATCCAGGAGAATCCCGAGATCCTGAAGCACGGAGCGCATCCGCAGGGACTTTCGGTCATGCTCACCGAGGACCTCGCCGGCCACGTCCTCCCGGGCAACCGGGTCGTGCTGAACGGGGTGCTGAAGAGCTTCCAACGCGCGAGCGCCTCCCGCGGCGGCGTCGTGCGCAACACGACGTTCGACCTGCTCGTGCTCGGGAACTCGGTCGAGTGGAAGCAGCAGGAGTACGACGAGATCGAGATCACACCGGAAGAGGAACGCCTCTTCCTCGGGTTCCAGGGCGATCCGACCGTCGTCGACAAGATCGTCATGTCCCTCGCCCCGACGATCAAGGGGATGGAGGAGGAGAAGGAGGCGATCGCGCTCCAACTGTTCGGTGGGGTCGAGAAGAAGCATCCGGACGGCGTCCGCGTCCGCGGCGACATCCACGCCCTGATCGTGGGCGACCCCGGGACCGCGAAGAGCCAGCTCCTCCGCTACGTCGCCCAGGTCGCACCCCGCGGGATCTACACCAGCGGCAAGGGCGCGACCGCGGCCGGTCTCACGGCGGCCGCCGTGAAGGACGACTTCGCGGGGGGCCGCTGGGTGCTCGAGGCCGGGATGCTGGTGCTCGCCGACGGCGGGATGGCCGTGATCGACGAACTCGACAAGATGAGCACCGAGGACCGGTCGGCGATGCACGAGGTGCTCGAGCAGCAGACCGCCTCCATCGCGAAGGCCGGGATCACCGCGACGCTCAACGCCCGTTGTCCGGTGCTCGCGGCGGCGAATCCGAAGTGGGGCCGGTTCACCAACGACCGGACGATCGCCGAACAGATCGACCTCCCGCCGACCCTTCTTTCGCGGTTCGACGTGATCTTCTCGATCAAGGACCACCCCAACCAGGAGCGGGACCGACGGCTCGCGAACGGGATCCTCGCCTCCCACCGCGAAGGAGAGTCGCGGATCTACGCGCCGAACGAGCGCGGCACCTCGACCGAGGCCCCGTTCCCCCCGGAGCTCCTCAAGAAGTACATCGCCTACGCCAAGCGGACGGTTCGCCCGGTGCTCTCGGACGCGGCCCTCGCCGCCCTTTCGGACTACTACGTCAAGGTGCGGGAGCAGGGAGAGGAGCCGAATTCGCCCGTACCGATCACCGCACGCCAGCTCGAGGCGCTCGTTCGGCTCAGCGAGGCCGCGGCCAAGGCCCGGCTCTCCTCCGAGGTCGGGGTCGAGGACGCCCAGCGGGCGATCCAGATCATGCAGAACTTCCTCAAGCGCGTCGCGATGACGGAGGGCGGCAAGCTCGATGTCGACCTCGTCCAATCCGGGGTGAGCCACAGCCAGCGGGAGCGCCTCGACATCGTGATGCGCGTGATGCGGGAGCTCCAGGATCGTGGCGAGGGGACGTTCTCCGTCGAGGAGTACATTGCGGCGTCCGAGCGGGCCGGCGTCCCCGCGAACCGGGCGGAGGCGCTCCTCCAGACCCTCCGTAACCAGGGAGAGATCATCGAGTCCCGGCCGAACCGACTCCAGCTCGTCCGCTTCTGACCCGGACGTTTCATCTCGGGGCGGGTCGCCGGTGCGACCGGGAGCGGCCCGTGGCCGGGCACTCTTCCCGGGAAGGAGACGGGCGGGGGGGGGCGGCCGATTTATCCTCCCTTCGGGCTGGTAGAGCAGGAGCGACATGAGCGCGGACCTGGGTGTGGTCATGCGGGTCCACCGCGTGCGGTCGGAGTTCGTCGTCGCGGCCTGCGACGCAGAGCTCATCGGTCGGGACCTCCCCGTCGGGAACGCCGGCCGGACCGTTCGCATCTCGGGGCAGTTCTACGGGGAACGGACGGTGAGCCGCGAGGAGCTCGTGTGGGCGCTCCAGCGGGCCACGATCGCGAACCTGCTGGGGGAGAGGGTCCTCCGGTTGGCCGAGGAAGGGGGGTTCCTCGAGCCGGGTGGAACGGGCCTCCTCGGCGGGGTCCCGCACGCCGAGATCATCGCGATGCACTAGGGCGGGACGGGGAACGATGGACGGCGAGTTCTGTGTGGTGTGCGGGGCGACGGGAAGGGCCCTCACCGACGGTGTGTGCCCGCAGTGCGCCGCGGACCGGACGGCGCTGATCGCGGTCCCCGAGCGCGCGGTCGTCGTCATCTGCCCGCACTGCGGTGCGCGCAAGGCGGGTGCCCGTTGGGAGCGTCCGGGGTCGAGCCCGCTCCTCTCCGCCGAGGACCTCGCCCCGTTCCTCCGGATCCACCGGGAAGTCGGCCTCCGCACGATCCGATGGGAAGAGACCTCCGCCACCGCTACGATCCGGGAACTGGTCGGCACCGCCGAGGTGGGCTTCCGGGGCGCGGAGCGAGAGGTCGAGGTCCGGCTTTCGGTCCGTACGGAGCACCAGACGTGCCAGGACTGCAGCCGAAAGAGCGGGCGGTACTACACCGCGGTGCTCCAGCTGCGCGGCGGGCTGGAGCGGTCGTCGAACGAGAAGTCGGCCGCGCTGCACGCCCGCCTCGACGGGACGTGGTCCGACCTCCTCGCCGAGTGCCGCCCCGACTGGCGTAAGGCGATGTCGTGGCGCGAGGAGCTGCCGGAGGGGTACGACGTCTTTTTCACCGAGACGCTGGCCGCACGCTCGGTCGCGCGGGTCGCCAAGCAGAAATTCCGCGCGACGATCAAGGAGTCGGCGACCCTGTTCGGCCGGAAGAACGGCCAGGACATCTACCGGGTGACGTTCTGCCTCCGGTTCCCCCGGAATGCCCCCGCCCTCTCTCCCGGAACTCCTCCCTCGAGGAGTGTGGAACCATAGTCTTAAGAAGCGACCTCCCCTCTTCGCCCTCGAGAGCAGGTCACGCGTCATGACGAAGAGTGGAATCCTCCGGCGCCATCACGGGTCCGACACATTGGAAGAGGGATCGTTCCTCGATCTGGGGTCGATGTCGTTCGACGACGAAGCCGGGGCCCTCGCGGGAGTGAAGGGCACGGTTCGGATGGCGGAGATCCTCCGCTTCGAGGACCTGCACCAGGTCTCGAAGCTCGCCTACCAGGGCGATATCGTGCTCCTCGACTACACGTCGATCGCGAACGACCAGATCGCGGTCAAGCGCATGAGCATCGACCTGAAGAACGTCGCAAAGGACACCGGCGGGGACGTCGCGGGCATCGCGAAGAATCTGCTCGCGATCACGCCGGCCGGTATCCGGATCGACCGCCAGAAGATCCGCCCCTCCTTCTGAGACCCGGAACGGGCGATGAAGGCGCTCCTGGACCGTCGCGAAGCGACGGCCGCCGCGGCCGACGCCGTCGTGAGCGGGCTGTTTGAGCGGAGCGAGAAGGAGACGACCTTTCCGCGCACCCTCGCCAAGGAGGACGCGGCGTCGAAGGGCCTGCTCAAGGCCGCCTGGGACCGCCGCGAAGTGCGGGGGAAGCGTCGCGAGGTCACGGTCATCCATCGGCCCGACGGTCGGGGCCGGCTCATCCTGGTCGGTCTGGGACCCCGGGCACGGTTCGACCACGAGGTCGTCCGACGCGCGGCGGCCGAGGCCGTGCGCGCGCTGAAGGGGAAGGGCGCCCGGACCGTCGCGTTCCGCCTCGCCGCCTTCGCGCAGGAGCCGGTCACGAGCGAGTTCGCGGCCCGCGCGATCGTGGACGGCGTCTACCTCGGCAGTTACGAGTTCCTGAAGTACCGCTCCACGACCGACGGCGGGGTCGAAGAGACGACCCTCGCCCTCGGCGAGGAGCTCGGCCGCGACGAGACGCTGCTCCGCAAGGCGGTCGACGAACAGCGGACGATCGCCGAGACGGTGGTCTGGACCCGCGACATCGCGAACCTGCCCGCCGACACCGCGTCCCCGCAGCGCCTCGCGGAGGAGGCCCGCGCGCTCGGGAAGGAGCTCGGGCTCAAGGTCACGGTCTTCGAGGAGGACAAGCTCGCGGAGATGCACTGCGGCGGGATCCTTGCGGTCGGAGGCGGTTCGACCTCCCACCCCCCGCGGATGGTCGTCCTCGAGTACTCGGGCGGCGCGCGACGCGGAAAGACCGTCGCGGTCGTCGGGAAAGGGATCACGTTCGATTCCGGCGGCCTCTCGATCAAGCCGGCCCTCCACATGCAGGAGATGAAGTTCGACAAGTCGGGGGCCGTCGCGGTCCTCGGCATCCTGCGCGCCGCCGCGCTCCTCAAGGTGCCGCCCCGGGTCA
Organism: Thermoplasmata archaeon; assembly: GCA_049591535.1. Classification (GTDB taxonomy): domain Archaea; phylum Thermoplasmatota; class Thermoplasmata; order Lutacidiplasmatales; family UBA184; genus Lutacidiplasma. The sequence goes on along the minus strand of JBAWFC010000018.1, from coordinate 15,890 downwards.
TCGGGGTCCTGGCGTGCGCCGAGAACGTCCCGAGCGGGACGTCCTACCGGCCCGGGGACGTGGTCCGCACGTACAACGGCAAGACGATCGAGATCCTCAACACCGACGCGGAAGGCCGGGTCGTCCTCGCGGACGCGCTCGGCTACGTCGTCGCGCAGTACCGTCCCGACGAGATCATCGACCTCGCAACGCTGACGGGAGCGCAGGTCGTCGCCCTCGGAGACGACACCGCGGGGCTCATCTCGACCGACGACCGCCTCGCGAACGGCCTCCTCGCCGCCTCGGCGGCGACCGGCGAGCCGGTCTGGCGGATGCCGCTCACCGACTACCACCGGGCGCTCGTCAAGAGCGAGCTCGCGGACGTCCGGAACTCGACCGAGATCCCGGTCGGCGGGATGCTGACGGCCGGTGCCTTTCTCGAGAACTTCGTCGGCGGGACCGCGTGGGCCCACCTCGACATCGCCGGGGCGGCATACACCACCGCGACGACCCGCAAGTATCAGCCGAGCTACCAGAACCCCGGGGCGACCGGTTTCGGGGTGCGCCTCGTGACCCGGTACCTTTCGGACGCGCCCCGCCCCTCGTAGGGCGCGCGCCGGGACCGCCGGGGCGCTCCGTACGCCCCGAGCGGTCCCGAGCTCAGGCCGCGACGATCTGAACGGACTCGCCGCCGTGCCGGGTCGCCCGCGGGCGGACCTCGCAGAACAGCGGAGTGTGGTAGCCGCCGCCCGTGATGAGGGCGGTTCCGACGGGGAGCGACTGGATCATCTCCGTCATCCCGGGCGTGAGCCCCTCGATCGACTGGGCGATCGCCTTGAGGTCGAGCGGGTTCGTCACCTGGAGGATCAACTGGGTGTTGCACTGAGAGAGCACGCTCTTGTCGATCCGCGCCGCCCGCTGGGTGACGACGCACAGGCCGAGCCCGAACTTCCGGCCCTCGCTCGCGATGTTCTTGAGGATCCGCGAGCACGTGGCGCTGCCCTGCTGCGGCGCGAAGTTGTGCGCTTCCTCGATGACGAGGAAGAGCGGCGGGATCTTCCCCTTCTTCCGGTTCTCGAACAGGGTGAGCGCGATCCGGGCGACCACGAGCTCCTGGACGTCCGGCGCGACCCCGCGCAGGTTCACGAGGGTCGCCTCGCCCTTCTTCACGAGGTCGTTGAGGCTCGTGCCGACCGGTCCGAGCAGCTTGGTCTGCTCCACGTACTCGAGCCGCTCGTGGAGCGTCTCGGCGACCGCCCCCTCGCCCCCCTCCGCGGCGCGGACGAGGTCGTGGACCGTGAAGTCCGGGGTCGAGGCGGCGACCCGCTCGATGATCCCCTTGAGCGGGGCGAGGAACGTCTTCACGTTCGTGAGGCCCATGAAGACGAGGAGGTCCCGGGGGTCGATGTGGCGGAGCGAGAACGTGAGCGGCTTCGCCATCGGGTTGAGGGAGACGTCCGGCGAGTACTCCTGGATCTGCTTGCCGAACCCCTGGGACTCGACGTTGAACCGGGCGTGGATCCCGTTCTTCTCGGCCGGAACCCGGAGCGAGCCGTACTCCCCGTGCGGGTCGATGATCACGCACGTCACCTTGTGACGGAGCAGCTCCTCGATGAGAACCCCGAGGAGGTAGCTCTTCCCGCCGCCGGTCTTCGCGAGGACGCTGACGTGTCGCTGGACGAGCTGGTTGATGTCGAGCTCGACCCGCAGGTTGTGATTGCGGAGCAGCCCGACGTAGGCGCCCGTGTTTGAATGGTGCTTCAGCCCGAGGACCTCGGCGATGAGCGGTTCCTCCGCGCGGAAGACGTGGGCGCCCGGGCGGAACGGGATCGTCGGCAGCTTGACGAGCCCCTGCTCGTCGCGGAACCCGATGATCCGCGCGTCCCCGAGGAGGCTCTCGTGGACGTGCCCCTCGTCGGTCGGCAGGAGGGCGCCCGCGGCCTCGAGGCCGAGGTCGCTCTTGCGCTTCAGGTCGTCCAGCTGGCAGAGCACCTTGCCGTGGATCTCGTCCACGACGGTGAGGTAGTCGCCGCGTTCGACCGGGCTCGAGAGCGAGAGCTGGAACTGGCCCAGGCCGACGTCCCCGAAGATGCGTCCGACCTCTTCCACGGCGCGATTCATCTGGCCCCTCGCATATGAGGCTGACGCGGGAGGCGCAACGGCGGTCGCCGCCGCTCGGAAGTCTTTATATCGGCCGTTCCTGTCGAACGCCTCCCCGACACTGAATGATCACGGCGGGCGGTGGCCGTTTGACCGACGCGAGCGAAGAACTCGAGCAGAAGAGGGCCGAATCCAACGCGCGAGCGGACGAGCACCGGGCGCGACGCGACCGGCTCAACGCCGAGGCGCGCACGACGGCCGACGAGCGCGGCCGGATCGTCGACGAGCTCCACGAGAAGAGCGCCGAGGCGCAGGAGCACCGGCGGCACCGCGACCAGCTGAACGACCAGGTCCGCGAGGAGAAGCGCCTGCGCGAGGAGTGGAACCGGAAGCTCCAGGAGTTCGGCGACAAGGTCCAGGAGCTGAAGCGGGCCCGCGCGCCCCGCCCCGGGGCGGTCCCGGTCTGGCGTCTGCGCAAGGAGCTCAAGGAGCTCGAGTTCCGTCACATGACGACCGCGCTCACCGGCGACCAGGAGAAGCGGCTCATCGAGGAGATGAAGCGGCTCGAAGGAGCGATCCGCGACCAGGACGCGGAGCTGCGCCAGGACCCCGAGGTCGAGCAGACGATGAAATCGTTCGCCGAGGCGCGCGACGAGGCCGAGAAGCACCACGCGGCGGTCGGGCAGTACGCGGTCGACGCCCAGACCGAGCACGAGGCGATGGTCCTGCTCTACGAATCCGTGGACGAGCTCCGCCGCCGGGCCGACGAGGTCCAGACGAAGCTCATCGAGGTGAAGTCCGCGGCCGACGAGGCCCACCGGGCCCACATCTCGGCGATCGAGGAGGTCCGCGACATCGAGAAGATGCTCTACGCCGCGCGCGGCGGACGTGCGCCTCCCAGCTGGGCGGACGCGCAGCCTCCGAAGGAGGAGGATTTCCTCGCGCGGCTCAAGAAAGGAGAGAAGGTCTCGACCGAGGACCTTCTCGAGCTCCAGAAGAGCGGCCGCGCCTGAACCCGACGACCGTGTCGCTACCGTATGGCCCCGGGGCAGTGGACGGCCTCCTGTTCGACCTCGACGACGTACTGGTCCCGTTCCAGACCCCCCGGGCCTGGCAGTGGGCATGGCACCCCCAGGGGCCCGTGCTCGGCGAGCGGCGTGTCCGCGCCGCGATCCGCCGCTCGCTCAAGGCCTGGGACCGCCGACGGTGGCGGGGGCTCACCGGTCGCGAGCCACCCACCGACCTTCCCGCCGTGCTCCGGCATCTCCGGTCGACGCTGGCCGAGGTCGCCGGTCGCCCGGTCCCCGGGGCCGAGACCGAGGCGGTGGTCCGGCGGATGCTGCGACCGGCCGGCGAGGTGGAGGCGTTCCCCGACGTTCCGCGGGCGCTCGAGCGGCTGCGCACCGCCGGCATCCCGTGGGGGGTGGTCACTCCGCTCCCGGTAGAATCGGCCCAGTGGCTCGCCCGACGCGTCGGGATCGAGCCGACGCGCCTCCTGGTGACCGGCGAGGGGGAGCACCCGCCTCCCGCTCGGGGCGCGTTCCGTGCGGCGGTCGACCGCCTCGGACTCCCGGCCGAGCGCGTCGCGTTCGTCGGGGACCTTTTCTGGAGCGACACCCGGGCCGCGGCGCGGGCCGGGCTTGCGTCCGTGCTGGTCGACCGGCACGACGCGTGGCCGAAGGTCCAATCCGGGCGCGCGACGTCGCTCGATGGCCTCGAGGCGGCCCTCGCCGCGGGTGGCAGCTCGGGGGAGACGGACGATGCGGCGGAAGACTCCGAAGGATAACCCCGGCGTCGGCCCGACGAACCTATATACGATAGTCCGCGCTCCCCGCGCGGCCATGCGCTACGTCAAGATCGACCAGACCGAGCTCCGCCAGATCAAGGAGCTCTACGAGGGCGTCATGTCCCACGCCTGCCACGGCCTGTTCTTCAAGGAAGGCTCGGTCATCGGCACCGACATGGCGGAGGAGGCCCTCAAGGACCGCCCGAAGTTCTTCGAACGGGCCGCCGCGGAACTGAAGGAGCGCGGCTGGGTCGAGGAGATGTCGTTCACGGACACCGAGGTGGTCGTCCGGGGGTCGATCGAGGTCGCCCCGAGCGACATCCCGACGTGCCACCGGCTGCGCGGCATCCTCCGCGAGTTCTACGAACGTTTTAAGGGGGGGCGCGTTAAGTGTACCGAAGAGATGTGTGCCAGCACCGGGCACCCCGAATGTCGATTCCGAATTGAGGAGCTGTAGGGAGTGCACTAGATGATGGCCACCGGGAACGTCGGCGCAGTGATCAAGGACCTCAAGACCCGCATCGCGGGCATCGCGACCGCGTTGGTCTCCCGGGACGGCCTCGTCCTCTACGCGGACGTGCCGGCCGGTGTCTACACCGAGACGTTCGCGATCATGTGCGCGACGATCCTCGGGGCGGCCGCCACGGCGAACACCGAACTCAACCGCGCTCCGCCCGAGCGGATCGTGATCGAAGGCAACGACTCGAAGACGATCATCGTCGGGAGCGGCAAGAAGGCCCTCCTCGTGGCCGTCGTCGACCAGACGGCCGACGTGACGAAGGTCCTCAGCGAGGTCGTCAAGGTCGCCGAACTGCTGAAGGCGAACTAGGCGTCCCGTCGCGGGGCCCGGGCGCTCCCCCGGTCGAACGTTCTTCTCATTCCGTGGCCGACGCCCGGGGTTCGGGCGCCGGCGCGGCCTCGGGTTCGAGCCGTGCGGCGCCGCCGGTGACGACGCGGGTCACGTACCCGGCGAGGGCGGCGACCAGCCGCGCCCAGGCGATCGCCGTCCGCTGGCCCGAAAGGAGCCGCCGGATCCGGTACCGCCCCCAGAGGCTACCGTGCTTCTCGGTCAGCTGCTTGCGGCCGTAACCGTTCCAGAACGCCTGGTAGAGGAACCGGAGGAACGTCGTCCGCATGTGGTGGTAGACGACCGCCCCGGGAAGGTAGTGGATGGTGGCACCGGCGCGGACCGCCCGGAGGTTGAGGTCGATGTCCTCGGCCGTGATGAAGCGGGGGTCGAACCCTCCGAGGCGCTCGAACAGGTCGCGGCGGTAGGCGAGATTGCACGACGGGAACGTCACGTCCGAACCGCTCAGGAACAGCTCGACGCGCTCGAGGTGGCCGTACTGGGGTTTTCCGACGGTCGCGGTCCGGCCGGCGACGACGGGACTCGAGCCGAGGCCGTCGCGCAGCATGTGCAGCCACCGCGAGTCGGCAAAACAATCGCCGTCGATGAACGCGACGAACTCGCCGCGGGATTCGCGGACGCCCTGGTTCCGGCCGATCCCCCGCGAACCGGACCGGGAGAAGACGCGCAACAACTCGGGATGCCGGCGGGCGTACTCCTCGGCGATCTCGAGCGTGCGGTCGCGGCTTTCCGAGTCGACGAGGACGACCTCGAACGGCCCCTCCTGGTCGAAGAGGCTGTCGAGCAGTTGTCCGAGGTACAGCTCTTCGTTGCGAACGGTGACGACGACCGAGATCAGGGGGCGGGGGGAGCCGTCACTTCCCAATGTCCATCACGACGACGTCCTTGACCGCGCGCATGCTCTTGAAGGGAAGCACGAGGCGGCCCGACGCGTCGCTCTGGAACAGCCGAGGCTCGACGTCCTCGCTGGGGGTGACGAGTACGTGGGCGATCCCTCCGGTGAGGGTGTCGACGACGAAGTTGTCGATCGCGCCCAGGATCTGTCCGTCGTTGGTCATGACTGTCTTGCCCCGGAGTTCGGTAAGGAACCTGCGCATCGGAAAGGCCTCAGGCCGCCGATGGCGGAGTGTCGTATTTAATCGTTGGTGAGTATCGGAAGCGTTTCCGGGCGCTCCCGGACCGCCGGTGGGGACGCGGCCGAGCGGTTCGAAAAATCGTCCCGGCAACGCTTATATCGGCCACACCGGTCGAGGGCTCCCCGCCCATGCCCGCTGCATTTCGCGAGAAGAATCCGGAGCTGCACCGCGTCGTCGTGGAGCTCCGACGCGCGGCCCACGCGCACCAAGCTCCCGTCTGGGGCTCGGTCGCGGACCGCCTCGAGCGGGCCCGCCACCCGGGCGCCCCGGTCAACGTCGGGCGTCTCGAACGGGTCGCCGAGGCCGAGGAGACGGTCGTCATCCCGGGGAAGCTGCTCGCGGACGGGCTCCTCTCGAAGCCGCTCACGGTCGCCGCGCTCTCCTACTCCGCGGAGGCTCGCTCCAAGGTCCACGCGGCCGGCGGGATCGCGCTCACGATCTCGGAGTTGCTAAAGGCGCGACCGGACGGGGCAGGAGTGCGTCTTCTTGGCTGACGAACCCGTACCCACCCCGACGGTGGTCGACGCCACCGGCCTCGTCCTCGGCCGCGCCGCGAGCCTGATCGCGAAACGCCTCATGAACGGGGAGACGATCGTCGTCGTGAACGCCGAGAAGAGCGTCGTCACCGGATCCCGAACCCAGATCATCGCCCACTACACGGCCGCGCGCGCGCGCGGGTCGGTCCGTTCGGGACCCCACTTCCCCCGGTACGCCGACCGGATCTTCCGACGGACGGTGCGCGGCATGCTGCCCCACCTCAAATCCGGAGGGAAGACCGCCTTCCGCCGCCTCGAGGTCCACATGGGCGTCCCGGACGCGTTCAAGAGTGCCCCGCTCGAGACCCTCGAGGGTGCGCGGGCCCGCCCGGCGCTCCGTCCCCCGACGACGCTCGCCGAGGTCACCGTACTTCTGGGGGCCCGCGCGTGAAGGCTCCCGTCATCGTGCTCACGACCGGCAAGCGGAAGGCCGCGGTCGCGCGGGCGACCGTCCGCAAGGGCGCCGGCCTCGTCCGGGTCAACGACCGCCCCCTCGAGCTCGTGGAGCCCGAGGTCGTTCGCCAGAAGATCCAGGAGCCGCTCCTGATGATCGGCGACCGCGGAAGGGCCCTCGACATCAGCGTGCAGATCCGCGGCGGCGGCATCGTCGGCCAGGCGTCCGCAGCCCGGACCGCGGTCGCGCGGGGCCTCCTCGAGTGGCTCAAGGACCCCGAGCTCCGCGAGATGTTCAAGCGCTACGACCGATCGCTCATCGTCAACGACCCGCGCCGCAAGCTGCCGAAGCGCCCGGGCGGCCGCGGAGCGCGCGCCCGCCGGCAGAAGTCGTACCGCTGATCCGCAGGAGAGCACGAATCCATGACGATGATGATCCCGGTCCGCTGTTTCACCTGCGGGGCGGTGATCGGCCAGTGCTGGGACGAGTATCGCGAACGTACCTCCCGGGGCGAGCCGGCGGGCAAGGTCCTGGACGGGCTCGGTCTGCACCGCTACTGCTGCCGACGGATGCTCCTGACCCACGTCGACCTCCTGGACGAGGTCGGCCCCTACGGCTGAGCCGTAGCGAACCGGCCCCCGGTCCGCTCGGACCGCGGGCGGCTGGCCCTCCTCTATCGATAGATTGACTCGTACTCTCCCGCGCCCGGAGGCATGTGGGGTTCCGAGATCCGGTGGCCCGGGCGGAAGAGAAGAGGTTCGCCGGGGTTCCCCGAGCAGGGCCTACGAATCGTCGTCTTCGTCGTCGCTCGAGCTCTTGCTCCGACCCCGCTCGAGTCCCGAGCGGCTGGTGGTCTTGGTCGTGGTGGAGCGCCCGGTGCGGCGGCGGTAGAGGAAGACGATCGCGACGATGACGACCACTACCGCGACCGCGATCGCCACGTACTCGAGCAGCTGGGTCGTGGGGTTCGGGTTCACGGTGATCGACTGGGACGCGACCTGCGGGCCGTTGATGTAGTCACCCGAGTACTCGTTCGACGCCGTCACGTTCGCGTACAGCACGAAGTTCCCCGTGCTGGTGGGAGACCAGGTGATCTCGGCGAGCACGGTCGTGTTGTAGCTCATCGACGGGATGACCCCCGTCGCGAACGGAATGGTGTTGACGACCCCGCTCGTGTAGTTGTAGAACTGGACCGTGCCCGGGGTTCCGGCGATGTACGACCGGCTCGTCCCGCTCGGGCTCGTGAGGTAGAACCACACCTGCACGTTCTGGCCGGTGGACTGGGACCCGCCGCCGGTCGTGATGTTCACCTTCAGGGTGTAGGAGCTCCCCGAGTTGTACGACGTCGGCGCGGTGAGGTTGTTCGCCGCCATGATCGGCGCCGTCGTGGAGTTGACCGACACCGCGAGCGACTGGGTCGTCCAGCCCTTGTTGCCGTTCAGGTCCCAGACGGTGAGGTTGATCGTGTACGCCTTCTGCTGCGGGGCGAGCCACAGGGTCGGGTACGGCTTGACCGTGGTCTGGTTCACGCCGCTGTGGACCGACGCGTTCCCGGAGTTCGTCACGAGCCAGTAGTAGCTCGTGACCGACCCGTTGTTGGGGTCGGTGGCGTTCGCGCCGTTGAACTGGACCTTGGCCGTGAGGTTGTTCGCGGCGACGACTCCGCTGCCGGAGACCGCCTTACCTGCCGAGTTGAGGACCTGGAACCCTGAGACCGGCTTCTGGGTATCGTTGACGAGGACCGTGAGGGTGGCGACGCCGCGCTGCCCCATCCCGTCCCAGACGGTCAGCGTGAGGTTGTACTGCCAGCCCTTGAAGTCGACGGTGACCCCGTTGATCACCGTGTGGTTCGCGTAGTAGACGCCCGCGCCCAGGAACTGGTAGGAGTAGGGCGAGCTGAAGTTCTGCCCCTGACCGGCCGAGAGGTTGTAGGTCGCTTTGAACCCCTTCGCGACGAACGCATACGACGCCACCGAGAGGACCCCCGGCACCGGTGCGGTCGGAGAGATCTTTGCGGTGCTCGCCGACGCGTTGAATGAGATGACGGTCCCCCAGTTGAGGAAAACGTACGGTTGGGCGCCCGCGGTCCGGTTCTGGCTCGCCGAGGCATTGGTCGAGATATTTGCCGTGACCGGTCCCACACCGGCCCAGACCGAGAACGACGTGGAGTTCAGGAGGCCCCCCGAGCTGGTGATCGTCACGGTCCCGTTGTAGGGGGTCGCGCCGGAGGCCACGGTGTAGGTGTGGTTCGTCGTCGCGTTGTTGTAGACCGTGACCGGGCTGCCGCCGTCCCCGAACGTCCAGACGAACTTGGTGCCGTTGGTCCCCGCGGGATAGGTCGAGTTGAGCGCGCTGAACGTCACGTTCTGCCCGACGCCGACGACCGCCGTGTAGCCGGCGTGGGTCCCGTTCAGAATGTTCGAGCTTGAGAACGCGAAATTGTTGACCGAGATGTTGACGTTCGCGGTCATGTTCGAGTACCGAATGATGTTGAACGACGCCGTGCCCGACGGGGAGGAGGACGGCTGGGAGACGAGCGTGAACTTGGTCCACGTGTGGTCGGGGCCGGCGGCGACCAGTTTCGAATTCGCCGGCGCGGTGGTGCCGGCGGCGAGAGCGTAGCCGGTGGGGAGGACTACGCTGTAGTTGTACGTGTCCGAGCTGAGGGGGTGCGCGAACCCGAAGCTGATGCTGTACTGGCTCGAGTTGACCGTCAAGCTCCCGTTCAGGGTGAACGTCTGATTCCAGCCAAGGCCGATGGTGGCGGTGCTGCCCAATCCGCAGCTCCCGGCGCAGGTCGTCGACTCGCTGGCGAGCTTCCCCGAGGCGAGCGGCGCGTTGAGGAAGGTGGTCGAGTTGATCGAAACCCCGGCCTGGACGGCGGGGAAGAACGGTCCGGACGCATTCTGGAACGCGTAGAACGCGGGAAGCTGGCTGAGCTGGAAGTTGGTCTGCGGGTTTCCCGTGTGGAAGTCAAGGCCCAGCTGGGCCCACATCTGGCCGACCGACTGGTTGGGCAGGTTCGAGAACACGGTGTCGTTCCCGAGGGAGGCCGCGGTGACCACGTTGAGCGTGCCCTTTCCGGAGGCGGGGTTGATCCCCGAGAAATTGAGCGTCGTGTTGTAGATCCCGCGCTCCGCGGCGGTGAGCGGAGAGGCGGTGACGTTCCGGGAGTACGGTGCGGCACTGCTGACCGTGTGCTGGTAGGAGGTCGTCTCGTAGCCGACCGTCGAGAGGATCACGGTGAACGTCTGCGGGCCGCTCGTGAAGTTACCGGGGTAGCTACCGGACGAATAGAATCCGCCGGGGTACGTCGAGCTGGAGTACAGGTACTGGTTCCATCCGTCCCAGAGGGTGACGTTCCCGCCGTTCGGGACCGGGGCGTTCGGGTTGGCTGCCTGGTCGACGAACCCCGAGATCAGATAGTTGCTCACCGAGACGTTCGCGTAGGTGGTCGCACGGGAGGAGACGCTCACGTTCAGGAAGCTGTAGCGCGTCGAGGATCCGGTGGCCGTGGTCTTGAGGACCCACGTCCCGAACGGGACCTTGAAGGAGTACGCGCCGGTCGAGGTGGTGGTGTTGTTCACCAGGACCAGTCCGGCCCAGTTCGGGGCGAGAAGCTGTACCTGGGCCCCCACGACCGGTGCACCGCCCTCCTTGACGATGCCGGTGAGCGTTCCGTTGTAGGAGAGCGCGGCGACGTTCCGAACCACCGTGGGGTAGAGCGTGGTGGTGAGCGCGGTCGCGTTGATGTAGCCGTAGCTCGGGTTCTGGTTCACCGGCAGGACCGCGAACGGGGTCGTGGCGGGGTATCGCGGGGTGACGTTCCCTTGAGGCGGAAGGACGACTCCCCAATATCCGGGGGCCAAGGCGCCGCCGGTGCTTGCGGTCGTGAACGTGAACGCGCCGCCCGTCTGGACGGTCGTGGTGTAGATCGCGCCGGTGGCCCGCGCGACGAGGTCGACCTGGGCGCCTGCGGGAACCCCCCCCGATGAGCCCGGCTGGTACGCGTAGCCGGTCAGGGTATAGTTCGGGGTCGCGGCTTGGGCGGTCGCAATCGTCGCCACCGTTCCCGCCAGCAGCAACAGTACGACGACCCACAGGGCGGCGCGCGGCAGGTGACTAACCAACTGTTTCACGTCTCCCGTTCGGTGGCCCCCTATCGAGGGCGCGGCGCCGAACCAAGCCTCCCTACATATAGCTTGCCCGGGAAGAACGCCGAACGGCGGCGGAGGAGCGGTTCCGCTACCGGTAGATTGCCTGTCCGGCCTCCTCCCGACGCCGCGCCACGCGCTCGCGCAGAAGGTGCTTTTCGAACTCTTCGTAGAACTTGAGGATCTCCGGGTCGCACGACGGTCGGACCTGCTTCAGCGCAAGGTCGAAGTGGGCCTTCGTCACCTTCGACGCCTTCAGGCTCTCGCGGATCGCGGTCAGGCCGGCCTCACGGCAGAGGGCGGCGAGGTCGCTGCCGACGAACCCTTCGGTCCGCGCCGCGAGGTCGGCGAGGTCGACGTCGTCGGCGAGCGGCATCTTCCGCGTGTGCACCTTCAGGATCTCCTTGCGGCCGGCCGCGTTGGGGGGCTCCACGTAGAGCATCCGGTCGAACCGCCCCGTCCGCAGGAGCGCCTCGTCGATGATGTCGGGTCGATTCGTGGCGGCGATCACGAGCACGCGCTCGAGGGTCTCGAGCCCGTCGATCGACGTCAGCAACTGGTTGACGATCCGCTCCGTCACGCCGCTCGACGTCTGGAGCCCCCGGCGGGGCGCGATCGAATCGAGCTCGTCGATGAAGACGATCGAGGGGGAGGCCTGTCGGGCCTTCTTGAAGATCATCCGGATCGCCTTCTCGCTCTCCCCGACCCATTTGCTCATCACCTCGGGGCCCTTGATCGAGATGAAATTGGCCTGGCTCTCGGTCGCAGCGGCCTTCGCCAGCATCGTCTTGCCGACCCCCGGAGGGCCGTAGAGGAGGATCCCGCGCGGCGGCTCGATGCCGATGTGGCGGTAGACCTGGGGGTTCTTGAACGGCAGTTCGACCGACTCTTCGAGGATCCGTCGGACCCGGTCGACCCCCCCGACCTCCTCCCAGCGCGTCGTCGGCACCTCGACCGCGACGTCCCGGAGGCTCGACGGCTCGATCTGCTTCAGCGCCTCCTTGAAGTCGGTCTCCGTGACCTTCATCCGTTCCAGGAGCGAAAGCGGGATCGGCTGGTCAAAGTCGATCTCGGGGAGGTAGCGCCGCAGCGCCCGCATCGCGGCCTCCCGGCCGAGCGAGGAGAGGTCGGCGCCCACGAACCCGTGACTCAACGCGGCGAGCTCCTTCAGCAGTCGCTCGCGGTCCCGCTCGCTGCCGTCGATCGGCATGCCGCGGGTGTGGATCTGGAGGATCTCGAGGCGACCCTCTTGGGTGGGTACCCCGATCTCGATCTCGCGGTCGAAGCGGCCGGGCCGACGGAGCGCCGGGTCGATCGCCTCCTCCCGGTTCGTGGCAGCGATGACGATGACGTTCCCGCGCCCCGAGAGCCCGTCCATCAGCGTCAGGAGCTGGGCGACGACCCGTCGCTCGACCTCGCCGACGACCTCGTCGCGGCGGGGGGCGATCGAGTCGAGCTCGTCAATGAAGATGACGCTCGGGGCGTTCTTCTCCGCCTCCTCGAACTTCTCGCGGAGCTCCTTCTCGCTCTCTCCGTAGTACTTGGAGATGATCTCGGGTCCCTGGATCCCGATGAAGTGGGCTCCTGCCTCGTTCGCGACCGCCTTGGCGATGAGGGTCTTCCCCGTCCCTGGCGGTCCGTAGAGCAGGACCCCCTTCGGGGGCGTGATCGCGAGCCGGTCGAACAGCTCGGGATGCTTCAGGGGGAGCTCGATCATCTCGCGGACCCGGCCGAGCTTCTCCTTCAACCCGCCGATGTCCTCGTAGGATACGCGGGGCGCGGCGACCTCGGTCTCGCTGACCGTCTCCTCCTTGATCGTGATGAGCGTCGCCGGAGCGACCTGGACGATCCCCTTCGGCTGAGTCGCGACCACCATGAACGGCAGGGAGCCGCCCATCAGGAACACCCCCGGGATCACGAACACGTCCCCCCGGACGAACGGACGGCGCGCGAGCGCCTTCGCGACGAAGCTCTCGAGGCCCGGCCCGAGGTCCATTCGCGCGCTCCCCGCGTAGATCGGTGCGATCGTCACCGAATCGGCGTTCGGGCAGTCGACCCGCTGGACCTGGATCCGGTCGCCGATGCTGACGCCGGCGTTGCGGCGGACGACGGCCTCGATGCGGACGAGCCCCTTGCCCTCGTCATCGGGCTGAGCGCGGCTCACGACCGCGGGGGTTGCCTTGCGGCCCCGGACCTCCACGACGTCCCCGAGGCCCACCTTCAGGCGCTGTCGGGTCTGGACGTCGAGACGCGCGGTCCCGAGGCCGATGTCCTGCTGGAACGCCTCCGCGACCCGGAGCGTGATTGCCTCAACCATCGACGAACTAGATTGGACCCGGATTCGCCTTAAGAGGGTTGTCCTCGTTCGGCGGTGTCCGGCACGTCGGGGCCGGTGAGCCGCTGCTGTCCCGGCCCCCGCGAGACTGCGGTGAGGTCGGGGAGCGGCGCGCCGACCGTGTGCGCGACGGCGACGGAGGTGCCCGGGCCGAACCCCATGAAGTGGTTGTTCGAGTACGCGTAGACGGTGCTCGCGGACCGGGCTTCGTCCTCGAATCGGGCGCGCATCCTCTCGAGGTCCGGGCTCCGCTCCCGTTGGATTCGGTCGAACCGCGTCAGCGCCCGGTCGCCGACGAAGCGGGCGTAGACGAACTCTGCCGTAACCCACGCGGGGGGCTCGGTGCCGGGAACGACCGACCACACGAGCGCGGCGGCCCGCTCCTCGAGCATCCTCCGGGTCGACGGCACCCACCAGGATCCGTGACGGAGCTCTACGCCGAGCGGGAACTCAACCGGGACGGCCGAAAGCCAACGCTCGAGCACCGGGGCACCCGCCGGGGCGCGGAACGACGCCGGGAACTGGAGGATCACGGCGCCCAGCTTCTCCGCCGTTCGCAGCGGGCCGATCCCGGCCAGGAACGAGGCGAGGACGGCGGCCCCTTTCGTGTCGTCCTTCTCGTGGGTGACGTCGCGGGGGACCTTGAGCGAGAACCGGAACCCCGCGGGCGTCCGGTCGGCCCACCGTCGGACGAGGAACGGCGTCGGGGCCCGGTAGAAGCTCGAATCGACCTCGACCGTTCGGAACACCCTCGCGTAGCGTTCGAGGAAGTCGCCGGGAGGGGTCCCGGCAGGGTAGAACGGACCGACCCAGTCCTCGTACGCCCAGCCGGAGCATCCGATCCAGTATCGACTCATCGGTGCCCGATCCGCGTACCCGGAGATGAGGCTTTTCGTCGCCGGCGGAACCCGGGCCGTTCGCTAGGAGCGGAACCCAGATAATCCCCGTTCGGAATCGAAGGACGATGGCACGCGTGGTCCCCCCGTCGTCGGTCCTGGGCCGCCTCCTCGAGGCGGCGGGATATCACCTGGACCTGCGGGCCGAAGCGACGCTGGCGGTCCGCCCGAAGGACCACCGAGCCGTGCTGATCGTCGGCGCCGCGCGTTCCCCTGCGGAGGTCGACGGGTGGTTCCCCGCCGACGCAGTCCACCGAACGATCGTCTACGACGATGAGCCCGGCGCCACGGCGCGGGCGCTCGCCTCCGACCGCGGGATCGAGGTGCTGGAGCCGTCGACTCTCGGCTCGGCGCTCGCCGAACTGCTCCTGCCGCCGCCCGCTCCCCCCGCGGAGGCGGTCGACGGCCCCGATGACGGGTCGTCCCTCTCTCCGCCGTTCGCCGTCCTGCCCGAGGGGGACCGGATCGTGCGTCCCCGCCTGGGACGCGCCGACGCCGAGGCGATGTCCGGGGTGGAGTCGCCCCGGTACACCCTGCGGCTCGTGCCGTACTTCGTCGCCCCCTATCGGGTCCGCCCTTCCTCCCCCCACGGTGCGCCCGGAGCAGTACTGCGTCGCCTGGTCGCGATCAACACGGTGACCCGACGCGCGGAGATCTGGGAGGACGGAGAACGCGAGCTGGTCGCCGGGATCCCGGAGCCCCACCAGCGTCTCGTCCCGCAGCTCGGGGAGTCCCAGGCGGTGGCCCTCGCGACCGACGCGGTCCGCCGGCACCACACGGTCGATGTGGAGCACACCGAACAACACGGCGGTGCTCTCGTGATCGAAACGCGCCGCGTCCTCCCGTCGACCGACGACCTGCGCCTCGGCCCCATGGCCCTCCTCTATGTACCGTTCTGGTACGCGGAGGGCGCGGAGGGCCGCGTCGTGCTCGACGCGGTCACCGGCCGCCGCGCTACCCCGACCGAGAGCGCCGGCGTCTGACGCGCTCGCTCACCGTCAAATAGGCCGGCCCGCTCGGCGAGACCGTGCTTCTGGACCAGTACCGGGTGGGCCCGTACCTGAACTTCACCTACCTCGTCGCCGACGGAGAGGGAGGCGACGGAGCCGTCATCGACCCGTCGTTCGGGATCGACCCCGTGCTCGCCGCGATCGATGCGAAGCGCGTCAAGGTCCGGTACATCCTGAACACCCACAGCCACCAAGACCACGTCGCGGGGAACAAGGACGTCCGAGAACGCACCGGGGCGAAGGTCGTCGCGCACCGGGCCGCCCCGCTGCATCAGGACGTCTCGGTGGACGACGGGGATTCGATCGCGGCCGGGCGCCTCCGGTTCGAGGTGGTCCACACGCCCGGCCACACGAAGGACAGCGTCCTGTACATCTTCGAGGGGAACGTCGCGACCGGCGACACGCTGTTCGTGGGGGAATGCGGTCGCACCGACCTTCCGGGCGGAGACCCGTCGGAAATGTACGACAGCCTGCAGCGCCGGCTCGTGGCGCTGGACGATGCCCTGGTCGTCCTCCCCGGCCACGATTACGGCGCTACCCCGACCTCCACGATCGGGCGGGAAAAACAGGAGAACTACGTCCTCATCCCTCGCACCCGAGAGGAGTTCGTCCGGTTCCTGCGGGAGTGAAGGAGGACGCATGCCTCCCCTACCCCCGCCCGAGGAGCGCACCCTCCGCGCGGTCGGCGCCCGGCGC
>JBAWFC010000017.1:0-3571 GCA_049591535.1 Thermoplasmata archaeon | reverse complement strand
CGACCAGCAGGATGCCGATCGCCATCAGCGGTAGGATGCTGGTGATCCGGATCCGATCGAACAGGGCGTCCAGTACGAAGCCGAGAAACGCGACTCCGGCAAGCAGGACGAAGACGATGTCGGGGTTGGTCACGGGTTCGCCACCCTCACGGAGGCGAACCGACTCCGGGATAAGGAGACGTGCGTGGCGGCACCGGTCGCGTCGCTCCGGGAGCGAAAAGCTTCCGGCGGCTTTCGAAAGGCGGCGGAGCGTCCGAGGGAGGCTCGCCGGGAGAAGCTTCGCGCAAGCGACGCGCCGACCACCGAACCCGCCGAGGCGTGGAGGCCAGCCACCCCGAGAGCGAATTCGCGACCGAATCGACGCGAGCTACACGCTATGGCTGAAAACGATTCAGTTAGGGTTACCCGCGTCGCGCGGTGACCGAATCCCTGTCGTTCTCCGGCCGTGATCATCCGAGGAGCCGCCGAGGACGATGGCTAGGCTCCTACCCGTTGGGAGGAGATTGGGGCGGCTCGCCCAACTCTGGGACCGAATCATCGAGAGTGGCGAGGCTGCGTCAAAGGACTGCGCGGGAGCGCCGGCAATCTCGGAGTTTTCACTCCATACGCCAATCCTGCTCCCGAGGGTGCGTCGCCTTGGCTATTTTCGCCCGTTTACGTTCTTGACTGCTCGGCTTCTTGAAAGTTCGAAGGACCCTGACGAGTTGCGGTCCGAGCTTGTCCCGTTCGTTGGGCCGAAGGACTCTGCCAGCCGAGCCGCCCTCATGCGCCTCCCTCGCCAACGATCCTGGGGGTCGGTGCTCGAAGACTTTGTCCGGCACGAGGACCGAAAGTACACCTTCGACTCACAGGGCGTTGCCGTTCGAAGGCATGTCTTGGTCCGAAAGAAGAACCAGGTCGGACTCGGTAAGCAGGCGAATCGAATCGAGGATGGACGAGTCCTAGGTCCGTCGGCTGTCGGAGGGCAAGCCAAGACTTACTCCGATGTGGATGGGAGGGTCCTCGCGATGGGACGGGCGGAGGCGGGGCGGCTCCATCTTCGCTGGGACACCGTCCGCGACCGGAAGCGGTCGCTGCGGAACACGGGGAAGCTCCGAGGAGACGCCAAGGCGCGGCTCGTCCGTCTGCTTGTCACCCTGCCGAAGGTCGGGGAGACCGTCGTTCCGTCGCCCGTGGAACTGGCCCCTGAGATCGGACAGCCGAGGGGGTGCAGGGGGAAAGCTACGTCACAAGGTCGGGTGGTATCCCATTCTTGTTCCAGTGGTAGTGCCACCACCCCGCCTTGATGAGTCGCTTTTCCAGAATCCAGTACTCCGACATCTACCGATAGAGAACCGCAGCTGATCTGACCCCTGCCTCCCGTGTCGTCGGGTTCCTCTGGAACCCGAGGTTCAAGCCCGAGACTCCGCGACGCGCGGGTGTGAAGACCACTCGCCGCGAAGCCGGGCTTGCGCCCGAGGGGAAACACCCGGCCGAACGGAAATACTCGCCGCCCGCACGGCGGCGACACCCCAGGAGAGTCCTGACCGACCGAGAGGCGCGTCACCGAGCGCTCGCCTGGCTCCTCCCGTCCCTGACCTCCAGTCTCGAACGCCCCTTCTCCCCGACCGTCCTCCGTTCCGTTAGTGACCTGATCCTCCGAGCGGCCGCCTGTCACTATTCGATCGCCCGCGCACGGGCCCGCTCGAAGCGCGGTCCTTCCGAGCGGCATACGCAACGGGTGCTCGAGCACCTCGGTCGACGGAAGACCCAGCGCGCGCTCACCCTCGCCCTACGCCAGCAGGCTCGCCCCTTCGTGCCACCCCACCCGGTCGATGTCGCGGTCGACTTCCACGAGACCCCGTACTACGGCGAAGCGATCGACCCGAAGCACCCGCAGTACGTCAAAACGAAGGAGGAGAGAGGAACTCATCGGGCCTACCGGTTCGTCACCCTCGACCTCGTCACCCACGGCTTCCGCCTCACGGTCGCCGCCCACTACCTCGACCACCGAGGACAACTGGTGGCGGTGCTCCGCGACGTGCTGCGCGACGCGGAGAAGGCCGGGGTCCAGATCGGCCGCCTCTACCTCGACCGCGAGTTCTACACCTACGGCGTCCTCTCGTGGCTGAGTGGACAGGGACGGACCGTCATCGTCCCCCTGCGGCTCGGCTCTCGCCAGCGGAAGAAGTGGGAGCACGGCCGGGCGTCGTACGTCGGCGAGCACACGCTGAAGGACTCGAAAGGAAGGGGCGCCCCCCTCCCGCTCCGGATCCACGTCGTCGTGCGATACCAGATGGGCCGACGGTGGAAGAAGCACGGCCGCCAGTATCTCGTCTACGCGGTCCTCGGCCACCTCGCCTTGGACGCACGGCACGCGGTGCCGCTCCGCCAGACCCACGAGCTGTACCGACGGAGGTTCGGGATCGAGAGCAGCTACCGGATCGCTCACCTCGGTCTGCCCCGGACCTGCGCTCGGAGCGTGGCGTGGCGGCTCTTCTACCTCGGGGTGGCGCTGATGCTCGAGAACGAATGGTGCATCGTGCGGCTGCTCTACACGAGCGAGGGTCGGCAGGGGCCGACGGGGATGAGGCTGCGCGAGGAGTTGCTTCGGTTCGAGGATCTGCTGGAGCTCCTGTTCTTCGGTGTAGGAAGGGTGCTCGGCTCAGTTCGGGAGGTGGGCAATCCGAAACCGCCCCCACGTCGGCTCAAACGATGGGGGATGACACTGTGAGAACCTCGGGGTTCACACCCTCAAGATGGCGGAGTACTGGAGTCGGGGAACCTCCTGGTTGGGGACGAGCGGCATGTACGAGACCTCGTCGAGGGCGCGAATCAGGGCGCGGATTCGAGTGTCCGGGGCGCCACGATCCAACGATGACCCGAATCGACGGAGCAGCCTTGCGGAATTCGGGGACGCCCGCAGCGATCCGTCCGCTACAGAATGCGAGCTTGCCATGGCCCTCGCTTCACCCACGAGGGCGTCGACTCGGCGATTGGCCTCATTCCTCGCCGCTATCTTCGCAGATCGTCCCCAAGCCGCCAGGACTTTGCGGCTTGTTCCCTGCCAGCCCCACGGCACGAGCTCACGGATTCCGGCGTTGAACAGAAGGTGGCCGCCGGGGTTGGACTGTCCGGTCGCCCCGGCCGCATGCGTCCCGAGGAGCTGGGCCGCTTGCGCCCGAATGGCGGCAATCTGGGCCGAAGCGCCGGATCCCCCCATGTCTGAGTTGCCGCCCCCCTCAATGGCACGATCGCGCCTCCCAATAAGCCCAGGTCAGTCGACCTCAGGACGGGAATGTCAAGACTCCCGGACCACCAGGCCCGCCACCGAGCCCGGCCCCGATACCCTTACTTCGGACTCGTGGAGGTTCCTATAGGCGGTCTGAATCGCCCCTCGGTTTGAATCATGATCAGTGAACTCGCGTCAGCCCTGGAGGCGGGAAGTTTCAAGTGAAAGGGGCACCAATCTGGCGATGTGAGCCTCACATCCGTCCTGGCAGCGGATCAAGCCCTCAGAAACAGACTCGCGGCTTTGGTCCCCGAATCCGAGCGAACAAGCGTCTCGAGGCTGACGCACGTGGCTCCGCCC
>JBAWFC010000016.1:0-8044 GCA_049591535.1 Thermoplasmata archaeon | reverse complement strand
CCCGCGGTGGCCGTTCCGCCCGCACCCGCGGCACCGGGCTCGGCCGCCGTTGTGGCGACCGGGCCCGGCGGGCTCGGGGTCGTCTGTCCGTGGATGTACCGTTCCCCTCGGAAGAGGGAGATCACGGCAGCGAGGGCGGTCACGCACCCGGCGAACAGGAACGCCTCCGAGAGCGCGGTCGCGAACGCCGACTGGATCGCGCTCGCGAAGAAGTGGGGAGCGATGAGCGTGGCCGCGACGTTCGGTGGGAGCGTCTGCCAGCCGGGGACGGCGGAGGCGCCCTGCAGCAGGATGCTCATCGGGTTCTCCCCGAGAAACGCGCCGAACAGCGCCCCCGTTGGGTTCGAGGCGACCACGCCGGTCAGGATCCCCTGGTCCGGCGGTCCGACCTGAGCGGCCGTGAGGGCGTGTCCGACCGAGGCGGTGAGACCGGTGGAGAGGCCGACGATGACGATCGTGAAGAAGATCGCCATCGACAGCTGCTGGCCGGCGTTCTGAAGGGTCGCCAGCATCCCGGAGGCGGCGCCTCGGTTCTCGGCCGGTACCGAATTCATGACCGCGGCCGCGTTCGGAGCCGCGAACATGCCCATCCCGCACCCTTGGATGAACAGCAGCAGGCCCATCTCCCAGTACTGGAAATCGATGGGCAGGAGGGCGAGCGCGAAGAACGTCGCCGAGCCCAGGGCCATACCCACCGTGGCGATCGTGCGGGGACCCTTGCGGTCGGAGATCCATCCGCTTAACGGGCCGGCGACGAGGAAGCCCGCGATCATCGGCATCATGAAGATCCCCGCCCAGAGCGGGATCTCCGAGAACGAGTAGCCGTGGAGGGGCAGCCAGATCCCTTGGAACCAGATGATCAGGAGAAGCATCACTCCCCCTCGGGCGATCGAGCCGAGGAAGGCGGCCGAATTCCCCGCAGCGAAGGACCGGTTCCGGAAGAACTCGAGACGGAACATCGGGTCGCGGACTCGGCTCTCGATGTAGAGGAACAGCACGAGCGTCCCCGCCCCGGCGGAGAGCGCACTGACCACCCACGGGTTCGACCAACCCATGCTCTGCCCGTCGTAGGGAAGCAGCCCGTACGTCACGGCGACCAGCACGAGGGTCAAGCCGGCCGCGAACGTGGTGTTGCCGAGGTAGTCGACCTTCTGGTTCGCGCGCCGGGTCGAAGTCTCCCGGAGGCGGGCGTACGCCCAGATCGTTCCGATGACGCCGACCGGGACGCTCACGAGGAAGATCAGTCGCCACGTCGGGAGGACGAACGGTCCGAGGTGGAGGTCCGGGATCCCGGCGAGGATCCCTCCGGCCACGAGCCCGACCATCGATCCGCCGATGAAGGCGATCTGGTTGACCCCCATCGCCTTCCCGCGCTCGTTCGCCGGGAACGCGTCCGTCAGCAGGGCGGCCGAATTGGCGAAAAGGAACGCGGCGCCGACCGCCTGGATGAGCCGGAACCCGACGAGAGTCCAGGCGCCGCCGGTTCCCGACCAAGGTTCGATGAAGAGGAGAACAGAGCCCGTGGAGAAGATGGCGAACCCCAGGTTGTACATCCGGGCGCGGCCCCACATGTCGGAGAGGCGACCGAACGTCACCAGGAGCGTCGCGGTGACGACCCCGTATCCGAGGAGCAGCCAGATCAGGATCGGGAAGCTCCCGGGAAGGAACGGGTTGACGCCGAGTCCCTTGAAGATCACCGGCAGTGAGATCAGGACGATCGTGCCGTCGAGGGAGGCGAGCAGCCCGCCGAGCGTCGTGTTGGATAGGACGGTCCACTTGTACTCCATGCTCACCCGCCCCCGTCGGTGCGTTTCAGGGCGCGCACCAGGGCCGAAAGACCCGCCGTGAGCGCGTCGCGGTCCTCTCGTGTCATCGCCTGGTCGAGGTAGCGCAGCGTCGCGCGTTTCGCCGTCTGGCCCTCGTGAAGTACGCGCGCTCCCGCGGGGGAGAGTTGGATCAGCACCACCCGACGGTCGCCGGGGTCCTTCACCCGGTGCACCAGCCGCCGGGACTCCAGCCGGTCGATCGCGTCGGTCCCTCCCGCCGCAGTGAGACCGAGGGCTCGCGCCAGCTCCGACGCCCTCGCCGGGCCCCGGGCGCAGAGATCGAGCGCTACGAACTCGGAGTAGGTGAGGTCGAAACGCCCGAGCTCCCGCGCCCAGCGCTCTCGAAGGAGGAGGTGCGCTTCTCGGAGCGACTGCCAGGGCGGTTCCAGTGCCGGCGGGGCCGGGGTGCGGGCGACCTCGGTCCGTCGGAGTGCGGCGGTGGCCACGCAGCGATATTGTTCGATTCAGTATAATACGATATCAGAGCAACTGGGGCTCCGCGACCGACCAGGGCACGAGCGCCGAAGGGCTCGGAACGATCCGCTCGGCGCGTCGTACCCGCGGCTCCGATGCGCGGTCCGAACGGCCGCTCTTCCGGGAACCGTACACGGTCCGTAGGATGGACCCGCCCCGAATCGGCGCGGCGAATCCACCGGAACGGTCGTCGGCCGCAGGGTCCTCAGCCGGTGCTCGAGGTCCAGCGAACTTCGTAGACCTCCTGGTGGTTCGGTGACTCTTGGAACGCCCATCGGGTCCGGAATCGCAGCGAGCGAGAGGGGTCCACGGCGAGAAGATCGGCATCGATCAGGCGATGGAGACTCTCGGGGGTCGACCCGTCCGGCAGGGGGACGACCGCCCGCCACTCGGCCGGGTGTTCCAGCGTCGGCTGGGGGGGGACCTTGACGTCCCACGACTCGGTCCAACGCCGAGACAGTGCCGCGCTGATCTGCGGCACAAGCGTAGAGTCCCAGGGGCCGTTCGAATAGATCTCAACACGCAGTTCGAGGGCGCGACCGAACGCCATTTCAGCCGAAGGAAGCGGTGTCGGGATAAAGGTGCGCGGGTCGCCGCGGCTCCGCCCCGCTCGGGAGAAAGCGATGCGGGTGCGCTTCGGGGCGTTCCGGGACCGGGAGTGCGGCCGTCAAGCGATGGGGGCAGGGAGGTCCGGCCGTCGGCGGACAATCCGTCGGGGAAGCTCGAGGGTCCGGCCTCGGGGGGAGGGTTCCTTTGGCGACGCGCGCCGAAGCGTCGACGCGAGGGACGCCGCGATCGCCGGGATGGGAGAGGGCCGGGCGCGAGGGGTCTACGAACGCGATGGGAACGCGCCCGTGCTGGGATTCGAACCCAGGTCTGAGGCTCCGCAGGCCTCTAGGATAATCCATTGCAGCGGACCGGGAAGGGCCCCGATCCGTAGCTACCCCACACGGGCATCCGGCTGTCCTTGCGTACCCGACGCGCCGAGGAAGGTCGCGTATAAAAGCCCGGGGCGCTCTGAATTCGCCGGTTCGTGCGTCTCTTAATAGCCGGCGCGACTCCCCGACCCGGCGGAGCCGCCGCGTGTCCCATGGCCGGTGCGAATCACGACGATCCCTGGGAGGTGCTACGCACTCTCCCGATGGGGAGTCGGGTCGAGCTATCGAACGGAAAGGGCCGGAGATGGACCGGCACGGTGGTGCCGCGGTCCGAAGTGACGGGAGACCGGGTCGTCCAGCTCAAGCTCGAAAGCGGCTACAACATCGGGGTCCGGGTCGAGGCGTCCTTTCAGATTCGGCTCTTGGAAGCCCCCGCCGGACCCACTCTTCCCCTTCCTCCCGCCCCCTCCTCTCCCGCCGGCTCGAAGGGGGCCGGTGAGCTCCCGTGGGTCGCGTTGCTGACCACGGGGGGCACGATCGCGTCCCGTGTCGACTACGAAACCGGCGGGGTTCGTCCGGTCAAGGACGAGCGGGAGATCCTCTCGTTCTATCCCGAGCTCGAATCGGCGGGGAAGGTCCGCATCGTGTCGGTCTTCGACCGGCTGAGCGAGGACATCACGCCCGAGGACTGGACCGAACTCGCCCACCGGATCGCGGAAGCGTTCGGACAGGGTGCGCGGGGGGTAGTAGTGGCGCACGGCACGGACACCCTCGCATTCACCGCGGCCGCCCTGAGCTTTCTGCTGGTCGACCTTCCCGGGCCGGTGGTCCTGGTCGGTGCGCAGCGTTCCCCCGACCGCCCGTCGTCGGACGGAGCAACCAACCTCGCGGCGGCGGTGCGCGTGGCCCGAGAGGCCGAACTCGGAGAGGTCGTCGTGCTCATGCACGCCGGGATGTCGGACGACCGGTTCGCGATCCACCGAGGCACGTGGGTTCGGAAGATGCATTCAAGCCGTCGGGACGCCTTCCAGAGCCGGAACGGCCCGCCCCTCGGCCACGTCGATGCCGGCGTCCTTCATCTTGAGCTACCGGTCCGAACTCGAGCGAGCGGTCCGGTCCGGGTCGACGGGCCGCTCACCTCGGACGGGGGACTGCTCTGGTTCTACCCCGGCCTGACGCCCGAGCGCGCGCGGGCGTTTACGAACGGGTTGCGCGGCGTCGTATTCGCCGGGACCGGTCTCGGACACGTGAGCTCCGGCCACCTTGACTGGATCCGGCGAGCGACCGGGGCGGGGCAGGTCGTGGCGATGACGACCCAATGCCTCGAAGGGAACGCCGACCCGTTCGTCTATTCCACCGGGCGCGAGCTCCAGCGAGCCGGGGTCCTCTACCTGGGCGACCTCCTCCCCGAAACCGCCTACGCGAAGCTCCTCTGGGCGCTCGGTCACGCGACGGAGGCGAAGGCGGTCGAAGCGCTGCTGCTCGCGGACGTCGCCGGGGAGTTCCAGTGGCGGCATACCTCGGGAGGAGACCGGTGAAGGTCGGGCTCGAGGTGCACCAGCAGCTCGCCACCGGCAAGCTGTTCTGCGAATGCCCGACGGAGCTCTCGGAGGAGGTGCGGGGCGCCTTCGCTCGGCGCCTTCGGTCGGCGAGCGGCGAGAACCATGCCGTCGACGCCGCGGCCGCGCTCCAGGCCGCGCGCGGGCTCACCTACCGCTACGAGATCGCCGAGGCGAGTTGCCTCGTCGAGATGGACGAGGAACCCCCGCACCCGCTCAACCCGGCGGCCCTCGACGTCGCCCTGACGCTGGCGCTGCTTCTCGAGGCCCAGCCGGTGGACGAGATCGAGGTGATGCGGAAGATCGTGGTCGACGGATCGAACACGGCCGGGTTCCAGCGCACCGCCCTAATCGCGGTCGACGGGCACCTCGACCTGCACGGGAAACGCTACTCGATCCTCTCGGTCTGCCTCGAGGAGGACGCCGCACGACGCGTCGGGGAGTCCTCGGGCGAGGTGACCTTCCGGCTCGACCGGCTCGGGATCCCGCTCGTTGAGATCGCTACCGGCCCCGAGATCACGAATGGAGCCGAGGCGCGGGAGGTCGCGCAGGAGCTCGGAGCGCTGCTGCGCGCGACCCGTCAGACCCGGCGAGGGATCGGTACGATCCGGGAGGACGTCAACGTCTCCACCGACGGGGGACGGCGGATCGAGGTGAAGGGGGTCCAGGAGCTCGGGATGATCCACGAGTATGTCGACCGGGAGGTCGGCCGACAGGAGGTCCTCCTCCGGGTTCGCGACGAACTGCTCGGCCGGCGGGCGAGCCCTCCACCGACCGACATCGTGGACGTCACACCGGTTCTCTCGTCCCTCCCGTCGGGGCCGCTCTCGGAGACGTCCCGAAAGGGCGGGGTCATCCTCGCGGCGCGGCTGCCGGGATTCGGCGGGCTGCTGCGCGCTTCCGCCGGGTCGGAGGAGCGGCTGGGCCGGGAGCTGGCGGACCAGGCCCGCTCGGCGGGGCTGCGGGGACTTCTGCACTCGGACGAGCTTCCCGGCTACGGCCTCGCCACCGGAGACGCCGAGCGGGTCCGGACGATCTTGGGCCTCGGGCCCGACGATGCGTTCGTGCTCGTCTCCGACCCGAATCGGGGCCGGGCGGTCGAAGCGTTGCGCCGGGTCGTTTCCCGCGCAGCCGCGGCGCTCGACGGGGTCCCGGGCGAGACCCGCGACCCTCTTCCCGACGGCCGTACCCGGTATTCGCGTCCGCTCGCCGGTCGCGACCGGATGTACCCCGAAACGGACATTCCCCCCATCCCCGTCTTCCCGGACCATCTCGCCCGACTCTCGGCCCGCTTGCCCGAACGTCCCTCGGTCCTCCGCGAGCGGCTCGCACGGGAGAGCGGACTCGCGCCGGAGGTCGTGCGGCAGCTCGTCTCGGCCGGACACACGGACGCGTTCGAGGAGCTCGTGCGTAGGGGCCACGCGCCGTCGCGGGTCGCCCGACTCTTGATCCAGGACCTCCCGGCGGTTCCGAGAGCGGCGGCCGGAGGCGAGGTCGACCTTCCGATGGCGACGCTGGACGAGGTCCTGCGGGCCCAGGAATCCGGTGGATTCGCCAAGGAAGGGGTTCCGAACGTACTGTTCCAGTTGGCCCAGGGAGCCCCCGATGTCGCGTCCGCGGTCCGCACGGCGGGTCTTTCCGGATTCACAGAGGCGGACCTTGAACTCCTCGTGGAGCGGGTCGTGGGGACCAACGAGGAACTGGTCCGCGACCGGGGAAACGAGGCGTTCTCTCCGCTGATGGGCGATGTGATGAAGGAGGTACGCGGACGCCGCGATGGGCAAGAGGTCGCGGCGGCCCTTCGGAAGGCGATCTCCCGACGGCAGCCCGGAACCGGCGGCTGACCTCTCCGGGACGACGGGGAGGGGGTTCGTACGTCGGCTTCGGGTCGCAGAAACGACGGTGCGCCGCGGGGCACCGTCCGATACCGCGCTGTCGTCACCGACGTCGACGGGACCCTGACCGACGGCGCACGACGCCTTGACCCCCGGGCGTTCGACCTCGTCCGACTCGTGGAGTCGCGCGGGATCCCGGTCGTCCTCGCGACCGGCAACGTCCTTCCGATCGCACTGGCCCTCCACCGGTCGCTCGGCCTTTCGGGGCCGATCGTCGCCGAGAACGGCGGGCTGCTGTATCGCCGGGTCGACGGCCGGGACGTGGTCGAACGTCTCGCGGACCGACGGGTCGCGCTCGCGGCGTACCGGACGCTCGTGGCGGCGGGCCTGCCGGTGCGGCGGCTCTTCACCGACCGGTGGCGGGAGACCGAGGTCGCGATCGAACCGAGCGTGCCGATCGGGGCGGTCCGACGGGCCCTCGGCCGAGCTCCCGTCCGGGTCGAGGCGACCGGTACCGGATACGCGATCCACCTCATGGAGCGGGGAGCCGGGAAGCTCCCTGCCCTCCGTCGGGCGCTCCGGCCCCTGGGGATCGACCTCGCGGACTGCGTCGTGCTCGGTGACGGGGACAACGACGTGCAGATGCTGCGCGCCGCCGGCTTCGGTGTCAGCTTCGCTTCCGCCAGCCTTCGCGCACGGGCGGCCGCGCGCTACGTGACTCGCTCGAGTTTTGCCGAGGGGTTCGTCGAAGGGCTTAAGGCCAGCAGGGTCCTCGGTACACTGGGTTCCTTTCCGGGAGGGAACTGACCGTGCTCGTAGGCCAGTGTGCGCGATGCGGACTACCCGCATCGCTGGGGTGTACCGTCTGCGGACGAACGTTCTGCAGAACGGACCTGGACGCGGACGAGCGCATGTGCGCCGACTGCGTGGCCGGCCAGAAGAACGCAAAGAGCCCCGTCGGCGCCCGCTCTCCTCCCTCGCGACGTCTGGCCCAGCGGCCCCCGCCGCTCGGACGAGTTCAGTAGTCGTAGCCCGGGAGCACGAGGCGCCCCTTGGGGGTCGCCCGACCCACTCCGAGCAGGCCCAGTCCGACCGCTCCGGTCATGATCCCGAACCCAAAGGCCGCCCAGGCATAGGTCCCGAGGACGGGGCCAAACCAGATTCCGGCGACCGTCAGCCCGCTGGTCGGGGCGACCATGTGGAGGCCCAGGTTGAGCAGGACGCCGAGTCCCCAGCCGAGGAACAGCATCGTCCCTCCGGCGATGAAATACCCTTCCCGTTCGTCCCCTCCCGCATCCAGCGGTGGGACCGCCGGGGTCTCCTGCAGGTCGGTCACGTGGAGTCGTAAATCTGGGGTGGTATAGTCGTTTCCATTGAGCGGTTACCAGACGAAATCACCCCTCCGGGCGCGCGCCAGGCCCCGAGGGTCCCGTCGGCGGACCACCCGCCAGCCGAGGAAGACGGCGGAGGTC
>JBAWFC010000015.1:0-38847 GCA_049591535.1 Thermoplasmata archaeon | reverse complement strand
TAGCCTATCTGCGGACGACTACGTGGCTGCGACGGATAAGGGGGTAGCGTGGCGACGAAGTTTCAGATCGTGTTCGACTGCTCGGACCCGAACCGGATGGCGCACTTCTGGTCGGAAGCCCTGGGGTACCGCATCGCGCCCCCGCCCGCCGGCTACGAGTCCGGGAGGGCGTTCTTCCTCAGCAAGGGGGTTCCCGAGGACGAGGCCGGCGAGGGCGACGATCGGATCAGCGACCCCGCGGGGGCCGGTCCGACGATCTGGTTCCAGCAGGTTTCCGAGCGCAAGGCCGTCAAGAACCGCGTTCATATCGACCTCGCGGTGAGTGGGGGCTTCTCCGTTCCGATAGCGGCTCGGAAGGAACGGGTCGACGCAGCGGCGGACCGGTTGGCGAAACTGGGAGCGACCGTGGTGGGCCCGCTCGAAGAACCCGGTGTGGACCACTACGCGGTGGCGATGCGGGACCCCGAAGGCAACGAATTCGACATCAACGAGCTGCCCTCGAGCAGTCCTCCTCTAGCCGGGGTGCGCCACGGCGGGCGGCCCGCGTCGGTCGTTCTCGGGGCCTTCCCCTGACCTCGCCCCGCGCCACACCGGAGGACGGGATCTCAGCCAGCCGACTTCCGGGTCTGGGTCTGCCGCCGCAGGAGGTCCAGGATGCGGGGATCGCTCCGCGCGGATTCGAACAGTCGCGAGTACATCAGCTCCATCAGCGGGAGTGAGTGCAGCCGGAACGCGCTCTCCATCGACGCGACGAATTCGTCCCTCTCGCCGAGCGCGAAGTGGACGAATCCCGAGAAGAACACCGTGAGCTCTCCGGTCTGGCCGCGTCGATCGAGCCGTTCGATCACGCGGCGGGCGCCGTCCGTATCGCCCTTCCGGGCCGCGAGGAACCCGCGGTACATCTCCGTCCACACGCTTTCGGGCCGCACCCGTTCCATCTCGCGGAGCGTCCGTTCGGCCTCGGCGTAGTCTCCGCGGCTGAGATAGTACTCCGTGCGGTGGGCGTTCGTTCGGAACGGGGCCTGGGACTTCGTCCGTTCCCAGTGGGCCAGAGCGTCAGCCTCCCGACCGGAATACGCATACGCCCGCCCGAGGAACGAGATCACGTTCACATCGGCCGGGTCGAGTTGCGCCGCCGCCTCGAGCAGGCGCACCGCCTCATCAATCCGACCGTTCCCTGCCGCGATCTGGGCCAGCCAGCGGTATGGGTCGGAGAGGCTCGGGTTGAGTTCCATCGCCCGACGGGATTCGCGGTAGGCCCCGTCGGGATCGTCCTCCGCGAGGAGCAACCCGCCGAGCGCGGAGTGAGCCTCGGCGACCGCCTCGTCCTGACGGAGCGCGGTGAGCAGTTCCTCCCGCGCGCGCCGCACCGAATCGGCGTGCGGGATCGCCCCTTCGTTCCCGAGCCAGAGCAGACATTCCGCCACCCCGACCCTCGCCCGAACGAATCCGGGGTCGCGGCGGACCGCCGTTTCGAACAGGCCGAGGGCCTGGGCGATCGTCTCCTCCGAGTGCTTCTCCCCGTAGAGCCTTCGCGCGCGCAGGAACTCCGTGTACGCCTCCAGGTCCGAAGTGTCCGGAGGGCCGTGGGCGATCGCGAGAGCGGCCGCCCGGCGCCCTCCGGACAGGTGCTGCGAGATCGCCGCGGAGATCTGCCCCGCGATATCGTCCTGGATCGCGAAGATGTCGTCGAGCGGTCGGTCGTAGCGCGACGACCAGAGGTGTTCCTCCGTGCGGGCGTCGACGAGCTGCGCGGTGATCCGTACGCGATGGCCGGCCTTCCGCACGCTCCCCTCCAGGACGACCCCCACCCCGAGCTCCTGTCCGACGTCCCGGATCGACTTCGCCGAGTCCTTGTACTGCCGCACGGAGGTCCGGGCGATCACGCGGAGGCTCGGGATCTCGGACGAGCGCGAGATCAGCTCGTCCGTGAGCCCGTCGGCGAAGTACTCGTCGCTCGTGTCGACGCTGTGGTTCGCAAACGGGAGCACCGCCAGGCGGAGCTTCGGGTCGGCGTCCGCGCTCGCCGACGGAGTACCGTGGTCCGCTCCCGAGAGGACGACCCGATACAGGTCGACCGGGACCTCGACGTTCTTGAGGGCCCGGGGGCCGAGCTTCTCGAGGGGAACACGCAGCTTGTTCCGGACCTGGTCGAAGACCGAGCCGGTCACGCAGATCCCGCCGGATTCCGCGAGGGGCTCGATCCGCGAGGCCACGTTCACCGCGTCTCCCACGATATCGTCCCCCTCCTCCACGATCTCCCCGACGTGGATCCCGACCCGGAGGGCGATCCGCTCGCGCGACGACGGGAGGGCGTTCCGCTGGGCCATCGCCTCCTGGATCTCCACGGCGCATCGTACCGATTCCAGCGCGCTCGGGAACTCGACCAGAAAGCCGTCGCCCAGGGTCTTGACCTCCCTCCCGCCGTGCGCTGCGAACAGGGGGCGGAGCAGCGCCTGGTGTTCCGTGCGCAGCCCCAGGGCCGCCTCCTCGTCTCGCTGGCCCAGCCGGGTGAACCCGACGAGGTCCGTGAACATGATCGCCGCGAGGCGGCGGCTGCGGGCCACGGCCCGAGAACGGCGGTCGTTAGATTAAGTCGCGGCCCGGAGCGACCGTGGGGTCCCGGCTGGGCGTTCGCCGGGATTTCCGGGCACGGACCACGGTCGTCCACCGCCGCTCGTACGGCCACAGACGACATCCGTATGCGCGACGTGCGACCCGCGTGCACCGGGGCATCGAAGTAGGGCTGCACCTCCAGCCCGGGTTGACCGACGAGAGCTTCGTCGGGACGGCGATCGGCAACCTCGCGGCCTATCGGCTCCAACGGGAGCGGGGGGAGCCGCTCGTCTGGCAGGTGATCCGGATCGAGTCCACTCGCAATCATCACTTCCGGCTCGTGATCCGCCATCCCGAGCGGGTCCTCGATGTCGGGATGCGGGGCGACCTGGAACGGATCCTGAACGACCTCTCGGACGAGAGCGTCGACGAACTGCACGTCCGGTACGAGGCCGCCCAGCAGGCGGGGTTGAAACCGGTGCCCCTGCGCCACCTCCACGAGGAGGTCGACTTCTGGACCGACGACTTCTGGAACTGGCTCGGGTAGGCCCCGCGGAACAATCGGCCCGTGCGCCCCGGGTCGTAAAGGGCGGAGGCCGAATGGGGGGGCGGGATGCCGGCCCACCGTACCTCGCGTCGACCCGAACGGCTCACGGTCGTTCTCGCCCAGTGGTGCCCCCACTGCGTACCGCTCTCCGTCGTGAACGGTCGACGCTTGGCGAAGCGCCTCGGAGTTCCGCTCCGTCTCCTCGACATTGACCGGAAGGGCGAGCTCACGGCCGCGGACCGACTCGTCCGGGACCACGGCGATGACGCTCCGGACTACCTGATCCCGCAAGTGTTCCTCGAGTGGTCCGACGGCCGGGTGGAGCCGCTGCTGACCGGGTTCTCCGAGCAGGTCCCGCGGACCGCGCAGGCGTGGAACGACCTGCTCGCCAGCGACTGGCTCCGTCGGGTCTGCGAGGAGGGGTGATGACGCGTCGGTCCGGAGCGATCCCGCCGGTGCTCCGGGACGCCCTCGAGTCGGCGGGAGGGAACTGCTACCGCCACTGCACGCGACCGGTGCGGAGCCGGCAGGTGACGAGCCTCCTCCCGGGGGTCTGGCGCATTCGGGCCTGCCCCACCGGAGTGGTGTCGGTGACCTCCTACGCCGAGTGGACCGGGCGAAATCCGACCCGCGCCGTCGGCGCCGCGCTTCGGCGGTGGACGTTCCCTCCTTCGATGGTCCGTTCCCGGGACCTACGCCTTGCGACCCGTCACGGACCCGAGCTCGGGCGGCCGGCAGAACGGTTCCTCGCGCCCGTCCGGCCGGCGCGCGGCATCCGGGTGGTGTACTGGAGGGTCTACCCGTTTCGAGCCCGCGACGGTTCCGAGCAGCGACTGTTCGTCTGTTTCCGACGGACCCACTCCGGCCCCGTTTTCTATGCGGGTCCGACGAGCGGCGGGAACCGCGGGTGCCCGATCTGTGCCCGTCACGACCGTACCCGAGGGACGGTCCGGGGGACTACGGCTCGCGGGCGTAGGTGAAGAACACTTCGTCGCGCTTCCAACCCTCCGCCTCGTAGAGATGCCGAGCCGGGTTGTCCCGGGCGGTCTCGAGCGTGAGATACTCTGCTCCGGTCTCCCGCGCGTGCTCCCGGGCGCGACGGAGCAGGAGGCTCGCGATCCCCCGCCGGCGCCGATCCGGGAGCACGTAGAGGTCGTTGAGCAGCCAGACCGGACGGAGCGAGAGGGAGGAGAACAACGGGTACAGCTGGGTGAACCCGACCGCGGTTCCGTCCTCGTCCGCGACGAACACCACCGACTCCTCCCGGGCGAGCCGGTCGGCGAGGAAGCGCCCCTCGCGGACCGGTTCGGGAGGCTGACGATAGAACTCGCGGTACGCCCCGAAGAGGGGAACCAGCCGGTCGACGTCGGCGACGCCCGCGCGACGCACGGTGGGGGAGGGGGTCATGGTCACCGACCACCCAACGGCGCGGCCCCGTTGAACGTTGCGTTGCCCGGCACTACCCCGGATCGGTGGTGGGAGGCTCACCGCCGGTGGACGCCCCGCCGTCCACGGTGAGCAGCGCTCCCGTGACCCAGCGGCTCTCGTCGCTCAGAAGGTAGCGGATCGCGCGCGCGACCGCCCACGGGCTCGTTGCGGGCCGGTCGGTCATCGGGATCGGCCGGTCGGTCGCGGGCGGGTCGAGGTCGGTGAGCTCGTTCGGCATCGACCCGGGCAGGACGGCGTTGACGCGGACACCGGTCGCCCGGTAGTCGCGCGCGAGCTTTGGCACTACGGCGGCCAACCCTCCCTTCGCCGCGGCGTACGACGCGCTGGCGACGAGACGGACCGCCGGCGCGGCGGCGACCAGCACCAGCGAACCGTCTCCCTGGGCGACGAGGCGGGGAAGCACCGCTCGGCCGATCCGGTAGAGCGGGTCGAGGTTGTCCCGGATCGCGACCGACCACTCCTCCTCGGAGAGCCGATGCAGGAGCGTCTCCCCTCCGACCCAGTGGCCCACATTCACCGAGACTCCGTCGATCCGCCCGTACTCCCGGACCGCGCGTTCGACGACCTGCTCGACCTGAGCGGAATCCATGAGATCGGCCGTCTCGGTCGAGACCTTCCAGCCGCGGGCGCGCGCGTGGGCGGCAATCGGGGCGAGCGATCTCGAGCTCCGCGCGACGCCTACGACCCCGGCGCCTTCGCTCGCCAGCACGCTGACGACCGCCGTCCCCAGCCCTGCCCCGACTCCCGCGACCAGGAAGGTCTTTCCGGAAAGCCTCATGCGTCCCCCGTTCCTCCAGCGTCCCGGAGCTTATCGACCTGCGGGTCGCGCGTCCGAGGGACCGGGCCCCGTCCCTCGACCCGACCGGCTCAAGTATCGGTCGGCGGTGGGCCGCCCGTGTCCGCCGCCGACGCACGCACCGAGCTCGAGCAGGTGGAGAAGTACCGTTTCACCGTCACGTTCGCGGACGCCCCGTTCCCCGGCCTCACGGTCGACGAGCCGCCCCCTGCGGGAGGGGACCGGGGGCCCAGCCCCGTGCAGGCGCTCGCGATGGCGGTCGGTCATTGCATGAGCTCGACCCTCGTCAACACGCTCGACCGCGCCCACGTAGCCGTGACGCCGCTCCGGACGACGGTGCGCGCCACGATCGGCGTCAACGAGCGGGGTCGGCGGCGGGTTCGAGGGATCTCGGTCGAGATCGTAACGCAGCCCCTCGACGAGGCCGACCGGAGCCGGTTCGACCACTGCGTCGAGATCTTCGCCGACTTCTGTACGGTCTCGGGGGCGGTCCGAGAGGGGATCCCGATCGACCACCGCGTGGGGCCCGCCGGGGCCCGCCGGT
Organism: Thermoplasmata archaeon; assembly: GCA_049591535.1. Lineage (GTDB taxonomy): Archaea > Thermoplasmatota > Thermoplasmata > Lutacidiplasmatales > UBA184 > Lutacidiplasma. Next base: position 32,955 of record JBAWFC010000015.1, on the reverse strand, counting down.
GAGCGACCCCCCGGTGCCCCGCGACGCGCGCCGGCTGCTCCAGCTCTCGGTCGTGCTGATCGGGGTGTACGTGGTCCTCGACATCGTCGCCCAGTTGCTCCCCCCGCACTACAACCCGATCTCCCAGGCGGAGAGCAACCTCGCGGTCGGTCCGTACGGCTACGTGATGACCGTGAACTTCGTCGTCCGGGGGGTTCTCTCGCTCGCGTTCCTCCTCGGCCTCACCCGCGCGACCTCGATGGGTCGGCGCTCTCCGCTCGGCATCGGCCTTCTCGGCGTTTGGGCGATCGGCGCGTTCGTCCTCGCGGTCTCGCCCACGGACGTCGGCTCCGGCCCGGCGACCCTCCACGGGACGGTCCACCTACTGACCGCGCTGGTCGCGTTCGTTGCGGCCGCCGTCGGGGAAATCCTCCTCTCCCTTCGTTTCGGCGACGACCCCCGCCTTGCGGAGCTACGGACGCCCGCGCTCGCCGTTTCCGCCCTTGCGTTCCTCAGCATGGTCGTGCTGTACCTCGTCGACGCGCGACCCCGGATCGCCTCCGAGGCGTTCGGCCTGATCGAGCGGGTGTTCCTCGCGTTCGTGCTGCTCTGGATGCTCGTGGTCGCGCTCTACCTGCTCCGCTCCGACCGCTCGGCGACGACCGCGTCGTCCCCCGCGCAGGGATGAACCGGCGCGATCAGCCGCTCGCGGGCGCCGCGAACAGGGTGTCGAGGAGCCCGATCGGCGGGCAACCGAACCCGAGGAGCGCGTCGTGGAATCCCTTCAGGTTGCCGGAGAACCGGCTCTGGAGGAAGCGGGTGCGCGAGTTGAGGATGGCGAGCTTCCCGAGCGTGTAGCAGAAGTACTCCGGGTTGAACGTGCCCCGGATCGCCTCCCGCTCCGACGGGTGGCGCTCGAAATGCGCCTCCCGCGCGAACAGTTGGGTCGCTTCTTCGAGGGTCATCCCCTGGGTGTGGAGGCCGATCGACACGAGGAGACGGCAGTCCCGCAACAGCGCGTCGTGGATCTCGGCGACCTCGGCCGAGTGGTTCTCCTTCCCGAGGCCCTCCTCGATCGCGAGCTGCTCGGTGTAGTGGGCCCACCCCTCGACGAACGACGGGGAGAGGTAGACCTTCCGCGCGAGGCTCCCCGGCGAGCGGTGGAAGTGGAGGAACTGCAGGTAATGGCCGGGAAACACCTCGTGGACGGTGATGTTGCGCAGGAGCGAGTGGTTGAGCGAGCGCAGCCACTCCTCCTGCTGCACGGCCGACCATTTCGCGTCGACCGGCGTGACGTAGTAGATCCCGTCGGTCGGTCCCGCGTCGAACGGGCCCGGGGGGTTCATGCTCGCGGTCGAGAGCGCGCGCGCCCAGACCGGGGTCTCCTCGACGCGGCAGACCGCGGGCTCGGGGATCGTGACGAGGTCCCGTCGGGCGACGAACGCGCGGGTCTCCTCGACGTAGGTGCGGGCGGTGGCCAGTACGTCGGCCGCCGCGGGATGGTCCCGGTTGAGGCGCTGGAACAGCTCGCCGACCTCGAGCTTCTCCTCCGTGGCGATCTGCTGGAGACGGGCCTGGTTCCGCGCGAGGTCGGCGGCTCCGGCCTTGCGGACTTCTTCGAGGGACGCTTCGATCCCTTCCCGGACGAACAGGAGCCGCTGGTACCGGTGCGGCCCGAGCGCGAAGTCGGGGGTCGCGCGGGGGAGGCACTCTTCGCGGAGCCACGCGAGGAACTTCGCGATGGCCGCTTCCGCGGTCGCGCGCGCCGCGGCGACCGTCGGACCCATCGAGGCCCGCTGGCTGAACGTCTCCGCCTCGCCGAAGTGCTGGGGCAGACCGCCCCCGATCGCCAGCGAGAGTTCGACGAACGGCTTGGGGAGAGGCTCCTTCAACCGACGGCGACCCTCCTCCAGGAGGCGGGGAACCGCCTCGAGGATCCGGACGATCGATCGGACCCGGTCCTCGACCGGCGCGTAGTCCCGGACCATGTAGGAGGTGAGAGAGATCGAACCCACGTAGACCATCGGGTTGCGGTCGAGGTCGTTCGCCTCGCGAAGGTCGAAGAGAGGACTCTCGAGGAGGAGGCGGAGCAGGAACCGGTCGATCCGTCGCCCTTCGGGAAGGGTCGAGTCGTCGAGGCGGCTCAACTGGCCGAGGAGCTCGTCCGCCCGGAGCGACCACGCATCGGTCGCGGTGCGGGAGAGGTCCGGCACGAGACCGTCGTACTGGTGGAGGCCGAGTCCCACGGCGTACGACGGCTGCAGTTCGAACAGGTGGTCGACGATCCGGCGCTCCAGTGCATCGAGGGCGGCCGCCCCGCCGTTTCCGTTCTGCATGAGTACGTCCGTCGGGAGCGGGAAGGCCCTAAAACCCTAGGCATCGAGACGGGGAGGGGCGGACCGGGTCACTCCACCCAGGTCATCCGGCATTTCGGGCACTGCCCGTCCTGCAGCGGCGAACCACAGACGAAGCACTGGGACCGGGGGCGCGGGACGATCGGGGCCGGTCCCTCCGGGGCCGGAGCGCGCTCCGGGAGGGGAGGCGGGAACGACCGCGAACCTTCCTCGAGCGGAGTCGCCGCGGCGGACCGTTCGGCCGGTTCCGCGGCCGGGTCGGTAGGCTCGGACGCCGGGGCGGGCCCGGCCTTGGGCGCTGGGTCCTGGGGTTCGGCCACCGAGGAATACTTCGGTTTCGCGCCGGCCGGACCCGGGTGCGCCGGTTTCGACGGAGGGGCCGGCTTCTCCTCGTCCTTCTCGGGTTCGTCCTTGTCGCGCCGGAGCCTCCGGAAGAAGGACATATCTCTCCGAGACTTTCCGGTGCTCTTTAGGACTGTCGGCCGAGCGGGGCCGCACCGTTTTCCGCACCCGAACCTACCGGAGGCATGGCTCCGAGCCCTTCCGAACGTCTCCGCGATCTCGGCATCGAACTCCCTCCCCCCCCGAAGCCGGCCGGCGCGTACGCACCGGTCGTCGTGCACGGTGGTCTCGCCTGGGTCTCGGGCCAGATCCAGACCGAGGGCGGCCAGGTCGTCCACCCGGGGCTGGTCGATCGCGACGTCTCCCCCGACGTCGCGCGGGGACTCGCTCGGGGGGCGACGCTCCAGGCGCTCAGCGCGCTCCGGGACACCCTGGGCTCGATCGACCGGGTGCGCCGGTTCCTCCGAGTCGCGGTGTACGTCGCGACCTCGCCCGGATTCGACCGTCCGCACGAGGTGGCGAACGGGGCGACCGAGCTGCTCGTCGAACTGTACGGAGAGGAGGGACGCCCGTCGCGGATCGCGATCGGCGTCGCGGGCCTCCCCCTGAACGCGGCCGTCGAGGTCGAGTTCCTCGTCGCGGTCCAGTAGGCCCCCCACCGATGGATCCGTCGGGCTGGCCGGGCGTGTTTCGAGAGGGGCGGGACCTCTACACCGTCAACGGGGTCCCCGGCGAGCGCGTCTACGGGGAGGAGCTCCGCGTCGCAGGGGGGATCGAGTACCGGCAGTGGGACCCGTTCCGCTCGAAGCTCGCGGCCCTGCTCCTCAAAGGCGCGCCGTCCGACCTCTGGGGCGACGTGCGGAGCGTGCTCTACCTCGGCGCGGCGCACGGAACGACCGCGAGCCATCTCTCCGACCTGTGGCCGCGGGCCACGATCTTCGTGGTCGAGAAGAGTCCCACCTCGTTCGCCCCTCTCCTCGCCCTCGCCCGACGGCGAACGAACCTCCTGCCGCTGCTCACCGACGCCCAGCTGCCCGAACGGTACCGCGCCGATGTCGGGGTCGTCGACCTGCTCTACCAGGACGTGGCGCAGCGGAACCAGGCCGCGATCTTTGTCGAGAACGCGCGGGCGTGCCTGTCCCCGAGGGGCGTCGGGCTCCTCATGCTGAAGGTGCGATCCGTCACTCAACGGCGCCCCGGACCGGCTGTGGTCCGGGAGGCCCGTGGGGAGATCGAACGCTCGGGGTTCGCGGTCCGAGGCGAGGTCGGTCTCGCCCCGTTCTCCCGAGAGCACGTCGCCCTCGTGGTCAGCGCCGGCGCGCCATCTTCCACCGTTCGCTGACCGGTCCCCGCGGAAATATCGCGACCTCGTCCCGCGCCCCCGAGGGGACATGGACCTCGGCACCGGGGCGACCCGCACGCGCCACGCAGCGCTCGCGACCGCCGGTACCGTCCTGCTGGCCGTTCTCCTGAACACCTCGTCGGTCGCCGGGCCCGGGGGCGCGAGCGGCACGGCTCCGGCGGCAGCGGCCGGCGACACCCCGAACCTCAGCGTCGACCCCGACCGGTGGTGGATGCCGGCAGGGAACGATACCCCCTTCACGGCCACGTGGGTCGGACCGGCCCCGAACTGCACCCTCGCCCCGCTCTGGTACCGTTGGACGGTCTCGGGAGATCCGGTCGGCGGAACGCTCGCACCGGCGGCGGGGCCCGTCGTGAACTTCTCCGCGACCTCCGACGCGACCGGTCCGACCGTTCTCGTCGTACGGTCGGAAGCCGTCCTCGCCTGCGGACCCCGAGACTCGGCCGTCTTCGCGAGCGCCGAGGCGAACGTGACGGTGGTCGCCCCGATCGGGATCGAGAACCTCTCGGTCGGGCCGGGACCGGTTGCGCCCGGCGGCACGGCGTTCGTTCGGGGCGACCTGACCGGTGGGGAGCCCCCGCTCGTCGTCCGGGTCGCGTGGGGAGACGGTACGAACACCTCGGTCGTCGCCCCCGCCGACGGACCGTTCTCGATCCCCCACGCGTTCCCGGAGGGGCGCTACGCCCCGTCCCTCACCGTCCGTGACTCGGACGGCCTCTTCGCGGAAGGCCTCGTCGGGGAGGTGCTGACCGCCAGCCCCTCCCTGTCGGTCGGGATCGAGGCCCGGGCCTCCGCGACGGACGTCGGTCTCCCCGTCGAGTTCAACGCCACGATCCTCCACGCGCCGCTGCTCTACGAGACCGGCTGGTCGTGCGGGAATCTCTCCTCGACGGGCGCCTCCCCGGGGGGCGATGCGACCGACTTCTCGTGCACGTTCCCGGATCCGGGGCCGTCGGCGGTCGTCTTCGACGTCCTCCCCCCGCTCCTCGGCTCGCCGGTCAACGCGACGCTCGAAGAGTCGGTCGTCCCGGCGCCGAACCTCACCGTCTCGCCGGCGAACCGGACGGGAGAGGTGGGTCAACCGTCCCTGCTGACGTTCAACATCACCGGAGGCGTTCCCCCCTTCGTCCTCAACTGGACCGAGTCGGGGTCGACGCTCGGCGGTCAGTTCACCGTGGTCGACGACGGGCGGGCGGTGCTGGCGATCGTCCCGTCCGAACCCGGCTCCCTCGAAGTTACCGCCCATCTCGTCGACGGGGACGGTCTCGAGACCACGAACGCGACGACGGGACTCGAGGTCGACCCCGCGCTCAATGTGTCGGTCGCGGTCGGGCGCGCGCCAACCCCGGCCGACACCGTGCTCGCGGTCAGCGGCACCGTCACGGCGGGGGGACCGCCGTTCCTGTGGGTCGTGGTCTCGGCGACCGCCCCCTCGAACGAGAGCGTCCCGGCCGGAACGCTCGACGCCGTCGGGTCGTTCGCGTGGTCCGCGGCCTACGGGGTCGAGGGAGGAACCGCACTCTCGGTAACGATCGTCGACGCGGAGGGGGACGTTTCGACCGCGACCTTCGACCTCGAGATGATCTCGCCGTTCGAGGGAACCGCCGCGGCGTCGACCGGCGGCCCTCTCGGCCCGGGCCGGTTCGCCCTCGACCTGTCGCTGGTCGGCGGACTCCCCCCTTTCGACGTCACGGTCAACGCCAGCGACGGCCAGGGGTGGAACCTGACCCTACCGGCCGACGGCAGCACCGTCCGGACGTTCTCCTCGCGGGACGGCGGCTCGCTGGCGCTCGTGGTCGGGGCGGTCGATCGTTCCGCCGCCGCGCTCCAGTGGAATCTGACCGTCGATATCCCCGCCGGTCCCGCACCACCCGGCCCGACGCCGTGGTCGTCGTCCACCGACCTCGGCAGCGTGCTGGCCGCGTTCGCGATCCTTGCGGTGGCGGTCGCCGTCGTGCTCCGAGCCGTACGACGCCGCCGCGCGCGCCCGTCGCCCCCCCCGCCTCCGGACCCCGTCGCGGTCCTTCGAGAGATCATCGAGCCGTCCGATGGCGCGGACCGCGCCACGGTCGAGCTCCTGGCCGAGGAGGCCGGGGTCCCGCTCGAGGTCGTTCGGTCCACGATCGACCGTCTGATCGCGGCGGGAACGATCCTCTCGGACGCCGGCGGTGACGAGGAGGCGATCTCATGGTCGACGACCCCCGTCCCGTGACCCGACGTGGTCGCCGCGCACCGACCGTGCCGGCGAGCTGCGCGCTGGCGCTCCTCGTCGTCCTCGTTCTCCTGCCGGGCAGCCTCGCCCGCCCGTCCGCGGTCGTCGACTCGTTTCCGCACGGCACGAGCGCGCCCTCGGCCACCAACATCTCGCCGGTCGCAAACTTCTCGGCGGCCATCGGTCGGCTCGTCGACCTGCTCGGGGTCGCGGGCAGCGGCCTGCTCGCGCTCGTCTGGGCCCGCGTGGCGCTGAGCTGGTTCTCCCACGACGTCACGAAGAAGGTCCTCGCGAAGGACCGCGCGCGGGATGCCCTCATCGGAACGCTGATCTTCGCGGCAGCGCTCTCCGGGCTCGTTTGGGGCCTCGCCCACTGGGTGCTCACCGGCACCTGACCCGGGGGTCTGACGTGTGGGCCCTGGACCTCGGCAACATCATTCAGACGATCCTGTTCCTCTTGTTCGCCGGCCTCACGGCGATCGTCACCGCGGTCGTCGGTCCGACCTACGATCAACTGCTGGTTCCCGAACTGAGTCCGGCCGCGCTGTACCCGCTGCTCTCTCCGCGCAACCCCGCTCCCTCGGACTACCTGGCCGCGGCGTCCCAGTTCTCCACGTACACCCTCGCGAACGTCGTCGACCCCGCGATCGCGCTGGTCGGCGTGGCGGTCGCGATACTCTACTTCTCCCGGGCGTTCGTCTCGCGCTGGGCGCTCCCGCTGGACGCGCTTCTCCCTCGATTGCTCATCGCGGTGGTCGCGGCGAACTTCACGGTGCCGATCGCCGGGGCCGTCCTCGGTGTCGCGGGCGGACTCTACCCGGTCTTCGCCGGATGGGACGGGGGCGCCTGGCAGCACTGGGTCGACCTCGCCGGGGTGGGGCAGGTCCGGTTCTCCTGGGACAATGGGGCCGTTGCGTTCGTCCTGTCGGTCGTGGAGTTCGCGCTCGTCTTCGCGCTGGTCCTCGCGGTCGGGCTCCGGGACGCGTTGCTGGCGGTGCTGATCGTACTGCTGCCGATCTTCACGCTGCTCTGGCCGTTCCGTCCCCTCGCGGCCCTCGCGCGTCGGGGCTGGCTCCTGTTCGGGGAGCTCGCCTTCCTGCCGTGCATCCTCGTGGTTCCCCTCGAACTCGCCGTGAACAGCCCGAGCGCGGCGCTCCTCGTCGGGTACCTGAGCTGCGCGCTCGCCTCGCCGTACCTCCTTTCGCTCGCGGGGACCCACCTCTCGGCGTTCGGGTTCCCCGCCAGCGCGTCGACGATCACCTCGGGGACCCAGCGGGGCCTCGCCGCGTCGTCGTCGGGAGCGACCGGATACCTGGGGCCGGCGGCGACCGCGGTGCGGAGCTCGGGTCCGGTTGGCGAGGCGCTCGCGGGGACCGCGCGGGCTGCCGGGAGCGCGGCGGTGCCGGTGGCCGCCCCGCTGGCGGCGGCCCAGCTCGTGGGCCACGGCGCCCTCCACCTCGTCCGCCACGTACGCGGAGCGGACGACTCCCGACCGTCCCCGGGGCGGTGGCCGCCGATCCGTGGTGGAGGTACCGGATGAGATGGGCGAACCGCCCGACGGGCCTCCGGTGGTTTCCCTCCCCGAGCGGTTCGACCGGCGACTGCGGCTCGGTCCGTTCCCCTCGGCACGCGACGCGCTCAAGTTCCTCCTGTACGCCGCGACCGGCGCGCTGCTCGTTCCGTTCAGCACGCCGTACCTCTGGCTCGCGGTGGTCGCCGGGGGGTTCGCCCTCAGTGTCTTCCGCCCGGACGGCCAGGGGCTCGACGACCGGGCCGTTGCGTTCGCGCGGTGGAAATTCCGAACAGTGGGGCGAGGCGGGACCATGACCCGCCCCCCCTTCACACGGGTCGGGCACGGCGGACTGGTCGGGATCGGGTCGGGTCGGTACGCGGCGATCCTCCGGGCGGGAGGCACCCCGGTGGCGTACCTTCCTCCGCTCGAGCTCGCCCGTCGGTTCGAGTTGTTCCGAGAGCTGCTGCGGGCGGTCGACTCGTCCCTCGCGTTCTCGGTCTCCTCGGCACCGATGCGCTCGGGTCGCGTCGCCCCGCTCCCGGCCGACCCCGGGCACCCGGACCAACCCGCGTGGCGGGGATACGGCGAGCTGGTCGAACTGCTCTGCCGCCGGCGGCTGGTCCGGAGGGTCTACCTCGTGCTGGTGACCGAGCGGTCCGGGCCGGACGGGGTCACCGACCTCGAGGTGCGCGTCTCGACCCTGACGGACCGGCTCGCGGGCCTGGGACTCGCCGTGGTGCGTCTTCGCGGGCGGGGACTCGAGGATGCGGCCCGTCGCTGGGGGTGGTCGTGGGAGCGCTCCGCGACGTGAGGCGCTCCCGTCCCACGCTCGCCGAGGCGGAGTTCGACACGTTCGGCGCAGCCCTCGGCGTCGCGGTGATCGCCGGCGGCCTCGCCGCGCTCGCGCCGTTCCTCAACTCGCTCACCGTCGCCCTCGTGGCCCTTGCGGCCGCCGGATGGGCGTCGGGACTTCCCCGCCCGGGGATGTCTCGGTCCCCCTCGCTCTCCGAGGCGCGGTGCGGTGCGCTCCTCCCGGTCGGGTTCGGGTCGGTCGGCTTCTTCCTCCTCCCCGAGCCGTTCGCGCTGTTCCGGGGCCTCGTCCTCGCGCTCTCGCTCGTTCCCCTCTGGCTCTACGAACGGGGGCCCGGGATGGGGCGAATGACGCGCCGGGCGGAGGTCCCGTGAGCGGTCGGGACGGTGCCGCCGACCCGCTCGAGGCGGCCACGTGGTTGCGGGTCGGTCGCAGCTACCGCGCGCCGGTGCTGGTCCGGCAGTTCCCACCGGAGATCCCGTTCGGGTTCCTGGGACGGGTGCTCCCGACCACCGAGCCGGTCGAACTCTCGGTCGAGATCCACCGGATCCCGTCGAACCGCGCTCTCGAGATCCTGCAGGGCGCCCGCACGGTGGCGGAGGTCGAGCTCGCGACGGGAGGCAACGGCGCGCGCACGTCCGAGCTCGAGGTCGAACGGGAGACCGCGCAACAGTTCGGACGGGCGGTCGCGCGTCGCAGCCAGGAGCTGTGGAAGGTCGGACTCCGCTTCGTGGTGGTCGGTGCCTCTCGGCCGAGGGCGGAGTCGGTTCGGACCCGCCTGACGGAGCGTCTGGCCTCGCTCGGGTTCCGCACTCGGGTACCGCGCTACGAGGTCGGCTCGACCCTCGCCGCGGTGGGGCTGACCGGGGGGGAACCGCGCCCCCACGGGTACTGGCAGACCCTGCCGACCGACGGGGTCGCCGCCCTCTTCCCGTTCGCGGACGAGAGCATCGTCGAGCCGGGCGGAATCCTCGTCGGGCTCGCGCTCGCCGACGCCAGCCCGGTCTTCCTGAACCGCTGGGGGCACGCGAGCCACTCCTGGGGGATCTTCGGGACCACCGGTGCGGGAAAGTCGTTCGCGGCGGCCCTCACCGTGCTGCGCACGCGGTGGATGCGACCGGAGGTCGAGGTGACGGTGCTGGACCCCCTCGGAGAGTTTGGTGGCTTCGTCGACGCGCTCGGGGGCTCGGTCGTGGGGATCGCCGACGAGCGCAGCGGACGGCTCAACCCGCTCGACCCGGTCACGACGGGAGGAGACCGACGGGAGAAGGCCGCGAGAGTCGGTACGATGCTCCGGGCGCTCTTCCCGAGCCTCGCGGACGAGGAGTCGGCGGCGCTCGACACGTCGGTGACGCACCTCTACGAGCGCGGCCCCGCCGTGCCGTCGTTCGATGACCTGGTCGCCCAGGTCCGGAGCGACGGACCCCCGTCCGGTCGCCTCACGACCCTGCTCGAGGTGTTCTGCACGGGCTCCCTGCGACGAGTCAACGGACCCACGACCCTGCGGACCGGCCGGGGCCCGGTCGCGGTCGACTTCCGCGGCGTCCCCGATGACCAGCTCCCGTTCCACCTCTCCTACGTCCTGGATTGGGCCTACGGTCGGCTGCGGGACCGGACCGGACCGAAGCTCCTGGTCATCGACGAAGCGCACCTCCTCCTCCGTCATCCCGCGACGGCCGAATTTCTCGACCGGGTGGTGCGCCATGTCCGGCACTACGAGGCCGGGATACTGCTCCTCAGCCAGACCCCGGAAGACTTCCTCGGCGGCCCCAGCGGCCGCGCGGTGCTCCGGAACCTGTACGCCTCCGCCTTCCTGCGCCTTCCCGAGGTCTCGGGCGAGGCGCGCGCGTTCTTCGGCCTCACCGGTGCCGAGGCCGAATGGCTGCCGAAGGCGCGGCTCCCCCGGGACGCGGGGTACTCGGAGTCGCTCTGGAGGGTCGGCGAGCTCCACCTGCCGCTCGCGATCATCGCGTCCACCCCCGAGTACGAGTTCCTCACCTCGACCCTCGGGCGTCCACCGGGACCCCCGACCGGTGCCGCTCCAACCGGAGGTTTATGAGGGTTCGAACGGACGGGCCCCCGTGGAGTCGGAAGCGACGTCCGACGGTCCGCCCCGGCGGCGGACAAGCTGGAATCTGAAGTCGATCGTGGAGGACGTCACCGGGCGTCCGATCGGCGAGCTGCAGGAGCCGAACCGGCCCGCCCATCTTTACCTCGAGGGGAAGGCGGCATCCGAACGCAAGGACGAGCGCCCGCCGTGGGCTTCCCCGCCGCGCCGCGTCGCCCCCGAACTCGTCCCCTACGACCCCGTCGGCCACGTCTACCCGCCGCTGATCGGTCCCGTCGGCCGCTCCTACCACGGTGAGGATCACGCGCATCACCGCGAGACGCTCGACCGCCACCGCCCCGAGAACGATCCCACCCCGGGCAACCCGGCGCGGCCCGCGGGACCGTCCCACCGGCCGGAGCGGATCTACCTCCACTACCTCTTGCTGCACATGGACAAGCTCAGCCCGTCCGCGCTCCAGTACCTCCGGCTCGCCGTCGACGAGGAGGTCGCCCACCGGGCCCGACCGCCGCTCCCGCCGGCGGAGTGATCTCGGACCAGCCGAGCGCGCGGCCCCGCGCGACCAGGGCCGCGTAGAGCGCCGGGTCCCACTCGACGCCGATCGCATCGCGTCCCCATCGCGACGCGGCGACCAGGGTCGTCCCGGTGCCGGCGAACGGGTCGAGCACCGTCTCCCCGACCAGCGAGAACATTCGCACGAGACGCTCGGGGATCGCGGGTGGGAACGCCGCGGTCCTTCGTCCCTCCGCACCCTGGGGAGCGCCGCGGACGTCCCCCCAGACCTGGCTGAACCAGGTATCGCGCTCCGATCGCGAGAACCGACTCTCCTCCCGGCGGGCGTCGTGCACCGGGAGCCGGCGCAGATCCCCCTTCCGGAACAGGAGGATGAACTCGCAGTCGAGCGTGACGTACGCGTTCGGCGGCAGGAAACCCGAACCCAGGAACGCGTTCGGCTTGTTGGTCGGTTTCTTCCAGAGGAGGTAGGGGAGGGGGCGGAACCCCACGCGCTCCGCCGCGACCATCGTCTCGGCCGAGTTGGGCCAGAGCCGAAACTCCCCGTCCGTCGTCCGGAGCGCGTCGCCGATGTTGACCGCGAGGATCCCGCCCGGGACGAGGGCGCGGTACGAGGCGCGCCAGGCGCCCTCGAGCACCCCCAACATCTCGGGGTACCGCTCGGCGCCGAGGCGGCGGAACAGCTCGTCCCACTGGGGGATCATCGGGTACGGCGGCGAGGTCACGACGAGGTGCACCGAGGCATCGTCGACCCCCTCGAGGCGACGGGCGTCGCCCCACAGGAGGCGGACCCGGCCGAGCCCCGAGCGCGTCACCGCGGAGCGTCACGGCGCGACGGCTTATACGGCACGACCTCCTCCGAACGCCGTGCGGCTCGAGCGACCGGTCCTCCAGGTGGCCCTCGACTTCGAGAACCTCTCGAGGGCGCTCGTCGCGGCCCACGAGGCGGTCGAAGGAGGCGCCGACTGGATCGAGGCGGGGACGCCGCTCATCAAGAGCGAGGGACTGGACGCGGTCCGCGAGCTGAAGAAGGCGTTCCCCGACCACCGGGTCGTCGCCGACATGAAGGTCATGGACACCGGCGCGTTCGAGGTCGAGATCGCCGCGAAGGCGGGCGCGGACCTCGTCACGATCCTCGGCGCAGCGGACGACGACACCATCGCGGACGGCGTCCGGGGCGGCGAGCTCTACGGGGCCGAGGTCGTCGTCGACCTCCTCGGAGTGGCGGACCCGCTCGCCCGCGCGCGCCGTGCCGCGGAGCTCGGGGCCGCCGCGGTCTGCTGGCACGTCGGGATCGACATGCAGATGCAGGCGAAGACCCCGTTCGCGGTCCTCGCCGAGCTCGCGAAGGCGTCACCGATCCCGGTCGCGGCCGCCGGTGGGCTCAACTCGGAAACGGTGGCGGAGGCCGTGCGCGCCGGCGCACAGATCCTCATCGTCGGCGGGGCGATCACCAAGAGCGCCCAGATGGCCGACGCCACACAGCGGATCCGGGAGGCGATCGCCACGCAGCGGGAGGTCGCGACCGAGCTGTTCCGGCGGTACGGAGGCGAGGACCTCCGGGCCGCGTTCCTCAAGGTCTCGAGCCCGAACGTTTCGGACGCGATGCAGCGGCAAGGAGCGATGCACGGGATCGTGCCGCATCTGCGCGACCGGGCCACCCGGGTCGCCGGCCCCGCGGTCACCGTCGTGACGCGCGACGGCGATTGGGCGAAGCCCGTCGAGGCGATCGACCGGGCCGGGGCGGGCGACGTGATCGTGGTCGATGCCGGCGGCGGCGGTACGGCCATCTGGGGCGAACTCGCGAGCTGGAGTGCCCACGGACGGAAGGTCGCGGGCGTGGTCATCGATGGGGCCGCGCGGGACCTCGATGCGATCCTCGACCTGGGATTCCCGGTGTTCAGCCGGAACGTGAGTCCGAACGCGGGGGAGCCGAAGGGCCTCGGCGAGATCGGGGTCGAGGTCGTGGTCGGTGGGCAGCGGGTGCGCCCCGGCGACTGGATCGTGGGGGACCTCTCGGGGGTCGTGGTCGTCCCGCGCGAGCGGGCCCAGGAGGTCGCCAACCGGTCCCTGGACGTGCTGGAGCACGAGAACCGCGTGCGGGAGGAGATCCAGCGCGGGTCGACCCTCAGCGCCGTGCAGAAGCTCGAGCGTTGGGAGCGGGTCGGCTAGTCGGACCCGCACCGTTATGGACCCCCGGGGTCCACGGTCGGGCGCAGCCCCATGACGCCCGCCCTCTCGAGCTCCGATGCCTTCGCCTACGTGATCGTTGCGGTCTTGGGATTCATCATCCTGCGCCGGGCCTATTTCCTCACCCAGGGGACGCGGGTCAGCACCGGCCGGCTCGTGATCCTTCCGATCTTCTACCTCCTCATCTACGCCGCCGAGCTGGCGGCGACCGGGTTCGCGGGGGCCGGCTCGAGCGCCGCGACCCCGGTGTACCTGTCGTTCGTCGGGGACGGGGCCCTGGTCGTCGCCGGGGTCTTCCTCGCCTTCCAGTACACCCTGCGCCACCTGACGATCTACCAGCGGCCGGGCGAGACCGCCTGGAGCTACCGGATGAACGCGCTCCTGCCCGTGATCTACGTCGTCCTGTTCTTCGTACGGGTCGCCATCGAGACGGCCCTCCTCGGAGAGGGTCCGTTCACGTTCCCCGCACCGGGAGCGTTGGACGGGATCTCCGCGTTCGCGCTCTACTCGCTGCTGGCGGTCAACGCGCTCTGGGGTCTCTCCACCGGGTTCCTGATCGGCCGAAGCGCCGCCGTGTACCGCGAGTGGCAGCAGCACCTCGCCTCGCCGGGTTCCTCGGCGGCGCCGCTACCGCCCTAGCCCCGCCCCGGAGCGGGTGGGGCAGGGCCGCCGAGCGCGTCGAGGACCTGGCCCCGCGACCAGAGCCGCGACGCTTCACGGCCGACGGCCTCGGACTGCGCGCGGTTCGGTCCGCGCCAAGAGATCGTCCAGGGGAAGGGGTACTCCACGTCCCAGAGCACCAGCGGCTCGGGCTCGGCCAGGGGAAGGCTCAGCCGGACCGTCCCGTCGAGCGCCCCACGCAACCGGGCGATCGACAGCCGTCCCGCCTCCACCTCGCGCAACGCCGCGACGATCTTGCGAACCATCCCCCACACGAACGAACGGGCCCGCACTTCTACGACCGACCCTCCCGCGACCCGAGCGACGCTGACCGACTCGACCGGGCGGCGGAGTGGGGATCCGGCGGGGACGGACCGACCGAACGACCGCACGTCCACGGCGCCGACGAACAGCGCCGCCGCGTCCGTCCGGAGCTCGAAGTCCTGGCGGCCCCCGCCGTCGAAGTAGCGGTACGTTCGACGGACCGCTCGGCGCACCCGGAACTCCTGCGGAATCGGCGACGCCGCGGTGAAGCGGAGGTCGGGCGCGACCCCGTTGAGCGTGCGCAGCAGGGTCGGACCGGAGAACCCCGACCGGAGTCCGAGGGCGTTGGCCCGCGCGCTCACTCCGCGGTCGGTCCGGCTCGCCACCTCGAGCTCGAGCGAATCGGGGTCGACCCCGAACCGCCGCAGGCCGGCGCGGATCTCGCCCTCGACCGTGACCCGGCCCGGCTGGCGCGCCCACCCGGCGAATCGACTCCCGTCGTACCCGAAGCGGACCAGCCAGCGCGTCGTGGGGGAATCATCGCCGCCCTCGCTAAGACGACTCGGGAGGGGGGTCGAATCCGGGACGGCGACCCTCGTGAACCCGTGTCGTACATCTATCTATTGTCGAATATACACTCTAAATTCGAATTCTATATATCCGCACGGGCGGGTGCTCCGGCCGATGACGTCCGGTGGCACCGGGCCGTTCGGGCCTCTCGGACGACCGCGGACAACGGGCGCACGGAAACACGGAATCGGTGAAACGCAATGAGCACACAGGACCCGACCGGAACCCCAACGAACTCTGCCGACCAACTCTCCAGCCCCGCTCGCAAGCGGTCCGGGACCGTGAGCGCGGGCGTCGCGATCGCCATCGCGGTCGTTCTGCTCCTTGTCGGGATCGGGGGCGGCTACTTCCTCGGCACATCGCTGAACAAGTCCACGAGCACCAGCACGAGCCAGGTCCAGCTGACCGAGACCGGCTCGAGCCTGCTGTACCCGCTGATGACCCGGTGGGGCGGCAACTACAGCGTCGCCACGGTCTCGGCCGCATCGACCGGTAGCGGAACCGGGCAGAGCGACGCGGAGCTCGGTCTCGTCAACATCGGCGCCTCCGACGGCTACCTCGCCAACGCGAGCGTGACGAGCCTGATCAACCTCCCGGTCGCGATCTCGGCCCAACTGATCTACTACAACCTGCCGGGCATCACCGCGCACCTGAACCTCAACGGGACGGTCCTCGCGATGATCTACAACGGAACGATCACGACCTGGAACAACCCGATGATCCTGGCCGCGCAGCCGACCGCGGTGCAGACGCAGCTCGGCGCCCTCTCCAGCGAACAGATCCATCCGATCAAGCGCTCGGATTCGAGCGGGGACACGTTCCTGTTCACGTCGCTCTGCTACATGTCGTGGTCCCAGTGGTCGTACGGCTTCTCGACCAGCGCCCTCACGGGGGACACCGTCGCCACGGGGGCCACGGGGAATTCGGGCGTCGTGAGCGCGCTCCAGTCGACGACGAACTCGATCGGCTACGTCGGGATCAGCTACGAGTCGAGCGCCAACGGGGACGGGCTCCACTACGCCGCGCTGGGGAACAACGATACGAACGCGAACGGAACGTACGCGGCCGCCGCGGCGGACTACATCCTTCCGAGTGCATCGAACATCTCGGCGGACGCGAACCTCGGCCTGACCCACCTGGAGTTCTCCACCTACCAGCTGGCGGTCAGCCTGATCCTCGGCGGAAGCCCGGCGGGAGCGATCGACCTGCTCCACGGAGGGGGAGGCACGAACCCCGCGGCCGGCACGTCCCCCTACCCGGACGTCAACCTCGAGTACACCCTGATCAAGACGGCGCCGACCGGCTCCACGGTCACGAGCACCGCCCTCACCGCGACCGTCCAGTTCCTGGAGTGGGCGATCTCGAACGGGAACTGGGCCCCGGGCAGCCTGCCCTCCGCCTATATCAACGCGGTCAGCTTCATCCCGCTGACCCCCGAAGTGACCGGGTACGACATGCAGGAGCTTGCCTCGGTCCAGCCGTAAGCGGCGAGGTCGGTCGGTAGGGATCCGTGAGTACGACCCCGGCCCCCGGCGCTCCCGGAGGCCAGGAACCCCTTCCTCCGCCTTCCCCGCCCTCGGAGACCCCGCGTCGGCCGGGCCCGGGGTGGAAGCGACGGGTCTGGAGCGCCGTCCCGTTCGCGCCGGCGCTCGTCCCCGCCGCGATCGTGATCGCCATCGCGGCGACCCTCGTCTCCGCGAGCGGGTTCCACATCTCCGTGAGCTGGCCCCACCCCTTCGTGGGCTGGCCCCACGTCTCCGTGAGCTGGCCCCACAACTTCGGCTGGGGCTTCTTCGGGCTCGCCTTCAACAGCAACCTGAACCAGTTCGGGATGCTCGTATTCATCGTCGGTTCGTTCCTTACCGCCGTTCCGGCGCTCTTCTTCTCGATGGTCATCGGGCTCGGGATCGCCATCGCGTCCACGACGTACCTACCGAAGTTCCTCGCACGGATCTTCGACCCGTTCGTCGACCTGCTCGCGGGGATCCCCAGCGTCGTGTACGGCATCTGGGCGTTCCTCGTGATCGCACCGGTCTTCGGCAACCTGCTCAACCCGTTCGCGGTCGCTCACCTCTCGTTCATCCCGGGGTTCAGCGCCAACTCGACCTCTCCGACCTCGGCGGGCGTAGGTCTCCCGATCTCGATCTTCGTGCTGACGCTCATGGCCCTTCCGATCACGACCCTTCTGATCCGGGACGCGCTCCGCTCGATCCCGGTGGACCTCTGGGAGAGCGGGCTCGCCCTCGGGGCGACGCGCTGGGAGGTCGTCCGCCGTGTGAGCCTGCGGTACGGCAGCCGCGGGATCTGGAGCGCCGCGTTCCTCGGATTCGGGCGCGCCATCGGGGAGACCGTGGCGGTCGCGATGGTCATCGGTTCGACCGACAAGCTCCCGACGAACGTCTACGACGTCACGTGGACGATGTCGTCGTTCATGTTCCAGATCCTGGACGCTGCGTTCGGCAACTCCCTGTACCTGGCCGCCCTGGCCGAACTCGCGCTCATCCTGCTCGCGATCACGCTCGGTGTGAACCTGCTCGGCCGCCGGCTCGTGACCCACATCTACGCGGAGGAGGTGCCGGGCCTCTAGGCCGGGACCATGGCGACCGTCCTCGAAACCCCCCTCCGGCTCGACCCGTCCGACGACCTGCGCCGCGGGGATACGTGGGGCCTTCGGTGGCGCACCGGCTTCGACCGCTGGATGGGACTCCTCCTTCCGCTCCTCTTCGCCGTGGCGATCTTGCCGATCTTGGACGTCGTCTACTACATCTCATCGAAAGCGGTCCCGACGCTCACCTGGGGGGTCCTCACCAGCTACGGCGACTACCAGGCACAGGACGCCCTCGGCGTACCGATCGAGACCACGTTCCTGTTCATGCTGCTCGCGACCCTGATCGCGGTCGCATTGGGTCTCTTCGGGGGCGTCGCGACCGCCGAATTCCTTTCGGACCGGGCCGCCGGCTGGGTCCGATTGTCGGCCAACCTGCTCGCAGGAATGCCGTCCGTGATCGTAGGGTACTTCGGATACTTCGCCTTCGTGCTCTACTTCGGCTGGGGCCTCAACTTCATCGCCGGGGTCCTGACGCTATCGTTCTTCATGACGCCGTACATCTTCCGGACGGCCGACCTCGCCTTCTCGTCGATCCCCCGTCCGATCCGCGAGGCCGCGTACGGCTCCGGCGCGAAGCCCATCCAGTACATCCTCCGGATCGGTACCCCGATCGCCTTCCCGCAGATCCTCACGGGAGTGTTCCTCGCGATGGCGATCGGCGTCGGCGAAACGGCCCCAATCATCCTGACGGTGCAGCCGGGGCTGCTCGTGCCGAGCGGGTTGCTGCAGCCGGCGGTCTACATGACCTACCTCATCTGGACCGGGTTCAATCAGCCGGCGAACTCGGTAGCGCTCACCCTCGCTTTCCAGGCCGCGTTCCTCATCATCGTCGTGGTGCTCGCACTCAACATCGTGGTGCGCGTGGTTGCGGCGCGTTACCGGAAGCGGCTGGAGGGGCTCTACCAGTGATCGAGAATCCCGCGGTGTCGGAGGCCCCCGTCGTGAGCACGCGCGACCTTTCGGTGATCTCGAAGGACCGCTCGATCCTGGACCACGTCGGCATCGACTTCGCCCCCCGGAGCCTCACGGCCGTGATCGGGCCGTCCGGCTGCGGCAAGACGACGTTCGTTCGGACCCTGAACCGGATGGTCGAACTGACCCCGGGTCTCTCGGTCGAGGGCTCGGTCCTGTACCTCGGACAGAACATCTATGACCGGGGGATCGACCCGGTGCTCGTCCGCCGCCGGATCGGCATGGTCTTCCAACGCCCGACGGTCTTCCCGATGTCGATCTTCGAGAACGCGGCGTTCGGGCTCCGACTGATCCATGAGTCGGAGGACGAGATCGATAAGGCCGTGCAGGAGGCGCTGACCCGCTCGGGACTCTGGGACGAGGTCAAGGATGACCTGAACCGCTCGGCGTTCTCCCTGTCGGGCGGCCAGCAGCAGCGCCTGTGCATCGGCCGCGCCCTCGCGGTCCGGCCCCGCGTCCTCCTCCTCGACGAGCCGACGAGCGCGCTCGACCCGATGGCGACCCAGCGCGTCGAGGCGACGATGCGACGCCTCAAGGAGGAGATCGTCCTGATCCTCGTCACCCACAACGTCGGCCAGGCCGCCCGGGTCTCCGACCGTGTCGCGTTCCTGCACGCGGGCCACCTCGTCGAGGCCGGGCCGACCGCAGAGATCCTCGAGCGGCCGCGCGAGGAGCTGACGCAACAGTTCGTTACAGGAAGGTTCTCATGAACGCGAGCGCAGAGCCCCCGGACCCGCACCGCCGCCCGGACCCGATCGAGACGCTGAAGGGCCACGTCTCGGCGATGGCCGACCTCGCGGTCGGCATGGTCGCCGACGGCACCCGCGCGTTGCTGACGAGCGATACCGCGCTCGCCGAGAGCGTCGCCGCGCGCGATTCGCCGCTCGACCGCTTCGACATCGCCATCGAGACCGAGACGATGCGCCTGATCGCGACCCTCCAACCGGAAGGACGGGACCTCCGGACGATCGGGGCCGTGCTCAAGATCGCCAACTGCGTTGACCGGGTCGGGCGGCTCGGCTACGACCTCGCGAAGAACCTCACGACCGCCCCGGAGCCTCCCGACACTACCCCTGCGGACCTCCTCCGACAGATGGACGAGCGCGCCCGAGCCATGGTCCGCACCTCGATCGAAGCGTTCGTGAAGGCGGATCCCCAGCTCGCGAAGTCGGTCTTCGCCCTCGACGACGACGTCGACGGTCTTCACGAGAAGATGCAGACTCGCGTGCTCCTGCTCCTGGAGAAGGGCGGGTCCCCCTCCGAGAGGCTCGCACGGTACCTCCTCGCCGGGCGCCACCTCGAACGCGTCGGGGACAACGCCTGCAAGATCGCCGAGAAAGCCGTCTATGCTCTGACGGGGGAGCGCCGCCCAGAGTACTTCCCGGCACTCGCCCACCGGCCGACCTCCGGCGTCCGCCCGCCCGGTCCGGCGCACTGACCCCGCACGTCGCCCGCTCGCGGACGACGGGGGCGACCCGCCGGCCCCCCGGATCACGCCTTCGTCCGCACCACGGGAGCCGCGATCACGACCCCGCTCGCCGCGTACGGATTGGTGTTGAGGAGGACACGGTCCCATTCGCCGGAGGTAAGAGTGTCATCGATGGTGCCGTTCCCCGCCCGGCCGGACGACCGCTCGTACCCCCCGAACGTACCGCTGGTGCCCAGCCTCTCGAACGGTACCGCGGTCATGACGTAGACCGGGATCTCGTTCCCGGTTTCGAATGCGCCCGAGATGTTCTCGCTGGAGCCGGCCCGGTTGCCGGAACGGGCGCCTACGCCGCTCCCGTCGTAACGCCCGCCGCTGACGCCAGCCCTTGCGACTGGACCGTCTGCGCCGGGCCCTACGCTGCCACCGACACGCGAGCGGGTGCGGCTCGGATGACCCCGCTTGAGCCGTCGGACGCGCGCGGCACGACCGGACGTTCGAGGCCAAGATCCTGGGAGCCACCCCCGCGAGCGCATTCGCGGGGAACTTCTCGGCGCTCGCCTACGGCGACCTCGGCTCGAACCACCTGCTCGCGGACTGCGGAATCGATGCGACGACCCAGGGGAACGGTACCCCCGATGTTCTCGCCGACGTTGCCGCCAGCGCGAACGCGAGCGTCTACGCGTCGGACGGCCTCGCTCGTGCGTTCACCGGAATCGGCGTCTCCGCGATCGACCCGTTCGACGCCGTCGGGCAGCAGGGTGCTCTCCCGGTGACCACCGGAAGCTCGGTGGCCTTCGTCGCTGTCGTTCCGACCACGGGAGCCACCGGCTCTATCGCAGCGGGGGTCACGGACCGCGCGACCGTCCACCAGTGCTCTGGCTGGCCTCCGTTCGAGTTCGTGACCCTGGAGCCGCCCGTGGGTGGTTCAGCGGTTCGTCCAGCGCATCACGGACCCCGCGAACACCATCCGCGTGGCGACGTACACGGGTGAGGTGAGCATCTCCTCGATCGAGACGCGAGTGGACCTCCAAGTCCGAACCCCTTCCCGCCCCCGAAGGCAACTCCGGGGGCTCGGATTCTACAGCACCTCCGGCAGGAGGCTGCCGTCTCGCGCCGACATCGGCAGATACCAAAGCTCATTACCCGGACCGACGAGTTTCGGGGCGACCGAGCGGCACACGCTCCCGTAGTCTAGTCCGGTCAAGGATTCGGGGCCTTCGACCCCGTAACGCGGGTTCGAATCCCGCCGGGAGCAATCCGCGGGTCGGCAACTCGCGTCCGTGGGTTCTGCAGGGGTCTCCCTCCTCGCAGAACGCCGAGGCTCCGATTCGTCACGACAGAACAATCGCTAAGTTCGCACGAGAGTAGCGAGAGAGGATGCCGGTTCCCGCGGAGGCTTCCGGCCGTCCCGCGTCCTCGGATCCGGTGCCCGAACGAGGACCGGCTCCGGGTCGCACGCCCGACGGACGCGTGTACTGGGATCCCAACGTGTTCCAGACCGAGCTCGAGCAATTGTTCTACAGGAACTGGCTCTGTCTCGGACGGGAGGAAGACCTCCCCGACACGGGGGACTACTTCACCCGAAAGGTGGGCCAGGAGAGCGTCCTGGTCGTCCGCGGCTTGACCGGGGAGGTCCGGGGGTTCTACAATCTCTGCCGCCACCGCGGCACGCGCGTCGCGCCCGGACCCGGCGGCACGGGGGCCCACTCGTTCGCCTGTCCCTACCACGCTTGGACGTACGGCCTCGATGGTCGCTTGCTGTCCGCTCGGGACCTCCAATCGCAGCCGGATTTCGACCGGGGAGAGTACGGTCTGCACCCGATCCGCGTCGCGGCGGCCGCCGGCTTTCTCTGGGGCCACCTCGAGCCCCAGGGGGCCCCGCTCCGCGACTCGCTCGGCCCGTTCCTCGAGCGATTTGACCGATTCCCCCTTTCGGACCTGCGGCTCGGGGGCCGGAAGGAGTACGACGTAGCGGCGAACTGGAAGATCCTCGTGGAGAACTTCTCGGAGTGCTACCACTGTGCCCCGGTCCACCCGGCGCTGAACCGGCTCACGCCGTATCAGTCGGGTGCGAACGACGCGTGGTTCCGTTCGCAGGGGGGACGATCTCTCTTCTCGGGGGGGTTCATGGAGTTCGCGAAGGACTACCAGTCGATGACCCGTTCCGGGTACACCCGGCGTGCTCCGCTGCCCGGTACGACGAGCGAGGACCGACGACGCGTCTACTACTACGTCGTCTTTCCCAACCTGTTCTTCAGCCTCCACCCGGACTACCTGATGATCCACCGTACCTGGCCGGTCTCCCCGTCCCACTCGCACGTCGAGAACGAGTTCTACTTCGCTCCGGAGGCGATGACGGCGACCGACTTCGACCCCGGCGACGCGATCGACCTCTGGGACGAGATCAATCAACAAGATTGGGCCGTCTGCGAGCTGGCCCAGGAGGGGATGGGCTCCCGCGCGTGGAGAGGGGGACGGTACAGCGACCGGGAACGGATGGTTCGCGATTTCGACGAGTTCGTGGCGGAGGAGCTCCGACGGCCGTCCGCGGCCTCGCAGATCCCGCCGGCGTGATCGCACCCGGCGCGTCGACCCTAAATCAGAACGGCCGGTGCGCCACCCCACGGGGGCTCCGGTGACCGCGATCGAGGACGAGGTCCAAGACTCCCAACGGATTGGTCGGCGGTACACCGAGTTTCTCCGTGTTCCCGCCCTCAGCGCCGGTGTCTACGTCTTGCCGGCCGGCGCCGTGGACGGGCAGAGTCCTCACACCGAGGACGAGATCTACTACGTCGTGCGCGGCCGGGGCCGTTTTCGGAGCGGGGACAAGGACCGGGCCGCGGGACCGGGAGACGTGTTCCACGTTCCGGCGCGCATGCCCCACGAGTTCCATTCGATCGCCGAAGAGCTCGTGCTCTTCGTCGTGTTCGCTCCCCCGGAGCAACCACCTCCCTGACGAAGGGCCGTCGACCTCCGCCCGGGAGCGGCGGGACGACGCGTCTCGCCCGGGAGCGGCCTAGACCGACTCCTCGATCTCGCCCGACTGGGGACTCCCGGCGAGTCGCTCGGCGACGGACCCGAGGATCTCCAGGTGGCGGTCGACGTCGGCCTCGGCGTGCTGGACCGAGATCGTCCACTGTTCATCGGGCCCGGTTCCGGACGGGATCAGCCCGCGATTGAGGCAGTGGTAGTAGTAGAGCATCGACCGGTCCCCGTCGACCGTCAGGAACTCTCGCCAGTTGCGCACGGGGTGGTCGACGAAGTAGACGGTTCCCGATACGCCGTCCGCGCACACGTGCGCCGTGACGTCGGCGTCGTCGAACACTTCGGAGTATCCTTTCGCGAGGCGGGCGTTGAGGTTCGCGGACCGGTCGAGCGCCTCCTCCGTCAGGATGTGGTCCAAGGAGGCGATACAGGCGGCGATCGCGAGCGGGTTCGAGTTGTAGGTTCCGGCGTGGGCCACCTTCCGAGGCCCGACCTCGTCCATGATCCCGGGGCCGGCCGCGATCGCCGACAGCGGGACCCCGCAGGCGATGGATTTCCCGAGCGTGATCAGGTCCGCGCGGACTCCGACCCGTCCCGCGCCCCCTCGAGGGTACTTTGCCCCGGTCTTGATCTCGTCGAAGATCAGCAGCGCACCGAGCTCATCGCACAGTTCGCGCACGCCGGGGAAGAAGCCGTCCTCGGGCAGGATGAACCCCATGTTCATCGGGATCGGTTCGGCGATGACGGCCGCGAGGTCGTCGCGGTGCTCCCGCGCGATCCGTCGGGTCGCCTCGAGGTCGTTGAACGGCGCGACGAGCGTCCGGTCCGACAGCTCGGCCAGTATCCCCGGTGAGGCGGGTGCGGAGTTCGGGCGTTCGGGCGGGCCCGCGACCTGGGCGCGCGGCTTCACCCCGACCAGCATCTCGTCGTGGGAGCCGTGGTACGAGCCCTCGAACTTGAGGATGTACCGCTTCTGGGTGTAGGCGCGGGCGAACCGGAGCGCGTGGTGGGTCGCCTCGAGGCCGGTCGTACTGAACCGGACCCGGTCCATCCGGTACCGGCGGCAGATCCGTTCGGTGACCTCGGGCGTTCGGTCCCACTCGTAACCATAGACGGTTCCCTCCTCCACCTGACGGGTGAGCGCTTTGACCAGCTCGGGGTGGACGTGCCCGCTCTGGAGCGCGCCGAAGGCCATGTTGAAGTCGAGGTACTCGTTTTCGTCGGCGTCCCAGAGGTGGACGCCCTTCGCCCGGCGGACGAAGAACGGGTACGGGTCTAGGAACCGGTAGTTCGAGTGGACCCCGAGGGGGCTCCACCGGCGGGCGAGTTCCCACAGTTCCTTCGACCGGGGGGTACGCCGCGCGTACTCGGCGAACGCGGCTTCGAACCGGGGGTCCAGAATCCCATCTCCCGTGAGGTTCGGAGACTCTCCCCGCCCCTCACGATTCGGACTGCCTCGGCTTACAAAAGGGCTCCCGAGCGCCCGGACACCCTCGGCATTTGACGACGTCAGCGTCGTGCGGCCCAAGGAACCGGAGGCGGACCCTCCCGCTCGGCTCGCGAGCCCGGGGGCGGGCCGGGCCGCTCGAACGCCGCCCCCGAGACCATCAAGACCCCTGGGGGCTCCGGTAGGCTCGGCGAAGCAGCGGTGGCGGGGGAGATCGTCCTAGAGAACTACGTCGGCGGCGCGTGGGTCCGACCGACCACGACCGGGCTCCTCGACGTTCCCGATCCATCCACTGGTGCCGTCTTCGCGCGGGTCCCCCGGTCGGATGCGGGCGACGTGGACACCGCGGTCACGGCTGCGCGCGCCGCCTTCCCGGCATGGCGAGACGTTCCGGTCGCCGAGCGCGCCCACCGGATCTGGACCCTCCGTCAGTTGCTGGAATCCCACTTCGAGGATCTCGTCCGGAGCGTCGTCCGCGAGAACGGAAAGACCGTCGACGAGGCCCGCGGTTCGGTGCGGCGAGGGATCGAGGCCACCGAGTTCGCGGCCTCGGCTCCCACGACGATGCAGGGTTCGTTCCTCGAGGACGTCAGTGTCGGCGTCGACACGACCCTCCTCCGGCAACCGCTCGGAGTGGTCGTGGGGATCACTCCGTTCAATTTCCCTGTCATGATCCCGCTGTGGATGGCGCCGCTCGCCCTCGTCTGCGGCAACTCCTTCGTCCTGAAGCCCTCGGAACGCGTCCCCGTCTCCGCGAACCTGATCGCCCGCCTCATCGCCGAGGCCGGTTTTCCCCCCGGCACGTTCAACCTGGTCCACGGCGACGCGGCGGCGGTCGACGCGCTCCTGGCCCATCCCCAGGTCGACGCGGTCTCGTTCGTCGGCTCCGCGCCGACCGCACGGCACGTCTACACGACCGCCGCCGCCCATGGCAAGCGCGTCCAGGCGCTCGCCGGGGCGAAGAACCACATCGTCGTCCTACCCGACGCCGACCTCGACCGGTCGGTCCCCGCGATCGTCTCGAGCGCGTTCGGCCAGTCCGGGGAGCGGTGCCTGGCCGGGAGCGTCGTGCTCGCGGTCGACCCCGTCGGGGACCGTCTCGTCCCGCGGCTCGCGGAGGTTGTCCGATCGCTGGGCGTGGGACCCGGGGAGGCCGCGAGCACGGCCGTCGGGCCGGTGATCCGCGCCGAACACCGCGCTCGGGTACTCAAGTGGATCGAGGAAGGAGAGGCTGGCGGTGCCGAGGTCGCCGCTCGCGGCGCCGCACCCTCGTCCCCCGGGGGCTACTACGTCGCTCCGACCCTCTTCGACCGGGTCCGCCCCGACATGGCGATCGCCCAGGAGGAGATCTTCGGACCGGTCCTCGCGGTCGTCCGCGTCCCCTCCCTCGACGAAGCGCTCCGCATCGCCAACCGCTCCCGGTTCGGCAACGCCGCCGTGATCTTCACCCGGGACGGGAAGGCGGCCCGCGAGTTCGCCCACCGCATCGAGGCCGGTATGGTCGGCGTGAACATCGGGGTCCCGGCGCCGGCCGCATTCTTCCCGTTCGTCGGCTGGAAGGGGTCGTTCTACGGTGACCTGCACGCGACCGGGCGCGATGCCATCGACTTCTACACGCGCAAGAAGGTCGTGACGACCCGCTGGTTCTGAGACCGGCTCACTCCGTCGCGACCGGGTCGGCCTTCGCGTCCGCGACGCCGAGCGCCCGGTCGAGCATCTCGAGTCCGAGGTCGAGCTCCTCGCGGGTCACGATCAGCGGGGGGGCGATGACGAGGTGCGACACCCAGCTCACGCAGTAGACGCCCTCCTTCATCATCGCGGCGGCAACCTGTTCGGCCACGAGCGGCCGGCCCGCGAGCTTGTCGTCGTCGGTGTTGAACGGCTGCTTCGTCGCGCGGTTCTTGACGAGTTCGACCGCCGCGAAGAGTCCGAGTCCCCGAACCTCCCCGACGGAGCGGTGCCGTTCCTGGATCTCCCGGAGTCGCGCCAGAAGATACTCCCCGTCGGTCCGGGACTTCTCGAGCAGGTGGAGGCGCCGGTACTCGCCGATCGCGGCCACCGCGGGCGCGAGGGTCAACGGGTGGGCCTCGTACGTGTGCCCGTGCGGGAAGTACGACTCCTGGAAGTGGTCGTGGATCGCCGAGGTCGTCGCCGTCAGTCCGAGCGGGATGTGCGCGCCGGTGATCCCCTTCGCCGTGGTCAGGATGTCCGGGGTCACCTTCCAGTGGTCGACCGCGAACCACTCGCCGACCCGGCCCCAGGCGCTCATCACCTCGTCTGCGATCAGGAGCACGTCGTGCTTCCGGGTGATCTCGCGGATCCGCGAGAGGTATTCGGGCACCGGCACGATCACCCCGTTCGTGCCCACGACCGGCTCCAGGATCATCGCGGCGACATCCCCTTCCCGGGAGAGCTGGTAGTCGACGTACTCGGCACAGGCGACGTTGCAATCGGGGTACGTGAGGCCGAACGGGCAACGGTAGCAGTAGCAGTCCGGCGCGAAGACCGTCCCCGGCACGCGCTGGAGGCGTTCGACCGGCCGGCGACGGAGCTCTCCCGTCACGGAGATCGAGGCCGCGGTCGAACCGTGGTACGACCGGTACCGGGCCACGACCTTCGACTTCCCCGTCGCAACGCGGGCGATCTTGAGCGCCGCTTCGTTGGCTTCGGTGCCGGAGGTGCTGAAGAAGAACCGGTTCACTCCCTTCGGCAGGACCTCGAGCAGCGCCGCGCTGAGGCGCGCCCTCGGTTCGGTCGCGAACCCGGGCACCGCGTAGGAGAGCGTGCGGGCTTGTTCCGAGATCGCCTCGACGACCTTCGGGTTCGCGTGGCCGAGGTTCGTGGCGATCAGCTGGGACGAGAAGTCGAGGTACTCCTTGCCCGCGGCGTCCCAGAAGCGGGACCCCTCGGCGCGGGCGACGACCAGGGGGCTCCACCCCCCCTGGCGACGCCAGGTGACGTAGTTCGTCTCCCGGACGATGCGCTGGATCTCCTCGCCGTCCATCCTGCCGCTCGTACGCGGCGCGCAACCGCCTTCGGGTTAAGAGGAGCCGGTCGCGCGGACGGAGTATCGGTCGGCTGCCGCGCGGGGGGAGCGGGCGCCCCCCGGAGGTCGGGAGCGGATCTCGATCCACTGCGACCGTCGGGGCTCGCGCCCCCGGCGGTGCTCGACGATCGAGAGACGGTGGGACTCCTCTGCCTTGCGGAGCCGGAGAAACCCGCCCGCGGAGAGTTCGACGGAAGGGATCCTCCCTTCGGCGATCCATACGAGCCGGAACTCCCGGTGGACGGGGGGCGGAGCAGGTCGGCCCACCAGGGTCCTGGCCAGGTCGGGGTCGGTCCACGAAACGCCGCGGACCTCGCCGTTGTGAAGGACGAGCTCCACCCCCTCCTCCCAGAGCAGCGCCCGGTCCGGCCAGTGCGCGATCTCGCGTCGGAGCAGGAGGTACTGGGCCATGCCCCGTGCGAGCCGGACCGCCCCGAACGCCGCGAGACCGAGGCCCGGTAGACCCGACCGGCTGAACCACAGGGAGATGCCCGCGGTCGCGGTCACCGATCCGGTCACCAGGAACGCGCCGATGCCCCGTCGGGCGGGACGTTCGAACCGCCGCCGGAGCGGCCCCGCCGCCCCGTCCCGCCGGGCGATCGAGACCGCACCCTCCTCAGCCGCCGGATCTGCGGATCCGGTCGAGGACGAACCGAAGGCTCCCCGGACCTCACGAGGCCGGTCCGGGTTCATCACGGTCGTTCTCGGGAGAAGCCGTAAACCCCGTGGGAGGGGGTTCGGTTCAGGACCGGGTCGGAGAACGGACGGCTCCCTCGGGCAGCCGAAACAGGCGCGCCGCGGTCCCTCCCAGCATCCTCGCGCGGTCGGACGCCGGGAGATCGAGGCCGTCGACGAGTGACACGGCGAGCCGGAGCTCCTCGAGGGGCCAGTCGGAACCGTAGAGGACCCGGTCGCACGAGCCGATCGAGACGACCGTCTGCAGCAGTCGCTGGCGGCATAGGGCGATCATCCGTTCGAAGTACGCCGCGGACGGGTGGGGGAGAAGACCGGAGGTGTCGGCGTAGACGTTCTCGTTCTTGTAGACG
The DNA here is from genome assembly GCA_049591535.1 of Thermoplasmata archaeon. Classification (GTDB taxonomy): domain Archaea; phylum Thermoplasmatota; class Thermoplasmata; order Lutacidiplasmatales; family UBA184; genus Lutacidiplasma. The sequence goes on along the minus strand of JBAWFC010000015.1, from coordinate 4,583 downwards.
ACCTCGGCCGCTTCGTCGAGCCAGGGGTTGCCGAAGTGGCAGAGGACGAACCGGACGTCGGGATACCGGACCGCGACCTCGTCGAGTTCGATCGGTCGGGCGAACTTCACGAGCCCCTTCCGGTTGAGCGTGTCCCCCTCGTGGACGAGCACCGGGAGGTTGCGTCGGTGGGCGAACTCGTAGAGCGGGGCCAGTCGGGGGTCGTGCGGGTAGAACGGAAGGTAGCCGGGGAAGAGCTTGATCCCGACGATCTGGTCGTCGGTCTCCCAGAGGGCGAGCGCGTCCCGGATCCTCGCCGCTCCCTGCGTGGGGTCGACCGTGACGACCGGTCGCAGGCGGCCCCCGCTCGCGTCCCGCGTCGACCGGCTCTCCTCGAGCGCCTCGTCCGCGGAGGGGGCCTCGTAGATCTGGATCACGATCCCGAAGTCGATCCCGTTCGCATCCATCTCGCGCAGGAGTCCGGGGACCGTGAAGTCGAGGTCCGCGCGGTACGCGGTATGGGCGAGGTCCGGCCACCACCGGCTCAGGTGAAGATGGGTGTCGACCCGGGGGGTCCGAGCGTCCGTCATCCCACCGGGAGGATGACCGACGGTGGGTTAACCCATCGGGCGGGCGACGGGCGCCCTCGGCCCTCCGACTCCGGCGCGCCCGCCGTCGGACGGAGAGCCCCCGCCCTCCCCGAAGGGAACGGTTGATATGGCTGCGCCCGGTGTCTCCGGCGAGAGGGCGAATGACCGAACGCGCCGGCTGGTTGAGCTATCCGGACGCTCCCCGGATCGTCGTCCCACCGCCGGGCCCGAAGTCCCGGAAGCTGTTGGCCGAGCAGGGACGGTGGGAGACCGACGCGGTCGGATACCCCCACTACTTTCCGATGGCCCCGAAGTCCGCCCAGGGGTCGACGATCGAGGATGTCGACGGGAACCGGTACATCGACTGGGTCGCGGGGATCTCGGTCCTCAACCTGGGCCATCGCCACCCCCGGCTCGTCGCGGCGCTGGACGCCCAGTCGAAGGAGATCTGGCATGCCCTCGAACTCCCGACCGAGGCTCGGATGCGGTTCCTCGAGGAGCTCCAGGGTTCGTTGCCCGGGAGCCTCCGCAACCACGCGCGGGTCCTCTTCACCGTCACCGGCGGTGACGCGATCGAGACCGCGGTGAGCCTCGCGGACTACGCCCAGGGGAAGCGGGGGACCGTGGCGTTCTCCGGCGCGTACCACGGGGTGCACGGCGGGGTGGTCGGACTCACGAGCGGGCGTCGCTACCATACGACGACCTCGTTCGGAGGGGCCCCGGTCGTCCGCGTCCCGTTCCCCGACCCGTACCGTCCCGTCCTCGGCGCGGACGAGGGGGCGGCCGGCACGATCTCCTACCTCGAACACCTCGTCAACGACCCGCATTCCGGGGTCGACGAGATCTCCTCGGTCCTGGTCGAGCCGATCCTCGGGGAGGGAGGGTACGTCGTTCCCCCGGACGATTTCCTGCCCGCGCTGCGCGAGTTCTGCGACCGGCACGGGATCCTCCTGACCGCCGACGAGGTCCAGACCGGGCTCGGACGCACCGGACGGATGTGGGCGGTCGAGCATTCCGGCGTCACTCCGGACATCCTCTGCATCGCGAAGACGATCGGCGGCGGGATCCCGCTCTCGATGGTCGCCTACCGCGCCGACCTCGTCAAGGAGCTTCCCCGCGGCTTCCACCTGGGCACCTACCGTGGGAACCCCCTCGCCCTCGCCGTCGGGACCGAGGTGCTGAAGGTCCTGAAGGAGGGTGACCTCCTCGAGCGCACCCGCCACCGCGGCGCGGCGCTCGTCGAACGGTTCCGCTCGATGGCCCACCACCACCCGACGATCGGCCAGGTGCGGGGCCGGGGCTTCATGGTCGGGGTCGAGTTCGTCCACGACCCGTCGACCCGCACCCCGTGGGGAGACCGCGCGAAGGCGATGCGCTCCGCGCTGTTCGCCCGCGGGGTGCTGATGCACACCTGCGGCTCGTGGGACCAGGTGCTGCGGTTCATGGCGCCCCTCACGATCGAGGACGAGCTGCTCGAGCGGGGCCTCGTCGCGTTCGAGGACGCGCTCGAGAGCCTGGACTCGGCTCCGAACGCCCGCGTCGTCGTCCCCGGGACGTCCGCGCGCGTCGTGATCTCGGACCCCCGGCTCCCGTCCTCCCCCGGAATGCCGGGACCCGTGGTCCCCCCGGTGCCGGGGCGCACGTTCCCGGGGGCCGAGCCGTCGTAGCGCCGCCTAGTTCGCCCCGTAGTTCACCGAGATCAGCTTGACCTCGGTCATCTCTTGCATCGCGGAGCGGAGCCCCTCGCGGCCGAGGCCGCTCTCCCGCACGCCCCCGAACGGGAGCGCGTCCCACCGCAGGTTCGTCGGGTCGTTCAGGTGGACCCCTCCGGCCCGGATCTCCTTCGCGAGGCGGAATCCCCGCGCGATGTCGCGGGTATAGACGGCCGCCTGGAGGCCGTAGGGCGTGGAGTTCGCGATCCGGAGCGCATCCTCGACCTTCGAGAAGCGGACGACCGGGGCGATCGGTCCGAACGGCTCCTCCCGCAGCACCCGCGCCTCCTCGGGCACCTCGTCGAGCACGGTGGGAGCGTAGAACGTCCCTTCGGAACGGCCCGCGGGCCGCCGTCCCCCCGCCAGGACCTTTGCGGACCGCGAGCGGGCGTCGTCGACGAGCGACTCCATCCGTTCGACCGCGCCGGCATCGATGAGGGGGCCGACCTCCGTCGTCTCCTCGAGCGCCGGACCGACGCGCAGCGCGTCGGCGCGCTCGGCGAGCGCCCGGGCGAACCGGTCCGCGATGCTCTCCTGGACGAGGAAACGCTTCGACGCGGTGCAGACCTGCCCGGAGTAGCTGAAGACGCCGCGGGCCGCGGCCGCGACCGTGCTCTCCAGCGGCGCGTCCTCCAGCACGACGAACGGGTCGAGCCCTCCCATCTCGAGGATCACGCGCTTCGCGTGCCGCCCGGCCTTGCCCGCGATCGCCTTCCCGACCTCGGTCGAGCCGGTGAACGTGACGAGCCGCGTGCGCGGATGTTCGACGAGCGTGTCCCCGACGGTTCCTCCGGGGCCGACGACGACGTTCAGCGCCCCGGCCGGGAGCCCGGCCGCGGCGAGGTGCTCGGCGAGGCGGAGCGCCGTGAACGGCGCGGCGGACGTCGGCTTCGCGACCACGGGATTCCCGGCGGCGAGCGCGGGCGCGACCTTGTGGCAGAGCAGGTTCAGGGGGAAGTTGAACGGACCGATCGCCACGACGACCCCGATCGGGTCACGGACCGAGAACAGGAACCGGTGCTCGTTGCCGGCCGGACGCTCGTAGGCGTCGGCCGGGAAACTCTCGCCTCCGAGGTGGCGGATCTCCTCCGCGGCGAGCAGGAAGACCCCGGCCGCCCGGTCGGACTCGACGCGCGCGTCGACGATCGGTTTCCCGACTTCGGTCGCGATGAGGCGGGCCATCGTCTCCCGGTCGGCCCGGAGACGGGCGGCCGCCGCGCGGAGGATCCTCGCCCGTTCGTGCCCGGGAACGCTTCCCCATCGATCCTCGGCGTCCCCCGCCGCGTCCACCGCGGCGCGGGCCTCGTCGGCGGAGGCGACCGGTGCTTCGCCCACGAGTTGCCCGGTCGACGGGTCGGTGACCGGCGCGTAGCGGCCGCTCGCGGGCGCCCGCCAGCTGCCCCCGATGAAAAGCGAGCCCTTGCCGCTCGCCGGGACCCCTTCCGCCACGGTCCGCCTACGCCGGGTCGCCGTAGGTCAGGTAGTGCCAGCCCTTCCGGGCCTGGCCGGTGAGGTCGATGTAGACGTTCTTGACGGTCGTGTAGTCGTAGAGCGAGTCGGTCCCGAGGTCCTTCCCGAAGCCGGACTGCTTGACCCCGCCGTGGGGGGTCTCCGATCCGAGCGGGAGGTGGTCGTTGACCCAGACGTCGCCGAAGCGGAGCGCGTTCGCGGCGCGGATCGCCGTCCGGAGGTCGTTCGTCCAGACGCTCGCCGCGAGCCCGTACTCGACCCCGTTCGCGATCTCGAGCGCCTCGTCGAACGTCGAGAACTCGAGGACGTCGAGGACCGGCCCGAACACCTCCTTCTGCGCGATCGCCATGTCGGGCGCCACGGCGTCGAACACCGTCGGGGAGACGAACGCCCCCCGGGGGTGGCCCTCGGGGGCGTCGGGGCTCCCTGCGACCAACTTCGCCCCTTCCGACGCTCCCGTGCGGACGAATTCGAGGACCTTCTTCTGATGGATCGGATGGACGAGCGGTCCGAGGTCGGTCGTACGGGCGAGCGGGTCCCCCATGCGGATCGTGGCGACCCGCTCGAGGAGGTGCTTCAGGAACTTCGCGCGAACCTTCGCGTGGACGATCAGGCGGGTCGCCGCCGTGCAGTCCTGGCCGCCGTTCACGAACCCGGCGACCACCGCCCCCTCGACCGCGGCGGAGAGGTCCGCGTCCTCGAAGACCACGAACGGCGCCTTCCCACCGAGCTCGAGCTGGACCCGCTTCACCGTGTGGCTCGCGGCCTCCATGATCTTCCGGCCGGTCGCGGTGTCCCCCGTCAGGGAGACGAGGTCGACCTTCGGGTTGCG
>JBAWFC010000014.1:0-67379 GCA_049591535.1 Thermoplasmata archaeon | reverse complement strand
TACGGTTTGGGGCCGGGAAATCGGTCCGGGAATGGTGCACCCGACTCACCAAGGAGCAGAAGGAACTCCTCGCCACCCTCGGAGCGAGCGAGTATCTACCTGCTACCTAAACCCGCTGGAAGGCAGGACTGATCCCGACGTTGCCTGAAGGTGCGCCGCCTCATGCCGCCCTGGATCGAATGAGGACTACCTGCCCGCTGCTGCCGTAACGCGCTGCGCTGGCCCCTTTCGACGAGACAGTCAGGCCATGGGACCGCGCAGCCTCAACAATTGCTTGAAAGACGATTCCTGTCAGTTGAGTGCGCGGACGGTTCCGAATCGATGCCTCGTAGAGAGCGGCGGGTGGGAGGAAGGAGGCGCTCGAGCTCCAATCCCAGAGGTTCAGTCTGAATCGAGGACTTGACCAACCAAGCCGGTCCTTCCGGCCGGATCGGTAGTGGAACGTTATGGCGTCCGGCGCAATTGTAAGTGCCGTCGCGCCGGGTCCAAGGACCCAGATGCCGCGGCCACCAATCACGACCCCCGCCCCCAGGGCGATATAAGCAGCCCCGTAAGTCACAGACAGATTTTGAACAATGGTTCCCCGGTAGAGGTTCACAACTAGAATCAATAGGAGCAATGCAACGAATGCGACCGTCCCAACTGCAAGTATGATTCGAAAACCTCTGCGCCACGAATAGGCTGTGGCTGATAGTCCAGTCAAGTCATACAAAGTACCATCGGGCGACATGCATTCACGTGAGCAACTGGAGCCCGAGATCCGCGCCAGAAGCAAATGCACCGACTATGGACATCGTCAGATCAATTTCCGCCATCATTCTGAACGCCGGGATGGATTTTGCGGCCGGTGAGGTCTGAAAGTGAAAGTAGGTGGCGCCGAACGCCACCATGCTGATGAAGAGCGCGAAAACGGCTGGCTCTATCGCCGGGTGCGTCAGCGCGTAAAGCGCGAGAGCGATTGCCACGACATCCATAGCAAGAGCTACCGGGCCGGCCCAGAGTACCGACGTAGTGGACGGATTCGGCAAGAACGCTTCCTCGCAGAGGCCCAGTGCGACGGGCAGACTGGCGAGTCCCGATAGAACGGAAACGAGTCCCGATATGACCTCCCAGTTGACAGGGTTCGTGACTGACGAAGGGGGGTCGCGTGTATCAGACACGAATGTCTGCACAGCGGAGACCGCATCGGTTGAGAACGATGCGGCCCCTGCCCCTGAGAGCGCGCCGAGACCCGAGATCACGCCAGCGCCCAACAGACCCGCTGCGATTGAAATGAAGACGCTTGGCCCGATATCGAAGGGCAGCATGACGAAAAGCGCAATCTCAACAACTGCCCCCATCCCGAGCGCGTCATCGAGGAGAGGGCCACTCAAAGCACTCCCGAAAGACTCTCCTTCCAATGCGGTTACCGGGTGCCCCTCGTCAACGGCGGCCCACGTCTGATTGAGCGAAGTCGAAACTGGGTTGTAATAATTTCCAACAGCTGAGTTCACCGCACTTATGACGGGACTGAGTGCGGACTTGAGGATCGTAACAACGTAGTCGAGGACCGCATCCAAGTCGGCCACGACTTTGTTGCCGATCGCCACTATGGTCCCGGCTGCTCGAGCCAAGACGAGACCTCCGAAGGCGGACGCAGCACGCGCGAGGTCGTTGAAGTAGGTAAATGTGGCCAGCGTCGCGTCCCAGGTGGTTTCCAGTAAGGAAACTACAGCCCCCGTTACCGTGGTCACTACCGCGCTGGCTGCGTTCCAGAAGTTCCCCCACAGGCCCGATGATCGCGATGTTTGCGAGGGAAGGTTTGAGGTAGGCGGACCGTAAAGTCCCTCACTCGTAACGGGTACATTCGAAATCGCGGCGAGGACGGGCGCATCTAGACCTAATGAGGCTAAATTGCTCGTGACCGCTTCGAAGGTTCCGTTCAGCCCACCCGTAGTATTGTCAAGCAGCGCAGCGAGAAGCAGGTCCAGGGCTTTCTGGGACGATATGTTTAGCGTCATGATGGACTGCACTGCCGGCGGGACGGTTCCTGCCGGATAGACATACGGGTCCGGAGCCAAGCCGCCCGTATTGTTTCCGGGTGTTGTCGATACAGTGAGCACTTGGAGCTGGAGGTTGCTCGTCCCTGAGACAGAGGTTTCGAGTCGGCCAAGCTCGGAGAAGTTTCCGTGTCCGGTTGCGATCGATCGATTCTGCCAGTAGGCTCCTCCCTTGGAAGCGGGTCGCCGAGTCCAGTGAAGTGAGAAGGGGTTGCTCGCCTCATGTTGTGCCCCTCTGAAGCCGTTGTAGAATCATCAACTCTTCCGTGACGTCGGCGAGCGACGGGACGTTGACGGGCTCGGACGCCCTCTTCGCGAGGCGCTTGCGTTTGGCCGAGTACAGCTTCACCGCCACTTCCTCGTAGAGCGTTCCTCTCTTCCACAGCCCATACACGGTGAACGATAGCCGGTGGGCGACCGCGGTGATCGCCTTCGGCACTCCCACCCGCTTTTCGAGCGACTTCAGTAGCAGGAAGAATCGGCCCCGCCCCATCTTACGGATCCCCTGCACCGCCATCTCGAACGCGTACGTCAGCTGAGGGTTTCCGTGGCGGCGCTTCGTGTGCTGCGGGTCCTTCTCCCCGCTCGCCCGGTTCTTCGGCACCAGGCCACAGTACGCCGCGAACTTCTTTCGGTTCCGGAACCGTCTCACGTCTCCCACCTCGGCGACGATCGTGAGAGCCAGCGTGTAGTCGATTCCCGGGACACTCTGGAGGAGGCGAACCTCCTCCCGCGTGCTCGCGACCTTCGCGAGTTCCGTGGTCAGCTCGTGCTCCTGACGGACGTGGAGCGCCCCCTCCTCCAGGAGACAGATCAACTGACGCTGATCCCACGGGTCGTCGAGGTGGACTTCCTCCTGGAGCCAGCGCAGGGCCTGCACACCGAAGATGTCGTCGTACTTCGTCGCCTCGTGCTGGAGGTGGTGCTTGACCAGGAGCGAGCGGACCTGCATCTTGGCCCGCTTGAGCTTCTCGACCACCTCTCCTCGGAGGCGCACGAGCGTGCGCAGGCTCTCGATCTCGGGAGGCGGCACATACGCCTCGGGCAAGCTCCCGAGGCGTAGCACGGTCGCCAGCATCAGGGCGTCGTTCTCGTCGGTCTTGGTGTCACCGAGAAGGGCCTTGAGCTTCTTCGGGTGGGCCATCCTCACCTCACACCCGAGCTGACGGAGGTGTTGGAAACAGGCCTTCCCGGCGGTGGAGGCCTCGAGCCCCAAGACCACGGGTGTCGCCCCCGCCAGCTTCCGCAGGTCCCGATCGAGATCGTCGAGCATCTTCGGACAGGTGCGTATCGTCCGACGTTCGACGAGTTGGCCCTCGGGGTCGAGGACGGCGACCGTGATGGTCTTCTGATGCACGTCCAGGCCCACGACATACGGTCTCGCGCTCGGCGAGGTCACAGCGTTCTTCGGCATGCTTATGGTGCTCCTCCTCCTTCCTCGCCGGCGACGGGCCGGCACCGGTGTGGTTGGGTCTCCGACGTGGGCGGTGTTCGAATCCATCCTCCCTTACGGGTGCCCGAGCCGGTGTCGGCCCGTTCCCAGAACCCCGCGTCAGAAGCCGGCGTCCAGTCTAACAGCCAGGCTCCACCCGAGGGTGGGCCCATAGGAGTCTCCGGACGCCGGGGACCCGAAGCCACGCCGCTGGATGCGGCGGGGTGATTAACGACCCGCTTTCCCGGGGTCTACAGGTGACCGCGCGCTCGTACGCGCGTTCCCAGAATCTCTCGCCGGTAAGCGGCGCCCAGTCTGAGTTCCAAGCTCCCGCAAGGGGCCCAAGGGTTTCGCCGGGCGCCGCGGACTCGGGGCCACACCCCGGCCAGAGGGCAAGCCAATTAACAGCGAACTACCACGAGATCTGAGTTCTTACTCTCTGGTGACCGCCTCGGGCTCGTCCTCACGGCCGTGGGCCTCCTGACTCCGATGCTCATCATCGTCGGAGCGCTCGTTTTCATCCGACAGCGCGTCGTCACTCTCCCGGCGTCTCCTTCGGGTCCTCCGCCCGGACGGATGCGGTTCGCTGTCGGAGGGCCGATCGAGCTTACCTGTTCATCCTGCGGGGAACCGTTCCGCCTCTCAGGGATTCCGCTCCTAAGGCTCCACATCGGGGTCGGGCCTTCCGGGTCGCTTTACTTGCGCTGTCCGCGCTGTGGGGAGCGGGGCTGGAACAAGGTAGTCGGTCCAGTGGTGACCTGAAGTGCGCCACGGACTCGAACCCGGGAGCGCGGGCACTCGCGGGCGATCGGCTCTCCAACGCCGAATCGACCGGGGGTTGAGCCGAACGCCGGTACAGTGCAATCCGAGTCTGCGGCCCGCTCGGTCGAACGATACAATGGACTCGAAGGATCATCCCGGAACCCGGCGAGGGCAGCGGAGGGCAGTCCATCCGTCGAGCGATTCGGCGGACGATTGGAGCCGGAACCCGTTTAATCCCCCCGAGATGTAAGCCGCGGGCACCGACCTCTGCGATCGGTCGAGATTCCCATGAGTCGGCGCAGACCGTGGCTTGTTCGCTTCGCGCCCCTGCTCGCCCTCAGCGCCGTGGTTCCGTCACCCCCCAACTGGGCGGCCCTGGGAGAGCGCTGGTGGACGCACGTGCGGTATCTCGCGGACGACGGACTCGAGGGACGCGATACCGGCAGTCGAGGATACGACCGGGCCGCCGAGTACGTCGCCGAGCAGTTCCGGTGGGCCGGGCTCACCCCGAGCGGGTCGGACGGATTCTTTCAGCGGATGGAGTTCAACGTCGTTCGTATTGACGAGACGCACAGCTCCTTCGAGATGCTGCATGACGGGGCCTCGACCGCCCTGAGATTCGGAGAGGAGGCCGCCTTCTTCCTCACCCCCGCGGCGACGCCCGAGGTCGAGGCCGAGGCGATCTTCTCCGGGTACGGGCTCACGGTGCCGGAGTTGGACTATGACGACCTCGCCGTTCCGAGCGTGCGCGGAAAGATCGTGGTCCTCCTGAGCGGGGGACCGGCCGACATGCCCGGACCGATCAAAGCCCACTACCAGTCCCTGGACGAGCGCCGGAGGTCCCTGCGCAACGCCGGGGCCGTCGGCGTGGTCCGCATCGCGAACCCGAAGAGCATCGACCTTCCCTGGTCTCGGATGGCATCCTCCCGCTTTGAGGCCCGGATGGAGCTGCGTGACCCGGGCGAAGACCTGCCGGCCGGTCTTCCGTTGACGACCCACTTCAACACCGACCGCGCCGAGGTACTCTTCCGGCACAGTGGTCACTCCTTCTCCGATGTGCTCTCCGCGCTCGAGAAGGATCGCCCGCTGCCGCGATTCCCGCTGCACGTTCGTCTGCGCGCGCGCACGGGCGTCGTCCGCTCGACCGTGACCTCCGAGAACGTCGTGGGGGTCTACCCGGGCGCGGACCCGGAGCTGCGGAACGAATACGTCGCGGTGACCGCCCACCTCGATCACATCGGGGTCGGCGAACCGATCCGCGGCGACCGGATCTACAGCGGTGCCATGGACAACGCCTCGGGCGTGGCGTCGCTCATCGAGATCGCTCGCTCCCTGCAACGCTCCGGGGCCCGTCCGCGACGCTCGATCCTCTTCCTCGCGGTGACCGGGGAGGAGAAAGGACTGCTCGGCTCGAAATATTTCGCGACCCAACCGACCGTTACCGGGGCGATCGTCGCCGACCTGAACATGGACATGTTCAACCCGATCTTTCCGCTGAAGTACCTTGAAGTTCAGGGGCTGGGCGAGTCTCGCCTCGGCGAGGACATTCGGGCCGTCGCGGAGCCGTACGGCGTCCGGGTGCAGCCGGACCAGGAGCCCGAGCACAATCTGTTCATTCGGAGCGACCAGTACAGCTTCATCAAGAAGGGCGTCCCCGCCCTGGCGTTCAAGTTCAGCTACCTTCCCGGGACTCCGGAAGAGACGCTATTCAAGGCCTGGCTTACCGAGCGGTACCACGCGCCCTCGGACGACCTCGAGCAACCGGTCGACCTACCGGCGGCCGCCCGGTTCAATGCGATCCTGGAGCGCCTGATCCTTCGCGTCGCCGACGCGGACGACCGGCCCCGGTGGAAACCCGAGAGTTTCTTCAATCGGTTCGTCCGCTGAGCGACCTCGGGCCGCTCCCGACCTCCCAGCCGTCGATCGAGTCGACGGCCGTGTGGCGGCCCACCCCCAGCCCAGCTCCTTCCGACGAGAGCGGACTCGGCCCCGCCGGCGCGTCACGTCGACCCGACCTGAACTGGATCGGCGGAGAGCACGCCGGTCGGATTCGAGTTCGTTCGCCCGGTCAGGGCAAGGTTCGGGCGCCCCCTCGGACTCTCGGACCGCGATCAGTTCTCTGTCGATCCGGTGAGGGCCAGGACGCCGAGGGCCTCCACGGTCGCCCATCGGCTCGGCCCGCTCACGGCTCGGGCATCCGGGGAAAGACGGCCTCGCCATCGTAGAGCGTTCGGGCTACGGCGGGTTCCGCGTCGGGAACCACGGAATCGAGCGCCCACCCGCCCGTGGGCAACCGTTTGCGCCGGAGCCAGCGCAGCGTCGGCACCATGCGACGGTCCTCTCCGTAGCCCAGACGCGCCAGGATCCTGAGCCCCACCAGGGCGTCGTAGTAGTGGTTGGGGTAATGGATGCGGAACCAGGGAGCGTAGCGTCTCCTTCCCTTCCTCCAGGAGACGGTGGCGGAGGAAGAACTCCGCTCCCCGCTCGATCGACCGATGCACTCCTTCCTCCCGCCGGTCCTCGGGAACTTCGGCGAGCGCCGCGAGCCCCTCCCACGCGTCCAGCGTACCCGCGCGCGACCGGGAATGATTCGAGCCGCCGTCCGACCTCTGGGTCCGGACGATCCAGTCGATCGTTCGTTGCACCGCGGGGTGATCGAGGTAGCCGAGCCGGATCAGGGTACGGGCCACCATCCCGGTCACGCAGATCTCTCCGCCTCGTCCCGGTCGGTAGTCGAGAGGGGACTCCTCGCCGTCCCTCCCGTATCGGTCCAGGATCCGTTCGGCCGCCTTCCGTACTCGAGCATCGCCTCGGCTCATCCCCAGGTCGGCGAGGACGGCGGCGATCCAGTGGGTCGTGATGTACTTCGGGCGATAGAGCTCCGGCCCCGAGTTCCCCGGGGGGCCCCAGTGTCCGTCCGGCCACGGCTGGTGGAGGAGGGCAGCGGCCCATCCGGTTCGACCGATCGACCGGCGAGCGCGTTGGACCCGGGGGTCCTGGCTCGGGCACCCCTCGACTTCCGACCAATAGCGCGCGCGAACGCTCGGGTCAGAGCCCGGCCCTGTGAGCCACGTACGGAGCCGGGGGCCGACGCGCATCAGGGCTGGACATGCCCTTCCGCCCGCTTGACCCATCGGCCGTCGGTTCTCGACCTCGCGACCGAGCTCCCGGCGCCGGGAGAGGGGCCGCCTCGCCTTCCTCTCCTCGGGGGTCCAAACCCGAGGTTCGCTCCGGCAGCCCTTTGGGCCAGTGACTCACGAATCGGGGGGGGTCCGAGCCCGGCGATCGCGTCGGAGCAATGATCCGATGCGGGGAAACCCGATTCCCGGACCAGGGGTTTCGATGGGCCGCCCCGTCGGGGATGGGAGAGGAGTCGGCCCGGCCGGCTCACTTGTGCGGATGACGATGGCCCGTCGCGCCCCCCGCGACCGCCGGGGTCCCGAGCGCGAATCGTCCGAAGGCGATCCCTCGAATGCCTCGGAGATCCTCGGCCGCGGCGATGACCTCCCCTCGCTTGCCCGCCAGCCCCAGGATCTGCATGCACGAGCCTCCCTCGAGGTGGATGTGGGACGACGAGCGAATGTGCCCGCCCCACCGGTGCTCGGCCGCCGTGACCCGTTTCAGCACGTTGGGCGCATCGTGTCGGTAGAGAAGCATCAGGCACGCTACCGCGTCCGCGTTCGGGTCGCCGAGCTCCTCTTCGGCGAGCTCCTTCCGTATCAGGGCGCGCACGGCGTCCGAACGGCTCGGAGAGTTCCGCTGCTTCACCCAACGATCCAGCGAGGCCAGGAGGTCCGGCTCCATCGACAGACCCAGACGTACGACCCCCTCGGGCATGGGAGGGCCATCCGGGGAGGGTCTATGAGAATATCCCGGTCCGGACCGACCTTCCCCTCGCCCCGACGACCCCCGGATCAGCCGGTCCACCCCGTGCCCCCGCCCGCGCCGCTGTCGTCCGGCGGGGGTCCGAACCCGATCTCCTCGTAGCGTTTGATCTTGTAGATGAGCATGGCCACGAGCCAGCAGCCGACGAACAGGGTAACGATCCCGATGCCGACGTACCCCCACACGTCGATGCCGTACGGGCCCGCCGCGTTGTTCAGCCAGTTCATGGTGTTCCAGAAGCCGAAGAGGCCCCCGGAAAGGTTGAACTCGCTCGCAAGGACCCCCAGAATCTCGATGGTTCCGATGATGAACGCGACGAGGACGGAGATGAGGGTCATCGTGAGATTGTAGTAGACCTTCCGAATCGGCTTGGCGAACGCCCACCCGTAGGCCCACCGCATGCTGATCCCGTCGGAGGTGTCCGTGAGCACCATCCCGCAGGTGAACATGAACGGCAAGATCATCACCATCCACAGCGGGAAGCCGGTCGCCGCGGTGCCGACCGTGACCGTGATGGCGATGAGGGTAACTTCGGTCGCGGTGTCGAACCCGAGGCCGAAGAGAACTCCGACCGGATAGATCTGCCAGGGTTCGTTGACGAACTTGAACAGCCAGTTGAAGTAGCGGTTCATGAAGCCGCGGTTGTTCAACTGGGCCTCGAGTTTCGCGTTGTCGAGCGTCCCGGCTCTCAACTGGCGGAAAATCAGGTAGACCTCCCAGAAGATCAGCAGATTGATGAACGCAATGATGTAGAGAAATCCTCCGGAAATTGCGGTTCCGAGCACCGCTCCCACCGAGGCGAACGTGGGGTAGGAGCTGATGATGTAGCGGGTAGCTACGACGAGGGCGACCAGCATCCCCATGACGATGGTCGAATGACCCAGGGAGAACCACGTGCCGACCGTGTAGGGCTTCTTTCCCTGCTGGAGCAGCTTCCGGGTGGTGTTGTCGATCGCGCAGATGTGGTCGGCGTCGACCCCGTGGCGGAGCCCCAGCGTGTAGGCGAGGATCCCCAATCCGATGAAGATGCCGTAGGCCTGGCCGATGTAGAAGGTGAGCGCGAGCCCCGCTACGGTGGCTCCAATGATCCCGGCGTAGAGGAGTGTCGCGCCCCTCTTCTCCCGCGGGCCGAGCACCCAGGCGTTGGGCCCGGCCCCGTCGTTCGGCGTCGCGCCGGGGACCGCCATGAGCGGACCTACGCGCGTCGGTATATAACCGTTATATCGTTTTTCAATAACGTAACAACGCGGGCGGAGGTCGTCACCCTCGACCGGCACGACCCGCACCGTCCTCGGCCCACCGGATCCCGGCCGACCGACGCGGTCCGTGGGCCCGGCCGACGCGCCGGACCAGCGGCTGGGCCGCGCGTAAACCCTTTAGGCGGCCGCGACGCAGCGGGACCCTGTGACCGAGGAAGAGCTCGACCCGATCCTGATCCAGGTCACGGTCCCGCTCCCGATCCCGATGATCTACGCGGCGTTCACCGACCCGGGGCAGCTGAAGGGGTGGCTCTGCGACTCGGCCCGGGTCGACCCCAAGGTCGGGGGGGAGTACGTGCTCGGCTGGACGTCCCCCACCCCGTTCGAGAGCCGGGGGCGGATCCTCCAGATGCAGCCGGACCTCGACATCGACTTCAGCTGGCTCGCGCCGCCGCCGTACGACACCCTACTCAACCTGCCGGAGCCGAAGACGCACGTCTACGTCCGCCTGACCGAGTCCCCCGAGGGGATCGACGTGACGCTCGAGCACGCCGGATGGGGCTCGGGCGAGGCGTGGGAAGATGCCCGTTCCTGGCACTTCCACCTCTGGGACGACCGGCTCCACCTGCTGAAGGATTACCTGATCAAGGCCGCGTACGGCTAGCGGGGTCTACGCCCCGCCGGGAGTGAACTTCCGACACGCCGCCTCGCCGCAGAGGACGCAGGGGCCGGTCGCTTCGAGGAGGTAATTCGCCGTCGTTCCCGTGGGGACGACGACCATGTGGTGCGTCGGAAGGTGCCCGCAGCGGCATCGGGCGCGGGACGGTGCCCACGGCGAAGCGCCCGTCTCCGTTCGTGCGGCCATGGGCGGGCCGGGGAGCGGTGCGGAGGGAAAAGGTTGCGGGCCCGCACACGCCTAAATCGCCCGACCCTCTCCCCTCCGCGTGGAGATCGACGGCTGCCCCCTACCGGAGGATCGTCTCTACGACCTCGAGAACGACGTATGGTATCGCCTCGAGGAGGACGGCACCAGCGCCCGCGTGGGGCTGCTCGGCCCCCTCGTGTGGTTCGCGGGCCCGTTCGTTTCGGTCGCATTCCGCCCGGTCGAAGGCACGGTCGGTAGGGGCCGGAGCGTCGCGACCGTGGAAAGCACCCGCTACACGGGGGCGGTCCGGCTGCCGGTCGACGCGGTCGTCGTCGAACGGAACCCGGCGATCGTCGGCCGACCACGTCTGCTGAACGACTCCCCCTACGACGCGGGATGGGTCGTCCGGGTCCGACCGTCGGACGTCGGGACCCTCCCCGACGGCCTCGAGAGTGCGGCGGCGGTCGTCGCGCGGGTCACCGAGCGGATCCGGGTCCAGCGCATCCGTTGCTGGCCGCAGACCCCGGACCTCGCGCTCTACGAGATCGGCATCGAGTGTTCGGCGGTGATCACGCTCCTGAACGAGGAGCTCACCCGCCGGGCCGCCGGGGACGCGGTCCTGCTCGTCACGGACGACCCGACGAGCACGATCGAGATGGAACGCTGGTCCGACCAGACCGGCCACCGGCTGCTCGCCCACCGCCTGGAGGGGACGCTCCACCAGTTCCTGGTCCGCAAGGAGGCGCACCCCGTTCCCCGGCGGCGGCCGGGGAGCTAGCGCTGCCGCGCGGGCCGGGACCTACGGCTTCTCGATCGGGGTCCGGACCAGGTTGCCCCACTCGGTCCAGGATCCGTCGTAGTTGCGGACGTCCGGGTACCCGAGGAGGTACTTCAGCACGAACCAGCTGTGGCTCGACCGCTCCCCGATCCGGCAGTACGTGATGACGGGGTTGCCCGCGACGATCCCTTTCGACGAGTAGAGCGCGTCGAGCTCCTCGCGCGGTTTGAACGTCCCGTCGTCCTGGACCGCCTGGGCCCAGGGGATGTTCTTCGCCCCGGGGATGTGTCCGCCGCGCTGCGCGTGCTCGGTCGGGTACTCGGGCGGCGCCGTGATCTCGCCGGAATACTCCTTCGGTCCGCGGACGTCCACGAGTCCGAACTTGCCGGCCTTGACCTCGGGCAGGATCTTCCGGACGTCGTCCAGGAACGCCCGAAGCTTCGGGTCGGCGGCGCTGGACTGGAACTTGCCGGCGGCCGGGTGCGGAGCGTCCTTCGAAAGGGGTCGGTCCTCGGCGATCCACTTCTTCCGGCCGCCGTTGAGGAGCTTGAGGTTCTTCGCTCCGTAGTAGGTGAAGACCCAGAAGGCGAACGCCGCGAACCAGTTGTTGAAGTCCCCGTACAGGACCACGGTCGTGTCCGGGTCAATGCCCGCCCGTCGGAACAGCTCGGTGAACGCCTCGGGCGAGAGGATGTCGCGGCGGATGGGGTCGTTGATGTCCCGTCGCCAGTCGAAGAGCACGGATCCGGGGAGGTGGCCGAGCTCGTAGTTCGCCGCCGGGTCGTAATCGACCTCCGCGACGCGGACCTTCGGGTCGTCGAGGTGAGCGGCGAGCCACTCGTTCTCCACCAGCACTTCGGGGTGCGCATATGCGGCCATGGTATCGGTCCCGCCGAGGCTCCCGAGAATATACCCTCGACGGCGGGCACAATCGGCGACCAAACTCACGAATTCGGTGCGGAAGGCGCGCACTCCCGAGCCGGTCCGGCGCGGTACATGCGCCGACCGTGCCTATCCGCGGCGTCCCCGCTTCGGAAGCGGCGCGTCCGAGACCTCGACCGTCTCGGGGTCGAAGCCGAGGCGCGCGAGCTCGTCCCGGATCCGGGCCCGGTGGTCACCCTGAAGGTAGACCTCGCCGTCCACGACCGAACCACCTGTCGCGAGCCGGTTCTTGAGCGAGCGCGTCGTCTCGACCAGGTCGACCCCCGGGGGGAACCCGCCGATCACGGTCGCCGGCTTGTTGTACCGTCGCGGTTCGGCGCGCACCCGGATGCGGGCGGTCTCGCGGTCGAGTGCGGACAGGATCTCGTCAAACTCGTCGTTGCCCATCGTTTGGTCTCTCTACCGTCCTCCCCGGAGGAACGAACGGATCGGAAAACGGGGGAGGCCGTACGGGCCCCCGGAACGGGAGGCGGGGCGGAGAGGGTAGAGTCCGAGTTTCGGTGGGCGCACCACGGGTACTATGACGCCACCCCGTTTGAACGTTTCCGACCGGGAATTCATGCCTCGCCCCAGCGGTAGAGGCGGAGCGTGATCGCGAGGCCCGCGATCGCGCAGACCCCGAGCAGGAACGCGTACCAGACCATCTCGAGGGGGCTCGCCGGCGTGATTCCGAGGGCCCCCTGGATGAGGAGCGCCGCATACGTGGTCGGGAGGAACCGCGCCGCGTCCTGCCAGACCGGCGGGAGGGCGCTCAAAGGGTAGTACAGCGGGGAGAGCATCCCGAGGATCGTGAACGTGAGGTTGCCGACCGGCCAGATCTCCCGCTGGGTCTGGATCCGGCTCGAGATCGCGATCCCGATGGACGAGAACAGCACCCAGAGGGTGAACAGGCCGGTCACGAGGGCGACCCCGGCGAGCGGGGTGAGAGGGTGGCCTCGCGCTCCGCCGACCCATGCGAGGAGCACGACCAGGATCGCGAGCGCCGGGAGCATCGCGATCAGGTTCGAGATCGCGATCCCGAACAGGTAGCGGATCCGCGAGAGGGGACTCGCCACGAACATATCCTGGAGCGAGCACTCGATCCTCCAGAACGCGCTGTCGCCGAGCGTCCAGGAGCCGATGTTCTGCATCGTGAACAGCATCGCGCCCACGATCTCGAGCGGGAGGAGGGACGGCGGCGAGATCAGCGACAGGAAGTACAGGAAGATGAACGGCAGCAGCACCGGCGTGACTGCCACGGCGGGGTTCCGGGAGATCCATCGCCAGCCGACGATGCCGAACGCCGGGAGCGCACGGCCCCGGGTCGGCACGCCGGGAAATTCCGCTCGGACGGTCGCCATCTAGCTCGCCCTCACGGTCCGACGGGCCCAGTAGATCGCGAACAGGAACACGAAGACCGTCTCCGCGGCGAGGCCGCCGACCGCCAGCGCGACGTCGCCCGCGGTCAGTGTGGCGGCGCCGATCTGGGACTGCACCAGAGCGGCCGCCGCGCTCGGCGGCATCAACAGGACGATCGGTCGCAGCACGGACGGGAACAGGCCGAGGGGATAGAACACCGGCGCGAGCACCCCGAAGACGTTGAAGAACAGGGACGAGTACGCCCAGATCGCCCGGTTGTCCCGGAAGAACGTCGAGAAGACGTACCCCGTCGAGGCGGCGAAGAGCCACACCACCGAGGCGAGCAGGAGCAGCAGGAGGCCGGTCGAGAGCGTGAGCGGAACGACGATCGCCGCGAGCACCCCCAGGAAGATCGTCGGAGCGAGGTAGATCACCATGATCCCGACCGACATCCCGATGAAGTACGCCTCGGGTGTCATCGGCCCGGCGAGATAGAGGTCATTCGCCTTGTGGTCGATCCGAAGGTACGCGGCCTCGTTGAGCACGCGCTGGCCCATCGTGAACGTGGAGAACAGGATCGCCCCCACGAGGGCGACCGCGATCAGCGCCGGATTGAGGATCTCGACGAAGATCAGGATGACGCCGGGGACGATCATCGACGTGAGCATCGCCATCCGCTCGTTGCCCTGGACCTTCACCTCGGTCCAGAGGAACGCCGTCGTCCCGGCGAACGCGCGGGATGGGGTGAGCGGGGTGCTACTCTGCATCGATCGACCGCCCGACCGCCCGCAGGAACGCCTCCTCCAAGGTCACGGGCCCGACCGTCGCGCTGAGCTCGGTGCGACCCACGAGCTCCATCAGCTCCCCGAGTCCGCTCGGTGTGACGATGACCGTGAGGTCCGGTCCGTCCGTGACGCAGGTACCGAACGAGCGGAACTTCTCGACCTGGGCCGCGCCGTCGGGCATGAAGACCTTGATCGTTCCGCCGACCGAACGCTTCAGTTCCTCCGCGGTACCGCTCATCAGGACGAGGCCCCGCTCCACGATGTAGAGCCGGTTGCTCAGGACCTCGGCCTCGTCAAGGTAGTGGGTCGTCAGAAGGATCGTCGACCCCTTCTGGGTCAGGGACCGGAGCGACGCCCAGACCTCGCGCCGCGCGAACGGGTCCATGCCGATCGTCGGTTCGTCGAGGAACAGCAGCGGGGCCTCGGTCGCGATCACCGTAGCGACCATCGTGCGTTGACGTTGGCCTCCCGAGAGCGTGACAGAGAGCCGGTCGGCGAAGCCGGTGAGCCCCATGCGCTCGATCGCATCCTCGGTACGGGACTTCGCGGTCTCCCGCCCGAACCCTCGGGCCCGCAGGTAGGTGTAGATCTGCTCGCGAGGGCTGAGATGGAAGAACGGCTTTCCCTCCTGCGGCACCACCGCGATGTACGGGCGCGCTTTCTCCGGAGAGTCGGCCGCGTCGAACCCGAACACCTCGACGGTGCCCGAGGTGGGCCGGAGCAGCGTGGAGGCGATCTTGAGGAACGTGGTCTTGCCGGCACCGTTCCGGCCGAGGAGCGCGACGCGCTCCCCGCGGCGCACCTCCATGGAAACACCGCTCAGCGCCTCGACGGGCGGGGTGCCTCGCGACTGGTAGGTCTTGCGGAGGTCGATGCTCCGCAATGCTTCGCCGCTCACGGAACGGCGCCCACCTCGGCGCGGTACTTAACCGCGTGGATTTCCGGGCGAATACCGGCGCGCCGGCTCGCGGAAAATCGGGCTACGCCCGGCGGGAGCCGCCGGGTCGACGAAACGCGCTTCGTCCGACCCCGTCCGTCTAGTGGCTTCCGCAGCCGCAGCCGCCGCCGTTCTCAGAGTTGCTGCCGCAGGACCCGCATCCGCCCGCCTTGCCCGCGTCGTCGGGCTCGGGGAGCGTCGGGTTCGTGATCTTGAATCCGGATTGGCTCAGGTCCTCCACGTAGTCGATGACCGCCCCGTCGACGAACTTCGTGCTCGTGGGGTCCACGAGGAGCGCCACGCCGTCGACCCGAAGTACCTCGTCGTCGGCCCGGGGCTTCGCGAACGCGAGCCCGAACTGGACCGCGCTCCCGCCGCCACAGCATCCGCCACCGCCCGGCTGGGCGTAGACCCGAACGCCCACCTCGGGCTTCTGGCCGCGGATGAGGGTCTTGACCTGCTCCATCGCTGCGGGGCGAACCTCAACATGAACCATCGCCGTATCCTCGAACCAAGGACCGGGTGTGAGACCTTAAGCTCTGTGACGCGCGGGCAGCGACAGAATCGGTCCACGGGCCTCTGTTTCTATCGGAGTGCGAACGTAGCGCACGGTGAGACACGTCGTCCGAGCCGCCGCGGGAGCGGGACCGAGGGAGCGGGTCGTTGAGGGGGGCCGGGACGGAGCCGGACGTGTGCCCGCCGGCGTCGTGGTCTACTTCGGGGGAGGCACGTCGTCCGCGAGAGGCTCTTCGGGCAGGGACGAGTCCCTCGGGGGCATTTCTGTCGTGCCCGTGAACGTGTCGGGCAGCTCGGTCTGCGTGAGCGGCCGGAGCCCCGGGGCCGTGGCGAGGTCGATCGGGGGGAGCCCCGGGGAAGACTTGCGCCAGCAGAGCCGCGCGAAGGCCTCGAGCACGCGCGGCGGGAGGCCCATCGAGCCGCCGATGCGGCGGACGTCCTGTTTCGAGAGCTCGCCGATCAGGGCCAGGACGACGAAGTACACGGCGAAGCAGAGGAGCACCACGGCCAACAGCTGGTACCATGTGCTGACCGGCAGGTACCGGTTGAGCCGGGAGATCGCTCCGAAGGCCAGGACCGCACTGAACGTGATCCCGAGGATCGACCACGGTTGGATCCGGACGCGGATGAGCGTCTCGAGGAAGTAGGTGTTCAGCGCGAGGGCGGCCACCGAGGAGAGCAGGACGGCGACCGAGGCGGCCACGAGCCCGTCGCTCGCCGGGAAGATGCCCCAGGGTGGCAGAAAGAGGAACACGGTGATGAACAGGACCGCGACCTGCGTGCTCGTGAGGTAGAGTTCGAGGCGCTGACGTCCGATCGAGTTGAGGGTCGATTGCATGATCTGGCTCAGCGCGAGAGGGATCGCCCCGACGACCAGGATGGCGAGCGGGAGGGCGCCGGGGGCCGCGTACAGGCGATTCGCGAAGATGTTGAGGAAGTTCGTCCGGTACACGACGAGGGCGAGCACCCCCGGCACCAACAGGATCGAGGTGTACCGTAACGCCTGCCATGCCCCTTCCCGGATCGCCTCGTACTTCGCCTGGCGGTGCAGTCCCGCGATGTAGGGGAACAGCGGAGTCGTGACCGCCGCCGGCAGAGAGAGCACCAGGATCCGGAAACCGTTCGCCGCGAGGAAGATCGACAGGTCCCGGGCGTGGAGACCCGCGTCGACGAGGAGAGGGACCATGTTGGTGACCAGGTAGTTCAGCATCAGGGCACCCATCAGCGGCCACGCGAAGCGGAACAGTTTGATCCCCTCGAGCCACCGGAACTTCCGGAGCCGGCTGATGACCGCCGGGGCCGCGTAGACCGTCGAAGCGGCCGCGCCGACGACGTAGGCGAACGTCAGCCCGAGGATCGTGTGGTCGTAGTACGCGACCCAGATCAGCACCGGCAACCGGGCCGCGGCCTCGATGAGTCCCGGGTACTGCGCCTTGACGGAATTTCCCAACCCGATGAACAGCTGGTTGTAGACGGTCGAGAACGACCAGAGGATCGGGAGTGCAACGAAGATACCGAGTGAGGTGAGCTCGAGGTTGCCCGTGGTGATCCCCGTCGCGGGCGCGAGCGTGAATATCGCGATGCCGGCGAGGCCGACCATTCCCATCCGGACGAACAGGTAGGCCGCCGTGTTGTCCGTCGCGGATTTCCCTCGCGCGAGGAAGAAGGTGTAGGCCGTCCCGAGACGCAGGTCCCCGATGCCGTTGATCGACGAGCCGATCAGGAGGAACAGCTGGACGGTTCCGAGCAGCGTCTGCCCGGCGACCGAGATCCCGATCTGTTTGTAGAGGAACAGGCTGCCGGCGAACCCGATCAGCTGCGTCCCCACCTGCGCGGCGAAGACCGCCCCGGAGCTCAGCGTGAGTGAGACGGCCTGCTTCGGAACGTCGGGTACCGCCGGGGGTGGGCCCGTCGCAGGACTCGATCGATCCAAGGTCGACCGGCTCACCGAGGCGGACCGCCGCTCTTACGCCTGTCGCTCGACACGGAGGGCCTCGCCCTCAGCCACCTTCTCGAGACGTGGGGGGGACGTCGTCGGTCCGGCGCTCGTAGAGCTCGACCCAGACCCCGTCAGGGTCGGAGAGGAACGCGAGGCGTTCGTTCCCCTCCACGAACGCAGGGATCCGAACGCGCCCTCCGAGCGACTCGAGGCGGGAGACCGTCCGCGCGAGGTCCTCGACCCGGAAACCGAGATGGTCGAGTTCGTCGCCTTCGCGATACGGGGGTTCCCCGGGATAGAAGTTCAACTCGAGAACGGCCCCGGACTCGGGGTCCGAGAGCTCCTGCCACAGTCCACCGGCGGCCATCCGTCCGCTCGGGCCCGTCCGCAGGCCCAGCCCTTCGGTGTAGAATCGAACCGAACGGGCGAGGTCGCGAACCCGGATCCCGGTGTACTCCAGCACGCGGGGTGTTCGACTCGGGCCTATTTGAACCGGCACCCCGCGGACCCCGCGTTCCGCCGGGCCGGTCCGGCCCGGCGCAGACGGACCACGGGAACCTCGGCGGGCGTCGTCGTTGTTCTTAGGACGGTGCGCCTGACCTCCGGACCGCACGTGGGGTGAGCTCGACGGTCGGATCCGCCCGGGGAGGATACCGCTCGGTCCTCGGCAATCGGCAGTTCGTGATCTTCCTCGGGTCGTCCAACGCGTCGACCGTGGGTTACGCGGTCTACACGATCTCGATCGTCTGGCTCGCCTACACGATCTCCCACAGCTTCCTCGACGTCGGCGCGGTGCTGTTCATCGAGTACGCGTGCTACACCGCGACGTTCCTGATCGGTCCGTTCGTCGACCGGGTCCGGAACCAGCGGACGATCTTTCTCGTCATCTATCCGCTCCAGGCCATCGCCGCCGCCGCGATCGGCTTCGGGTTTCTGGACGGGTTCCTCTCCATCGCCCTGCTGTTCGCGCTCGTCGCCCTGATCTCGATACTCTGGGACATGACCTGGGCCGCCATCAACGCGGCCCCGGGGGTCCTCCTCTCCCCG
This sequence comes from Thermoplasmata archaeon, assembly GCA_049591535.1. Lineage (GTDB taxonomy): Archaea > Thermoplasmatota > Thermoplasmata > Lutacidiplasmatales > UBA184 > Lutacidiplasma. Next base: position 48,915 of record JBAWFC010000014.1, on the reverse strand, counting down.
GACGAACAGTTCGCGGCCTCCGGAGTCGCCGGGCTTATCGGCGGGGTCCTCACGATCACCGGCTATGCGTTCGGCGGCCTGCTCATTCTCCTCGTTGGGGCCGAGGGCGGGATGTTCCTCTACTCCGCGCTCCTCCTCGCCGGCGCGGTGCTCGCGGTCCCGCTCCGCATCACCCCGCCCGCGACCACCGACGCTTCGCTCCGCGAGAGCTTCCGCGGGGGATGGGGTCTCGTGACCGGAGGTGAGGGGCGACCGTTGCTCCAACTGGCCGCCGTGGATTCCGTCGAAGGGTTCCTCCTCTCGGCGTCGCCCCTCCTTATCACGCTGCTCGCGACCGAGACGTACCACTCGTCCGCGGCCGGATACGCGACGCTGTTCACCGCGTTCGTCGTGGGAGGGGTGGTCGCGGGGCTCGTCCTCGGGCACTGGAATCCCCGAGGCAAGGTGGGGCTCGTGATGGCCGTCGCGCTCGCCGCGGCCGGCGTCGCCTACCTGCTGACGGTGGCTCTCCCCGCGATCCTTCTCCTCGGTGCCGGGGCATGGTTCGTAGTGGGGTTCGCGTCGGCGGCCTACACCGACGCGAAGTATGCGTTCTTCCGGGGGTCGGTCGCGCCGGAACAACTCGGCCGGCTCGTGTCGAACATGTATCTGTTTCCCGGGATCACGAGCTCGGTCGGCGCACTCCTTCTGAGCGAGGTGGCCACCGGCGGCGTGCCGGAAGAGTTGGGCATCGTAGTCGGCCTCGGTCTTCTCGGCGCCGGGGGGCTCGGACTGGTGCTTCCCCGCATCCGCCGCATGCGCTACTGACCCCGCCCTGGGACGAGTCGACCGCGGGCCGACCGTCCCCGCGGGTGGCGCCCGAGCGTTCCTCGGGAGGCCGGGAGAATGGGTTCCGGGACCCCGTGGGGAGGCCCCGGTCGGCAACCGTGGGAGAGATTCGGCACCCGCTAGTAGAGCCCGTTCCCCGAGATCTGATAGAAGAGATCGTCGAGACCCCCATCGGACGACGTCAGCTGCGTGTTCATGCTCGACGTGTTGATCCACGGTGCCACGTTCCAAGCGCCGACCGACTCGTACTGGTAGACGTACAGGCCCAGCGCTCGGCCGATCTGCGATATCATCGCGTACCATAGCGCCTGGTCGGTCGTGTTGCTCGTGTGGCTGACGAGGAAGTTCCCGTAGAGCATTGCCTGGTAGGCCGTCCCCTCGCAGGCCTGCGGGATCCCCGGGTTGTTCTGGGCGAAGGCGGCCCACGCACCGAAGTCGCTCGCGCCGGGGCAGACGGTGCCTCCCCCCACGTTCCCTTCGGACGCGTACGCCGCGGACGACTGTTCGACCGAGTCGGCGAAGGTGTAGGTCGAGTTCGCCGCCCAGAGCGGCGTGATGTAGTCCGACGGCGCGGGATAGTCGGGGGACCAACCCAGCGTGTAGACCGACAAGGGGCTGTTGCCCGGTGACGAGTAGATCGAACCGATCACCAACGTCAGGAACGGCACGTCCACGAGGATCGCGTGGATCGCACCGCCCGAGATCTTGTTCACCTGGGCGACCCAGAGCGCGTTCTGGATGTCCCCCGGCGGGTTCCCGGTCTGGCCGAAGATCGGGATCGTGCACGGGGTCGCCGACGAGCAGTCGGTGGCGATCTGCGCGTCGAAGTACGGGCTCGAGGTGTTCGTGACCTGGGCCCACCACCACCAGGCCGTGCCCGGCGTGGATGCGGTCGATGTGACGCTCGGGTCCGCGCTCGGCCACGTCACGTTCGTCGGGTAGTACTGCATGCCCGGCGCGATCGCACCGCCGTAGTTCGACCCCGCGACGATCCCGTCGACGTCGAGGATCGCCTTGTAGATCGACTCGTACGGGTATGCCGTCGAGAAGAACATCCGCATCGCCTCCGAGCTGAAGAAGTCGGTCGGCGCGGTGATCGTGGTCGGGGTCAGCGCCTGGGCGCTCGCGAGGTTGAAGTTCCAGTCGAACGGGTAGAAGTACACCCCGATCGTGGGGTACTGGATGAGCTTCACCTTGCCCTCCGCGACCAACTGCAGTAGCAGGGAGTTGTCGGTCGACACCCACGCCGCCACATCGGCCCGGCCCGCCTCGATCGCGGCGATGCCGGGATCGACCCCGTTCTCCCAGTTCTGCGTGACGTTCCCCGCGTAGTGGTTCCGCGCGGGCTGGCAGGAGGTCGACGCGAGACAGTCCGGGTTCGGGCTGTAGTACGGGTTCGCCTTGAGCGTGTACTCCACGCCGTTGTCGAAGTAGGACAGGTAGTACGGCCCGCTGCCCGACATGGTGTCGAGGTCGGTGATGCTCGACGACGGGTAGGTGCCGAGGACCCCCGAACCGTCGATCTGCATCGCGTCCCACACGTCGGGGTTGGCCTGCACCCAGTTGAGCCAGCTCTGGAACCCCGGGTCGTTCGAGGAGGCGTTGTACGGGTTCGAGTCGCCGGGGAGCGTCACCGGGTGGTCTCCGCTGTCCGCCGTCGAGATGTTCCAGCCGGGGAGCGCGTCCGGGCTGCTCGTGGTCGACTCCTGGGCGTTGACCCAACCGGCGGGAGTGATCGATCCTCCGAGACCGTCGGTGAGCAACTGGTCGACGGCGGCCGGGGTCCAGGCCTGACCGAGCCCGTCCGCCACGACCGTCACGCACCCGTGGTATCCGACCCCGTAGGCGGCCGCCGGGCAGAACGCCGAATCGTTGACGAGCAGATGGGTGAAGATCTGATACGGGGTGTTGTTGCCCTTGGCGTGGATCCCCGAGCCGGTGAGCGAGGAGACGTCCCACGAGGCGTTCCCGAGCGGGAGGAAGGACTGGGCCTGGACCCATCCGTTGTTCCCGCCCCACGAGGGGAGGGTGGCGAACGACGCCGCGCGGGCGAACGAGAACACGACGTCCGTAGGATAGACGCCCCAGTGGGCCCCGGTCGCCTTATCGTAGAAGTTCGACGCTCCGCTGAGGACGTACGTGTAGTTGTATCCGACCGTCAGGTTCTGCCCGAACAGGCTCGAGCACTCGGCGGAGCCCGGAACGCAGGCGGCGGCCATCGGGACGAAGTTCGCGACCGACGTCTCGTTGTACTGGACCAGGGTCTGGTAGACGTTCTGGATCGGCTCATAGCCGATCGACTCGTAATCGATCGCCGGATCGAGCGTCTCGGCGGCCGACCCGCCCGTGTTCGCGTACGAGATGATCGTCCCGGGCTGGTTGGTGTCGGTCGCGAACGGCGGCACGCTGGCGGCGCCACCCGAACCCGCGATCACGGTGTAGGTGTAATTCTGGGAGGCGGTGCCCGCGGGCCCGACGGCGTTCGCGGTGAACGCCACGGTATAGGTCCCCGCGGCGCCGAACAGGAACGACGCCATCGCGGTGCTGCCCGACAGCGTCTGCGAGGTGATCGAAGCGCCGCCGGCCGGCCCCGTCAGGATAGCGACGCTCGGTGCCGCGGCCGTGTAGGCGGCGTTGATCGGCGTGGCGGTGTATTCTCCCGAGACCGTGACGGTTCCGGCGAGGCCGACGACCCCGGTGGGAGCGGTCGTACTGGTAGTGTTGGAGACCATGCTCGAAGTGACGGTTGGAACGAGTTCGGCCGACGGCACGGCGTACGTCGGCTGCACGACCAGGTAGCCGATGTCGTGGAGGTTGTCGTGCAGCACTCCGTTGACCTCGGCGGAGACCTGAATGAGGTACGTGCCGGGGGAGGAGTAGGTGTAGCTGGCGGTGGCCGATTGCGCCGAGCCGGAGATCGTTTGCGGAGAAGAGCCGTCACCGAAGTTGAATGTGAATTCGGATGCGGACTCGCCGGTCGGGAGGGAGGCGGTGAACGGAACGCTCGCGCCGATCAGGCTGGACTCCTCGGGGACCAGAAGATTGATGTTGTGGTTCGCGGCGGAGGCGATGCAGACGGGGCTGTTGGCCGGAGCACAGCGGGTGATCGTCGTTCCCGTGGTACCGGAGCTCAGTCCAAAGGCGGCGATACTGCCGGCGATCACCACGACGAGGACGAGGATGATGGCGCCCACCATCGAGGAGACGGCGCGGCGGTTACCGATCTCGTTCATGGTTTGCTCCCGGGTCAGAGGCCCATCGGCCCGGCCGACGTCCGCAGCGTCGAGGCGTCGGGCCCGACCGCAACCCTGCTAGCAATTCGGGCGGGGAGGTCGTGGGCGACGGGGAACTCTCCGTCAAGACCCGACCGGCCCATGTTCGCAACACGCGTCGCCCAGACCAGCGCACGTCGGCCCTCTCTCGGTTGTTTCATGTCTTTCCAACCCCCGTCACGGGAGGAACTACCGAGCCCCGGCAGCCTTGATATTCAGTATCGAATCTCGACTCGAACTCCGTATATGCACTAGGGAAAAGCGACGGTGCGCCTCGCTCGTTTCGAACGCAGCCGGTGGAGACTCACACCTCGGACGACTCTCCGCTCGCCGATGGGCAGGGCGGCTACCGCCGGCCCTCGGCATGCCGGCGTTCTGTCAACGCGGCGAACGACTCCTCGGTTTGCGTCACGGGGCGAGGGAGGCCGGTTACGGCTCGTGGGAGGCCGTTCGACTCGGAGTACCCGACGCCTCGGAACGAACGCATCGAACATTCGAATTCAGGGAAAGAGACCCGCACGCGGGGAAGATGGGAGCAGGGGGATTTGAACCCCCATATGCGGGTCTCTCCGCGCGCTCCAGTCAATCGTCACGGGAACGCGAGACGCGTTCCTCCGCAGACCCTATTCACAGGAGACGGTGACCCGTCTCCTGACTGGAGCCCGCTGGTCTGCCAAGTTAGCCTATGCTCCCTCCGCGCGTGGGTCACGCTCCGGGGGGATATCCTTTGTTGTCCGCTCGTCCGGCCCGGCAGGGGCGGGACCGGGGCGTAGGTGTCTCTCACGAAATGCTTATGTGAAAGTACGTTTGCTCAAAATCCAATGTCATTGAATGGTACCCCCTCCGTGGCCGCCCCGCGCCCCCGAACGATCTCCTTGGCCGTTTTCGCCATCGCGCTCATCGTGGTGGCGGGCGTCGCGGTCGCCGTGACGGCGATCGTCTACGAGGGCCAGGCGAGCAGCCCCCCCGGTGCGCTCAGCGTCACGGACGACCTGGGTCGGACGGTCGCGGTGCCCCGGGACCCCGCGCGCGTGGTCGTGCTCTCGCCGAGCATCATGGATTCCATGTACCGCCTCGGCCTGCGCTCGCACGTCGTCGGAGTCGACTGCTACGCGCTCTCGTTCGGGGGACTGACGGCCGACTATTCCCCCGACCAGGTCTCGCTCTGGAACCTTTCCCAGTCGATGTGCGTGCAGATCGCGCCGACGTTCGACTACGAGGCGCTGCTCAACGACACTCCCCAACTCGTGCTCGCGTCGACCATCGTATCGGTCGCGGCAGTCGAGGAGATCAGCTCGACGTACCACATTCCGGTCGTCATGCTCCAGCCCCCGACGCTGGGGGGTATCGAGGTCGACGTCTCGCTTCTCGGAACGATCTTCGGGGTCTCGACGGCGGCGACCCAGCTGAACGATCAGCTCCAGGTGGGACTGGCGGCGGCGGCGGCGGTCGAAACCAACCTCACCGACAACGCCACTCCGTTCCCCACGGTCCTCGTGACCTATTCCACCGACGAGAACGGGTACTGGACGTTCGGGCCCGGGACGTTCGGCCAGTCCCTGATCGAGCTCGCCAGCGCGGCGAGCATCTCCGCGAACTCCACGCTGCCGTATCCGGAGCTCCCGGGAGAGAGCGTGCTGTACGCGAACCCGGAGTTCGTCGTGTTCGGCACGGGATTCGGCCTCAATGAGAGCTCTTATTCCTCCGCCCCGTTCTGGGGCCAGTTGTCGGCCACGCAGAACGGCATGGCGGTCGGAATGGACTCGAACTACCTTACGGAACCTGACCCGACGATGATCCTTGTCGGGTTGCCCCAGCTGGTCACGCTCTTCCACCCCGGCGTCGCGGTCTAGGCGCGTGTACCTCGCCGGCACGCTCTCCCCGAAGGGGGTCGGGAGCGCGGCGACCGCCCGCCCTCGTCGGCGGGCCGTCTGGCTCGCCCTTCTCCTCGTTGGCGCCGCGCTCGTTCTCCTGTTCTCGCCGCTCATCGGGTCGGTGTCGATCCCGCCGCTCGAGGCCTTCCGGATCGTTCTGTCCGGAGGCGGCGTGCTCTTCCATCCGTGCGCGGGCGCGAGTGCGTCGTGCTCGGTGTATGTGGAGATCATCTGGCAGGAACGCCTTCCGGAGATCCTGCTCGCGGTGTTCGCCGGGGCGGCCCTCGGCATCTCCGGGGGCACGTTGCAAGGGATCTTCCGAAACCCCCTCGCCGACCCGTTCCTGCTCGGCATCTCGACCGGCGGCACCCTCGGGGCATCGCTCGTGTTCGTCTTCAGTATCGGCGAAAGCGAGGCCGATATCGCGCTGCCGCTGCTCGCGTTCCTCGGCTCGATCGGGACCGGCCTGCTGATTCTCGCCGCGGCCCGCGGTCGCTACGGGTCGGTGGAAACGCTCCTTCTCACCGGCGTCGCGTTGAACGCCTTCCTCTCCTCGGCCCTCACCGTCATCCTGCTCTACAATCCGACCGCGAGCCTGCAGGTCGACTTCTGGCTGCTCGGCGGCCTCGGCGGGGCGAGCTGGGAGCGCGACGGGATAGTGTTCGGGGCGGTGCTCGCGGTCGGCGCCCTGATCGCGATCCACGGTCGGGAGTTGAACCTCCTGCAACTCGGGAACGACGTCGCCCAGAGCGCGGGGGTCGACGCCCGGCGGGTTCGCAACCGACTCCTCCTCCTGACCTCCATCACGACCGCGGTCGCGGTGGCGTTCACCGGTATCATCGGATTCGTCGGGCTCGTTTCTCCCCACGTCGTCCGGCGCATCGCGGGGTCCGACTATCGGGTCGTGCTGCCGGGCGCCGCCGTGGCGGGGGCGGCGTTCCTCCTCGCGGCGCGCGACCTTTCGCTCCTCGTCTTCCCCGAGAGCATCCTACCCATCGGGATCTTCACGTCGGGCGTCGGGGCTCCGTTCTTTCTGTACCTGCTCTACCGGCGACGGCGGCTCACCACGATGGGAGAGACGTGATCGGTCCCGGCCCGACCCCGCCGGCGATCCGCCTGCACGGGGTGACCGTTCGCTACGGCGAACGCATCGCGCTCCAGCGCCTCGACCTCACGATCGCCCCGGGGGAGTTCGTGGCCCTCGCGGGGCCGAACGGGTCCGGGAAGACGACATTGCTCCGGGCGCTGCTCGGGTTCATCGCCCCGGACGAAGGGGAGGTCGAGCTGTTCGGGCGGGCGGTCGCCGGACTGAGCGCCCGGGAGCGGGCGCGTCGGATCGCCTGGGTCCCCCAGGACGAGAGCCCGCGGGACGACGTCCCCATCCTCGACTACGTCCTCTACGGGCGATACGCTCACCTGGGCCTGCTCGAAGGGGAGAGCGCGGGGGACCGGGCCCTCGCCCTCCGGATCCTAGCGGAGGTGGGCCTCGCCGACCGGGCCGCCGACGGAGTGCTCTCGATCAGCGGAGGCGAACGCCAGCGGGCGATCCTGGCGCGTGCTCTGGCGCAGGAGACGCCGGTACTCCTCCTGGACGAGCCCACCTCGCACCTCGATATCGGCCATCAGCTCGACCTGCTCGAGCGGGTCCGCGCACTGAGCCACCGGCGAGGGGTGACGATCGTCGCCGCGCTCCACGACCTCAACCTCGCGGCCCGGTTCGCCGACCGGATCTTCGTGCTCTCTCGCGGTCGTGCGTACGCGGACGGTCCGCCCGCCCGCGTCCTGTCGGAAGAGCTCCTCGGGAGGGTCTGGGGGGTCGTGGCCGACCTCCGTCGGGACCCGCGCACCGGAGCGCCGTATCTGTTGCCGCATCGGGTGCTCGGCTCGGCGCCGCCCGGAACAGCGCCGACCGCGCCCGGCCCCGTCCACGTCGTCGCCGGTGGGGGCGCCGGGAGCTCCTACTTCCGAGCACTGGTCGATGAAGGGTTCCGGGTGACGACCGGCGCCCTCCACCTCCTCGACTCGGATTCCGAAGCCGCCGAGGCCCTCGGGATCCCCGCCGCGGTGGAGGTGCCGTTCGCTCCGCTCGGTGCCGAGGTCCGCGCGCGGAACCGGGAGTTGCTATCGGCCGCTCGGGCGATCGTGGTGACCCCGTTCGCGGTAGGACCCTCGAATCTCTCCAACCTCGAGGACCTCCTCCCGTTCGCCGGGGCGACCCCGATGTGGCTCGTGGCGCGTCCGGCGGAGCCGGCCTGGGACTTTACCGGCGGACGGGCCACGCAGCTGTACCGGTCCCTCGCCGGACGGGGAGCTCTCTCGGTCGAGGGCGCGGCCGCCCTGTTGGAGGCGGTGCGCAGCACGCTCGCCGCCGTCCCGCCCCGCGATCCCCGCCTAGCGACCCCGGCGGTGAGGTAGCGGCGTTACGTCGAGCGGTGGGGGGTCCGGGCCCCCGAACTCCGCCAAGAACCGTGGCAGCTCGGTCTCGAGTACGAAGACCGTGCTCGTCACGCCGATCTGCGAGGCCTCCCGCGCCTCGGCCGCGACCGCGAACCGTCCGACCGGGCGCTCGGTGGCCGACCGGAGGGCGTGATAGGCCTCGAGGCCGTGCGCGGCCAGCAGCCCGCCCGGGTCGCTGCCGAGCGCTCGCCGCAGTCGCCCCCGGAGCCGAACGTCGACCAGGTCGCTCTCGGAGAGCGTCCGAACGTGCACCGGGGCCGGGGAGAGGGGAACGATCCCCTCGAGGTCCGACACGTCGACCAGCGCCCCCTTGGAGCCCCCCCGGGCGACCCGGCCCCGCGACGGACCCGCGCCGCCCGGCCGGGCCGACAGGAGCCCGTCGACGAGCTCGAGGGAGACCGCATCGCCGACAGTGAGCGGGCCGAGGGCGATCGCGCGGCAGGAACGGATGACGTGGAGGCGGTCAAGGCGCGTGCGCACCTCTTCGCCGAGCCGACCGAGCGAGCCGTGCAACCCGGCCACTCCCCGAACGGTCGGGCGGTAGCGCCCGTCGCGGAACTCCACGAGTCCGCGACGGGCGAGCGATCGAAACGAGTGGGACGCCGCCTGGACGGTGAGTCCGAGCCGGTCGGCGATCGGTCGGAGCTGCGTCGGTTCGAGGGTCGTGCACTCGTAGAGGAAGAGCAGTTCCGTGACCGCGCCCCCCCGGCGCAGGCCCGCCAGCCCGTCGGAGGGCGGTGGCCGAGCGCTTCGTGCCATCGCACGGCGGAGCGCACGGGCCAATTAAAGGTCTCTTTCGAAGGATAACAAACCAGGTTTATGCCGCCCGGGCGCGTCCCGGCCCTCGGCTCGCCGCCTTCTCCTCGGCGGCCCGGCGGACCTCGCGGATCCGGTCCCGAATGCGGGCGGCCTCCTCGAAGTCCAGCCGTTCCGCCGCGAGACGCATCTCCTCCTCGAGGTTCGCGAGGAGGAGCGGCATCCGCTCCTTCCACTTCTTCCCGAGGCCCGAGACGGAGAGGTCGCCGGATTCGGCCGCCTCCTCGGGCGCCAGGAGGGAGCGGACCTCCTTGACCACGGTCTCGGGTACGATCCCGTGCTCGTCGTTGTAGGCGACCTGGGTCGCCCGCCGGCGGGACATCTCGGCGATCGCCCGCGCCATCGAACCGGTGGTCCGGTCCGCGTAGAGGATGACCTTCCCCTCGACGTTCCGGCTCGCGCGGCCGGCCGTCTGCACGATCGACGTCTCGCTCCGCAGGTACCCCTCCTTGTCGGCGTCGAGGATCGCCACGAAGCTGACCTCGGGAAGGTCGAGCCCCTCCCGGAGGAGGTTGATCCCCACGAGCACGTCGAACCGGCCGACGCGCAGGTCGCGAAGGATCTCGACCCGCTTCAGCGTCTCCACTTCCGAGTGGAGGTATCGGACCTTGAACCCCTGGTTGGCGAGATAGTTCGCGAGTTCCTCGGAGGTCGCTTTCGTCAGGGTCGTCACGAGGGCGCGGTCCCCCCGAGCCACGCACGCCCGGAGCTCCACGATGAGGTCGGCGATGTGTCCCTTCAGGGGCCGGATCTCGATCGGAGGGTCGACCAGGCCGGTCGGCCGGATGATCTGCTCGACGACCCCTTTCGACGCCTTTCGCTCGAACGGTCCGGGCGTCGCGGAGACGAAGATCAGTTCCGGAACGTGTTCGAGGAACTCGGGGAACTTGAGCGGGCGGTTGTCGCGGCACGACGGAAGGCGCCAGCCGAAGTCGACGAGGTTGTCCTTGCGGCTGCGGTCGCCCTTGTACATCCCCTGAAGCTGAGGTACCGTCACATGCGATTCGTCGAGGAAGACGAGCAGGTCGTCGGGGAAGAAGTCCATGAGCGTGTAGGGCGGCTCGCCGGGCTTGCGGCCGGAGAAATACCTCGCGTAGTTCTCGATCCCCGAACAGTATCCGGTCTCCCGGATCATTTCGAGGTCGTACTCGACCCGTCCCCCGAGACGCTGGGCCTCCACGATCTTCTCCGACTGCCGCAGCTCGCGCACCCGGGCCTCCTTCTCCTTCTCGATCTCCCCGAGGACGGCGCGCACCCGCTCGTCGACCGTGAGGAAGTGCGTCGCCGGGAAGATCGAGAGACGGTCGAGCTCCCGGACCTCCTCCTGGGTGACCGAGTCGAGCTCCGCGATCGCGGAGATGGTGCTTCCATCGAGGATGATCCGGTGGATCGTCTCCCCGGCGCCCATGACGTCGATCGTGCCGCCGTGGACCCGAAAGCGTCCCCGCTTGAGTTCGATGTCGTTCCGCTGGTACTTCATGCGGACGAGGTGCTCCAGCAGGGACTGGCGGCCGATCGCCTGCCCGAGCGCGAGGTCGACGACCGAGGCGCGGTAATCCTCGGGCGAGCCGAGCCCGTAGATGCAGCTGACCGACGCGACGATCAGGACGTCCCGGCGCGTCAGGAGGGCTTGCGTGGCCCGGTGTCGGAGCCGGTCGATCTCCTCGTTGATGGACGCGTCCTTCTCGATGTACAGGTCGATCTGGGGGACGTAGGCCTCGGGCTGGTAGTAGTCGTAGTAGCTGACGAAGTACTCGACGGCGTTGTGGGGGAACAGCGCCCGGAATTCGCTGACCAGCTGGGCGGCGAGGGTCTTGTTGGGGCTCACGACGAGGGTCGGCCGTTGCAGACGCGCGACGGTGTGGGCCATCGTGAAGGTCTTCCCGCTCCCCGTGACCCCGAGGAGGGTGACGTACTTCTCCCCCTGCTCCACCCGCCGGACGATCTCATCGATCGCCTTCGGCTGGTCGCCCTGGGGAAGCAGGTCCGTCTCCAACTGGAAGCGACCCGACAACTCGGGGCGGGCGGTCACGGCCTCCCGTGATCCGGTCATGCCGCGGTCTCCCTCCGCGCCCGGGCCCCGGCGTACCCGAGAGGGTCGATCACGACCGGCGCGAATCCGAGTCGGCCGATCGCCGCCCGGGCCTCGGAGGCGAGCGGTTCCGTAGAGAGGCGAGCGACCTCCTCCGGGTCGACCTCGATCCGCGCTCCACCGCCCCCCGTCCGCAAACGCACCCGACGGAAGCCACGGCCGAGAAGCCACGTCTCGCCGGCCTCGATCCGGGAGAGCAGTTCGAGGGAGATCGCGTCCCCGTGGGTCACGCGCGAGGAAAGGCAGGCGTCCGACGGCTGGTCCCAGTTCGGGAGCCGGCGATGGTTCGCAGTGTCCCGTACGTCCCGCTTTCTCCAGCCGGCCCAGACGAGCGGGTGGTCGAACCCGGCCTCGTCCATCGCCCGGAGACCGGGACGGTCGTCCGAGAGGTCGTCGACCTGGACCCCGTCGAGATACTGGGCGACCGCCCGGGCGGCGCCTTCCCGGAGCAATGCCTCGGTCTCCACCGTCCGGCAGAAGTAGCAGCGGTTCGGGGTGTTCGACCGGTACTCGGCGCGGGCGAGGGGGTCAATGTCGACGACGACGTGCTCGATGCCTATCGACCGGGCGACCTCTCGGGCGCGGTCCACCTCGGAGCGGGCGACCGCCGGTCCCGCGAGGGTGACCGCGATGCTCTGGGACCCCAACGCCTCGAAGGCCAGCGCCGCGACCAGGGAGGAGTCCACCCCGCCCGAGAGGGCGACCAGGGCCCGGCCGCGCCCTGCGATACGGCGCACGAGGTCCGCTTCACTGCGGGGGACGGCCGCGGGGGGCGAACGGAGGATCATCGAAGTCCTCGCCGAAGGAGGAGACCCCCAAAACGGTTTGGGGGCCGACGGTGCGCGCGTCCCCTCCGGCGTGCCGCGACCCGATCCGAGCCTCCTCCGTCGTTTGGGCAGGCGGTCCGGAGCGAGGGGTTCCGGCTCCCCGACCGCCTCCCGGGCCCCGCGAGCCGGCGACGCAAAGTCAGATAGCGCGTGCCGGTCTCCCCCGTCCGATGCAGGCGGTCCGAGAGGGTACTCAGTGGATGCTCCGACTGGACGACGGGCAGGACCTCTTCGAGACCGTCAGCGGATTCGCCCAGCGTGAGCACGTGAGAGCCGCCGCCGTCCTGTTCGGAATCGGCATGTTCCAGCGGGCCACGTTCGGCTACTGGGACGGCCAGCAGTACCGACCCCACGAGCTCACCGTGCCCCACGAGGTCGTGGCGCTTCACGGCACGATCGCCGAGGTGGACGGGAGCCCCTCGCTCCATCTGCACGGGGCCGTCGCCGGCCCCGACCACCGGCTCGTCGGCGGTCACCTCCTTCGCGCCACCGTGGGGATCCTGCAGGAGATGGCGATCGAGACGTTCCCCGGCCGCACGTTCGGGCGCCCTCTCGTGGAGAGCCGGGGCCTGCGGATGCTCGATCTCGAACCCGGCGCCCATCCGTAACTCCCCCGACACCCCTTTCCGCACGGCCGCGGTCGCGCGGGGTCCGACCATGGCGAGCGAGCTTCCTCCCGCACTCGAGGGGATCGACCCTCGCCTGGCCGACGCCGTCGGCCGACGGGGGATCCGCGTTTACACCGAGATCCAACGACTGGCCCTACCGGTCCTCGACACGGAGTCCGACGCGCTGCTCCTCTCTCCGACCGGGACCGGAAAAACGGAGGCCGCGCTCCTTCCGCTCCTCTCGCGCCGCCTCGCCCATCCCTCCCCTCCGATCTCGATTCTCTACGTGACCCCCCTGCGGGCGCTGAACCGCGACCTCGAGCATCGCCTCGTCTCGCTGGTGAAGGATGTCGGGCTCACGGCCGCGGTACGGCACGGCGATACGACGAACTCCGCGCGACTCGCCCAGTCGCGGTCGCCTCCCGACCTCCTCCTCACCACGCCCGAGACACTGCAGATCCTGCTCGTGGGCAAGCGTCTTCGGGAGGGCCTACGCAACGTGCGGACGGTCGTGGTCGACGAGATCCACGAGCTCGTCGGTTCGGACCGGGGGGCCCAGCTCAGCCTGACGCTCGAGCGCTTGGATGCCTGGACCCAGCGTTCGGTCCGCCGGATCGGGCTCTCGGCGACCGTCGGCAATCCGTCCGAGGTCGCTCGGTTTCTCTCACCGTCGCCGCGATCGATCGAGGTCCGGACGGCCCGCGCTCACCGGGACCTCGTGCTCACCGCCCGACGCCCCGTCGAGGGCCAACCACCGCTCGAGGCCGAACTCGCCCGGGAGCTGAAGGCGGACGAGACGCTCCTGGGTGGGCTCCGAGCCGTCGAGGAGGAGATCCGCGCCCATCGCACGACGCTCGTGTTCGTCAATACCCGCCCGACGGCCGAGGGTCTCTGCGCGCGGCTGAACCGGCTCGCTCCCGACCTCACCGTCGCCGTACACCACGGGTCCCTCTCCCGAGAGGTCCGGGAGGAGGCGGAGCGCGCGTTCCGCGACGGCGAGCTGCGGGCGCTCGTGGCGACCTCCTCCCTCGAACTCGGGATCGACATCGGGGTGGTCGACCACGTCGTCCAGTTCGGGTCGCCGCACCAGGTCGGACGGCTCCTTCAACGGGTGGGCCGATCGGGGCATCGCAGTGACCGAACGATCCACGGGGTGGTCCTCTCGCTCGACGACGACGACCTCGAAGAGGCGGCCGTCCTCGCCCGTCGCGCGGACGAGGGCCAGGTCGAACCGGCGTCCTGGCGGACCCGCAACCGGCTCGCTGCCGCACAGCAGATCGTGGCCACGCTCCGGGCGGAGGGCTCGGTCGCGCGGGACACGCTCGTTACCACGCTGGGCGGCGCGGCGGCGGTCGCGGACCTGTCGGCAGCAGAATGGGACGCGCTCATCGAGTATCTGGTGGACCTGGGCCTCGCAAAATGGGCCAACGGTCGCCTCACCTCGGGACGGGGGACCCTCCATCGCTTCTACTCCTCGCTCTCGCTGATCCCGGACGAGCGGACGTACCGCCTGCGGGATATCGCGACGCGGCGGACAATCGGCACCCTCGACGAACGGTTCGTCCTTACCCAGATACTGGCCCAACCCCAGGAGATCTTCCTGCTCCACGGTCGGACCTGGAAGGTGGTGGAGTACCGCGACGGGGAGCTCCTGGTCGAAACCGTCGGCGAGATCGGGCGGGAACCGCGTTGGGCGGGCGAGGACCTTCCCGTCCCGTTCGACGTGGCGCAGGAGATCGGTCGGCTCCGCCGGGACGGGACGTTCCCGGAGTATCCGCTCGCCGACGTCGACCGCCACCGCCTCGAGATGCGGCGGGCCGCGGCGCTCGCCGCGGACGCGCTCCCCACGGACCGGCGCGTGACGGTCACCGCCCGCGGGCGGGTCGTCGTCTACGGGGCCTGCTTCGGCACCCGGACCAACGAGACCCTCGCCCTCACGACGGCCGGGCTGCTGACGGCGCGCCTCGGGGCGCGCACGGAGGTCGCCGCGGTCGAGCCGACGTGGTTCGTGCTCGAACTGCCGATCGCGGTGGACGCGGCGACCCTCGTGGATGCGTTCGCCGTGGAACCGACCTCGCTGCGACCCCTCGTGGAGCGACTCGTCCCGTCGGGCCTCGACTACCGATGGGTCTTCCTCGCGGTCGCACGGAAGCTCGGTGTGCTCCCGACCTCTGCCGACCCGCGAGACCTTCGGACCTTGGAACCGTTGCTCGACGCGGCCCGTACCACCCCGCTCGGAGACGAGGTCCTCGAGAAGACCCTCCACGACCGGTACGACGTCGTCCACGCCGAGAGCGTGCTCCGGCGAGTACGTTCGGGAGAGATCGAAGTGGCATCGGTCGCCCCGGCCGCGCTCTCCGACGGCCCGCTCGAGCGACTCCAGTGGCGGACGCTCCCGGACACTCCTCCCCCCACGCTCCTCAAGGCGGTCCGCGAGCGACTCGAGAAGGAGGAACTCGTCCTGGTCTGCCTGCGCTGCGGCTTCGTTCGGACGACCTCCCCCTCCCGGTACAAGTCCGAGGGAGGGAGTCGATGCCTGCTCTGCCACGGGTCGCTCTCGGCGGTGCTCTCCCCGCGCCGGATGGACGAGGTCGACCGCCTCTCCCGGTACGCCCGCCAGAAGTGGAGACCGACCCAGAAGGTCGCTCCCCGGGGACGCCGGAAGGAGCGGCCTCCCACCCCCGAGGTCGAGGCCCTCGTCCGCGCCGGCTACACCTCGGCCGAACTCGTCGCCCATTACGGGGAACGCGCCCTCCTCGCCCTCGCGGCCCGGGGCATCGGGCCCGAGACCGCCCGACGGGTCCTGATGCGGCTCTACCGCGACGACGACTCCTTCTTCACGGAGCTGCTCCGTGCCGAACGCAGCTACGCCCGGACGCGTTCGTTCTGGGGCTGAGCCCCTTCGGAGAGCGCGCGCACGAGCCCGCGGACCGTAGCGCGAGGGGCGTCGGTGCGGAACCCCTCGGGGCGAGCGTGGGTCCTCCCGGCCCGGAATCCCTGCGCGTGCAGCCCCGCCAGCAGAGGTCCGATCGCGGGGGGCGCGGAAAGCGCGAGCTCGCGGGAGAGGCGGTTGGATTCGTAGTAGAAGGGGACGTCGGTCCCCGCCTCCTCGCGCAGGCGCTCGAGGAACCGCGCGGTCTCGGACGGACGGGCGGCATTCGGAGGGACGAGGAGCGCGCGGACGAGCTCCTCGTCGAACAGGCGCCCCAGCCAGAGAGGTCCGTACGGACCGTTCCCTCCGAGCGGTGGCCCCTCCCAGCTCCCCGGGTCGATGCGCCCGACGGGGTCCGGCGGCGGGTCGCTCGCGATGCGGACCTCGAGGAAGGCGCGGACGTGGTGGTCCCGGAGGTAGCAGAGGAGGGGCCGGACCGACCGTCCCCGCAGCGCGGCCTCCCGGGCGACGTGTGCGAGGAGGATCCGCAAACCCCCTTCGGGTCCGAGGCGACCGCGGACCGGCCGCGCGCCGTAGCGTCGTTCGCACGCTCCCTTCTGGACTCCGGCGAGCACCATCATGTCGGTGGCGGTCACGGCGAGCACTCCGCCGGGGCGAACCGCCGCGAGCGCGGTGGGAACGAACGGCGCCGGAGTACCGTAGGGGTCTACGTCGACGTAGTCGAAGGTGGGCCCGTCGTGGGGCACCCTCGCGTCCCGGCACTCCACCGCCGCCCCGGGGTATCGGGCCGCGTTCTGCGAAAGGACGCCGGCGGCCTCGGGGTTCGCCTCCGTGAGGAGGAAGCGGTCGAACACGCCTCCCTCGTTCAGCAAACGGAGTCCACGGACCCCGGTCGCGGCGGTGACCTCCCAGCCGGAACGACCGCCGGGACCCGCGGACCCCCACGCCCGCGCGAAGGCCACCCCGAGGTCCCGGTCCCCGGCCATCGCCGGGTTGTAGAACACCGAGGATTTTCGACGGGGACCCGGACCGGGCGTCGCCGGCGGAAGGAACAGTTCGGTCCCGCCCTCTCGGGACCGGACTAGTGCGACCGACCGGTGATCAGATGGACGATCTTGAACGCGAGCAGGTTCTTGTTGATCGGCGTCACTTCGAGCAGTCGTAGTTCGTCCCTCCGACGGATGTCCTGGAGCAGAGGGTTCCGGGACTTCTTGTGGAGGGTCATGATGATCGATTTCTTGGCATCGAGGGTGTCCGTGACGCTCTTCGTGAACACCTCGCTCTCGACCTCCATCTTCCCGACCTCGTCGATGACGATGACCTCGGCCTCCTCCCGCGCCTCCGCGAGCGCGCGGGTTCCGAGCCCTTCGAGCGCGGCGATGTTCACCCCGTAGCGGCCGGACCGGACGCGCGACTTGAGGCCCTCGTGGGCGAAGACCTCGTGCTCCTTCGTCAGCCAGTTCGTGATCCGAAAGCCGGTCCGTCGCTGCTTCTCGACGATCGGTTCGGTGACCATTCCGCCGACCTTGACCCCCTCCTCTTCGAGGAGTTCGATGATCCGTAGCAGGGTCTGCGTCTTTCCCGAGCCCGGCAACCCGGTGATGCCGATCTTTACCGGAGGAGAAAGACGTCGGGGCATCGCCGATAACACCGTGGGTGCCGCCATCTAGGTCGATGTCCGATAAGAGCGTTGCCTGCCGAATTTTAGTTAACAAATTGGGGATTTCCATCGACCGGGCCTGGCCCCGGGCCGCCCCCCCCTCCGGCCGTCGGGAGCGGAACACTTACCGAGTCCCGGCCCCATCGATCCGGGGTCATGCCGCGAGAGGACCCTCCGAGGCCCCGGGAACCGCGGACGCGGGATGCGGAGGATCCGGTCTACCCTCCCCGGGAAGACTCGCGGATGCTGCTGCCGTTCGCCCGGGCGAGCGCCGGCCTCTCGCTCCTCGAACTGTGCGCGGGCTCGGGGATCGCCTCGCTCGAGGCGGCCCGGGTCGGCGCCCGCGTCGTCGCCACGGACCGAAACCCGCGTGCGCTTCGGGACCTGCGGGACCGGGCGCTCCGGGAGCGGCTCGACGTCCAGGCGGTCCGTGCCGACCTCGGTCTCGGACTCGGTCGGTTCGACCGGGTCCTGGCGAATCCGCCCTACCTCCCGACCTCTCCCGAGCAGCGCGACCCCGACCCCTGGCATAACCTGGCATTGGACGGAGGGCCCGACGGCTGCCGCGTCACCGCCCGCATCGTCGCGCAGCTCGCGGACCATCTTCACCCCGGGGGGAGCGGTTTCGTCGTGATCTCGTCCGTACAGGCCCCGCGTGCCCTCAACGATATCGTCGACCGGTGGACGACGGCCGGCGGTCGCCGGGAGGCCGTCGCGACGCGCGCGCTCGAGGGGGAGCGGCTCGAGGTGTGGCGGTTCTCGCTCGAGTCCGGAGACGCCCCGGTCAGCGGGAACGCTCGGCCTGCGTGAGGACCGCGTCCAGGAACCGGTGGCCGTCCCCGAACCCTTCGGGGCCGTTCCCGCGCGACCAGTCGGGCGCCTGGGCCCGGAAGAACCCGCGCTCCGGGTGCGGCATCAGGCCGAAGACGTTCCCCTCCGGGTTCGTCAGTCCCGCCACATCGCCCTGAGTTCCGTTCGGATTCCACGGGTAGACCGCCGGACCCCCGTCCGGCGCGACCCAGCGGAACAGGATCTGGCCGGCGTCGTCGAGCTCGCGCAGGCGCAGGGCGGGGTCTCCCGCCAGCACGAGCTTGCCCTCGGCGTGGCCCGACGGAAACAGGAACCGGGCCCCCTTCGGCGTCTTGCGCAGGGCAGGGAAGGCGCCGCCCTGCCACGCGACGAACGTCGGTCGGCACTCGTAGCGACCGGAGTCGTTGGTCATGAGGACGGCCTGCGGAGACCCCAGACGGCCCCCCGCCCGCCCCGGAAGGAGTCCGAGTTCGACGACGACCTGGAAACCGTTGCAGACCCCGCCCACCAGGTGACCGGCCCGGACGAACTCCTCGAGAGCCGGTCCGATCGAGGCACGCACCCGGGCGGCGAAGATCGCGCCGGCGCGGACGTAGTCCCCGGCCGAGAACCCGCCCGGGAAGAAGAGGGCGTCGTAGTCGGCGAGACGGCGGCGCTCTTCCGCACCGACCTCACGCCCTTCGAACTGCTTCAGCGAGACGACCTCGGGTCGGGCCCCGAGGGCGGCGAGCGCGACGCGCAGCTCCTCGTCGCAGTTCGTTCCCTCGATGGAAACCAGCGCGATGCGGAGGTCTCGTCGTGCCACGGCCGACCATCGGCCGGGCGGCCTTAACCGTTCCTCGGCGGCGGAGGCCCGTCTCCCCCCGGCCCGAGCGGCGGGTCGAGCCGATAGACCCGGAGCGCGGTGCCGGCCGGGACCGTGCGACGTCCCGGCGGGAGCAGGGCGTACCCGGTCGCGCCCGAGAGGCTCGTGATCACGGAAGAGCCCCGGTACGTCGAGAATGCCCGGCCGTCGCGGAACTCGAGGGGGACGACCGTGGAGAGTCCCGGAGTGGGGCGTGCGGCGTCGCCCCCCAGGATCGCGGTGCCTTCGGTCCAGCCCGGGCCGGGGCGGTGGGCGAGCTTGCGGAGGACCGGGAGCATCAGCCAGTACATGTTCACGAGGCACGACGTCGGATGGCCGGGCATCCCCACCACGAGCTTGTCGCCGACGCGGGCCGCGAGGGTCGGCTTCCCGGCGCGAACCGCGATCCCGTGGAAGAGGAGCCGTCCGAGCTTCGGCAGGATCCGGGGGAGATGGTCGCGCTCCCCGACCGAGCTTCCGCCGGTAGCGAGGACGAGATCGGCCGTGCGAAGCGCCCGACGCAGGGCCGCCTCGATCCGCGCCGCGTCGTCGGGGAGGGGGGCGAGAGGACGCGCGATCCCCCCCGCCGCGGTGACGACCGCCGAGAGCGAGGCGTTGTTGCTCTCGTAGATCATCCCCGGGCGTTCCCGCGCACCGGGGGAGAGCAGCTCGTTCCCGTTCGGAACGATCGCGACGACGGGCCGGGCAAAAACCCGCACCCTCGGGATGCCGCAGGCGGCGAGCGTCGCGAGCCCGGTCGCCGTGAGCGCTTCTCCCGAGCGGACGAGCCGCCGGCCGCGGGGAAAATCGTGTCCGGGACGCGAGAAGCGGTCCCCTACCGGGACCGGCCGGGCGACGCGGATCCGCTTTCCCCGACGGTCCACCTCCTCGAAGATGACGATCGCGTCCGTCCCCCGGGGCAGGGCACCACCGGTCGCGATCGCAACGGTCTGACCCGGGCCGACCCGGCCGGGGAACGCCTGCTCGGCGAACACCTCGCCGACGACGCGAAGCTCCACGGGGCGACGGGGCGACGCCTCGCGGGTGTCCCGTGAGCGCAGCGCGTATCCGTCCCACGTCGCCCGCTCGAACCCCGGAACCGGACGGGGAGCCCGGTATGACGACGCGGCGATCCGGTCGAACCCCTCCTCGACCCGAACGAACTCCGTCCGGCCGACCGGGCGTGCGGCCGACAAGAGGCGACGCCGAGCGACCTCCACGTCGATGAGGCGCCCGAACGCATGCATCTCCACGGTCCGCGTCGAACCCTAGCGGGTCCCCTCCAGCCAGCGGGCGGCGGCCCGGGCACCCGCACCGAGGCAGGTCTTGAGATCCTCTCCCTCGAACCACGCGGAGTAGAAGCCGCCGCGGTAGGCATCTCCCGCACCCACTACCGAGCGTACCCTACGGGGGCGCACGGCCGGAACGTGGGTCGCGCCGAGGCGGGAGAAGGCGGTCGTCCCGTCGCCCCCCTCGGTGCGGACGACGAGCGGAACGAGGGGTAGTAGCCCGTCGGCTCCGCGGACCCCGAGCATCTGCGCGGCCCGCGCGACCTCCGACCGGTTTCCGAACAGGAGTTCCACGCCCGAGAGGAGCTGCCGGAGGCGGCCGGCATCCCACCGATAGTGTATCTCCTGTGCCGGGTCGGCCGCCGCCCGCAGGCCGGCCGCGCGGCCCTGGCGGAGCAGTCGGAGTTGGAAGTCGGGGTCGCCGGTCGTCAGGTGGAGCCAGGAATACTCGGCGAGCCACGGTCGGGGAGCGACCCGGGTCGGAGGGGTCCCCATCGGTCCCTGGTCCATCAGGGTCCGCTGTCCACCCTTCGGGTCCTCGAGCACAAATGCGGTCGGGGTCGAGGCTCCGCGGACGACCTCGACGCCGCGCAGGTCGATGCGTCCGACGCGCAGGCGATCCCAGAACGCCTTCGGGAAATCCTCTCCCACGCGGGCCACCAGTCCGGTCGCGACGCCGTAGTGCGTCGCGGTGAGGGCGATGTTCGTCGCGGTCCCTCCGAGCTCGACGCGTTGAGAGAGGACCGGGACGGACCGGTCCGCGAGAGGAAAGCGAGGTACCCCCAGGAACCGGTCGACGTTGACGTGGCCCGAAACGAGCAGCTCCCGCGGTCGCTCGTCGGAGTGATGCATCATCTCAAGAGAGCCGGGGATGAGTGTCGCCTACCCTTAGCGCTTCGGGCAGCCCGTCGGCCGGCCTTAAACGGTCCCGGCCCTCCGACAGCGGCGCCCATGCTCGTCGAAGGAGCGATCTTCGACATCGACGGTGCCCGTCCGGCCTACGTCCGGATCCGCAACGGTCGGGTGGTCGAGGTCGGGAAGCCCGGCACCGACTCCGGTCGGGGGCGGGAGCGAAAGGTGCGGGGGATCGTCATCCCACCGCCCGTCAACAGCCACACGCACCTCGGGGACGCCATTTCGGTGCGGGAGCCGCCTCCCGGGCCCGTCTCGGATCTGGTGCGACCGCCGAACGGCTACAAGTTCCGGCTCCTGGCCGGCGCCTCCCGCACCGTCAAGCTCCGGGGCCTGACGGGGGCGCTCCGCCGGATGGCCCGGGACGGGATCGCGGCGACCGTCGACTTCCGGGAGGAGGGCGCGGAGGGTGTGCGGCTCCTTCGGGCCGCGGCCCGGGGATCCCCGGTGCGCGCGGTCATCCTCGGCCGACCGCGTCGACGCCCGGTCGACCCTCGGGAGCTCGGGGAGTTGCTCGAAATCGCGGACGGGGTCGGACTCTCGAGCGCGCTGGAAGAGACGTTCGAGACGCGGCGTGCGGTCGCCCACGCGTGCCGTGCGCGCGGCAAACGCTACGGCCTGCACGCCAGCGAGGCGCGACGGGAGGATCCGGACACGTTCCTCCGGCCCCGCCCGGACCTCGTGATCCACCTCGCCAAGGCCACCGACCACGACCTGGCCGCCGTCCGCGACGCGAAGGTCGCGGTCGCGGTCTGTCCGCGGTCCAACGCGCTGTTCGGGCGCCAGCCGGACCTGCGATCGATGGAACGGCTCGGCCTCTCCGTCCTGCTCGGGACCGACAACGCGATGTTCCACGCGCCGTCGATCTGGAGGGAACTCGAGTTCGCGTACGTGGCGACCCGCCTGCGCCAACGCCCCGCGTCCGCCGCGTTCCTGGCCCGCTCGGCGCTGGTCGAACCGTGGCGGTGGCTGGGACAGCCGGACGCGGCGCGCGTGGCGCCCGGGATGCCGGTGGCTCCGCTCGTCCTCCGGCTCCCACCGGACGACCCGGCCTACCAGGTCGTGACGCGCACGACCGAACATCTTATCGTCCGGGTTGGGCCCCCGAGGAATCGGACGGGAGTCGGCCGGTGAAGAGCGACGAGCTGTTCGCGCTGCTCCGCCGGCGGGGCGTCCTCTGGCCCACGGCCGAGATCTACGGCGGCGCCCAGGGATTGTTCGATTACGGTCCGCTCGGCGCGGCGCTGAAGCGCAAGGTCGAGGAGGCCTGGGTCGCCTGGTTCGTCGGCCTCTCGCACGACTACCACCTGATCGAACCGGCGGAGATCCTACCCGAGGCGGTCGTGCGCGCGTCCGGACATCTCGAGAACTTCACCGACCCCGAGATCACCTGCGACCAGTGCCACAACGCGTTCCGCGCGGAGACGATCGTCGAGAAGGTCCGCCCCGAGGGCGTCGACGGGCTCACCCCGGCGCAGATCTCGGAGATCGTCACCGCGCGCCAGCTGCGGTGCCCGAGCTGCGGGTCCCCGTCCCTCAGCGTTCCCCGGTCGTTCAACCTGATGTTCGGCATGGAGTTCGGGGTCACAGGAAAGGATCGGGCCTACCTGCGTCCCGAGACCGCGCAGAACAGTTACCTCTCGTTCCCGCGGATGTGGGACGTCGGCCGGAAGGCGCTGCCGCTCGGGATCGCCGTCGTCGGCAAGGCGTACCGCAACGAGATCGCTCCGCGGCAGGTCCTGTTCCGCATGCGGTCGTTCACGCAGGCCGAGCTCCAGATCTTCTTCGACCCGGCGCGCTTCCCGGTCCCGTTCGACCGGGTATGGGACGAGAAGCTCCCGGTGCTCCGCGTGCCCCGCCGGGAATCGGGCGCCGAGAGCCCGGAGTGGGTCTCGGCGGCCGACCTCGCCGGACCGGGACGGCTCCCCGAGTTCTACGTGTACCACCTCGCGCACACGTTCCGGTTCTTCCGCGACGTCCTGCGGTATCCGGCGGAGCGGATCCGGCTCTTCGAGAAGTCGGACACCGAGCGTGCGTTCTACAACCGGATCCAGTTCGACGTCGAGGTCCACCTGGAGAGCCTCGGAGGGTACAAAGAACTCGGCGCCGTCCACTACCGGGGCGATTACGACCTGACCCGTCACGGCGAGGGCTCGGGAAAGGACCTCTCGGTGACCTTGCAGAGCGGGACCAAGGTCCTCCCCCATGTGCTGGAGCTGACGTTCGGGGTCGACCGCAACGTCTGGGGGCTCGCGGACGTTCACCTCGCCAAGGACGGAGAACGTACCGTCTGGCGACTGCCACCGTATCTGGCTCCGGTCCCGGTCGGGGTATTCCCCCTGATCCCGAAGGAACACGCGACGTTCGCGCTCCGACTCGCCGACGAGGTCGCCGCGGCCGGGGTGCGTACCCAGTATGACGACGCCGGGACGATCGGTAAGCGCTACGCGCGCATGGACGAGGCCGGCACGCCCTACTGCGTAACGGTCGACGGGCCGACGCTCGCCGAGGGCGCGGACCGGGACACGGTCACGCTGCGCGTACGGGACTCGAAGGCCCAGGAACGCGTCCGGGTCCTGGACCTCTCCGCCCGCATCCGACCGACGCTCGACCCCCCCCGGCCCCCGAGGGGGTAGGGCCGTGCCGGGCCGCCGTTCCGCTCCGTGGAACAACGGATATATCTCGAGCACACTAGGCAAGCTCCGATGGCATCCGGTGGGGGCGCACCTCCGAGCTCGGGTGGGCCGTTGTCCCCGCTCCAGCACCGCCAGTCCCGCTGGCTCGGGCAGGGGTACGCCGACATCACGAAACTGCGCGAGCTCGCGGCCAAGCACGACCGCGCCGCGGGCCGGATGAACCAGCGTGCGTCCCGGATCAACACGAAGATCGAGAAGCTCCGTCACCAGTCGACCGTTCTCCGCGAGAAGGCCCAGCGGGTTCTCGCGACGATCCCCGAGATCGAGCAGCAGATGAAACAGCACGAGAGGGACATCGAGGCCGGGACGGACCAGACGGGCGGAGCCCCGATCGGCTCCGACGTCACGAACCTCCACTACCGCGTCCGAAAGCTCCAGCAGAAGGTCGTGGACCGCCAACAGAAGTCCCGCTCGCTCGAGCATCGGGCCGCGCAGAAGACCCAGAAGACCGCCGAACTCAAGGTCAAGGTCGACCGGTACCTCGAGACCGCTCGGCTCGAGGAACAGGAGGCGACGGCGTTCCGGCAGCGGGCCGACCGGCTGCAGATGGTGACCGAGAGCGACGTCGCCGCGAACATCAAGGCGAACGCCGCCCCGCGCGCCGCCGACGACGGCTACCGAACTCCATGAAACTCATCGTCACCGTCGGGATGCCCGGCTCGGGCAAGGACGAGCTCATCGCGGTCGCCCAGTCGATGGGCCTCGCGACCCTGAAGATGGGCGACCTCGTCCGCGACGAGACCCGACGTCGGGGCCTCCCGCTGACGAACGCGAACGTCGGCCGGATCGCCTCCGAGGAGCGGGACAAGCACGGTCCGGGGATCTGGGCGCAACGCGCCCTCCCGAAACTGACGGAGACCCGGATGCTCGTCGACGGATGCCGGTCCGACAGCGAGGTCTCGGTCTTCCGACACAACTTCGGCGACCTCTTCGTCCTCGGCATCTTCGCCTCGCCCGAGACGCGACACGACCGTCTTACCGCCCGCCATCGCAGCGACGACGTCGACCTCCAGGACTTCTACGACCGCGACCGGCGGGAGCTGAAGTGGGGGATCGGGAACGCCTTCGCCCTCGCCGACGGGATGCTCGTCAACGAGGGCTCGCTGGAGGAGTTTCGGCGCGACGCCCGGGCGACGCTCGAGCGGGTACTGCGGCGGGACGACGGCTAGTCGTCGCCGATCGTGTCCGGCACGGTGCCGGTGAGCAGCGCGCGGACCATCTCGAACCGCTCCCGGTCGACCACCACCGCGACGCGGGAACGTCCGGCGCCGAGCCGCTGCACGCCACGGACCAGGTGTCGGTCCCTCGCCTTCGCAAACTCCCGGGACCCTCTCCCGCCCGCGACCTCGCGATCCCAGGCGAGCGCGTACTCGTCCGGCGTCGCGGGGGTCGGGGGCTTGCGGGAGACCGCGCGCTCCTTCACGGTGCGGCGGACGAGCTCGACGTAGCCGATGTGTTCCGTGAAGAGGCTCGCGGTCCGGTCGTCGCTCGGGTCCAGCGCGTCGACCGGGATCTCCCGACCCCGCGCCCAGCGCAGCAGCTCGACGAATGTCGGGTTCGGGACCCGCACCTCTCCGAACCGGGAGAGCCCCCGAACCTCGCTCGTCTCGGTGGTCGTGAGGGGAACGACCGGCTCGGCGTCCGCCGTGACGAAGTAGTTGGTCAGCCCGAGCATCTCGTCCGCGGAGAGCCCGGCACCGACCGCCTCGGGTGCGTAGGAGACGAGGGCCTCGAGCAGGAGGGGCACCTCGGCGACGAGGCCCCGGACCGGCGCGAGGAGCAGGACGTCGCTGACCGAGCGGACCCGCTCGGAGATCACGGCCCTTCCCGTTCGGAGATGTCCTCGATCAGGTCATCCCCGTCGCGGTGCCGCTTCAACTCGGTGACGTTCAGGATCGGGAGCCCCGCGATCGTCGACCGGTGGACGTTCTCGCGCACGATGAACATCGCATGCCCCTCCGAGACGCGCGCCAGTCCGTGGAGGATCTCGGCGCGGTGCAACGCGGCCCGGAGGCTCCCGACCGAAGCAAGGAGGATCTCGGGAGTCCGCGCGAACGCGTCGAACGGGGCGCGCACCGTGACCACGACCTCGAGTCCCATGTCGCCCAGCTGGTCGAGTACCCCGTCGCGCAGCGCGTCGCCGGTGCGTGCGCGGGGGCGACCGCTCGAGGGGCCGTCGGTCCGGTCCTTCTCGGGTTTCGACCCCGGCGCCCGGGTCGCCCCGGCTCGGGGAGCGGGCCGGTCGAACAGCTCGATCGGCCGGACGATCGGCTCGCCGAGGAACGTCTCGATCCGGTCAATGACCCCGACCTCGGCCCCCGCACCCTCCTCGTAGAGCTGGATCGCGCGGCGCGAGACTCCCGCGATGCCGGCGAGCGTCCCGAGGGAGAGGCCCCGGATCTGACGGAGGGACCGGAGTCGCGCGCCGTCCACCCGGGCGAACGTACCGCCCGGGCTCGCGTACAGGAACGGGGGGAGGGCCTTGTCCAGGTACTCCTGCAGCGTTTCCTGGCTGATGATCGGGACCCCGTATCGGGTGTAGACGACCCCCGGGTCGAGTTCGGAGGCACCGGACGTCTGACCGATCACGAGAGCGATCGCCGGGAACAGCCGACCGAGCTCCTCGAGGCGCCCGGCCTCCTCGGCATCGAGGGCGTCGATGTTCTTGAGTACCTTGACCAGGAGCAGCGTCGAGTCGCGGCGGGCCGCGAGGTCGAAGCTGGACGGGCGGACCCCGTGGGTGTCGGCGACGTAGAACCCCGCGCGCTGGAGGGTCTGCTGAACCTGTTCGATCCAGCGTTCTCGCGAGCGTTGCACGGCGAGCTCCCCGACCGTATCGAGTTATCTCTTCTATATGAAGGAGGTAGGTGTCTGCTGTCGGAAGTCGAGGTGGTGCCTCGCTGGGTTCCGACCCGAAGGGTGATGGCGGTCGGACGGCTCCGTTCGGCGTGGAGGCGCCGCTCGCCCCGATCCCGGATGAGCCGGCTCTCGTGCTGGGCGGGCCGGGTCCGGCCGCGCTCCGACGAGTCCTGATCGCCGACCTGCATCTCGGCCTCGGCGGAGATGCGCAACGGCCGGGCGGCCCTCCCGAAGGCTCCGCCGAGTCCCTCGCCGCGCACCTCGTCCGGCTGCTTCGCTCGCAGCAGGCGGCGGGAGTGGTCGTGGTGGGGGACGTGAAGCACCCGATCGTCGGCGTCCCGCCCGCGCTCCGGCCGTACGTGTTCGACTTCTTCGCCCGGGTGCTTTCCGAGGGGTTCTCGGCCGAGGTGGTGCTCGGGAACCACGACGTCGGGCTCGTCCGGCATCTCCCCCGGGAGGTGACGGTCCGCCCCGCGAGCGGCTTCGTCGTCGAGGGGGTCGGGATCTTCCACGGTCACTGCTGGCCGTCGAACGCGGTCCTGAGGGCCCCTCGGCTTGTCACGGGCCACCTGCACCCGGGGTTTCGCCTCGCACCGACGTCGGACGACCCAATCGGAAAGCGCCCGTGCTGGGTCCGGGTCGAGCTCGTACCCCGTGCGCCCCGCTCGCGACGTCGCCGCCGGCACGGCGAGCTCCGCGCCCGCGAGATCGTGGTGCTCCCCCCGTTCAACCCCCTGGCCGGGATCGAGGCGCTCAATCGCCAACGCCCGGCACGGGGACGGTCGTTCCTCTTTGGGCGGTTCCTCTCGCGGGGGACGGCGAGGGCCTACCTGCTGGACGGGACCGACCTCGGGACGATCCCGACTACGCCGTCGCCCGGCCGCTCCGGGAGAGCAACGGAGCGAGCGCGGCCGGCTCGGTGACGGGCGGGGCGCACGACGATCCGAAGCAGACGAGGGCCCGGGGGTGGGGAGCCTCCCCCATCGCGGCGAGCTCCGCGGGGAGCGAGAACGGTGCGGGCGGTGTCTCCCGGAAGACCCACACGTTCGGGTGCCACGCGCGACGCGCCGCGAGGAGCAGGGCATCGGCGGACGGTCCGCGGCCCTCGACGACGACCGTCGCCGGTCCGGTCCCCGCGATCCCGGCGGCGAGCGCCGACCCCGAGGCGAACAGTCCGGCGCCCGAGATCCGGGCCGCGATCGGTGGGAGGAGCGCCATCGCCTTGTCGTGCCAACGGTCGTCCTTCACGAGCGCCGCCAACCGCAGCCACGTGGTCGCGGCGGACGCGTTGGCCGAAAGGTGCGGATTGTCCTCGAGCGGGTAGCTCGGTTCGTTGAGCGAGCCGACCGCCGTCCCGTCGTAGAGGCGGGGAGCGATGTCCCGAAGGAGGCCGTCCTCCCCCCGGAATTCCCGGTCGACGATCTCGAGGAGGTCGACCGCGGGGGGAACGTACTTCGGTTCGGCGAGCGCACCCGCGAGCTCGACGAGCCCGTAGGCGAACGATACCTGGTCCTCGAGGAGGCCGAACCCCTTCGGCCCGGCGGGGTCGAGTCGGTGCGCGACCCCTTCTCCGGGGTGGTAGGCCTCTCGCAGGAACCGGTCGGCCGCCTTGCGCGCATCGGCCAGCACCACCGGATCGCCGGTGAATGCTCCGGCCCTCGCCAACGCGCCGATGAATCGTCCGTTGATGTCCGCGTAGAGCGCCCGGTCGACCGTCGGGGTCGGTCGCAACGTGCGGGCGGTCCGCAGCCGGCCGATCACCCGCGGTAACGCCGCCGCCGGCCCTCCGGCGAGCTGGAGGCCCTCGGCCGCCTGGACCGGCGGAAGCATCCGGAAGAGGACGTTCCGCTCCGGGTCGTGGTGCATGCGGCCGTCGGTACCGAGCCCGAAGAACCGGGTCGCGAACCGGAGGTCGTCTCCCGAAAGAACCTGCTTCACCTCGGTCCGCGTCCACGTGAAGTAGTCCCCGTCGTCGCCCGGCGCGTTGTCCGCGTCCTGGCTGCTCCCGAACCCGCCCACCGGGTCCTGGAGCGCCTCCCGGACCCAACCGAGGGTCCCGCGGACGGTCTCCTCTAGGCGCGCGTCGCCGAACCGCTGCGCTCCCTCGACGTACGTCGTGAGGAGCGCCGAGTTGTCCACGCCCATCTTCTCGAAGTGCGGGATATGCCAACCTTCGTCCACGGAGTACCGGTGGAATCCCCCCCCGACCTGGTCGTAGACGCCGCCGTCGCACATTCTCAGGAGCGTCTCTCGGGCCCGGTCGGCGCTCTGGGTCGTACCGTTCGCGTACGCGTCCCAGAGGAGCAGGGAGACGGCGGTGGGATGCGGGAACTTGGGCGCCATCCCGAACCCTCCG
Source organism: Thermoplasmata archaeon (assembly GCA_049591535.1). GTDB lineage: Archaea > Thermoplasmatota > Thermoplasmata > Lutacidiplasmatales > UBA184 > Lutacidiplasma. The sequence continues at coordinate 19,822 of JBAWFC010000014.1, read as the reverse complement.
TTGACCGGGTCGTACGAGGAGTGGACCTCGGAGCGTACGCCGCTGATGAATTCGGCCAGCGCCGGAGCCGCGGAGGACCGGTGGGCGCGGCTGCGCGCCAGAGAGTCCCGGATCGCCTGCGCGTTCTCCCGGATCCGCTCCGGCTCTTCGGACCAGAGACGGGCGACCTCCTTCAGGACGCGTCGGAACCCGGGCCGACCGTGACCGTCCGTCGGCGGGAAGTACGTTCCCCCGAGGAACACCTCCCCGTCGGGGGTCAGGAAGCCGGTGAGGGGCCACCCGCCCTCACCGGTCAGCGCCCCCACCTGTCGCTGGTAGCGTCGGTCGACCTCGGGGTTCTCGTCCCGGTCGACCTTCACCGCCACGAAGTGTTGGAGAAGCAGCCGGGCGACCTCGCCGTCGGAGTACGTCCCCTCGTCCATGACATGGCACCAATGGCACCAGGAGGCGCCGATGTCGAGAAGGATCGGCCGCCCGGTCCGCTTGGCGATCTCGAACGGCTCGGGCCCCCACGGATGCCACTCGATCGGCTGCTCGGCAGCGCTCCGGAGGTACGTCGAAGGGGACGCGGACAGGCGCCAACCTCCGGTGCGAGCGGGGGCATCGGACGGAGCGACCATGTCCCCCAGTGCCGAACAGCACTCTTACGGTTGTCGTCGAGAGCGGCGCGCCGAGCGCCGGGGGCACCGACGCCGAGTAATCCGCTGACGGTGGCGTTACTGCGCTCGGTTTCGTTATAAAGGGGACTCGAGTGCCCGCGCCGAGGCAGCGCGATGGAGATGCAACCCGGCCAGATGGCCTACGACCGGGCGATCACGGTCTTCTCGCCCGACGGGAGACTGTTCCAGGTCGAGTACGCCCGGGAAGCGGTCCGCCGCGGGGCGACCACCGCCGGGGTTGTGTACGCGGACGGGGTCGTGCTGATCGCCGACCGCCGCATCCCGAACCCGAAGCTGGCCGAGGCCGCCAGTCTCGAAAAGATCCAGCAGATCGACGAGAACATCGCCTGCGTCTCCGCGGGCCTGGTCGCGGACGCACGGGTCCTCGTCGACTACGCCCGCCTTTCGGCCCAGGTCAACCGAGTGACCTACTCCGAGGCGATGACGGTCGAACTGCTCGTCCGTCGGATCTGCGACTACAAGCAACAGTACACCCAGTTCGGCGGCGTTCGCCCGTTCGGGACCGCGCTGCTGGTCGGCGGCTACGACGACAGCGGGATCCACCTGTTCGAAACCGAGCCGTCGGGTTCTCTCACGAGCTTCAAGGCCGCGAGCACGGGCGGCAACAAGAGCCCCGTCATGGACCTGTTCGAACAGAAGTACCGCCCCGGCATGGAACGGGACGCGGCGATCCTCCTCGCCCTCGAGGGATTGCGCTCGGGGCTCGACGAAGGAGGGAGCCTTGCCCAGGTCGAGGTGTGCACGGTTCAGGTGGGACAGGGGATGACGCGGCTCGCCTCGGACGACATCCAGAAGTACGTGGCCCGCCTCCCGGCTCCCGCGGCGCCGGCGAAGACGTCGAAGTCGTAGGCCGCTCTCGGCGGGGGAACTCGCTCACATGGTGACGGTCGAGAACGCGGTGATCGCGCGCTGGGAGACCGGCGGGTCCCGGTTCGAGGTGCTCGTCGACCCCGCGGCGGTCCAAGAGCTGAAGGACGGCAAGGACGTCGACCTCACCGACAAGCTCGCGCTCGACCAGGTGTTCAAGGACGCGAAACGGGGCGACAAGATCTCGGAGGAGCACCTCGAGAAGACGTTCCACACCCGCAATCTCGCCGCGATCGCGAAGCAGATCGTGCTGAAGGGCGAGGTGCAGGTCACGACCGAACAGCGCCACCAGCTCCAATCCGCGAAAGTGAAGCAGATCGTCGCGACGATCGCGCGGAACGCGATGAACCCCCAGACCGGGGCTCCCCACCCGCCGTCCCGCATCGAGGCCGCGATGGTCGAGGCCAAGGTCCACGTCGACCCGTTCCGTCCGGTCGACGCGCAGGTCCAGGAGGTCCTCGCGAAGCTCCGGCCCCTCCTTCCGATCCGGCTCGACGTGGTCAAGGTGCGCGTCAAGCTACCGGCGCAGCACTACCCTCGCGTCATCGGGGACATCAAGGGGCTCGGCCGACTCATGGACGAGCAGTGGCTCGGGGACGGTTCGTGGAGCGGGGTGCTCGAGATCCCCGCCGGCGTCCAGACGGAACTCTACGAGAAGCTGAACGCCCGCACGAAGGGCGCCGCCGAGACCGCTTTGGTTAAATAGCCTACCTCGGTCGCGTGCCCCGGTGCAGCACGAAAAATGGGTGGAAGTCATCGTCCCGGCCCCCGTCGGCGGGGCCGCGAGGGCTCGTCCTCGCATCCCTCTGGGGAGCGGGTACTAGTCCTTCCGGGGGAAGAGATCCCCAGCCAGGGGTTGAAGCCCGGCCCGGGCACGTACCGGGTCGGCGGCAAGGTCTACGCGAGCGTTCTGGGGCTGCTCTCCCCACGGCCTCCGTTCGTTCAGGTCGTCCCGCTGTCGGGGCGCTACATCCCGAAACCGTCGGACGTGGTGATCGGTACGGTCACCGACGCCCAGGGAACGTTCTGGTTGCTCGACATCGGGGCGCCCCGGTGGGCTCCGCTCCACATGACCGGTACCCCTTGGCCGATCGAGATCGGCGAGACCGAGAAGTTCCTGCGGGTCGGCGAGTCGGTCGTCGTCCGCGTCGAGAACCTCGACCCGACCGGGCGGATCGGCGTCACGATGCTCGGCGAGGGCCTCGGCAAGCTCGAGGGCGGCTCGATCGTTCGCATCAGCCCCGCGCGGATCCCCCGCGTCGTCGGGCGCGCTGGCTCCATGATCCAGACGATCACCCAGCGCACCGGCGCCCAGGTCGCGGTCGGTCAGAACGGCCGCATCTGGGTCGACGGCGACCCCGAGGCGATCCACCGGGTTCGGGAGGCGCTGCGGATGATCGCGGAGGACGGACAGCGGAGCGGGCTCACCGAACGGGTCGACAGCTACCTGCGGTCGACCCAGACCTCGGACGACTCGGGACCCCGGGACGTGCCCGACGAGAGCGCCCACCGCGACGCACCGGCCCACGAGCACGCGTCGGCTCCGCCCCCGGATCCCGACGTCGACCACGACCTTCCGGCGGACGACCCGGCGGACCCGGGCAACAACTGAAATTCCAGGAGTGAACAACATGGGAAGCGTAGGAGCGAAAGAGGTCCCCGTTCTGTTGAGCCCCGAGGGGATCCGGATCGACGGACGACGCGTGGACGAGCTCCGCCCGATCACGATCCGCGCCGGCGCGCTCAAGCACGCCGACGGCTCGGCGTTCGTCGAGTGGGGCGCGAACAAGGTGATGGCGGCGGTCTACGGACCCCGCGAGGTGCATCCCCGCCACCTGCAACAGAACACGAAGGCGGTCATCCAGTGCAAGTACAACATGGCCGCGTTCTCCGTCGACGAGCGGAAGCGCCCCGGCCTCGACCGGCGTTCCCAGGAGATCTCGAAGGTCATCGCCGAAGCGTTCGAGTCGGTCGTCTTCGCGGAGGAGTTCCCCCGGACGAGCATCGACGTGTACATCGAGGTCCTCCAGGCGAACGCGGGGACCCGGTGCGCGGGCCTCGTCGCGGCGTCGGTCGCCCTTGCGGATGCCGGCATCCCCATGGCCGACCTCCTGCCCGCGGTCGCCGTCGGCAAGGCGGGCGGCGCGATCATCCTGGACCTGAAGAAGGAAGAGGACAACTTCGGCGAGGCGGACCTCCCGATGGCGCTGGTCCCCCAGTCCGGGCGCCTCGTGCTCCTCCAGATGGAGGGCCACATGACGCCGGACGAGCTTTCGACGGCCCTCGACATGGGGGTCGCCGGCTGCCGCTCGATCTACGAGGTCATGAAGAAGGCACTGCGCGACCGCTACGCGGTCGCCCCCGGGCAGGAGGGTTCGGCATGAGCGAAGAGGTCACCGCCGAGATCCTCACCACCCACATCCTCGACCTCGCGGGAAAGGGTCAGCGGCTCGACGGCCGCGGCGCCGATGAGTACCGGAAGATCACGGTGGAACCGGGGTTCGTCACGACGGCGGACGGATCGGCGCTCGTCCGGATCGGCGACACGGCGGTACTGTCCGGCATCAAGCTCGAGCTGGGCAAACCGTTCCCCGACACTCCCAACGCCGGCGTGCTGACCACGAACGCGGAACTGATCCCGCTCTCGAGCCCGGTGTTCGAGCCGGGCCCGCCGCAGCCCGGAGCGATCGAAGTCTCCCGGGTCGTCGACCGCGCGATCCGTGCCGCGGAAGCGATCGACCTGACCCGCCTCTGCGTCACGCCCGGTGAGAAGACCTGGGTCTGCTACGTCGACATCCACGTCCTCGACCACGGCGGCAACCTGATCGACGCCGCGCTTCTTGCTGCGCTCGGGGCGCTGACGCACGCGACCGTACCGGCGAAGCGGTTCGGCGTCGCCGAGGCGGACTACCCGCTCGAGGTCCTTCACCTGCCCGTCGAATGCACTTTCGTGCGGCTCGGCGAGACGATCATGGTCGACCCGACGTTCGACGAGGAGCGGGCCGCCCAGGGCCGGCTCACCGTCGCCACGGACGAGACCGGACGGATCGTCGCGATGCAGAAGGGTCTCGTGGGGGCGTTCTCCCCCGACGACATCAAGTCGATGGTCGAGCGCGCGTTCCGCCACGGCGACCGCATGCGCGTGATCGCCCGGGGAGCCGGCGCATGAGCAAGCGGACCAAGAAGGTCGGTTCGACCGCGTGGATGGGCCCCCGCTACGGGATCCGGATCCGCCGGCGCGTGCTCGAGATCGACCGCGCCCGCGCAAAGCCCGTCGCCTGCCCCCGATGTTCCACGATGACCCTGCAGCGCGTCGCGAGCGGGATCTTCGAATGCCGCCGGTGCGGCACCCGATTCGCGTCGAACGCCTACGTCTTCCAGGCGCCCCCGTCGATCACGCGGACCGCGAAAGAACCCGTCCCCGGCAACGCTTAAAGCGGCCGCATCGCTCGTTCGACGTCCATGTTCCGATGCATCCGGTGCGGGGAAGCCCTCCCCTCGGACGCCAACCTCTTCGGCGTGCGGTGCGACAACTGCGGTGGGAAGATCTTCACCAAGGAGCACCCGAACGTCAAGAAGGTCCTGAAGGCGCGCTGATCGCGCCCGCGGACGGGGCCGGGCGGACCCGGCTCTGGATCTCGACCCAGATCCCGTCGGGGTCCTCGACGAAACCGATCCAGTAGCGGCCCTCCTCCAGCCACGGCTCGAGGGCGACCTTGGCCCCCATCGTCCGCAGGCGCTCGATCGTCGCGCGCGCGTCCGCGACCTCGAGGCCGAGGTGGTCCAGTCCCTCCCCGACGACGTACTTTGTCGCGTACACGGAGTCCGCGGGGTAGACGTTCAGCTCGAGCTCGAAATGCGACTCGGGGTCCTCGAGCCCGACGTACGTTCCCCCGTGGCTCATCTTCCCTCGGGCGAGCTCCTTCAGCCCGAGTCCCTCGCGGTAGAACCGGAGCGAGCGCTCGAGCTCGGTGACGCGTATCCCGACGTATTTGATGCTCATCGACGCAGCCTTCGCCCCGCAAGGGGGTCTCCCCTTAACTCTCTCGTACGCGCGAAACCCCTAAGCCCGGAGCGGGCGTGCCGGGCACGTGCGCCGGCCCACCGTGACCCTCCTCGGCGGGGTCCGCGAGATCGGGGGGAACAAGATCCTCATCGAGGACGGACCGGACCGGATCCTGTTCGACTTCGGACGGTCGTTCTCCCCGCGGATGGAGGAGTTCTACGTCGACTACCTCCAGCCGAGGTCCGCGAGCCCGGTCAAGGACCTCCTCGAGTTCGACCTGCTCCCCCGCGTCGACGGGCTGTACTCCCGCGAGGCGCTCGCCGACGCCGACCTCCCGTACCGCGCGCCCGAGGTGCACGGGATCTTCGTCAGCCACGCACACGCGGACCACGCGAGCTATCTCAAACTCGTGGACCCCGAGATCCCGGTGCACGTCGGCGCGGGCACGCGGCGACTCCTCGAGGCGATCGAGACCTCCACTCCCTCGGTGGACTACGGAGAGCACGCGTGGAAGGTCTTCGCCGACCGGGCCCCGATCCGCGTCGGGCGGCTCGAGGTCGTCCCGTATCCCGTCGACCACTCGATCCCGTTCGCCTACGGGTTCCTCGTCCGTACCTCGGAGGGAACGGTCGCCTACACGGGGGACTTCCGGCAGCACGGGCCCCGCGCCGCCGACACCCACGCCTTCCTGGAAGCGGCGACCGCGGACGGGCCCTCGGTGCTCCTCATCGAAGGGACCCGGGCCGGTCCCGATCCCCGGAAGAGCTTCAGCGAATCCGGGGTCCGCGAGGGCGTCGATCGGCTCCTGGGGGAGACCCCGTCCCTCGCGCTCGCCTGCACCTACCCGCGCGACGTCGACCGGCTGCGGACCCTGCACGCGGCGGCCGTCGCCGCCGACCGGGAGCTCGTCGTCTCCGCGCGCACGGCCCACCTGCTCTCCGAGATCGCGCCGATGCTGCCGCCGGGGGAGGTACCGGTCGCCGGGAAGACTCCCGGGCTCTCCGTCTACGCGCGAAAGAAGAAACGGTACTTCAAGTGGGAACAGGCACACCTCGCGGACGCCCTCAGCGCGGAGGAAGTGCGCACCCGGGGGCGCCGCTATCTCCTCGCGCTCGACCTCCTGCACTTCCCCGAGCTGATCGAGCTCCGACCGCCGCGCGGGAGCCCGTTCGTACACTCGATGAGCGAACCGTTCAGCGAGGACGACGTGAACGACCGTGTCCTGCACAACTGGCTCGAGCACTTCGGTCTCGCGTTCCACCAGATGCACGCGAGCGGGCACGCGTCCGGCCCCGAACTCCTCCAGATCGTCCGCTCGGTGTCGCCGAAGGTCGTCTACCCGATCCACACCGAACACCCCGAGGCGTTCGAGGCGGTGGGGCCCAACGTCCGCCGGCCCGAGCGGGGCGTGCCCTACCCCCTCCCGTCGTGATCGGGTCGATTCCGAGGGATTAAGCGCCCCCGCCTCTCTCGCGGCGGTCGTGGCGGACGAGCGGCTCGCGACCGGGGTCGCATCGATCGACCGGCTGCTCGGCGGCGGTCTCGAGACCGACTGCGTCACGGAGATCTACGGGGAGGGCGGCAGCGGCAAGACGCTCTTCTGCCTCGACGTCGCGACCCGGGTCGCCCGCGCGGGCCGGTGGGTCTTCTACATCGATACCGAGGGGGTGAGCGTCGACCGGTTGCGCGCCCTCGCCGGCGACGAGCTCGAAAAGATCCTCAAGCGGTTCCTCCTTTCGACCCCGAAGAACCTCGAGGAGCAGGGGCGGGCGGTGGCGACCGCGTGCGCCCTCGCCCGGGAGGGAAAACGGCCGGTCGGCCTCCTCGTCGTCGATTCGGCGACGTTCTACTACCGCCTCTCCCTCTCGGGGTCCGACGAGGACGATGCCCGCCAGGCGCTCAGCCTCGAGCTCGCGGACCTCGTGGTCACCGCGCTCCGGGCGTCGGTTCCCGTGCTGATCACGAACCAGGTCTGGCGCAGCCTGCGGGAGGGGACCCTGGAACCGCTCGGCGGATCCTTCCTCAACCACGCGGCGAAGACGATCCTTCGGTTCGACCGGCTCCCCGGCGCGCGACGACGCGCGGTGCTCCGGAAGCACCGGTCGCTGCCCGAGGGTACCGCCGAGTTTCGCATCACCAGCTCGGGTCTCGAGGATGCGTCCGCCGGCTAGTGTTGCACGCCCTCGGTCGGGCGTGCCTGCAACGGAAATAAGGGCGGAGCGCCTGCGAGCGCTCGTGACCGATGCCCTCGAGGTCGCCGACGTTCCGACCCCGATCGGGACCTTCCGGATGGCGTACCAGGGCTCCACCGTCCGCGTCATCGACCTCCTCGAACACGGCCACCAGCAGACCGGAATGCCCCTCGGCGCCTCCCGTCGGAAGCCGCCGTTTCGCTCCGCGACGCCCCCGCGCCAGCTCCAGGAGTACTTCCGCGGCACGCGCACGTCGTTCGACCTTGACGTCGAGCCCGACACCGCCTCCGAGTTCGACCGATCGGTGTGGAAGATCCTGCGCGCCGTACCCGCGGGACGCACCGTCACGTACGGGGAGCTCGCGCGCCGCTCGGGATTCGCCGGGTCTGCCCGCGCGGTCGGTGGCTCGATGGCACGGAACCCGATCCCCATCGTGATCCCGTGCCACCGCGTGATCGGCACGGGCGGCTCCATCACGGGCTTCGGACTCGGCCTCTGGCGCAAACGTTGGCTCCTCGACCACGAAGGGGCGTGGCCGATCCGTTCCCGGTCGGCCGACGGCCCCCGACCGCGAGGACAGCGCACGCTCGATGGCCGGGCGTGAGCGGACCCGCGGGCGGAACCCTCACCAGCTACTTTCCCACGAAGTAACGTGCCAGGGACCGACGTTCAAGCTACTACAGGACGTAGTTTGTTGATGGGCAATCTAACTACAGTCTGTAGTAGGTATTCCCCTGCGCCGACACCCTCCCCGGAGGTTGGGCGGACGATCGCCGGGGCGGCAAGCGGGTCGTCGACTCAGCCGGAGTAGTACGCCGCGTCGTACGGCTCGGGCTTGAGACCGCGCCGCTGTCGGATCTCGGCCACGACCTTCGACTGGAGGTCGTTCGGGACGGGTTCGAACCCCATCGACTCGGTCGACCAGAGGACCTTGCCCGCGGTCGCGCTGCGGATGTCGGAAGCGAATCCGAACAGCTCGGCGACCGGGACCTTCGCCACGACCGTCTGCAGGTCGCCGACGCTCGTCATGTCCTGGATCTCCCCGCGGCGGCGTTGGAGCTCGCGCGTCGCTCCGGCGAGAACCTCCTGCGGTACGTTCACCGTCACCTTCTGGAACGGTTCGAGCAGCATCCGGTCCCCGAGGACCATCGCACCGTAGATGCCCGACCGCGCGGCCGGGATCGTCTGGGCGGGACCCCGATGGATCGAGTCCTCATGGAGCTTCGCGTCGACGAGCCGGACCTTGAGACCGTAGACCTTCTCGTTGGCGAGCGGGCCGCGGTTGACCGCCTCCTTGAACGCATCGACGATCAGGTCCATGGTTTCGTTGAGATACTGGATCCCCTTGGTGACATCGAACAGGATGTTCGTCCCGTCGACGGCGACGATCCCTCGTCCCTCGTCCCGGGGGACCCCGAGCGTGTCGAGCTTTGCGACGAGCGTCTTCGTGTCCTTGAACGACTTCCCCTGCGGGATCTCTCCGTCCTTGATCGCCTGGACGACGCCGGCCGGGAGCGCCTCGACCTCGAAGTAGAACTTGTTGTGCTTGTTCGGTGACTTCCCCTCGAAGGGACCGCCGGGATGCTTGACCAGCTCCCGGTAGACCACGATCGGCTTCGACGCCTCGATCTCGACCTTGTAATCGTTGATGATCCGGTACTGCGTGATCTCGAGGTGCAACTCGCCCATTCCCGAGAGCAGGTGTTCTCCGGTCTCCTGGTTGATCTCGACCCGTAGGCTCGCATCCTCCTTGCCGACCTTGCGCATCGTCTCGATCAGTTTCGGCAGGTCGGCCATCCGCTTCGGCTCGATCGCGACCGTGACGACCGGCTCCGAAACGTGACGGATCTCCTCGAAGGGGATCATCTCGGGGGCGGTAGAGGTGGTGGTGCCGGCGAAGGCGTCGGTCAGCCCGATCACCGCGCCGATGTTCCCCGCGGTGACCTCCTCGACCATGAGGCGTTCCGGGCCCATGAACAGGGAGACGTGCTGGATCCGGTTCTTGATCTTGGTACCCACGATCTGGAGCTCCATCCCCTTCTGGAGGCGCCCGGAGAAGACGCGACCCGTCGCAATCTCGCCCGCGTTGGGGTCCATGGTGATGTCGGTGACCATGAACGAGGTCGGACCCTCGGTGTCGGTGTTCATCATCGCCTGCCCGATCGTCGAGCCGATGTCGCCCTTCCAGATGTTCGGGATCCGGTAGCGCTGGGCCACGTGCGGGCTCGGGAGGTGCTTGACGACCATGTCGAAGATGACGTCGTTGATCTTCGCCTTCTGCGCGATCTCCTTCGTCCGGCCCGTCGTGACGTACTCGATGATGTCGGGGAACTTCACGCCGGTCCGCTGCATGTACGGGACGCTGATCGCCCAGTTGTCGTAGCCGGAGCCGAACGCGACCGAGCCGTCGCGGGGATCGACGCTCCATTCGTCCACGAACTCGTCCGGGGCCATCTTCCGGATCAGCTCGTTGACCTCCAAGATGATCGCGGCGAAGCGCTTCTGGAGAGCGTCCGAGGTGAGCTGGAGTTCCTTGATCGCCCGGTCGACCTTGTTGATGAACAGGACGGGCTTGACCTTCTCGCGCAGCGCCTGACGGAGCACCGTCTCGGTCTGGGCCATCACGCCCTCGACGGCGCAGACGACCACGACCGCCCCGTCGACGGCCCGCATCGCCCGCGTGACGTCGCCGCCGAAGTCGACGTGACCCGGCGTGTCGATGAGATTGATGAGGTAATTCTCCTTCTCGTATTCGTGGACGATCGTCACGTCCGCGTTGTTGATCGTGAGCAAGCGGGCCTGTTCCTGCTCGTCGAAGTTGAGCAGGAGCTGCTTTCCCGCGAGCTCGTTCGAGATCATTCCCGCGGCCGCGAGCAGGTTGTCGGAGAGGGTCGTCTTCCCGTGGTGGATGTGCGCGACGATCCCGATGTTGCGGATCTTGTCGATGCTCCGCATCATCTCGGGGATGGCCTTCGCCAGTTCGGCTCGAATGTGGGTCATGATCCCGGGTCCCTCCGCGGCCTCAGCGCGCCGACTGGGCGACGCGTTCGACCTCTTCCTTGCGCCCGACGGCGTAGCTGGTCAGGTTCCCCTTGGACGCGAGGCTGATCTCGTCCGCGAGGCACGTGTGGATCGGTTTCGTCGACTTGTGGGAGGCGGTGATCGCCCCCTGAGCGAGATTCCGGATCGCGACGTTGAGCCGCCGCGCGGGGGACGCATCGACCGCACGGGGTACGCTGATCCCGCCGAACTGAAGTCGCGTGACCTCCTCGCGCGGGGAGGCGTTCTCCACCGCGTCGACCAGGAGCTGGAGCGGGTTCTTGCCCTCCCTCTTGGCCAACTCCTCGAACGCCTGGCGCACGGTGGCGAGCGCCTTCGACTTCTTGCCCGTGAACTTACCGCCCTTCATCAGGTGATTCGCGAGCCGCTCGACCAGGTGCATCCGCGTCTTCAGGAACGGCTTCCCCGAGAGGCGGCCCTCGCTGTGCGGTGAGTACACCGGGTGCAGGTAGAGATACGGAAGGAGGCCCACGTCGTGAACTTCGAGCCCCTCGTACGGGTACTTTCCGAAGAGCGGAGGTACCGGGAACGGCGATGGCGCCGCCGGCTGAGGGCGTTGCACCACCGGGCCGACGTCCTCGGCGTTCGGGTCCGGCGGGAGCACGGAGTCCGGGTTTCCGCTCATCGGGCCGGCTTCTCCTTGCGTCCCCGGACGAGCTCGTCCAGCGACACGCCGTTGACCTGGATCACTTTGTATCGTACGCCGGGGATGTCTCCGTACGACCGGCCCATCCGGCCCCCGATCCCTTCGACGAGCACCTCATCGTGCTCGTCGATGAAGTTGATAGCTCCGTCGCCGACGGCGAAGGCGGTGACCTGTCGACCGTTCTTGATCAGTTGCACCTTGATGCACTTACGGATCGCGGAGTTCGGCTGCTTTGCTTCGACTCCTACCTTTTCGAGCACGATCCCCCGCGCCTGGGGAGCGCCCTCCAAGGGGTCGGATCGCTCCTTGAGATGGAGGGTCCGTCGCTTGTAGTACCGATCCGACCAGCGTCGCCGCTGGCGAAGGGCCGCGAGGCGGCCCGCAGTGTTGATTCCTGAGGGGGGAGGCATGGGTGCCGAAGGGGCCGAGCCACTGGGTGGCCCTATTTAAGGTCCGTGCCGACTGGCCCTCGGTGAGAGGGCGGAAGGGCGCCGGAAGACGTTGACGACGTTCGGGACGTCGAGTGCCGGTGGCCCGAACCTCGATTCGGCGCCCGACGCATGGGCGGTGCTCTCGAACGAGATCCGGAACTGCCGGAAGTGCCCGCTCCACGAGACCCGCACCCATGCGGTCGTCTACCGCGGGAGTCTGACCCCCCGCCTGCTGTTCGTGGGGGAGGCACCGGGGGCTGCGGAGGACGCGGCCGGACTCCCGTTCGTGGGCCGGTCCGGCCGGCGACTGGATGCGGTGGTGGCGCAGCTCGGATTGTCGGAGGGCGAGTTCGGCGTTCTGAACCTGCTGAAGTGCCGTCCGCCCGCCAACCGGTTCGACCGCGACGCCGCCCGAACCTGTCGGCCCTACCTCGACCGCCAGATCGCGCTCCTCGCACCGCGCGTACTCGTGACCCTGGGTGCACCGGCGCTCCGTGCCCTCGCGCCGGACGCTCCGCCGGTCCTCGAGGCGGCCGGTCATCCGCGCTCCTCGGCGCGGGGACCGCTGTTCCCGCTCATCCACCCGGCGGCGTCGATGCGCTCCCGACGATGGGGAGAACGCTGGACCCACGACGTCGTGGCGCTCCGCGAGTGGCTCGCGACCGGGGCCGCGCAACCCGTTTAACTCGGACCGGGCTCGGTCGCCCGTGCGGACCGTCGACCTGTTCTTCCTCGAAGGTTCCTACCAGGCCGTCGACGACGGGGTCGTCGTCGAACTGTTTGGGCGGACGCGGGACGGTCTCGCGACCGTTGCACGGTACTACGGTTTTCGGCCGTACTTCGTCCTCACCGAACCCACGGCCGAGGAGCGCGCGCGATTGAAGGCGGACACGGAGATCGTCGGTGTCGAGGACATCCGAACGTGGGTGGGAGGGAAGGATCGGGCGGCCGTCCGGGTGACGCTCCACCACCCGTGGCTGGTGCCCCAGTACCGGGACCAGTACCGCCGGAAGGGTGACGAGACGAGCGTTCTCGCGTGCGATATTCCGTTCGTCCACCGTTTTCTCTACGACAAGCACCTCGGCCTGACGGTCTCGTTCGAGGCCGAGGACGAGCCCCCCGAGATCTGTGCCCGGTACAGCGTGCCGAACGTCGTTCGGATCGTAACGACCGATCGCGACATTCGACCCGCGGAACCGTTTCGACCGTCGCTTCGGGTGCTCTCCTTCGACATCGAGAACGCGATCCGGGAGCGGACGATCTTCACGATCTGCGGAGTGGTCGACGGCGGGGGCGGAGAGCGTCACACGTTCCGCCTGGGGGACCCGAACGAGCGGGCGATCCTCGAGGAGTTCGTGCGGATCATCGAGCGCGAAGATCCCGATGTCATCACCGGCTACAACATCGGGGGCTACGATATCCCGCTCCTGATCGAACGCGCCAAGGCGGTGGGCCTGCCCGAACTGTTCCTCGGTCGAGAGCACAGCGCCCCCCGGGAAATGGGCGAGCGACTCTGGAAGATCACCGGACGCATCGTGGCCGACGCGTGGTGGGCGGCCCGCCGAGAGCTCCACCCCAAGCAGGAGACCCTGCAGTACGTGGCGCGAACGCTGCTCGGCGACTCGAAGCTCGACGTCGACCGGCGGAACATTTCGGCCGAATGGGAGCGCGACCGCGAGCGTGTCATGGAGTACTGCGAGCACGACGCCGACCTCGCGTTGCGGATCCTGCTGCGCCTTCGCTCCATCGACAAGGCGGCCGACCTGGCGACCGTTGCGCACCTGCCGCTCGAGGAGGGGCTGAACGGTCGCACGTCGCTGTTCATCGACGCACTGCTGATCCCGCGCGCCGACGAGGAGGGCGTGGGGGTCCTCCCGAGCCATCGCACCGGGCGAGACAATCCGATCGAGGGCGGCTATGTGCACTCGATCCGGCCCGGGATCTATCGGTGGGTGGTCGTCCTCGACTTCAAGTCGATGTATCCGTCGATCATCATCGCACGGAACCTGTGCTTCACGACCCTCTCCCCGGAGGGAACGACGGTCGCGCCGTCGGGAGCGCGGTTCCTCGCCCCCGAGGTCCGCAAGGGCATCATCCCGAAGATCCTCGGTGACCTCCTCGCCGACCGCGACCGCTTCCGCCAGCTCGGTCGCGTCGCCGACACTCCGGAGCTGGGCACCTACTACGACGGGCTCCAGAACGCGGTGAAGGTGCTGATGAACTCGTTCTACGGCGTCCTCGCGTCCAGCTTCTATCGGTTCACGAACAAGGACATCGGCTCCGCGATCACCGCGTTCGCGCGCGAGGCGATCACCTCGATCATCAAGGACCTCGAGGCCGACGGACACGAGGTCGTGTACTCGGACACCGACAGCGTCTTCGTACGTTCTCCGGTCGCTTCGCTCGAAGGGTCGCGCGAGTTCGGGGAAGCGATCGCCCGCCGGTTCACCCACGAAGGGGTCACGTTCGAATTCCAGTCGGTGTACGAAGCGTTCTTCTCGCACGGCGCGAAGAAACGGTACGTCGGCCGGACCGCGTGGCCGCGGGAGGAGCGGATCGTTCGGGGGTACGAGAGCCGCCGCACCGACGCCTTCGACTACCAGTCCGAGGGCCTGAACGAGGTGTTCGACCTCGTCCTGAAGGGCGACACGGACGGCGCGGTCCGCCGATCCCGGGAGCTCGTCCAGGCGGTCCGGGAACGCCAGGTCCCCGTCGAGCGCCTCGTGGTCGCGCGCAGCGTGCGCGCCGAGAGCGAGTACAACGCTGCGACCCGGGACGCCCTTCCGTTCCTCCGGGTCTTCCGCCAGCTCCAGAAGGAGGGGTACGACGTCGTCCCGGGGATGCGCGTCGCGTGGATCGTCACCAACTCCCGCGTGAGCCCCCAAGAGGTCGAGCCGTGGATCGAGGGCCGCCCGTTTACCCGGGAGCCGGATTGGGAGTACTACGCCGACCGGGTCGCGCAGACGCTGGCCCGGGTGACGGAGGTGTTCGATTGGGATGCGGCGGCCCTTCTCCGCGGAAGCCATCAACAGCGTCTCGGCGGCGGCCCCGATCCGTCTGAGGGACGAGGGAACGCGGCGGCCGCGACCCTCGACACGCCGCTCACGGACGTCGCGAAGTCCGGGCGTCGGCGGACGACGAACCGGACCCTCGGCGACTTCACCTGATCTGAGGAGTTCGGGACGGCGCGCCGGCCTCGGGCGGCCGGCCCGCCGTCTCGCCCCGGAGCGCGACGAGCGCTCCGACGACCGCGACGGGGATGCCGAGGAGTCCGATGAGCGGGAGCGCGATGCCGAGGACCCCCCACGAGAGGAGCGCGGCGAACACCGGGATCCCGGTCATCAGCATCGGGGGCACGACGAGCCCGGTCTCGCGGATCGCTTCGAAGTACAGGAGCGGCGCGAGAAAGAAGCTGGTGAGACCGGTCACCGCCAAGACGAGGAGGGGCACGAGCCCGACCCGGAGGACCCCGGAGACCCCGCCGGGAAGGAACGGGACCAACACGAGACCGACGACGCCGGCAGCGAGCATGGACTGGGAGACGACGGCGCTGGGAGGGGTTCGTTCGTTCTCCTTTGCGGTCGCGAGAAAGAACACCGCGACGGTCAGCGGGATCGCGACGATGACAACGTACCCGTAATCGTGCACCGCGCTGAGCCCCTGGTTGCCGACGATCGCGAGCCCCCCACCGAAGACGCACAGGGCCATCCCGAGCCAGAGCAGGGGCGCGCGGAACCGTCCCCGATACGCCAGGAACCAGGTCGCGACGATGATCGGGGTCAGGACGACATCCCCGATCAACGAGAGGAGCGAGGTGTCGACGGGACCCGCGAGGTACGTCGACGCGAGCACCGACAGCTGCATCCCAAGCAGAAGGCCGACCCGAACGTAGGCCGACGGCTGCGTCCAGACCCGGAGGATCGCCCGCCCGTGTCCCTCGCCGTAGCTCCAGAGCGAGTAGATGCCTCCACCGATCAGGAACGGATAGACGAACACCGCCGACGGCGGGGTGCCGGGCGTCACGGCCAGGACGAGGATGTAGTAGCCGGCCCAGAGCAGGGCCGCGAGCAGCGGAAGGCCGACGGCGAACGCGGCATACCGGCGGCCCATCGGCACGGCGCGGCCAGCCGGCCCGCTTGGATAATCGTTTGGTGCGGAGGGGAGAGAACCGAGGGCCTAGGAGTACTCGGCGTACCTGAGCCCGAGCTGCGGAACGGTCACCCCGGTTCCCGGCTCCACACGACCGATCACGCGCGTGTCGGCCGCACCGGCCCGAGCGAGCCGACGGCGCGTATCGGCCAGGCGATGCGGTGCCACCACCAGGACGAAGCCGATGCCCATGTTGAATGTCTGGTACATCTCCTCGTCCGAGATCCCTCCGAGCCGTTGCACCCACTCGAACAGCGGAGGGGGGGCCGGCCATCGGTCGAGAACGAAGGCGACCCGGGGGTGGAGCCGGAGGAGATTCCGGACGCCCCCGCCGCTGAGGTGAGCCAGTCCGTGGACTTCGGGGCGGTCCGCGATCGTGTCGGCCACCCCCGAGTAGATCCGGGTCGGCGACAGCAGCTCGACGCCGAGGGGGCTCCGGGAACCACGGCGCGGAGCGCTGAGATTTACCGACGCTTCCTGTACGAGCTTGCGTACCAGCGTGAACCCGTTGGCGTGCAGACCGCTCGAGGGAACTCCCAGGAGGACGTCTTTGGGTCGGATCCCCCGACCCGTGACCGGGGCCCGCCCCCGCGGGAAGAATCCGAGCGCCGTGGCGCCCAGGTCGATCCCCTCTACGATGGACGGAACCATCGCGGTCTCCCCACCGAGGAGAGAGCACCCGGCGGCCCGCAGGCCGCGGTCGAGCCCGCGGCCGATGGCACGAAACGTCGCCGGGTCGGGCCGTGCACACAGGATCGTATCGACGAGTCCCGCCGGTCGCGCGCCGACCGAGGCGAGGTCGTTGACGTTCACCCCGACCATGTCCTCGCCGACCTCTTCCCAGCGACCCATCTCCCGCGCGAGCAGCACCTTGGTGCCGACCGTATCGGTCGTGACGGCGATCGTCTCGCGCCCGATCCGGATCATCCCCGCGTAGTGCCCCGGCCCCTCGACCGGACGGCCGTGGCCGGGGGGAGGGCGAAAGCGGACCGCCGAGAGGAGCTCGGCCAGTGCGGCGGTGACCGCGGACCGGTCAACACCGCTTTGGGCGTACGTCGACCCGGCCGGTCGGCTCGCCGTGGCCAGCACGATTCGAGCGAACGACGGGAACGGAAATAGCCTTGCCGCCCGCCCGCGGGCGCGCCTTCTTTACAGCGACCGACGTGCGTCCGTCCGATGGTTCCACCGCCGGTCCGCCGCCATCGGTCGGAACCACGGTCTGTGCCCGTGCCGTCGCCCGCGTCAATCCTCGCGGGCCGCGCGCTCGTCCGGGGAAAGCTCCAGCCGGTCGAGATCGCAATCGGGGAGGACGGACGGATCCTCTCCGTCGGGAAGGTGCGCACCGGCGCGCCGCGTCACGATGTCGGAGACGCCATCATCCTGCCGGCGGCGGTGGACCTGCACGTCCACTTCCGAGACCCCGGCGGACCCAAGGACGCCGAGGACTTCGAGACGGGAACCGTCGCCGCGGCGCTCGGAGGCGTCGGGCTCGTGGGAGATATGCCGAACACCTCCCCTCCGGTCCTCGACGTCACTACCCTCGAAGAGAAGGCCGCGCGCGTCCGGGGGCGTTCCGCGATCGACGTCCTCCTCTACGCGAGCGCGCACGGGGTCCGTCGCCCCGACGCAGTCGCCCGCGCGGCGGGGGCGTTCAAGCTGTACCTGAGTCCGACGACCGGGATCGCGCGTCCCCCCGACCCCGACGTCGTACCGGAACTGCTGGCGAAGGTCGCCGCCCTCGGCCTGCCCCTCTCGGTCCACGCGGAGGATCCCCGGAGTTTCGAGGGCGGCCCGAAGCCCCGGGACGTCCGCGAGTGGAACGTGCATCGTCCGGCCGCAGCAGAGGTCGCCGCGCTCGACCTGCTCGCGAGCGCCCCCCCCGGCCTTCGACTCCACGTCGCCCACGTCACGACCGACCGGGCCGTGCGCCGCCTCCGCGAGCGTGGGGACTCGTTCGAGGCGACCCCGCACCACCTGCTGCTGTCCGAACGGTCCGGTTCGGACGCTCGATGGAAGGTGAACCCCCCGCTGCGTTCCGAGTCGGAGCGCGCCGCGCTGTGGGAGGCGTTCCGGCGCGGAGAGGTCCCGTGCCTCGCGAGCGACCACGCGCCGCATCCCTCCTCGGAGAAGTTCCTCCCGTTCGACCGGGCCCCGAGCGGAGTACCGGGCGTGGAGACGATGCTGCCGCTCCTCCTCGCCCGGGTGCGGGCCCGGGCGATCGAGCTCGACGTGCTGCTGCGGGCCGCCTGCGAACGACCGGCACGATGGTTCGGCCAGCCGATGGGCCGGATCGCCCCCGGCCATCGCGCCCACCTCCTCGTCGTCGACTTCCGCGAGCGAACACGGCTCTCGGGGCGAGGGCTCCACAGTGCCTGCGGCTGGACTCCCTTCGAAGGCTGGGAAGGGATCCTGCCCCGCGAGCACTACCGCGACGGCGTGCGGATCGTCGAGCGGGGGGAGTACGTCGGCGCCCGGAACGGGACCGTGGTCCGTCCTGAGTTCGCTCCGATGCGGCCGGGGGCGGTCCCGACGCCGCTCGAGTCCTAGGGACCCGTCGGTGGGCCGGGGCGGTTTGGGGAGACTTCGGCCGGAGCCCGCGATCCCGTCCCCGAATACCGGGGTCCGCGGCGCAGCGGCCACCCGTACGCCAACACGCCGGTGGCGAGCAGCACGAGATACGTTACCCCCAGCCCGAGTGCGACCACGACGACGATATCGATCGTCTGGAAGTACTGGTCCACGACCGTCCACCGCGAACCGAGCACGATCCCCGCGTACAGCAGGGCCAGGGTCCACGGCGCCGAGCCAAGGAGGGTGTAGACCCCGAACCGACTCGGGTCCATGCGCGCCGTTCCGGCCG
This sequence comes from Thermoplasmata archaeon, assembly GCA_049591535.1. Classification (GTDB taxonomy): domain Archaea; phylum Thermoplasmatota; class Thermoplasmata; order Lutacidiplasmatales; family UBA184; genus Lutacidiplasma. The sequence goes on along the minus strand of JBAWFC010000014.1, from coordinate 931 downwards.
GATAACTGATGTAGCTGCGGACGCCCGGGACGACGCGTGCGAGCGCGACGGTCGCCTCGCCCCGTCGGGCGAACCAGGTGTCCATGCGGGCGAGGTCCTGCGGTCGGAGTCGGAGCTGGCCGACCCCGATCCCCGCGAGGCGGTGGCGCCACCAGCGACCGACGGCGTAGGCGATGAACGCTCCGAGCAGGCCCCCCGAGAACGCGGCGACGAGCGTCCATCCCAGAGGGAACGTCCCCTCCGCAACGAGAAATCCCGCGAACGGCAGGATCACCTCGCTCGGGATCGGCGGGATACCGAAGCTCTCGACCGCCATCAGGGCGAAGAGGCCGGGGAGACCGATCGTCGCGAGGACGAACGTGATGATGTTGACGAGCGACCCGATCAGCGAGAAGGTCACGGGAGAGCGGCCTCCGAGGAATCGAACGAGGGCCGGCTCACGAATCGGCAGAGTCGGCGAAGATCAGCCGGAACGGGACCCCGAGCCGCGCGTTCGTCCGGGCGGGAATCCCCTCGAAGTCGAGCGGGTTCCTGCACCCGCCGCAGGAGACCGACGGCCGGCGGCGACCGAGCGCGATGGAGAGGGCGATCCCGACCTCGATCTCGCGGGGTCGTCCGGGCGCCCGGTCGACGGCGTCCCGCAGTTGTGCGAGCAGGCGCTCCTCGTCGGAGCGAGCGGAATCGAGTGCCATCGCAGGTAACGACCGGCCCGGGGTTCTTAAGGAGCGGGGTCCGCGTGCGGGTCGAGACTACGTCGTGTCGTCGTCGACGGGTGGCTTCTTGTCGGAGGCGCCCTTCGGCCGCTTCAGAATCTCGCCGCTGATCTTGTCGAGTTCCGCCATCAACGAATCGATGTCCGGCTCGTCCTCGGCCGCCGCAGCGGCTCCGGCACCCGCGACCGCGCCGCCCGCGATGGCGGCCGCAGGAAGTG
>JBAWFC010000013.1:0-18394 GCA_049591535.1 Thermoplasmata archaeon | reverse complement strand
GTGCCCGGCGTGTCGTAGAACCCGGCGATCAGGCCGAGGGCCCCTCCGAGCAGGAGCGCGCTGCCCGCGATGGCGATCCCGATGCTCAAGTCGAGCGGGAGCGCGAGCATCACGTTCGAGTAGACGTCGTAGCTGAGCCCGTCGGTCCCGAACGGGTGTTGCCAGGACGGCGGCGCGTTGATCGGCCCCGTCTCCTGCTGCGGCCCGTACGGGACGATCAGATGGGGGGCGACGACCACGAGGAGCGCGGTGACGCAGATCACCGCGACCAGCAGGAACCCGAACAGCGAGAGGGGGTTCGCTCGCAGGATCCTCCAGAAGACGGCGATCGGGCTGTCCGCGCGACGGCGGGCCGCGGGGGTCGGGGGGGGCTCCACGGTGCGACCCTACCTCCAGTCCACGCGGGGGTCGAGGATCCCGTAGAGGATGTCCGCGATCAGGTTCGCGACCACGACCCCGATGGCGAAGATGATCACGACCGCGATCGCCCCGTCGAAGTTGGGAGTGGAGCTTCCGCCCCCGATCGCGGTGTAGGCGTACTGGCCGATCCCCGGCCAATCGAACACTTCCTCGACGACCACCGTCCCCGCGAGAAGGCCACCGGCGGTGATCCCTAACACCGTGGTCGTCGTGATGAGCGCGTTCCGGAGGGCGTGCTTATACATCACCCAGAACTCGGAGAGTCCCTTCATCCGGGCCGAGCGGACGTAGTCGAGCGGGAGCACCTCGAGCATCGACGCGCGCGTCATCCGCGTCGCGATCCCCATGTTGATGAACGCGAGGACCGTCGCGGGAAGGATGAGGTGCGAGATCGCGTCGACGGTGTACGGGAAGTTGCCGGCGAGGATGGCGTCGACCACCGACATGTGGGTGTACTGGGGGAACGGGGGAACGACCGTCGAGTACTCTCCGCGCGTCGGCAGGCCGAGCCACGGTCCGATGAACACCGCGGCGACGACCGCACCGAGGTACGTCGGAGTCGCCCACCCGCTCAGGTAGAATATCCGGACGAGGTGGTCCGCCCACCGACCGCTGTACTGCGCGGCGATGACGCCGAGCGGGATCCCGATGACGATCATCAGGAACAGCGACGCCAGGATCAGCTCGATCGTGGCCGGGAGCGCGGCCGCGATCGTGGGGTAGACGAGCACCCCCGAGACCGACGCGCCCCAGTTGCCCTGCGCAAGGCTGGTGAGGTACTGGAAGAACTGGTTCACGAGCGGCTGGTCGTACTTCGCTTCGCAGTTCGCGAGCGTGGTCTGCCCCGCGTGGGGGTACCACTCGTTGCAGACGCCGGTGAGGTTGAGGTGGGTGAAGACGAAGGTCAGGATGATGACCCCGATGAGGACGGGGACCAGTTGGAGCAGGCGTTTTCCGACGAAGACGAGGAGGTCGCCCGGACTCCGGCCCATCTCCCGCTCGGCCTCCTATCGGGGGCGCCGCGGAACGGCCCACCGACCCATCTTCTGGCCTACGAACTTCGACTACTTATGGCCCTACGACGGCGACTCGGCGCCCGAGGGCACCGGCCCTACGGAAGGTAGTCGCGGGGGAGGGTTCGCAGCTCGGTGAACGTCTCGTGCGCGACCGAGACGAACTTCTCGATGTCCTTCTCCGTGTGGGCGCTCGAGAAGGTGATCCGCTCGTAGTTGTCGGGGTGGATGTAGATCCCCTTGTCGAGCAGCAACTGGTGGTGGCGAAGGTAGAGGTTCCAATCGATCTGCAGGGACTCCCGATAGTTCTGGATCTTCTTCCGCCGGGTGAAGAAGAACTGGAGCATCCCGTTCACGGACTGCACGATCACGGAGACCTTCGAGTCACGGCCGGCCTCCTCGAGGCCCTTTTCGAGCTTGTCCGTCAGCCGTGCGAACCGCGCGTAGAGGTCGTCCCCTCCGCGGCTGAGCATCTTCAGGTTCGCGAGCGCGCCGGCGAGCGAGAGGTTGTTCGCGAAGTAGGTCCCGCCGAACGAGATCCGCCCGGGGGCGATGAGGTCCATGTACTCGGCCTTTCCCGACACCGCGGAGATCGGCACCCCGCCCCCGAGCGCCTTCGCCCAGCAGGAGATGTCGGGCTCGACCCCGTAGAGCTGCTGCGCGCCGCCCGGTGCGACCCGGAACCCGGTGAACACCTCGTCGAAGATGACGAGCATGTCGTTCTCGTGCGCGATCTCCACGAGCCGCTTCAGGTAGTCCGGGACCGGCGGGATCACGCCGGCGTTCGCCATGATCGGTTCGAGGATGACGCAGGCGAGTCGGTCCCGGTAGCGTTTCACCATCCGCTCGAACGAGGTCAGCGAGTTGTACTGGGCGACCATCACGTAGTCGGTGACGCCGGGCGGGATCCCGGCCGAGTTGGGGAGCGGCCGCGGGTACTCGTCCAGCCCCGCGACGATCGGCGGCGCCTCCGCGCTGATCAGCGCGTAGTCGTGCTGGCCGTGGTAGTGCCCTTCGAACTTCAGGATCGCGTCTTTGCCCGTGACCGCACGGGCGATCCGGATCGCGTTCATCGTCGCGTCCGAGCCGTTCGAGCAGAACGCGATGCGTTCCGCGTTCGGGACCATCTTCCGGAACAGCTTCGCGACCTCGATCTCGAGGGCGGTGGGAGCGGCGAAGTGCAGCCCGAGCTCGGCCCGGTCCTGGATCGCCTTGACCTGCTCCTTCGGGGCGTGACCGTTGATCAGGCACCCGTAGGCGAGGTTGAAGTCGAGGTACTCGTTCCCATCCTCGTCCCAGATCCGGGAGCCCTTGCCGGCGGTGATGAACGGCGGGCACGGGTCGTACGACGCGACCCGGATCAGCGAACTCGAGGCGTTGGGGATGTACTTCTTGCCCTCCTCGAACAGTTTCGCGCTCTTCTTGAGCTTCGGAACGAGCCGCGCGATCGAGATCGGTAGCGCCTCGACCTCTGCCGCGGGCGCCTCCTTGGCCGGGGCCGGGACGACCTCGGCGGCGGGCGCCTTCCGCGTCTCCTCCGGTGGAGGGGTCGGTGGGGTCTGCGCTTCCGAGTCCGCGGCCGTCAGCGTTCCCGCAGGCAGTCGGTCCGCTCGGGGTCCGGGCAGCGGAACGTCGCTTCCCCGAAGGGGGAAATGGGGCACGGCGGCGGGTTGCGGTTCCGCCATAAAGCACGCATCGCGGGCAGGTTTCGGACCCCGAGTGGCGTATATATAATTGGCTGAATGCAAGAACGCATTATATCATTAATATAGCAAAGTATGGACCCAATGCTATGTAATGTTCAACCGATGCTAATCTGCAAAAATACCTATTAGTTGCCTTCCAATCAACCGATAAGCCGATATTTCAGCCAATCCAGCGTCTCTTTCACTCCTTCCGGAGCGGCGGCAGCGGGTTTTCGGGTGGGACGATGACGGTCTCGATTCCCCGCATCTTGAGCGCCTCCCGGAACGGTCCCGGGGGCACGCACCGCTCGGGCGGGACGACCCCCACCGCGCGGATCTGATGCGTCGCGATCAGTTCCGCGCCGATCGCTCCCGCGACGCCGACCGCGTACTCGGTGGCGACGAGGTGCCAGTCCCGCCGGGCGGGAAACCGCGCGATGGCATGGCGGACGATCGGCCGGCCGTCCTTCGTGCCGCGGAGCTCGATGTCGCACACCTCCCAGTCGACGGCGTCGACCCCCTCGGGCATCCCGAGGAGGTTCTCGCGTTTCACCAGCGCGAGGGTGAAGTCCTTCGGGGAGACCGTCTGGCCTCGGACCTCGAGGGGCCGGTCCGAGCCGAGGCCCAGGAGGGCCATCGTCCGAAGGACCTCGATCCCCGGCCCTCCTTCCTTCCATTCACAGTGCCGGAGGCCCTTCGCCTTCAGGCTGTCGGGGAGGGTCGCCGGCTCGGAGTGCAGCGTCCGGTAGACCCGCGTCCTCCCGACGGGCTCGGCGAATTCGAACTCCTCGGCGCCGCTCATCGGAGGGTAGTCCCGGTACTCGCCGCCCTCGAAGACGACGGCGGGGAGGACCATCTCGTCCAGGAAGGTGCTGGGCGACCAGGTGAACGCGATCTCGGGCCCGCCGACCGTCAGGTCCCTCCAACCGTCCCGGATGACGATCGACTCGACCTGCTCGAGGTCGCGGGCCGCCTCCATCGCGAGGACGTTGGAGATACCGGGCACCTGGCCGAGTCCCGGGATCGCGAGCAGACCGGCCGCGCGGAACGTCGGGTCCATGGCCAACTGCCGTCGGGTCATGTGGAACAGCCCGCCGAAATCGAGGTACGGGACGCGGGCTTCGAGGGCCGCCTCCATGACCGTGAGATTGAACCCGTACTGGACGGCGTTGACGACCACCTCCGCGCCCTGCAGCAATCGGACGAGCGCCGGTCGGTCCCGGACGTCGAGCGCGGTCGCCGAGGCGCGCGCGCCGGCGTTCCGGGCCGCGACCTGGGCCAACCCGATGTCGAGGTCTGCCGCGACGACCGAATCGAATACCTTGCCGTTCGCGAGGTCTCGGACCGCACAGCGCCCGGTGAGTCCGCCTCCGCCCAGCACGACCGCACGCATCGAAACTCCACCCTGTGGCTCGACCGAAGCGGCTGCCCTATAGGAAACTTGGGCCGAGGGAAAGCCCTCGCGTTTCCCCGAACGGAGACTTGGCGGAAGCTCTGTGGCTCGGGGGTCGAGAACGGCCCCGACGCGCCCTCTCCCGATCCGGTCCTGCGGACGGAGCCCTCCCGTTGGTACGGCCCGGCCCGGTCGCGGTAATGAGGGTACGGGCGAGTTCGGGCCGGGGCGAGGACCGTGAAGGCGGCGATGGTACGGGAGTTCGGGCGTCCTCCCGAGTACGCGGACGCGGCGGAACCCGTGCCGCAACCCGGCGAGATCGAGATCACCGTCACCGCCTCGGCCGTAAGCCCGCTCGTCCTCTCGCGCGCTTCGGGCGCGCACTACAGCGCCGGAGCCAACCTGCCGCTTGTCCCGGGTGTCGATGGCGTCGGTCGGACCCCCGAGGGGCGACGCGTCTACTTCGTCTTCCCGAGGGCACCCCTCGGATCTCTCGCCGAGCGGACCGTGGTGCCGGCGGGGAACGTCGTCCCGCTCCCGGACGACCTGGACGACGCGACGGCTGCCGCGGCCGGCGTGCCGGGAATGTCGTGTTGGATTCCGCTGACGGAGCGCGCTCGCGTCCCGGCCGGAGAGTCGGTGCTGGTCAACGGCGCGACCGGAACTTCCGGTCAGATCGCGGTGCAGCTCGCGAAGCACCTCGGCGCGCGAAAGGTCATCGCGACCGGACGGGACGAAAGGAAGCTCGGGTCGCTTCGGGAGCTCGGGGCGGACGTCGTGCTGCCGCTCGGGCAGCCCGCCGAGTCCCTCCGTGACGCAGTGCGCCGGGAGGCACGAGACTCCGCGATCGGAGTCGTGCTGGACTACCTCTGGGGCCCCTCGGCGGAGACGATCCTCGACGCCCTGGGGGGGCCGGGTGCGCCCCGGGGGGCGGCGCGGATCCGCTTCGTGCAGATCGGGGCGATCTCGGGCAGCCGAATCTCTCTCGAGGGCGCCAAGCTCCGCAGTTCCGGTGTCGAGATCCTCGGGAGCGGGATCGGAAGCTCCCCAATCTCCGACGTGGTGACCGGGGTCGGTCAGTTCCTGGCCGCGTTCGCCTCCGCGGGGTTCCGGATCGCGACCGACGTCCGCCCCCTTTCGGACGTGGAACGGGCCTGGAGCGCGAGCGCCGGAGAGAAGCGGCTCGTCCTGCGCATCCCGTGAGACCGGCGGGCCCCGCCGCCGGATTCGATCGCGTCCGCTCCTTTCGGGCCGGCGTCACTCCTTCGAGGACTTCTTTGGGGAACTGCGGCGCGGGGCGGGCGACGAGGGAGCTGGGGAAGCAGGCTCCGGGACGGCGGGCGGCGGCGGACCCGCCGGAGGCGAGGTTCGATTCAGCAACTCACGGAACGTTTCGAAGTGGCGGAGGAACGGGTCCGCTCTCCGCCGTTCCTCGAGTTCCAGGAGCGCGATCTCGAGCTGAGCCTTCGCCTTCGGGTCGCCGGTCGACGCGCGGACGAGGTAGACGCAGAGCACCTGGTAGTGCGGCAGGACGAACGCGTCCGTCCTCGGGGTGCTCATGTCGCCCTTTCGGGGCCGGTAGATCCGCTCGACGGGTACGTCGGAGGCGACCGCCTTGCGGTGCGAGAAGCCGAAGTAGTGGCCCGGACCGAGGATTCGGGTGACCTCGCGTACGTTGCCGTTGAGGTTGTTCGCGAGCCGGTCGCATTCGTGCCAGCACCAGAGCCCGAACCCGTAGTCTCCCTCGAGGTAGGCTTCCCACGCGAGCCCGTAGAGCTGGTGCTCCTTCTCCTCCTCCGTGATCTCGGGAGAGAGCGACGCCCGCCAATCGGAGATCAGGACGTCGACCCGCATCGACGGGGAGAACTCCCTTCGGCGCGGAACTCCCGACGGGGCGGCCACGACCGTCGGAGGGGAGGGGGGCTTAGACGCTTTGGGGGTCCCGAGCGCGCGCGCCCGGTTCCCAACGGACCCCCGCCATCCAGGTCTCGCGGATTCCGAGGCTCCCGGCCGGAAACGCAAGCTCCAGCGACGGAGCCTCGAGGAGCAGGAGGTCGGCGGGCGACCCCGGTTCGAGCGCGCCGAGCGCTGCCTCCCCGAGGGCCGCGCCCGCGTTGACCGTGTAGAGTTGCAGCGCCACCTCGGGCGCCAACGCCTCCGTCGGGGTGGGATTGGCCGACCGCCCGACCGGGTCGGTGCGCTGAACGGCGGCGCGGAGACCCCGCCACGGATCGATCGGGTCGTAGGGCGCATCGCTCGACCCGGCGACCAATAGGCCGTGGTCGACCAGGCTCCGGAACGCGTAGGCCCACCGCGCACGAGCACCGCCGAGCCGGGCGCCGAGCCAGTGGTCGCTCCAGACGAACCCCGGTTGTACGACCAGGGCCGGACGGACGCGGACGAGGGATTCTATGACGGGCGGCGGCGTGAGGGCCGCGTGTTCGATCCGGTCGGGCGCACCCCGGTAAGGCGGTAGGCCGCCGAGCTTGGTCACAGCGTACTCGACGGCGCGGTCGCCGATCGCGTGGAGGGCCGGGGCGAGGTCCCGTTCCCTTGCGGCCGCGAGGAGCGCGTCCAGTTCGGTCTCGACCGCCACGGGGAGACCGGAGCTCCCGGGCGCGTCGAGGTACGGCTCCGCGAGCCAGGCGGTTCGGGGGCCAAATGCTCCATCGGTGTACGCCTTCACACCCACCACCGCAAATCGACCCGGTGGTCCCGCGGGCGCGGACGGGGCTCGAAAGAACCCTTCCCACCGGTCCCCTCGGAGGTAGACGCGCGTCCGAACTGTCAACGACTCCGAGCCGGCGAGGTCTCGAAGTGCGAGCGCCTCCTCCGGGTCGGCGCTCATCGCCCCGAGCGCGGTCAGCCCGAGGCTCGCGGCGACACTGAGCGTTCGAGCCAGTGCGGCGGGCTCGGGAGTCGGACGCGGGCCGAGCCCCCGCTCCACCAGGCCGATCGCCGACTCGAACAGCCGGCCGTCGGGCGTTCCGTCGGGGGCGCGTCCGACCCGGCCTCCCGGAGGGTCCGGGACCGACCGGTCGAGACCCGCGGCACGGAGCGCGGTCGAGTTGACTACGACCGCGTGACCACTAACGTGGGTCAGCACCGCCGGACGATCCGGTACCGCCCGGTCCACGTCCTCCCGCGCGGGCCAGGTGCCGCCGGGAAAACGCTCCGGGTCCCACCCCCGGCCGGAGACGGGACCCGACGGATGGGCGTCGGCCCATCGCCGGACCGTCTCGACGAGGTTCGGGACCGAGGCGACTCCGCCGAGGTCCAGCCCCTCTCGCGCGCGCGTCAGGTCCGCGACGTGGATGTGCGCATCGATCAGACCGGGGACGAGGAGGCCCCCGTGGAGGTCGTGCCGGGCCGCGCCCGTGGCGGCCGTGCGGCGCGCCTCGGACTCGGTCCCCGCGAGGAGCACCTCGCCGCCCTCGACGAGCAAGGCTTCGGAGTAGCGACGCCCGGTGAAGACGCGGCCCCCGAGGAACAGGTCGGAGTCGGTCACGGGCCCCCGGGGGAGCGTGCGAAGGAGTTGAAGGGACGGGTTCGGGGGCCCGTCCCCTCGCGGACCTTAGACGTCGAGGTACCGGTAGAACTCGTACGGGTGGGGCCGCAGGTTCAGTTCCAGCTGTTCCCCCCGCTTGAGGTCGATGTAGGTGTCGATGAGCGACGTCGCGAACGCCGGCCGCAGGAACGCGTGGTCCGAGACGAGGCAGTCGAGCGCTTCGCCGAGGGAGCCGGGCAGCTCGCGGATCTCGAGCTCCTTCCGGCGCTCGGGGGTCAGCTTGTAGATGTTCTCGTCGACCGGCGCGGGCGGCTCGATCTTCTTCTTGATCCCGTCGAGCCCGGCGAGGGCGAGCGCCGCCTCCGTGAGGTAGATGTTCGCCGCCGAATCGGGGGTGCGGTATTCGACCCGCTTCGCGGCCGGGCGCCCCCGGTGGTAGGCCGGGATCCGGATGCTCGCCGATCGGTTCGCGCGGCTCCAGGCGATGAACACCGGCGCCTCGTACCCGGGGACGAGCCGCCGGTAGGAGTTCGTCGTCGGGTTCGTGATCGCGCAGAGCGCACGGGAGTGCTTCATGAGGCCCCCGACATAGTACCGGCAGGCCTGGCTCACCTCGGCATACTTGTCCCGGTCGTCGTAGAAGGAGTTCTTTCCCTTCGTCCAGAGCGACTGGTTCGTGTGCATGCCGATCGCATTGTCGCCGTAGACCGGTTTCGGCATGAGGCAGCCGACCTTCCCGTGCTGGTGGGCGACGTTCTTGATCACGTAGCGGACGTCCTGGATGTGGTCGGCCATCGGCACGAGGTCATCGAACCGGACGTTGATCTCCGACTGGCCCGCGGTCGCGACCTCGTGGTGGTGGGCGTCCATCACGATGTGGAACTGGTCGGCGAGGATGTTGCACATCTCCGCGCGCAGTCCGACGAGCGAGTCGGTGGGAGGACTCCGGTGGTACCCTTCCTTGAACCGGACCGTCGGGGCCGAAACCCCCGGCTGCCACGGGGCCTCGCTGTGGTTGATGAGGTAGCCGGAACCGGCCCACGGGTCGTGCACCGCCTGGTAGGACGGGATCAGCTGGACCGAGTCGAAGACCCAGAACTCGACCTCGGGACCCCAGTAGGAACGGTCGAACCCGGCGTCCGCGAGGACCTGCTCGGTCTTCCGGGCGACCCATCGGGGGTCGTGGTCGTACGGGACCTTCGTCCCCCCGATCCGAACGTCGCAGATGAATCGGACCGTGCCACCGACCCCCGGGTTCCACGGGATCGTCGCGAGCGTTCGCACATCCGGGACCAGGAGCATGTCGGACTCGAAGATCTCCCGGAAGCCGCGCACCGAGGAGCCGTCGAGCTTCGGGACCCCCGAGACGAACGAATCCTCGTCCAGCGTGTGCAGCGGAACGTCGACCTGGTTGAACCCACCGAAGACGTCGGTGTAGAACAACTGCACCCAGCGGACCTTCTCGGCTTTCAGCTGTTCGAGGACCCGCGCACCTTCCGAGACGTTCTTCGGCTCCTTCGGGGATTTCTTCGGGGACACGTTCTCTGGCCTCTGGGGCCAGCGACGGTCCCGACCTACATCAACGTTGACCTCTGATTTTTGGACAAATGACCACTATTCTGTCGTACCACTTTAAATTATACCTATCCATTATACGGTCATGCGGCGTCCGTCCACCCTGGATGAACTCGACCGTTCGATCCTCGAAGAGCTGAACACCGATGCGCGGCGCAGCCACCGCGAGATCGCCCATCGCCTGAAGGTCTCGCCGACTACCGTGAGCGCGCGCGTCGCCCGAATGGAGGCGCAGGGAGTCATCCGGGGATACATCCCCCTGCTCGACGACGAGCAGCTGGGCTGGGACCTCTGGGCGGCGATGGGGATCCGGATCTCGAAGGGGCGTCTCCGCGAGGTCGAGGAGCGCCTGGCCCGAGACCCGAGGGCGTACGCGATCTACGACGTGACGGGAGAGACGGACGCGCTCCTCATCGGCCGGTTTCGCGACCGCCGGGACCTGGACCGGTTCGTGAAGCACGCGCTCCAGGACCCCCACGTGGAGCGGACGAACACCCAGGTCGTGCTGAACCGCGTCAAGGAGGAGCGCCGCGTGCCGGTCTCCCGACGGACCGTCGAGCCGGAGCCGCCGACCTGAGCGGAGCCGTCGGTCCCGCGTAAACGTCAAAGAGGCCGGGAAACTCCTCGGGCCCGGGTGCGACGATGGACTGGGGAATGGAGAACCGAATCGGCCGGATGTTCTCCCCGGTGAGCCACAACACGCTGATGCTCGCCGTGGACCACGGGTACTTCATGGGCCCCACCCATCGTCTCGAAGATGCGCGGTCGACGATCGCACCGCTCCTTCCGCACGCCGACGCCCTCGCGTTGACCCGCGGGATCCTGCGGCGGTGCGTTCCCCCGGCCTCGGCCACTCCGATCGTCCTTCGAGTCTCGGGAGGCGCGACCGTCCTCAAGGAAGACCTCTCCGATGAGAAGATCACGACGTCGATGCGCGAGGCCTCGCGCCTCAACGTGAGCGCCGTCGCCATGAGCGTCTTCGTCGGTGCCCCGCACGAGCACGAGTCCCTCGTCCACCTCGGCGAACTCGTCACCGAAGGCGAGGAGGCCGGGATCCCGGTGATGGCGATCACCGCCGTCGGAAAGGAGCTCGAGAAGCGGGACGCACGGTACCTCGCGCTCGCGTGCCGGGTTTCCGCGGAGCTCGGGGCGCACTTGGTCAAGACGTATTATTGCGACGACTTCTCGAAGGTCGTGGAGGGGTGTCCCGTCCCCCTCGTCGTCGCGGGCGGACCGAAGCTCGACAGCGACCGCGCGGCCCTCGAGCTCGCCCGTCAGGCGATCGACGCGGGGGCGCACGGGATCGACATGGGTCGGAACATCTGGCAGTCCGACCATCCGGTCGCGATGCTGAAGGCGCTGCGCGCGATCGTGCACGAAAAGGCGACCGTGCGGGAGGCCCTCGACGTGCTCGAGGGCGAGAAGGTTCACCCGACACCCGCCGCCACCGCGTAGACTTCCGCCGCGGGAGAACGGTCTTAAGCCGGACTCCGCTCGGCCGGCCGGCGCGGGGATCGCCCAGCTTGGCCAAAGGCGCCAGATTCAGGGTCTGGTCCCGTAGGGGTTCGTGGGTTCAAATCCCTCTCCCCGCACCCTCTCCTGCGGTTCCAATGCGACCGGCAGGCGAAGCGGCTCGGGTGGCCGCGCATCCTTCTCCGTCGCGGTCAGAGGCCAAGAGCGCACTACGAAGGTTCGTCCGGGGAGCGGCAACGCCCTCTGAGAATGCCTCGCCACTCTTCCTCTGGGCGACCCTTCTTGCCGGCGTCGGCGGGCGATGGCCCCCTCACGGACCCGCCACTCCCGTCGTCCCGCCCTCCGGGGGCAGCGAGTTCAGGTCGACGGTTTCGCCTGCGTGATCTCGGCCAGCACCGGGTCGAGTTTGTCGTTGCTCGCGAGAAGCTTCCAGGGCTCGATCGTAAGAATGCGAAGGATCCCCGCCCGGATCCACGGGTCGTCGGAGAAACGGGTCCGGACCGCGGGTTCGTCCGTGTCGTTCAGGATCAGGAGCGCTCGATGTTCGGGTCCGTTGCCGAGGGGGCCACCGAGAACAACCACCCCCCGGTCGAGCAGGGAGTTGATGAACGCCGCGTGCTCCGTCCACTTCTCCTGTTCGCGCATGGGGCGGGAGGGATTCCATGCGGGGCCTTGCTGGCTGGTCACCACAAAGTACGCCACGCGTGCCCGCCCTCGGCCCCGACCACCGGACGCATCGTTGGAGCCGGGCCGTGCGGATAAACCTTCCCGGAACGAGGGGACCGGCGACCTCCCGTACGGAGCGGATTTCAGGGCGAGCCGTCCGCCGGGTCGGCCGGCCGTGTCCGGCCCTCTAAATACGGGGGCGCGGTCGCTCGGCCGATGGCACGGGTTCGGCGGAGCTCGAAGCCCCGGAAACGCTCTTCGCACCGTCGGACCCCTCCTCCCCGGCCGGTCTCCCCGCCCGCGGAGCGCGTCGTCCGGGTCGACCTGGGCGAGCCTCCGCACGCCCACATCGTCTGTCGCAGCTGCGGTCGGATCCAACCGCTGGAATTGACCGAGCTCGACCGCCACCTGCTCACCGAGCTCGCGGCCCATCATCCCGACGGGTGGAGCGTCGACGGGATCTCGTTCTCGGCCACGGGGGCGTGCCGCCGATGCCGCGAAGGTCCCCCCGCCTGAGGGAGCGACCGGGACCGCCTCTCGAGCGATGACGGGCTTCTTCACCGCGCCCCGCATCGCCTGGGGTCCCGGAGCGATCGAGCAGCTCAGCGGGCTGTCGGCCCGCCGTGCCGTCGTCGTCGTGGACCCGAACGTACACCGAACGAACGGGGAGCAGCGAGTCATCGAGGAGTTGGGGAAGTCGGACACCCACGTCGAGCTCGTGGCGGACCTCGACGAGCCGAATCGGGTCGACAACGTACTCCGGCTGCAGGAGCGGATCCGGGCCGACGGACCCGACTGGGTCGTGGCGCTCGGGGGCGGCCGAACGATCGACGCCGCCAAGGCGGCGCGTCTCGGGGCGGAGCTGCCGAACCTCCCCATCGACCAAGTGACCCCGATGCACGACGTTCCGGACCCGCCCCGCGCGCGACTCGTCGCGCTTCCGACGACGAGCGGCAGCGGGGCGGAGGCGAGCTGGGTGGCGGACCTCCTTGCGACCGACGGGACTCCGATCGAGGTCGCGCACCGCGCGCTGGTGCCCGAATGGGCGCTCGTCGACGCCGCGCTCGCGACCGGCCTGTCGGCCGACCAGGTGACCGACGGAGCCTTCGAGACGGCCGGGCTTGCGATCGAGGCGTACGTCTCGGCCTGGTCGAACCCGTTCTCGGACGCGCTGGCGCTCGATGCCGTCACGACCGTAGTCCGACGTCTCCCTCACGCGCTCCGCTGGAGCGACGACCCCGACGCCCGGTCCGCCCTCCACTACGCCGCGACCGCCGCGGGTCTCGCGGCCTCGAACGCGCAGCGCGGGGTCGCCCACGCCCTTTCGCGCGCCCTCGGCGAAGCGACCGGACTCCCCTACGGCCGGCTGATGGGGATCGTGCTCCCGTTCGCAGTCGAGTTCGACCATCCGTCCGCCCGGGACCGGCTCGAAGCGCTGGGGGCCGCGCTGGCGACCTCGGAGGAGAATGGACCCATGCCGCTTCCCGTCCGGCTCCGACGCCTGGCCGAAACCGCCCACCGTCCGACCACGTTGCGGGCGGCCGGCGTTGCGGCCGGGCCCGTCGAGTCGGGCCGGGAAGCGATCGTGGATCGGACGCTGAGGTCCCCTGCGGTGCTCGCGAATCCGCGGGTTCCCACCGCCGAGGAGGTACGGGGGCTGGTCGACGCAGTCCTCGGTCTTCCCGAGCCGTCGGCCCGCTGAACGCTCGCGCGGGCCGCTCTCGTCCCTGCGGCCCTACGCCCGGGCGCGTTCCACGACCGGCTTCGAGGGGGGTGGGCGAGCCGGTTCCTCGAGGCGGGCGGGGGATTCTACGGCGCGGTTGATCGCGATCTCCGCGAGGTCGCTCGCATAGAACGCGCTCCGCTCGAGGCTCTCGAGCACGTACGCCAGCCCGACCGCGAGCCGACCGCGCTTGCTCGTGAGCTCGTGGAGCACGTGGTCGCGTTCGCGGGTGATCCGTTTCGCCGCGTCGATCACGGCGTTCGCCTTCTCGATGTCGCGCGAGTCGAGGCTGTCGAGCGCGTCGGCGAGGGCCGTCGCGGCGGCGGCCGCCATCCGGTCGAGCTCGACCACGAGGCGATCCGGGGTACGCTCCTTCCCGAGGATCGTCACCGTCTCCGCGATGCGGACGGCGTGGTCCGCGATCCGTTCGAGCACCCGGGAGGCGAGGAGGTAGGTGGAGCACTCCGGCAGCGTGAGGTCGAGGGTGACGAGGATCCGGGCATCGCGCAGCGCGCTCGTCACCTGCTTTTCGAGGAACCAGTGGAGTCGGTCGACCTCCCAGTCGCGCTCGATCACGTCCTTGGCGATCGACGTGTCGCCCGCCCGGAACGCCGCCATCGCGTCGGTCTGCATCGCCCGCACCATCTGGTGCATGCGCCGAATGACCGACGGGATCGGCAGCGGGTTCTGGCCGACGACGTCCTGGAGGATGACCGACTCCGCGGTCTCCTCGAGGATCTCGGGACCGATCATCCGCTGGGCGAAGTTCCGGACGACCTCCCTCGTGCGCGCGCTCATCCGGGAGGAGGTACGGATCTCGAGCAGGGGGTATCCTGCGATGTACTCGGCGATCAGCCGCCGGAACAGGTGCTCCACCTCGAGGTCGTTGGAGACGTCCACGACCCGCCGCTCCACCTCGGAGGAGCCACCGGACTCGGCAAAGACCGTGAGCGAGCCGTCGGCCCGCGGGGTGAAGAACAGCGTGTCTCCCGGACCGAGCCCGCGGGAGACGACCCAGTTCTTCGGCAGGGAGATGATGAAGGTCGAGCCACCGGTCTTCTGGATACGGCGCCCATGGAATCCGCCGGTGCTGCGCATGAATGTAGGTGGGCCCAGCGTGTGGTTTCTATATAGCCACCGCCCAAGCCCGGCCTCGCCGAGCACGCCGAGCCCTATCGATTACGCCCCGCTCGACGGCCACTCTAAATAGCCGGCGCGAGCGTGCCCGCCGAGCGTTCGGCATGTCAGATGCTCCGGAGCGCCGTTTTCGCTTCGAGGGGGACCCCCGCGGGGCCCGGTCCGATGAGACCCTCCTCGGCGCCCTCACCCGCGGCCACCTTCCGACCCTCCAGCGATCGATCCGGTACCATCGCCCCCGCGCTCCGATGTGCGGGGAAGGGTACTGCACCGGCTGCCTCGTCCGCGTCAACGGCCGACCCAACGTACGCGCGTGTCGCTACGTGCCGTCCGACGGGGACGTGGTCACGACCGAGAACTCCTGGCCGTCGCCGCGTTTCGACGTGCTCGGTGCCCTCGACTTCCTCTTTCCCGGGGGGATCGATACCCTGCACGGCTTCCGTCGCCCCGCGTGGGCCACGGGGGCGTACCACCGGATCGTCCGGCGGCTCGCAGGGTACGGCGAGGCTCCCGACCCGGGTGCCGCGGCCGGCCTCGCCGCCCCCCCGGTCCGGGTGCGCTCGGACGTCGTGATCGTGGGCGGTGGCGTGAGCGGCCGGGCCGCGGCGTCGCGGCTCGTCGCGGCCGGTCGACCTCCGGTCGTGGTCGACCGGCAGCTGACCCCCTCGGAACTCCCCGGCGCGTCCGCACTTCCCCGGAGCACCGTAACGTTCCTGCCGCCCCGTTCGGACGACCCCGAGGCGCCGTTCACGCTCCTCGGATTCGAGGAACCCGCCCGGGGGTTCGAGCTCCGGACCCGGACCGTGATCGTCGCGACCGGCGGCTACGACGCGTCCCTGCTGTTCGGCGGGAACGACCGGCCCGGGGTCATGACGGGGGACGGGGCCCTGGCCCTGGTCGACCGGGACGGCCGGCCGCCGTTCGATCACGCGGTCATCGTCGGCGGCGGCTCCCGGGCGAGGGACCTCCTCGGACGCGTCGGCCCTCAGGTCGACGCGCTCGTCGCACCCGGGGGGTTCGAACCGGAGGTCGTCCGGCGGGCCTCGGAGCTCGAGGTGCCGCTCTATCCTCGTACCCTGCTGCTGGGAACGACCGGCCGATCGCGGGTCCGCAGCCTCCGGCTCCGGGCCCGCGGCGCCGGCACGAGGTTCTCGATCCCCTGCGACGCCGTCGTACTGGCCCATCGGCGACTTCCGACGCCCCAGCTGTTCTTCCAGGCCGGTGCCCGGATGGAGTGGCGCGCGGGGTCGGGCGCGTACTATCCGGTGGTGGGAGCGGCCGGCGAAACGACGGTGCCGGGACTGTTCGCGGTCGGCGCGGCGAGCGGTACGCTGCCGGACGCTTCCGCCGCGAGCGGCATCGCTGCGGCCGACGCGATCCTGGGTCGGACGGCCGGCGCCGAGGGCGCCCTGCCGCGAGTGTCGAAGGAAGGGACCTCGGAGCTCGACGGATACTACCGCGAGCTCTGGAAGGAGCGGCGCTCCGGCCGATGGGTCGCGTGCCCGTGCGAGGACGTTCTGCTCGACGAGGTCGAGGAGGCGTCCCGACGCGGCTACCGCGGGATCGAGGTCATCAAGAGATACTCCGGCCTCGGCACGGGACTCTGTCAGGGGCGGTACTGCCTTCCGGATGCGCTCCTCGCACTCTCGATCCTCGAGGCCCGCCCGCCGCCCGAGGTCGGCTACATCACCCAGCGCCCGCCGGTGGTGCCCACGCCGCTCGCGGCGTTCGCCGCGCTGGACGATCCGGCACCGGTACTGGAGAGCCGATGACCACAGCCGAGCGCGCGGCCTACCGTGCCGTCGTCGTGGGGGCAGGGATCGTCGGCCTGTACACGGCCTACCATCTCGCGGCCGCCGGCGCCGGGCCGGTGCTGGTGGTCGACCGCGGATTCCTCTCCAGCGGCGCGTCGGGCCGCAACGGCGGCGGGGTGCGCCAGCAGTGGGAGACCCGCGCCACGGTGCGTCTCGCACGGGAGTCGGTCGCCGCGTACCGACGTTTCGGCCGGGACTTCGGCTACAACCTCTGGTTCCGGCAATCCGGGTACCTCTTCCTCGCGGAGACCGACGCGGAGCTCGCGCGCCTGCGGACGGTCCACGACCTCGTCGTCTCGGAGGGATTGCCGTCCCGGGTCCTCGGCCCGGACGCGGTGGCCCGTCTCGTCGACGGCATCGCTCCGGGCTCCGTCGTAGGGGGAACCTATCTCTCGTCGGACGGCACCCTCTACCCGTTCCCCGCGGTCTGGGGCGTCTATGAGGCGGCGCGCGCGCGCGGCGTCGAGGTCGCGCTCGGGGTCGAAGCGCTCGGGGTCGACGCCCGGGACGGACGCGTGGTCGCCGTCACGACCTCGCGCGGCCGGCTCGAAACCCCGACCGTCGTGAACGCGGCCGGCGGATGGTCGGCCGAGTTCTCCCGCCGTGCCGGTCTCGAGGTCCCGAACGTCGCGACCCGGCACGAGATCCTCGCGACCGAACCGATGAAGCCGTTCCTCGACCCGATGGTGGTCCGCGCCTCCGACGGCCTCTACTTCAGCCAGACCATGCGCGGGGAGATCGTCGGCGGACTCACGCTCCGCGACGGGCGGGGGACCGACGGCGGGATGCCGAGCTCGACCCGGTTCCTGAAGGCGATGTCGCGCGCGCTCGTCCGGCTCGTCCCCCGGCTCGGGGCGCTGGGCGTGCTGCGGGCGTGGTCCGGATTCTACGACGATACGCCCGACGGGTTCCCCGTGATCGGGGAGGACCCGCGCCTCAAGGGATTCGTCCACGCGAACGGTTTCGGTGGCCACGGGTTCATGCTCGCGCCCGCCGCCTCGCTCCGCGTCGCGCGGACGGTCCTCGGGGAGCCGGTCGACCTCGACCCGAACTCCTTCTCGCCGGCGCGCTTCCTCGCCACCGACCGCGCGCCGACGGTCGAGCGGCTCCAGCTCGGCTGACCGCCGGACCGGGGGGTCGGCCCGCCACCGTATTGAATCGGTCCCCCGCTTCCGCCGTCCGTGATCGGACCGTTCCCGTGGGAGCCGTTCCCACCGGGAGAGCCGGACCCCAAGGGGCCGGACCCGGTCCATTCGATCGCGTACCGCGCGGCGGTCACCGCGGCCGACGCGTACCACGCGGTGCGGCTCGCGCTCCGCCGCGAGGCGGGGACCCTGCGGGTCGGGAACCGGTTCGTCCCCGACGGGAGGTACCGCGAGGTGGCGTTCCTCGCGGTCGGGAACGCAGCGAACTCGATGACGCTCGGCGCGCTGCACGCCGTCGGGAACCGCCTCACGCAGGGGTTCCTCGCCGGCCCGGAGCCGATCGACCCCGAACTCCCGTTCCGCGGGGTCGAGATCCCGCCGGGGTGGCCCGGGACCCCGGAGGCCGCTCCCCTCGTCCGCGCCGCCGAAGAGATCGCGGCCGACCTCACGGAGCAGGACCTGTTCCTCGTGCTGCTCTCCCCCGGCGCTCTCCGGGCGCTCGCGGAACCCCCGGTCGGGATGGCCCCCGAGGAGTTCGCTGCCCTCCTCGAGACGGCGCACACCCGGGGCGCGACCGGCCGGGAGGTCGGGGGGCTCGTTCGGGTGCTCGGTACCGGGGCGGTCGGAGGTCGACTCGCCGCCGCCGTCCCCCGGGCCGACGTCGCGACCCTGATCGTCGAGCGGGGTGACGGGCCCACCGTCCTTGGCGGCGGCCCGATGCACCCGGTCGAACCGGGCGAGCGCGCGGAGGCTCGGGCCGTCCTCGCCCGCGTCGGTCTCTCCGACGCGATCCCGGTCGCGTCGCGGGCGTTCCTCGCGCCGGAGACCGGCCGGACCGGAAC
>JBAWFC010000012.1:0-2680 GCA_049591535.1 Thermoplasmata archaeon | reverse complement strand
GAAGATCGGACTCAAGAACCGGGAGGGCAGTGCCGAGACGGCCCTCCGCCACGAGAACGGCCGCCTCAAGAAGCTCGTCGCCGACCTCAGCATCGCCAACGACGTACTCAAGGAGCACCTCGAGGGAACGGCGCTGGTAGGGTAGGGAGGTGGTGAGCGGGCCTGCCGCGTTCCACCTCCCCCCCATCGAACGCAGCGGGCGGATTTCCCGCACTGCGCTCACCGACGGTGTTCACCGAGCGGCCGTATCCGCTCATGCCAAGCGCCTCCAACCGTACGGAGTTGATCGGGGTCGGATGGGGCTCAGCCCCAACCCGACCTTGACCAGGTCCCGGTATCTCCCGAGACCCCTCTTGTGGCGGGACCTCCGCCAGAGCCGGGCCAACCGGGTGTGGGCATACCACCACACCCGTGTGAAGGACTCGTTGGCCATGCTATACCGGGCGTACTCCCCCCATCCTCGGAGGACGGGCACCACCTGCTCTTTGGCCGTGTGTGCCGTCCCTCGGGAGAGGACCGGGTTACTCGTCAGCCATCGAATCCGCTCTCGGACCCTTTGCTCCGACTTCTTGGACGGGGACCATCGCGTCACCCGTTTCCCACGCTTCGAGGAGTAGCTCCGCACGAATCGGAAGCCAAGGAACTCGAAACCCTCCTCGGCCTCCACCACCCGTGTCTTCTCGGCGCTCAGCGTCAGCCCCAGACCGGAGGTGATTCCGTCCAAGGCCTCCTTCGCTCTCCCCACATCCCGCTTCGCCAGGATGACAAAGTCATCGGCGAACCGAACGAGGTGGGCGTCTGCGCTCGCCCGCGAGGCCAGACCGCTCTCCTTCCAAGCCTTGTCCAGTCGGTCCAGGTACACGTTGGCGAGGAGCGGCGACAGGGGGGAGCCCTGAGGGGTCCCCCGGTCAGGGTAGAGGAGGTTCGCACCCTCCAACACCCCGCAGTCCAGCCATTGCCGAATCATCTTCAGCATGGCCCCGTCCACCACTCTCCGCGCCACCGCCTTCATCAGCGCCGACTTCGGGATGTTATCGAAGCACCCCGTGATGTCGGCGTCAATGACCCGCTCGCAACCGAAGTTCAGGTAGGATACCACCTGCGCCACAGCATCGTGCGGGGACCTTCCCGGGCGGAAGCCGTATGAACACGGCTCAAAGTCCGCCTCGAAGATGGGCTCCAGCAGCATCTTCGCCGCTGTCTGGACCACCCGGTCCCGCACCGTGGGGATGCCCAATCCTCGGGCCTTGCCATTGGGCTTCGGTATCCACACACGGCGCAGGGGGCTCGGTTGGTACGTCTTCTCTCGCAGCTCTCGCGCCAGCCCCTCCAAAAACAGGGGCACGCCTTCTCGTTCGATTTCCTCGATGGTCTTTCCGTCCACTCCCGCTGCGCCGCCGTTGGCCCGGACTCGCGCCCAAGCCTCCGCCAGCACATCGGGTCGCCACATCTTGTCGTACAGCGCATGGAAGCGCCGCTTGGCATTCGCCTTCGCCGCTCGGTAGAGCGCCTCTTGGAGTTCGCCGACCTTGTCGCAGCCCATGTCTCACGCCTCTCGGCGACTGTGGGCGGTCTCGTTCTCCTCCAGGCGCGGCACCGAAGTGAGGCCCCTTCGCTCCCCCGTCGTTACAACGGGCTCATGGCTACTACGCGCCTCTCCGACTTCCCGCATGGCCCTGGGCCGCGTTTCGGGGGTTGCCCTTATCGCGCCCCTTCTTCCGAGGGTGGGACCTTCGGACTTTGCCTCCCTCTCGGATACCATGCGGGATCTCCCGCCTTCTCTCAGCAAGCCGTCCCCACATGCTCGCCCCGCCACGCCGGGGTGTCCCAAGGTCTCATTCCCGAGTTCTGACCCTGGATTCTGCCTTCGCCTCTTTTCCCCAGGCTCGGCACACCCGTTTTCCTCCTTGCGGAGGATTGTGTTCACGACGTCCTTGTGGCGCTCGCCACTGGGGTTCTCTGCCAATCGGGCCTGTGGGCTCGCGTCGGGGTCCCTGGACCAAAGAACGAGGGTCCGGTGTTCCCCTTTGTCGACCTGCTCCGGACGGGTCGTCACCGACCCGCCCTTGGTCCTCGCTACGTGTGTCTCGGTTCTTACCACGGTTGGTCTTTCACCTCTGGCTTGCCGCTTTCGGCGGCGCACGGAAAAAACGACGGAGGGAGTTCGTGAGGCAGATGCAGGAGCGTGGGGTCAGCAGCCTCTCCCGCGCCGCTCGCTTCAGCGGCCTGGCACGCCATGGGCTCTACTATCGTCCACACCCGAGCTCTCCCCGACCACGCCGACCCGACGAAGAAAGAGCCCGCGCCGCGGTGCGGCGCCTGGCGCTGAACCATGTGACCTACGGGCATCGTCGGGTCTGGGCGATGCTCCGACGAGACGGCTGGGCGATCAACCGAAAGCGCGTCCACCGACTGATGCGCGTCGAGGGACTGCTCCGTCCGGCCCACTTCCCTCGGCCCCGTCTTCCCTCGACCGGGGTGCTGACGGCGGCGTGGCCGAACGAGAAGTGGTACACGGATCTGACGTACATCGACACCACGGACCGGGGCCCATGCCCGCTGACGAGCATCCTGGACGGCTGTACGCGCAAGGTGGCGGCGTGGTCGTTCCTCCCGAGCTGCGGCGCGGAGGAGGCGCTCGAGGTTCTCGTGACCGCCGTGTCGAGGGAGTTCCCGGAGA
>JBAWFC010000011.1:0-59247 GCA_049591535.1 Thermoplasmata archaeon | reverse complement strand
GTCGCTCGACCTCGAGGTCGACCGACCCGAACTCCGGTGACGAGCGGACCACCCTCCCCCCGAAATGCCGTCCGAGGTACTGGTGCCCGACGCAGATCGCGAGCACCGGGACGTCCAGCGAGTCGATCCACTCGCCGACCCGGCCGAGCGCATCCGTGCCTTCGAGGCTCAGGGCGCCTCCCGAGAGCACGACCCCGTCCGCCCGCAGCTCGGAGACGGACGCCGTGTTCGGAAGGATCTCGGTCTCCACCCCGAGGTCGCGGAGCACGCGCCACTCCCGGTGGGTCCACTGCCCGCCGTTGTCGAGGACCGGGATCCTCACAGCCGGCCTTCCTTCGAGGGGGGTGACGGGGTCCGGTCGACGGCGCCGGGGGGTGGCTGCAATTGCTCCACGGCCTGCTTGAGGTCGCGTACGTCCGCGCGCATCCGGAGCATCTCCTCCTCGAACGGAGTGAATCCGGCGGACCGCAGCAGACGCGCCGAGACGTAGATCCCGATGAAGATCGCCCCGACGAGCGCGAGGATGGTGGTGAAGACGAGGGCGAACACGAAGGCGACCGGGTCGCCGATCGCATACTCGATGGGGAGGGTGAACAGGTGCGTGATCTCCGCGACCTCGACGAGGACGAGGACGACGATGAGGACGGACCAGAGGATGAGGGCCCAGCGGGACGCCTTCATGGGGAACCTCCGGAACCGACGTTGGCGAGGGGGATGAAGATCGGCAGGTCGGAGACGCTGGCCGACGAGCCCCCGATCCCCGGGGTATCCGAAACGATGGTGAGGGTGTCGACCGACGAACCGGGCGGTACGCCGAGGTGGAACGCGAAGATCCCGACGTACTCGGCGCTGGCGCCGTTCGCGACGTAGAGCGCGGTTACGTTGACCGCCACGGGGTCCCGAAGGGACCCGGCGATCACCGCGAGGACGTTCGAGCCGTTCTCCCAGTTAGTCCAGTTGAGGGGACCCGCAGGGAAGCTCCCGGTCCAGTTGAAGCCGGACGCGAAACCGAGGCTGATGTTCGCATAGCGCGCCGTCGTGCCGAGGCCGTGGACGTAGAAGGTCGTCGAGTTGTTCCCCGGAAGCGCGTCCACGATCAGTTCCGCCTGCGAAAAGATGCTCCCCGCGGCCGGCTGACCGGTCGCCGTCAGGACCGGCGTCAGGACGATCAGCACCACCAGGAGGATGGCGGCCGCGACGAACGGAAGCGGAAAGACGTCGCCGACGTGCCCGAATCGTCTCACTGGGCCTCCGACTTCCAGCCGCGGTACAGCGCGTGGCTCACCCCGAGATGGTCGAGGACCTTTCCCGCGAGGTAGGCGGTCTGGTCGTCGACCGAGCGCGGATGGAGGTAGTACGGCGGGGCCGCATCCAGCACAACGACTCCGAGTTCGCTGAGCGTGGTCAGGTGACGGAGGAGCGTCGTGGGGAGCGGCGACTCGCGGGGCACGACGACCAGGGGCCGATGCTCCTTCAGGTGGACGTGGGCCGCCCGGGTGAGCAGCGTGTCGCCGAATCCGAGCGCGACCTTGGCGGCGGTGTTCGACGAGCAGGGCACGATCACCATCCCCCGGGTCGCGCGCGACCCGCTCGCGATCGGCGCGGCCAGGTCGTGGTCCGAGTAGGTGTGGGTCGCCAGTCCCGAGAGGGCCTCCGGCCCGAGACCGCACTCCTCGCGGAGGACGGCGAACGCTCCGTCGGAGACGACGAGCGACACCGGAACCCGGGCGGTGCGCAGCGCGTCGAGCACCTTGAGGGAGATCGGCGCCCCGCTCGCGCCCGATATCCCCACCACGATCGGAGGCTCTTCCACCACTCGGCTCCCCGTCCTTAAGAAGCTTCAACGACTCCGCCGTTAAGACGGTTGTCGGGACGGACACGGTGGCGCATCGAGCGGCAATCGTCGGGGCGGGCCACACGCGCTTTGGAGCGCTGGAGGCCGGCCCCCGCGCCCTGCTGCGCTCGGCCGTCGACGACGCGTTCGCGAGCGTCGACCGGGGCGCCGACCGCGCGGCGGTGGCGGAGGCGTACCTTGCGACGCTCGGCTTCGGGGGTTGGCAGATCGGGAACGCCTCGGCGATCCTGGCCGAAGAGGCCGGAACGGCCGGGGTGCCGGTGACCCGAGTAGAGAACGCGTGCGCCTCCGGCGGCTCGGCGATTCGCGCCGCGGTTCACGCCGTCGAGGGCGGGGTGGGTGACCTGGTGCTGATCGCGGGGCTGGAGAAGATGACGGACGTCACGAACGCGCGCCGACGCTACTGGCTCGGCGTTTCGGGGGACACCGAGTGGGAGCGCCTCGCCGGCCTCACCTTTGCCGGGGTCTACGGGCTCATTGCGTCGCGCTACCTCGCGCAGCACGGGGTCTCCACGGATGCGCTCGCGGAGGTCGCCGTGAAGAACCACGAGAACGGTGCGCTCAATCCGAACGCCCACTTCCAGAAGCGGATCAGCCGCGAGCAGGTTCGGGCGGCACCGAGGGTCGCCGACCCGCTCGGACTGTACGACTGCTGCCCGGTCAGCGACGGAGCGGCGGCCCTGCTGATCGCCGCCCCCGGGATCGCGCACACCTTCACCGACTCTCCCGTCTACATCGATGGGGTGGGGGCGGGGTCGGACTACCTCGCCGTCCAGGAGCGGGCGGACCTGACCCGCTTCGGTGCGAGCCGCTGGGCGGCGGACCAGGCGTTCCACTCGGCCGGCCTGCAACGGTCGGATGTCTCGTTCCTCGAGGTCCACGATTGCTTCACGATCGCAGAGCTGCTGGCGATCGAGGACCTCGGATTCGCGGAGGCCGGGGGGGCCGGCGCCCTGACGCTCGAGGGCGCGACCCGCCGGGACGGGCGCCTCCCGGTGAACCCGGACGGCGGTCTCAAGGCGAAGGGCCACCCGATCGGAGCGACGGGGGTCAGCCAGGCGTACGAGGTGTTCCTGCAGCTGCGCGGAGCGGCGGGACCGCGGCAGGTCCCGCACGCCGAACATGCCCTGGCCCACAACGTCGGGGGGGCCGGGGCGACGGCGAACGTGACGCTGTTCTCGAAGGGGTAGTCGGTGAGGCGAGGGATCGAAAGGGCCGCGGTCTACGTCCCGCGGGGGACGCGATCCGGCCGTCGGGTCGCCGGGCCGGATGAGGATGCATTCACCCTCGCGGCGACCGCGCTCGAGCGCCTGTGGGTCGGGAACGTGGGACCGGGCCCGATCGGCGGCCTCCTCTTGGTCGGTGACCTCCCCCCCGCGGTGGATGGGGACTTGCTCCGCTTCATTGGCTCTGCCCCGTCCGTGGTCCGGCACGGGGGCGGGTCGGCGGGACTCCGAGAGGCTCTCGCGTCGGCGCGCGAACCGGGTCGTGCCGCAGAGCCGGCCCTCGTGGTGGCCGTGGACTGCGCCGGGAGCGAGCGAACGCCCTCCGCCCCCGACGCCGCGCTGGCCCTGCTCGTGAGCGACCGTGGGACGGTCGACCCCGAAACCGTCTGGAACGGGGAAGCCGAGGACTCCCGCGTCGCGACCGCGGGCGTCCTCCGCTACCTTGCGAAGCACACGAAGGCTGACGCCGGGGTCTGGGCGGGCGATTCGGACTCGAGCGCGTCCGGCGACCCACCCTTCGAGCTCCCTCGCGCACCGACGCGACCCTGGCCCGAGCAGGGCCCGGTCTCCCAAGGGGCGTACGTACCCCGACCGCGGTACCTAGAGAACCTTCCGAGTCGTTGGTGGTTCGTCGCGGAGCGATGCCCGGTCTGCCGGGCCCTGACCTTCCCGGTGCGCGGGCGTTGCCGCGCCTGCGGAGTCCGCGAGGGCCTTTCGACCGAGCGCCTTCCCCTGGACGGCGGGGAGGTCGTCGCCGCGACCGTGATCGGACCCGGAGGTCAGCCGACCGAGTTCGATGACCAGGTCGAGTCGTCGGGGCCGTACGAGGTCGTGCTCGTGGAGGTCGCGCCGGGAGTTCGGCTGACCCTGCAGGTGACGGACGGGCGTCCCGGGGAGCTCGCGATCGGGGCCCGGGTGGCGACCCGGTTGCGGCGGCTCTACCCCATGGAAGGCGAATGGCGGTACGGCCGAAAGGCGGTCTCCCTGCGATAGGGGGTCGTTCCGAAGCGATCTACGGCAGGACGGACCGGCCGGGGCTCAGGCGAACCCGGGCACGTCGTGCTCCCGCTTTTCCTTCTTGGCGTACGGTTCGGCGGTGATGCCGAGGTGGGTAGAGAGCGTGGTGAAGGTACGGACCAGCTGGTCGATCGCCTTGGCGAGTTCTCGTTGCTCCGCTCGGAGCTCGTGGAGCTCCTCGCGCAGTTGTCGCAACTCGACCTCCCAGCGTTCGGTCTCCGTGGGTAGTGTCATGGATCCTCGCGACGTCACCCCCGTGAGCGTACATAGGGGGTTCGCCCGGGGCAGTCGCGCGGAGCCGGTCCCTCGTGAGATTGAGGTACCTAGGTACGCGTCCCTGTGGGGCCAAACGGAGAGCTCGACGTACCCTTTTCGATGAACGGGACCCACGCCCGCTTGTCCGGGTCGTAGTCGACTCGCTGGAGCTCCACGACGAAGCTCTTCAGCAGGTCACCCGGCGTCGGGCGCACCGAGACCGAGTACACGTAGATCCCGAACCCCATGAACTCGCTCACCCGACGGAGCGCCTCGGCCAGGTCCTCGCGGGGTACCGTCGCCCGGACCGAGGTTTCCCCCAGCATGGCCGCGAAGTCGTCCACGTCGAACGGCCGTTCGAGTGAGATGAGCGGCGCCACCGGTGCGTCCGAGGCCACAGGAGTCGACGGGGCGGCAGGGGTCGGTTTCGGGGTTGCCGCCGGGGACGGGGGGGGTCCCCGGATCGAAAGCGAGGGATCCTTGGCCGGGTACTTGTCCAGTACGGGAGAAGCATCTCGACCCACGAACCGCTTGGCCGGTGCGCTCGTTCGCGAGCGGGGGGATGCGGGGGGCGACGTCCGAGCGACCTTCCGCTTCCGAGGCATGGGGAGTTGGGGGGCAAGGGATGACGTCGGCCATAAGGTGTGGGGACCCGAGGATTCCCCGAGCGCAGGGCGACACGGACGGTCGCTCGGACGAGGTTCCGGTGGCGGTTGTAGGTGGAGTTGTAGCGAGCGATGCCGTGCGACTCTCCGTCACGGCCTGTGACTTTTGTAGCGTCTGACACGACAGATTGATTATGTAGGGCGGAGTGGGTGGCCAGCCTGAGCCGCGGCCGAAAGGAAGGCGGTTCGCAAACGGAGGAAAGAAAATGCCGGCCCGTGTCATGAAGGAGTTCCAGGCGCCCCGGGGTCTGCCCAGGAAGACGGCGTCCGTCTGCCCGGAGTGCATCAAGGTCATTCCCGCGATCGTTCGGGAAAAGGACAACCGGGTGATCATGGAGAAGACGTGCCGAACGCACGGATACTTCTGGGATATCATCTCGAACGACGTCGACTTCTACCTCCGGATGGAGGTCTACGCCCACGACGGGGTCGGATACGAGAACCCCTACTACGACAAGTTCCGTGGCTGCCCGACCACGTGCGGAATGTGCAGCCACCACAAGTCCCACACGGGACTCGCCCTCATCGACCTGACCAACCGTTGCAACCTGAAGTGCCCGGTCTGCTTCGCGAACGCCAACGCCGCGGGGTATGTCTTCGAGCCGACCCGCGAGCAGATCCACTTCATGTTGAAGACCCTGCGGGAGCAGAAGCCCGTGGGAACCGTCGCGGTCCAGTTCTCGGGCGGCGAGCCGACGCTCTCCCCCTTGTTCCTGGACGCGGTCTCCCTCGCCCGCGACCTCGGCTTCAAGCAGGTGCAGGTCGCCACGAACGGGATCCGGGTCGCGAACGAACCCGGCTTCGCCCAAGCGTGCCGGGACTCGGGTCTTCACACGCTCTACCTCCAGTTTGACGGCCTGGACGACGAGATCTATCGGAAGGTCCGGGGCGTCCCGCTGCTGAAGGTCAAGCAGAAGGCGATCCAGGCGGCCCGTGAGACCCACTCCTCGGCGGCCGAACTCGCGGCGGGGAAGCCGGACAAGCCCCTCTCCGTCGTGCTCGTCCCGACGCTCGTCGGCGGGTTCAACGAGAAGGAGATCTGGCCCACGGTCAAGTTCGCGATCGACAACATCGACGTCGTCCGCGGCGTCAACTTCCAGCCGGTCGCGCTGACGGCGCGTATCCCGGACAAGGACCGCTTCCAGATGCGGTTTACCCAGTCGGACCTGGTCCGCATCCTCTGCACGGAGGGGCCGTTCGAGAAGTCGGACTTCTTCCCCGTCCCGTCGGTCGCACCGATCTCCGAGCTGGTGTCGATCATCCACGGCGAAGAGAAGATGACTCTGACCACCCACCCCGGGTGCGGGTGCGCTACGTTCGCCTTCATCTCGAAGGACGGACAGAAGATCACCCCGCTGCCTCGGTTCATGGATGTCGACGGGTTCTTCGAGAACGTCGAGTCGATGATCGAGAAGTACCGGGACGCGCGATTCTCGCGGGTCCGGACGGCCGTCGCGGGAGCGCGCCTGCTCCACGACGTGTCGAAGTACTTCGACTTCTCGAAGGCCCCGGAGGGGCTCAGCGAGAAGAACTGCGTCAAGGTCATCGCCGGGATCTTCACCGAGGGGAACAAGGAAGCCCTCGCGAAGTTCACGTGGCGGACGCTCTACATCGGGAACATGCACTTCCAGGACGCGTACGACTACGATATCCAGCGCCTGATGCGCTGCGATATCCACTACGCGGTCCCGGACGGGCGCGTCATCCCGTTCTGCTCGTACAACTCGGGCCCGATCTACCGGACGGAAGTCGAGAAGAAGTTCTCGATCCCAATCCCCGACTGGCAGGCCGCGAAGAAGCAGGGCGGCGCGTCGCTGAAGACCATCGAGACGATGGGAATCAACGGCGAGGTCGTCGTCGACCCCGAGTACTACAAAGTCCGCGCGCTGAAGGGTGCCCCCGGGATGTCCTCGGCCTAGGCGGGACTCCCCGACCCTCGCGCCAACCCCTTCTTTCCGCCTATTTCTCGGACGTACTCTCGAAGAGGGCCGCGCCCGCGCGCCGCCAGCGACGACTGGGCAGCCCCGGTTCCTTGGCCGAGGTCACGAGCCGTTCGTCGATCGCCTTCCAGACCGCAGGAGCGTCGGGCTCGTAGGCCACGTCGGGTACGAGGGGAGCAGGGTCCGGATGGTCGGCGAACCATCGGAGCCCGGCCTCGATGTGCTTGCAGGTCCCCAGGCCCCGACGGGCGAAATCGGTGCAGGTGCACAGCGCCACGGACCGCCCGGGGTACTCCGGCAGCATCACGAGGTAGACGGTATCGTGGATCGGGTTCCGGACCTCGAGGAGGGGGTACGGCGTCCCCGAACGCCGGCGGACGTCGAGCGGCTCTTCCACCGATCGGGCCCGGCGTTCCTCGACCGCGAGGTGATCCCCGGCGGTCGACTTCGCTCGCCGGGGCCGGGACGAGGGTCTCCGCACGAACACCGAACGTCTGGTGGGGTAATTATGGCGCAGGGACCGGCGCGGGGCCGGTCCGTCCACGGCCGACGAAATCCGCTGCGCTCCGCCCGCGCCGGGCCCCGGGTTCTTGCGAGGGGCGGCGGCCGGGGGGAGTGCCGCGCGACGGTTCTGTCGGCGCGCGGGGTTTCCGGAGCGGGGAAAAGTAGTAGTGCGGGGACGGTCCCCCCCGAGCCAATGACGAGGCGCCGGGTACCGCGGCGGCCCGGACGAACCGGGCCCCTCTCCAACGGTCCGGTGCCCCGTCGCGCCCGCGTGCCATGATCAACACCACGACACTGTTCATCATCGGCCTGTTCCTCCTCGTCGCCTCCGCCGTGATCGTGGGCGAGATCTTCACTCACCTGGGACAGGCCGCGTTGGTGGGCCAACTCCTCGTCGGCGTGTTGCTCGGTCCGACGCTCCTCGGTCCGGCACTCGGTCTCACGAACCCGACCGTCGTCACGCAGTTCTCGGGCCTGGAGACCCTCGCGACGTTCTTCATCCTCCTGATGGCCGGGCTTTCGGTCAGCCCGAAGCAGCTCGTAGCGACCGGCGGCCCCGCGGTGGTCCTCGGGATCGCGATCTTCTTCATCCCGTTCCTGTTGGGCGCCGGCGTCATCCACCTGGTCTACCCCGCATTCCGCCCGATCCTCGACCTGTTCGTCGCCCTGGCGATCTCGATCACCGCGCTCCCGGTGCTCGGGATCATGCTCCGTGAGTTCGACCTCCTCGAGACGCGTTTCGGCGCGATGCTCCTGAACGCGTCGGTCGTGAACGAGCTGAGCGCGGTCACGGTCTTCGCCATCCTGCTGCGGATCTACGCGGGCGGCGGGAACGCCTGGTCGGCGGTGGGGATCTCGGTCGGTACGGTCTTCCTCTTCCTCGGGACCGTGGTCGGGATCTACCTCCTCCTCCGGTTCCTCGGGAACCGCCCCGAGTGGAAGAAGTGGGTCCGCGGATTCCGCGCCACCTGGAACTCGCGCGAAGCCGGGTTCGCCCTCCTGATC
The DNA here is from genome assembly GCA_049591535.1 of Thermoplasmata archaeon. Lineage (GTDB taxonomy): Archaea > Thermoplasmatota > Thermoplasmata > Lutacidiplasmatales > UBA184 > Lutacidiplasma. The sequence goes on along the minus strand of JBAWFC010000011.1, from coordinate 50,780 downwards.
GTCGCCGGGCTCGGCGCGGCGCTCTACTCCCAGTACCTCGGCCTCACGTTCATCATCGGGGCATTCTACGCCGGGATGCTCATCACCCCCGAAGTTACCGGTGTCAAGGCCCATCGATCGATGAGCCTCGTCTTCGAAGCGGTCACGTGGGGGTTCTTCGTCCCCCTGTTCTTCGCCCTCGTCGGATTTGGGACGAATTTCAACGATGTGGACCGGTCGCTCGGGGTCCTGCTCCCGTTCTCCGCCCTCGTCGCCTTCGCGATCGTCTCGAAGGTCCTCGTCGGTACGGGGGTCGGGCTGAGTCTCAAGTGGTCACGGGACGAGGCGTTCAGCGTCGGGTTCCTCGTCATGAGCCGCGGGGCGGTGGAGCTCGCGATGGCGGTCATCCTTCTGGATGCCGGGATCTTCAACACGACCCTCTTCACGCTCGTAGCCGGAGTGGGCCTGGTCACGACGATCCTCGCCCCGATCGGGGCGCGTCCGTTCGTCCTCCGGATGAAGGCCGCCTATCACCGGAGCCATCGCGAGCCGGAGCCGCCTCCTCCACCCTGGGTCGGGACGGTGTACCTGCCACCGGGCCCCGAGGTCGAACGGCCCTCGCTTCCGCGCAGTGAGCTCTAAACCGGGGGCCCCCCGCGGGCGCCCGGCACGGTTATTTCCCCCGCACCGGGTGCCGGGCGATGGAGCCCGGATCCCCGGCGTCGACCGCTCCGCCCGCGCGAACCGGACGGCTGACCAAGAACCAGAAGATCGGGCTCGGGTTGCTCTGCACGATCGTCGGCATCATCCTCCTGTCGGTGCTGCTTCCGACCGCACCCGCGAGGCTCGCCTACGCCCTCCCCGCCGCGGGGATCGGCATCCTCGCCCTCTGGATCGGCGGAATCCTCATGGGTGTCGGCAGCCGCTCCTGAGGTGCGCTACGGAGACCGCCCCGCGCTGGCCGCTGGTGACGATCGACATCGACGGGACCCTCACCCGGGTCCATGGCTGGCGCGTGATTGCCGACGCCCTCGGGCAACGGGAGGCGTTCGAGCGATCCAACCGGCGATTCTTCGCGAACGAGGTGGGCGAAGACGAGCACCTCGACGGGCTGCTCAATATCGCCGCGGGGCACCCCCTCGCCGAGGTCGAGCGCGCCCTCCTCGCCACCCCGAAGATGGACGGGATCGGGGAAGGGGTCACGTCCCTCCACGAGAGCGGGTGCCGCGTCGCATTGCTGACGCATAACCCGCGGTACGTCTGCGAGTGGTACTGTCGGAGCTTCGGTTTCGACGACTTCGAGGGGACGACCGGCCAGTCGGTCGTCGACGGGGTCATCGGTCCGGCCGAACGAGTGCGGGCCGACAAGGCCGGTGGCCTCCGCCGACTCGCCGATCGGACGGGGGTCCTCCCGGCCTCGGTGGTTCACATCGGTGACGGACGAGCCGACGCGCTCATCTTCCCCGTCGTCGGCGCCGGGATCTCCCTGAACTCCGCCCTCCCCGAGGTCGATCGCGCGGCGGACCGGGTGCTCCGAACCCACGACTTCCGGGAAGTCGTGGCCACCCTGGAGCATCTCCCACCGCGAACGTGAACGGTGCTCCGCCGTTCTCAGAATTCTTATAGCGGGGCCCTCGCCTCCCTCCGACCGAATGGAGTACGTCATCGTTCGGGCGGTCCACCCCACCTGGCTCACGATGCAGCTCCCGCTCGAGGTCGCGGAGCTGATCCGGTTCCAACCCGAGGAGGGGAGCTCACGGGAGGCGAGCCGGTCGATCTCCTTCCTCGCCCGGGGCCCGGGCCTGGCTCGGGTGATCGCCACCCACCCGGCGCGAGAGGCGCTGGCGGTGGAAACCGTCCGCGGGCGTCTTCTCGCGTCCGCGCGCCCGGGCGAGCGTCACATATTCAGTCTCCCGACCGCCGTTCTCCGCCACCTGAACCTCCAGGTCTACTCCCGGGGCCCGCGCGCCGGGCGGGGCACCGACGACCGGACCATCTGGTTCGTCCCGGCCCCGGAATACTACGAGTATCGGTCGGTCGTCGAGACGGGGAAGAGCTGGACCGGGCCTTCGAGCGGCCCGTTCGCCCATGTCTACGTGGCGAAGTCGCTGTTTCCGTTCCCCCGGGAGTTCGCCCAGCTCGCCGAGCTCGAGTTCCGGATCGAGGAGGAGGAGTGGCGACCGGGGATCGAGGCGCTGCAGAAGGTCGGTCGAGGACGCCGTGTGGTGCTTTAGCACGGTGCGGGGGCGTCCGGGCAACCTTCCCTCAGTAAACGAGACCTCCCGGGGGAAAAATGTACCCGGAGCCGCTGCCGACCCGGTGGGCGCCTCACGGGCGGGGTCCCACCCGTTTTCCCAATCTATTTATACCGTAACTTAGGATAGATTCCCTCATGCGGGGACCCGGGTCCGACCCGAAGGCGCCGACCCAGCGGTACACCCTCCGCAACCCGGTCCCTCTTCGGACCGACGCCGATATTCGGACGACCCGGGCGGGGATTCCCACCGACGCCGCGCTCACCGACGTGGCGGGGCCGGTCGACTTCGACTCCCTCGCCAAGGCGATCCGACGCTCGGTCGGGCACGAAGGGATGCGACCGGAGGACGCGCGGTCGATCGCGGCTCACGTGCTGAACTTCTTCGGATTCAACGAACGGATCATCGACAACGTCTTGGAGCCGGACGATCGCGATACGTTCTACATGCTCGAGGACACCGGCATCCTCGAGACGGAACGGGACGAGACGACGCTCTACGACGGTCGGGAGTGGCGGATCCACTACTGGATGTTCCGCAAGGACCGCATCTTCGACCTCGCCCGAGAGGAGAGCGCCGCGATGGCCGCCGCCGGCGAGCAGGAGGTCGTCTACTCTTCCAACTCCAATCGGTCGGGTGCGTTCCGACTCCCCCACGGGGAGCACGGGACCGGAATGCCGGCCCATGCCGTGTACCACGAGCTGGGGGATGAGATCTGGCTGGAGCGCCGGCAGAACCCCCTGCCGCCCCCGCCCGCCCCCGGACGCGGCAGCCGCCGCCGCGGCGCGGACGACGAATAACCCGGACCACCCGCCGGGCGCAACGGCAACCCTCCCGTGCGGGGGGCTCCCGTGCTCCCCCGGAATCCGCCCGGACCCCGTCCGCTTAACCTCGCCGACGGCTCGGGCGTTCCGATGCGTCGCTTCCTGCTCCTCGCTCATCGGGTCCCGGTCTCGGGAGGCTTCACCCTCAACGACCTCGCGGGGGGGGCCGGGCGGATGGACGAGATCGCGCGGTCCGTTTCGACCGCGTTCACCCTTTCGAACGACCTCCGGCGCGATACCGAGGTCACGATCCTGTTCGTCGCCGAACCTCCCCCCGCCGCACGGAAGATCGAGCTCGTCGGGGCCCGGCTCCGGTATCTAAATCCGGACGAGCGTTCGACGGCGGCGCTGCTCAAGAATGCGCTGGTCCGGGCGGTTCAGTTTCCGCGCGAACTCGAGGCGTCGCCGGGCCTGCGCGTCTCCTCTTGCGACCCGGCGATCGACCTCCGCGCGTTCCTCGCGCGGCCGGGGGCGGTGTGGCTCACCGAATCCGGACGACCCCTCGCCGGGTACGACGGTCCGACCGAGGAGTTCGGGGCGGTCGTCTCGGACCCGTACGAACCGTCGGAGAGCGAGGTCGCTCTCCTGACGGGCTCGGGGGTTCCGCAGCTTTCGGTCGGACCCCGTTCGTTGCGGACCTCCCAGGTTGTCGACGCAGCCCACCACGAGCTGGACCTGCGAGAGGCCGCACGGAGCGTGCCGCCGGACCGCTAGCGGGCGACCAGCGGTCCCGAATTCGGGGTCCCCGGACGAAGGGCGTCGCGGACGCTCCGGGGCCGGAGACCGCCGATGACCGCGGTCAGGCGAACGACATCCCGTGGTTCGGGGCGCACCCGCGTCCCGAAGACGAGCCGTTGGGGCTCTCCGAGGCGCTGTCGCATCGCCCGGAGCACCCGGTCGAGGGTGCGGAGCGTGAGGTTCGACCCGCCGTCGAGGTGCACGATTGCCGACGCGGAGTCCGAGAGGTGGAAATCGAGGAGCGAGTCGGAGAGCGCCTGATGGACGAGCCGCTCGGGCTCCGAGATGTGGAACTCCCCCACGACGAGCGTCGAGAGTCCCGCCTCCCGAAGGTGGTTCTTGAGGGTCGCGAGGTCGACGTTCAACTGGGACGGGTTCTCCACCATGTCGACGAGGCTCGAAACGAGAGAGTGAAGGTAGGCGTTCCGGACGTGGAAGACCCGGTGGATCGGGAGCGATTCGAACCGTCGCAGCTTCTCGTTCGCGAGCGCGAGGAGCAGTCCCCCCATCTGCTCGAGCTCTGCGAGCGTCGCCTCGACGTTCTCTCGCCGTCCCTGGTTCGTGTCGAGCTCGACCTGGAAGGGGAGGAACACGACGGGCACGGGCAGCGCGTCGGTCTTTCGGAGCTCTCGTGCGAGGAACGGCAGGAGCGCGCTCCCCGTCCCGCCTCCGAGGCCAGCGAGGAGGAAGACGATCTCGAACGGGGCGAGGCGACGGAGGATCTCCTCCTTGCCGTCCTCGGCCGCGCGCAGGACGGAGGCCCGGTCTCCGCCACTCCCTCGGCCGCGGAGCTCGCGCGCACCGATGAGGATCCGCTCCTCCACGCCCATCCGGAGCAGGTGCTTCGCGTCGGTGTTGACCGCGAACGCTCGCACGCCGGGAATCCCGAGATTGACGAGGTCCTGCACCGCCTCGCTGCCGGCGCCCCCCAGGCCCACGATGGCGCACGGTGGCGCGAGCGCGAGCGAGGCCCACGCCTCGGGCGGTTTCGGGTCGACGGACATCGACTCCCCGGCCGCCTAGGGCGGAGGGGAGCCCTCAGCGGCGACCGGTTCCCCTTCCCGGCGGTGGGATCGCGCCGACGGCGAGAGCTGGTCGAGCCGTCCGCGGATGTACTCGCGGACCGCCGAGCGGACCGCGTCGTCCACGCTGACCGAGTTCCCCTCGCGCACGAACTCCTCGAGCCGGTTGTTGTCCTGGCGCGAGAGTTCGACCACGACCTTGCGGACGTTCTGCGGCGGGAGGTTCAGTTCGATGTACTGCTCGAGTCCCTCTCGGATCGTGTCGGAGATCGTCGGGGTCTCCTTGCTCGACTGGATCTGCTTCAACTTCTCGAGAAGTTCCTGCGGAATCCGAACTGTAACCCGCTCCGACGTGTCGGCCATGTCCGTCAGACAACACCCCTAATTTTGTCTGACGATTGACATATCGTCTCGCACCTATATGAATCAACCTTTCCGACGGCGCACCGGGCAGGAGCTCGGCAGGGCGCCCCTCGCGTTCGCTCGGAGCGCCGGGCCGCACCGGACCCGTTCCGGCGTGCGGAGCGTTCTCCCGCCGGAACACACCGTATCGCAGTCCGACGCGGGGTTCGATGCGGTCTCGCCGCCCCGCTCTTCCACTCGCTCGATAGAACCTTAACCCGTCAGCATGCCCCCTCTTTACCGGTCGAAGGTTCGGGAGTAGACCGTCCGCCCCGATATCCGAAACGAAGATGGGTGTTCCGCGCCCCCGTGTGCCGCCGGCCGAGGAGGAGGCAGCGTGAACCCGCTCTACGCTCCCTCTGCGGTCCCCGAGGCGCTCGCGACCCTCGCGGTGAACGCCGCGGTCGCGACGGTCTACGTCTTCGTCGGATACCGACTGGCGCGGCGCCCGGTCGCCGCCCGCTCCCGCCTCGCGTCCTACCAGTTCTCGCTCTGGTGGATCGGGCTTGCACTCTCTCTTGGGCTGAACGGAGTCGAGGTCGCGCTGGCGCTCCTGCACGCGTTCCCGCTGGCGGCAGCCCTGACGGTCTACGTCGTGTCGATCCTGGTGGACTGCGCGTTCCTCTGGGGCCTCGTGGGGTCGCTGACCTACGTGTACACCGGGAAGTACCACCTCCTGTGGCTGGGCGCGTTCTACTCGGGGTTCTACGCCCTGGTGCTCTACTGGAGCTTCTCCCAGCGTCCGTCCGCGGTCATCCTGGCGGCCGGTAGTCCGACCCTGGCGTTCTCGGTACCGGCCAACGTCGGTCTCTCCCTCGCGGTCGTCGTCGGTCTTCTCGGTCCCGAGATCGCCGGTGCGATCCTGTACCTCTCGCTCCTCCGGCAGACGAAAGACCGAACGATCCGGTATCGGATCCGGCTCGTCGGGTCCAGCATCTTGCTCTGGTTCGCGCTCGACGTCTTCGTCCCGTCCTCGACGAGTTCCTGGGCTCTCGCCCGGGACATCCTGCAGGTGATCCCGGGGCTGCTCAGCCTGGTCGCGTTGATTCCCCCGGCGTGGGTACGTCGCCGCCTGGACCTTCGCCCGACGGACCGACCCGAGGAGTACTACCGGGAGAGACCCGCGCAGCCGTGAGCGCAGCGACCGCCCGCCCGGTCTCGCCGCGTCACTAGGACCTCCCGACCGCGGCTGCGCGGCCGCCGCAAGAGCCTCCGGCGGACGCCTTCGCGCACCTCCGACCGTATCTCCGCCCGCCCGCACGTGGGGAGCGGCACGTCGAACGGGCCCGCGGATTCGATTGCACGCCGCACGATAGTAACATAACCCGAGCGCGCGCCTTTCATCGACTAGGGCGCGCGAAACGGAGCACGACGCTCCTCGCCAGCCGCTGTCGCAATGAGAGGCGCTGCGAACCGCCAGGACCCGACGACGGGAGGCTTGCGCTAGATCGTGACGGCGCTGATCCCACCCTCCCAGATTCCGCTCGCCGTTGCCGGTGCGATCATCGCCTTCGGCGTCGCCGCGGTCTACCTCTACGTCGGATATCGATTGTATCGGCGCCCGGTATCGGCGGGGTCACGCCTCGCCTCGGCGCAGTTCTCGCTCTGGTGGGCCGGCTTGGGTGTCGGCGTCGCCGTCGGGGGCGTGGAGCTCGCCCTCGCCGCCGCGAACGCCCTACCGTTCTCGATGGCGCTCACCCTGTACATGGTGGTCGTCCTCGTCGACTGCGCGTTCCTCTGGGGTCTGGTAGGGTTCCTCCTCTACGTGTACTCCGGCCGATACCACGTGGTCGCGTTGAGCGTGTTCTACGCCGCCTTCTACGTCTCCGTCCTCTACTACTTCTTCTCCCAGGGCCCGACCGGACTTATCCTCTCGGCCGGCCAACCCACGATCGTCTACTCCAATGCTCCCATCGCCGTGCTGGAGGGGCCGCTCGTCGTCGGACTTGTCGGGCCCGAGATCGTCGGTGCGATCCTGTACCTCTCCCTGCTTCGCCGAACGAAGGATCCGGCCCAACGATACCGCATCTGGCTCGTCGGCGGCGGGATCCTCCTGTGGTTCGGGCTCGACGTGTTCTTCCCCGGAAGTACCACCGGCTGGCTCCTGGCTCGCGGAGTAGTGCAGGTGATCCCCGGCCTCATGAGTCTCATCGCATTCTATCCGCCGGAGTGGGCTCGACGCCGCTACGGTGTCACGCCGATGACCGCCCACGACGTCGAGGCGCGCGAGGTCGGCGCCCGCCCATGACCCCTCGACGGACCCGTATGCCGGGCGCTGTCCCCTCCGAGGTCGGCATCCCCGCCGGGGTCTCGACGCCCGAGGGCGACGGCGGGCCGAACCGCTACGGCGACCGCACGGATTTCCCATCGCGGAGCGGGAAGGATCGATGAAAGTTCCGGGCCAGGAGCAGTGGGGACTGATCGTGGGGGGATTTCTCTCCCGCCGGGCGGCTCCGGCGCAGCCGTTCGACGACCAGGCCCGTCTCCTGCTGGACCTTCCGCTGGGCGTGCTCCTCCTCGTCGACGAGACGCAGGTGGTCCGCTTCTCGAACTCCGCGGTCGAGCGTTTCCTTGGATACGCTCCGGCCGAGATCGTGGGCCGGCCGCTCGGCCAGCTGTTCATTTCCACCTCCCGCGCGAGCCTCACCCGGCTCGTGGAACAGCACACCCCGGGAGACCCCACGGCGTCCGGGGAGTTCCGCGGGCTCCGAAAGGACGGCTCCGTCCTCCCGCTGCAGGTGGTCGTACAAAGTGCGGTCGTCCCGGGGATGCGGGGCGAGAAGATGTCGGGAGTGTACCTCCGGGACTTCGCGGAGCGAGAGAAGCTCGTCGAGGCGCTCGCCGGTCGCGCCGCCGAGCTCGCCCGCTCGAACCGGGAGCTCGAGCAGTTCTCCTACATCGCGTCGCACGATCTCCAGGAGCCGCTCCGGATGGTGGGTAGTTACACCCAGCTGCTCGAGCAGCGGTACGGCCCGCAACTGGACGACGATGCGCGCGAGTTCCTTCGCTACGCCCAGGAAGGGGCGACGCGGATGCGGGAACTCATCGACGCCCTGCTCTCGTACTCCCGGATCGACACGCGGGGCCAGGCGTTCCGGCGGCTCTCGATGGACCAGGTCCTGACGGTCGCTCTCGCCAACCTCCGCGAGTCCATCGCACAGGCGAAGGCCGAGGTGACGCGGGCGCCGCTGCCCGACCTCGAGGGAGACCCGGTGCAGCTCGGGCAGGTCCTCCAGAACCTGATCGGCAACGCGATCAAGTTCCACGGTCCGAATCCTCCGCACATCTGGGTCGAGGTCGAGCGGCGCGGACCCGATTGGCGGTTCTCCGTGCGCGACGACGGGATCGGGATCCTCCCGGAGTACCAGGAGCGGATCTTCGTCCTCTTCCAGCGCCTGCACAGCCGCGAAGAGTACCCGGGCACCGGGATCGGGCTCTCGGTGTGCAAGAAGGTCGTCGAGCGCCACGGGGGAAAGCTGTGGGTCGAGAGCACGGGGCGCCCCGGCGAGGGCACCACGTTCCTCTTCACGATCCCGGTCGACCGGAAATCGATCGCGCCGGCCCCCGTGCGCGAGGCCGACACCACCGACACCCAGACGAAGGTCGAGGCGCTCTCGATGATCGAAGAGCGCCTGAAGGAGCTCGTTTAGCCGCGCCGACGGCGGTACCTCTCGGCCCCGAGCCGACCCGGCCGATCGTCGGCCGTTCGACCCGGGGCGTGACCGCACCGGCCGCAAGTCTTTACGTGAGGAAGTCGCATGGCAGAGGTCGACCATGGGACTTTCCGAGCGATCGGGCCCCAGCCCGGTGCAGATCCTCATCGTCGAAGACAACCCGGCCGACGCGCGCCTCGTGCGTGAGGTGATGCGGGACAGCAAGGTGCTCAACGAGATCCACTGGGTCGGGGACGGGGTGGAAGCACTCGCCTACCTCCGACGGCAGGGAAAGTACGCGGACGCTCCCCGGCCGAACCTGATGTTCCTCGACCTCAACATGCCACGGAAGGACGGGCGCGAGGTGCTCCGCGAGGTGAAGTCCGACCCGGATCTCCGGCGGATCCCGATCGTCGTCATGACCTCCTCCCAGGCCGAGGAGGACATCGCCCGGGCGTACGAGCAACACGCCAACTGCTACGTCCGCAAACCGATCGACTTCCAACAGTTCCACTCGGTCGTGAAGACCATCGAGAACTTCTGGTTCACGACCGTGGAACTTCCGACACACTAGGCCGGAGCGGGGGGGGACCGCGCAGGGTCGATGGAAGAGGCCGCCCTTCGCGTCCTCGTCGTCGACGACAACCCCGGGGACGCCCGTCTCGTCGAATGGGCGTTGATGCACGAGCCGGGGAGGAGGTTCACCTGCACCCGGGCCGCACGGGTCTCCGCCGCGCTCGAGCACCTGTGCCGTGGGACGACCGATGTCGTCCTGCTCGACCTCGGGTTGCCGGACAGCCGCGGCGCGGACGGTCTGCTGCGGATCCGCGAGAAGGCGCCCCAGGTCGCGGTCATCGTCCTGACCGGGTCGGAGGATCCCCGGCTGATCCGAGCCGCGATCGCGGCCGGTGCCCAGGACTACCAGATCAAGGGGATCTTCCCGAAAGGGCACCTCGCCCGGGCCCTCGAGGCCGCGGCGCGTCGGCAGGCGGTCGAGTCCCGGCTGTTGCGCGGCGAACTGCCGGAAGCGGAGCTCCTCGAACCCCTCACCGCCCTGAACGAAGGGGTGGCGGTCCTCGCGAACCAGCGAATCGTCCTCGCCAATCCGGCGTTCGCCCGGCTGACAGGGAGCCCGCAGGGTCCGACGGAATGCCCGAGCTGGCTCACCACGATCGCGCAAGAGGTCTCGGCGGGCGGTGCGTCCTCCGGCTCGACGTCCCCCGTGCCGTCCTGTGCGATGGGCGAGCTCTCCCTTCCCGGCCCGGGCGGGGTCGCCGTCGACCTCGAGTACGTCCTCCGGCGCTTCCCGGGAGCCGCGGGGCACCGGGTGCTCGTGCGCGTGCGAGAGTCGATGTCCTCTCGCCGGACCCCTCCGGGCGGGGCGACCGAGCCCTCCGCCGCGCCGAGCCCCCCTCCGCCGACCGTTAGCCCGGTCGCGCCCCCCAGCCCGCTGGACGCGGAGGCATGGGTCCAACTGCGCGAGCTCGCGGGGCCGGACGCGACGTTCCTCCCCGCGCTCGTCGATGCCTTCCTTGCGGAGAGTCGCCTCATGCTCCACCGGCTGAAAGTGGCGGCGGACCGGGGCGACGCGATCGCGGTCTCCCAGTCCGCCCACAACCTGAAATCGGGTTGCGCCCAGGTCGGAGCGCTGGCCCTCTCCCGACGGTGCGCCGAGCTCGAGCGGTCGGCCAGCGCCGGGGAACTCGACCCGATGCGATCGAGCCTCGAGCACGTCCTGCGCGAGTTCCCGGCGGTGGAACAGGTCCTCACCGCGATGCGTCGGTCGACCTGAGCCGGTCGCGACGGTCGCCTACTTCGGAGGGTTCGCGGGGCCGTCGTCCCGCTCGTCTCGCACCTGGCGCAGCACCTCGCGGATCTGCGCGAGCCGGATCGGCTTCTGGAGCAGCTGGAACGCGCCGCCCTTGATCAACTCGCGGACGCGCGGGTCGTCCGATGGGTTCCCGGTGCAGACCACCACCGTGAGGTTCGGGTTGCGGGCTCGCATGTACCGGGCGACCTCGTTCCCGCTCTGGAGTTGGGTCCGGGGCCGGTTGAGAATGTTGAGGAACTGGTCGCCGCCGGGGGTGGCGGCCGCCCCCTCTGTCAGGCTGACGTCCATGAACACAACGTCCGGATGTACGCGGTCGAACGTCGCCACGGCCTCGCTCGCGGAGCTCGCCTCCGAGACGTGCTCGGGCGGGACCTGCTCCTGGCTCAGCGCCTGCTTGATCGTGAGCCGCACGGTGGGTGAGTCATCTACGACCAGGTACGTGAGGACGGTCATGGAGGGACGTCCGAACCCCCGGATCTTCCGGTGCCCGTACCGTGAATACGGTCCTCGCCCGTAAAAAGCTTCTGAAACCGCGGACGCAGTGTTTCTCCGCGCGTCGAGTCGGCGGGCCCGAGCCCGCGCAGCGGTCCGGCGGCGCGACGGGCGCACCCTGGGGTCATGTCTTCGGCGCCCCGGACTAGACCACGCGGAGCAGTCCGTAGGGCGCCTGGTCGTGGCCCTCCGTCAGGACGAACGACGGGGTCCACGGGTCGGAGGCGTGGAGGAAGATCCGGCCCTGCCCCTGTCGGATGTGGAGCCGGAGGGCGGCGGTCGGCCGCAGCGGGTCGAGCAGGGGGGACTGGGAGGAGCCGATCGCGATCGCGTGGATGGGAGAACCGCGCACCGCGGCCTGGATCTGGGCCGGGAGACGTTGGGCCACCTCGGGGGTGATCGCGACTCCGATCGACGTCGCGATCGCGACGAGCCCTTGGAGAAATACCACGAAGAGGCCGGGAGAATCCGGAGTCGAGCCCGACTGCAGGAATTGGTCCATCCCGATCTCGTCGTTCGGGGGCAGCGCCGAGCCGTTGCTCGACTGACCGAGCCGGACGATCGTCGGTTCGAACTCCGACGGTCCTTCGTTCGGCCCTGCCGGAGGCAGGAGGAACCGTACCTGGGAGAGGAAACGGTGTCGGTCGACGGAACCGTGGAGCGCCTCCCACACGTCCTCCGGAAGCGTGCTCGCATCCGGCACGAAGATCACCCGACCGTTCCGTTCGACCGTATGCGCGAGCATCGGGGCGAGCAGGAGGTACGGGATCTGGTTCGGGACCTCCTTCTCGATCTCGACGAGGGACGACTTGCCGAGCGGGAGCCGCCCGAAGCTCTCCGCGAACGCCTTCGACCCCGGCCACAGAAGACCCGGCATCACGTCGGGCGCCGGGTTGAACCGGCCGCCCCGGAGCTGGCCGTAGGGCCGGACGGGCACGATGCACTCGAAGTGGGCGGACTCGAGCGAGAACGGGTAGAGCGGGTTCTCGATGCGGACCCCGCGCAGCTTGTAGATCGTGAGCCATCGTTCGAGCCGGCCCTGGACGACCTCGCGGCTCGTGACCGCCACTCCGTTCACGAGGTAGTCGAGCTGCGTCTGCTCCTCGCGCTCGAGGACGAAGAGGATGTGGGTGCGCGCCCGCCCCATCCGCCGGAGCAGCGAGCGCTCGATCTCGGCCCGGGAGGGTAGCTCGGTGGTCGCGACGCCCACACGGTTGCCGAGGTACGACTCTACCAGGGCGTCCCAGGAGTCGACCACGATGAGGGACGGTTTCTCCGGGTCGAGCCGGCTCCACGCCTCCTGCAGAGGCTCGGGCAGCCAGAGGAACTCGGTGAGCTCCTTGGTCTCCGAGGGGCTGTCGCTGAGGACCGAGGGAGATTGGGCGAGCAGTGCCCGGGTCGCCTGGGCGAGGCTCACCTCCTCGTCGGTATTGTCGATCACATGGATCCCGTGCTTCCCGTTCTCTCCGAGCCAAGGGAAGGCGATCAGTACGTCGTCGCTCGGAACCCGGTTCGTCACGAAGTAGCGGTCCCCGGTGAACGACTCGAGGAGCGCGAGGGAGAGGCTCGTTTTTCCCGAACCCGGCGGGCCCCGGAGGAGCATCGACTGAGGACCGCTCAGTCGGAGGAAATCCATCAACTCCCGGGGAATGGGAAGGGAGGCACCCATACTGGCCACAGCTATGCCCGAAGGTCAATAACCACCTTCCGCTCGAAGGGGCCCCCCCAGGAGACGGATATACCGCGGTCGGCGGCCTGAGGTGTCCAAACCCAGCGCTCGGGGCCGTTCGTTCAACGGGCCCCGCGGCGGACGACGTCCTCGCACGACGACGCCGGGACGACGTCCAGCGAGCCGGCCTGGGCGAACGGCGCGAGGTAGTCGCGGACCGCGCCCTCGGTCGGTCCCTCGACGATCACGTAGAGGTGGTGCTGGCCCCGGACCACGGCGTCTCCGCGGAGCGTGAGGCCGGCCTTCGACGCGTGCTCGTCCGATAGCAGCTGCAGCAAGAACGGGGCCATCTCCGGGTTTCCGGCGGGGCAGTGGTCGGCGGCGTGGCGGTGTTCGGCGACGAAGAGCGCCATGCCGCTTTCGAGCCGCCGCGAGGGTTTACGGCCGTCGATAGGCGCAGTCGGGGCCGGTCGCCCGGGTCCCCGGCCGGACGGATCGGCCTAGGCGCAGGGGAAGCCGTCGAGGAACGTCCACCACGCACCGATGGCGTCCGTTGCGGACCGCACGGCGATCGGGGCAGAACGGGGAGACCTGCGGAGCTCGCTCTCGAGGATCTTCCGCTCGGCACGGGAGTGCTCGACGTCCGCCCCCGTGTGGACCCGGAAGAACTCATGGGCCGCCGGGTCGCGGATGCCGTACATGGCGCGGATCCCCCGCGACTTCTCGGCGGCGATCTCGGGGAATATCGACTCGTAGGAGTAGAGGGCGGCGAGGGCGCTCGCGGGACCGGCCGCGGTCAGGCGCTCGTAGGCTGAGAGCAGCCCCCGGGTCGGTCCGGTCGCGGCAGTGCGTCGCACCGCCCGACGGGAGACCCCGAGTCCCTCCGCGAAGTCGAGCCAGAGCTCGGGGTGGGTCGGGTCGCGTCCCTCCTCGTCGACCAGGTTGTCGAGCAGGACGCGTCGCTCCGCGGGCTCCCGCAGGTGGGCATAGGCGGCCGCCACGTAGCGGGGAAAGTTCGATTCAAACTGGTAGTACTGCCGCGCGTACGAGCGCAGGGTATCGAGCGGCAGTTCGCCGCGCGACCAGGCGACATAGAACGGGTGCTTCAGCAGGTGGCGCTCTCGGAGCAACTGATCGATCGGCGCGACACGTCCGGGCATGTCCGGGCGAGGAGGCGGGCCCCTAACTACATTTCGCCCCGCCCGGGCCGGCGGTAGCGTGATGTGCCCGTGCGGGCCTCGAGGAGGGAGTGAGCGAGCTGCGAACTCTCGACGCGGACCGGGCGACCGCACTCACCCTGGCCCGCCGGGCGATCCTCTGGCGCAACGACCCGGACTCCGAGACCGGGCCGTTCCTGTCGATGGTGGAGCGGGAGGTTGCCGAGGGCTCCGCGGCCGGTGCGATCCGGTTCGAAGGGGACCGGGCCGTCGGGGTCGCCCTCTGGGAGCGCCCCACCGCGCTCGGCGCGACGCTCCAGGTGATGTTCGGGATCGAGGCCCACCAGACCCCGGCCGACTACCGCGCGTTCCTTCGGGAGGTCCAGTCGACCGCGGGACCGGTGCTGTTCGCACCGGGCCGCCTCGCCGGGCTCACGGGCGACCAGGAGTCCGAGGTGATGGAGAGCCTCGGATTCGCCCGGTTCTCCCGGTCGGAGATGCGGTTCCCTCCCCAATCCCGGACTCCCGACCGCGCGACGGGTCCGGCGGGTCGGTTGCGCGACGCGCGCCCGGAGGACCAGCCCGCCCTCGCCCGGCTGCACGAACAGGCGTACCGGGGCCACTTCGACCGGTACCTGTTCCTCGCCGACCCCGATCCGGTGCGCGACGCCGAGATCGCGCTTCGCGACATCTTCGGGGGACGCTGGGGCGAGTTCCTTCCTTGGGCGTCTCCGGTGCTCGACGGGGAGTCGGGCCTCGCCGCGGCGTCCCTGGTCGTGCGCGCGCCCTACGGTCCCCTCATCGCCGACGTGATGGTGGACCCGGCCCTCCAGGGACGGGGCCTCGGACGGGCCGTGCTGGTCTCGACTGTCCGGGCGCTGCGCGCGCGAGACGAGTCGGTGATCGTCCTCAACGTGACCGAAGGGAACTCCCGGGCCCACGGGCTCTACGAACGACTCGGGTTCGTCCGGTCGCTCGGGCCGTCGCACGGGTGGTACTCCCGCGCACAGATCCCGGTCGCGCCGGCGACGACCTAGGAACCGGACGCCCCGTCAGTCGGCCCGTCGTTCCGGGGTTGGTATCCGAGTCGACGCAGCGCGCCGAACGAGGCGGCCATCAGCAGACCGAACGCGACGATCGTCCCCCCCGCCGCGAGGTACGTTCCCTGGACCCCGACCTCGTAGGTCAGGACACCCCCCGCGTACTGGCCGAACGGGACGAGCGCATAGCTGCCGACCTCGTCCGCGGAGAAGACGCGGCCCATCATCGCGTCCGGGACGGAGGCCTGCACGGTCGAGAGGAACACCGTCGCGATCATCCCGGGCATCATGCCGTAGATGAAGATCACCGGCAGCGCGAGCCACACCGAGCGGACGAGTCCGAGCGTGAGCAACGAGAGCCCCATCGCGAGCGTGAGGAGCATGATCGCGCGACCGGCCATCGGCTCGAAGTGGAATCGAGAAATGAGGACGAATCCCACGCCGACGCCGAGCGTGGACGCGGTGACCATCGCACCGTACCAGATGCCCTGCTCGAGGCCGAGCCAGCTTTCCACGTACAACCCGAGCTCGACCAACGCGACCGCCGATAGGAAGTTCACGACCAGGGCGGCGACCGTGATCTGGAGGAGCTCCCGACGGCGGCCCAGATACGCGAACCCGTCCCGCGCATCCCGAAGCACCGACCGACGAGCCGCGGTCCGGGTCACTGCAAGGTCGACGTCGATCCTCAGCAACGCGACCTGGGTCGCGAAGAACAGGGCGAACGGGATCGCGAGCGCGTCGGCGGTCGGGGCGTACGTCAGCATCGCGCCGACCGAGATCGTTCCGACGGCACTGAGCACCGCGGCGCTCGCGTAGATCACTCCGTTGGCGCGCCCGAGCTCCTGGGTCTCGACCAGGCGGGGGATCGACGTGTTGTAGGCGGGCCGGAAGAGCGTGGATGTCACGACGACCGCGGCCCAGCACGGATAGAGCAGGAGTACCCAGAGAGGCAGATAGAATCCCGCCGGGCCGGGGGCGGTGAGGTGGGCGGCCGGAGCGAAGACGAGGTCCGCGACGGCGGCCGCGACGGCGAGCAGCGAGGCGAGATTGACGAGGCGCATCAGTCGCCCCCGGTCGTTCCGGTCGGCCAGCGCACCCGAGAAGAACGCGGCCGCAAGGGTCGGAATCCCCGAGGACAGCCCGAGGAAGGCGAGGGCGAGGGCGCCGTAGGTGAGACGCTCGGCCGACGGGTAGGCGAACGTGACCGCGTACAGGAAGATCACCAGCACCGTCGAGGGTGCGGCGAACTGGAGTGCGCCGGCGGCGAGGAACGGACCGAACGACGGCCGAGCGAAGAGATCGCCGTATCGACTCAGGTGCTGCCTCCTCCCGCACCGCCCGACCCGAGCGAACCTCGATAAACCTTCCGCGCACGGGACGTGGGCCCGCCGTTCCGAGGCTGCATCGAAACGCGCTTGTACTCGGCCCCCGTCCGAACCGTCCCGGAGACTTCCCGTGCGCCTGCTCCACCACGATGCGACGACCGGGCTCTACCGGCTTCGGCTCGAGACCCCGAGCGACCTGTGGCGTATCGCACGGTTCGTGCACCCCGGCGAGATCGTGGGCGCGTCCACGACGCGACGCGACCCCGAGGCACCGGCCGAGGTCTCGGGCGCCGAACGGTCCCGCCGGCGCGTGTTCCTCGCTCTGAGGGCGGAGCAGGTCGAGTTCCATGGCTTCTCGAAACACGTCCGGGTGACCGGTCCGATCGTCGAGGGTCCGTTCGATATCGGGCGCCACCACACCCTCGACCTGGGAGAAGGGGACGACGTCACGGTCGCCAAGCCGAAACCTTCGGCGGCCGACCGGACGATCCTCGAGGAGGGCCTGAAGGGGACCGACGACCCGACGATCGTCATCGCGGCGGTCGACTGGGGCGACTCCTCCATCGTGCGAGTGCGGGGCCGCGCGATCGAGCCGATCGCCGACGTGCGGCGCACGATCGCGGGGAAGCGCTACGAGGGAGGCCAGGGGGAGAAGGACCGGGCGGCGTACGTCGAGGAGCTGCTCGCCCTCCTGCGACGGGAAGGCGCAGCGGCCACGGCGCTCCTCGTCGTCGGACCCGGCTTCCTGAAGGAGGAGCTCCAGAAACGGATCGCCGAGGGGGAGCCCGCGTTGAAGAAGAAGCTCAAGGTCTACGCGACCGCGGAGTCCGGCCGCGTCGGGGTCGATGAGCTGCTCCGCTCGGGGAAGGCGAGCGAGGCGCTCCGGGGCAGCGTGGCCGCCGAGGAGTCGGAGGTCGTCGAACGCCTCGTGCGCAGCCTCGCGGGGGGAGCGCGCACCGCCCTCGGGGCGGTGGAGGTCGCCGAGGCCGTCGACGCGGGAGCCGTCGAGACGCTGCTCGTCTCGGAGTCGCTGCTCTCGGACTTCGCCCTCGCCCCGGCGCTCGACCGGGCCCGGGCGGCGCGCGTGCGGATCTTCGTGGTGCGCGACGAGGGGGAGGCCGGTCACCGACTCGCCGCGCTCGGTCGCGTCGCCGCGATCCTGCGCTACGACTGGACGAGCAGCAGGCCGCCTACGGGATCGACTGAAGGGCCTCGCGGAGGTCCTCGAACCGGCGCTTGAGCTCCTTCAGCGAGAAACGCAGCGCCTCGCGCGGCGTGAGCGAACCGTCGGTCTCGAAACGGAGGAAGAACTTCTCGGTGTCCGCCTCGATCTTGATCGAGCCGTGCTCGCACGACTTCTCGCACGCCCCGCAGTAGATGCACTTCGTCTCGTCCGTCACCGAGAGCTTGCCGCCCCCGAACTCGAGGATGTTGACCGGACACGAACCCGCGGTGCGCTTGAGGCACGCGTCCGAGCACCCCTCCTTCCGAGAGATCCGCACGTGGGGCCTCGGGAACATCCCCACGGCGTGGGCGACCTGCCACTTCGAGTGCTCGCGGGCGGTCCCCACGACCGCGGTCGCGTAGGCGAGGAGCGCCTGTCGGGCCCCGAGGCGGACGATCGGGACGTCGGGCTCGAGGATCGCGAGCGACGCGTCCCCGAGCGGGACGACGTCCTTCGCGTAGACGGTGCACGGACCCTTTCGGTCCACCGAGTACATCACCTGGCAGTGCGGGCAGCCGGTCCCTCCGCAGGTACACTCGGACTTCCGGCGGAACTCGCCGAGGTCGGTCGGGATCGGAAGCAGGCCCAGGCGGAGCGCCACGGCCTCGTCGAACATGCTGGTCGAGGAGTCGTAGTCCTTCCCGCTCGCCTCGTCCCGGATCGGGCCGAGGTGGAATTCGACGTCCTCGATCGCGAGCTTGGGAACGTCGGAGAGGAGGGTGCGCCGGATCGCGTTGATCTGGGACGCGGTGGGGCCGTCGAACTCGAGGACGGTGGACCGGGGTTTGAGCTCCTGGATGCTGACGGACATGGATCTAGACTCGCCGGCCGCGGCGACCTCCTTTCGGCTTCGTCCCGTCATGCGGAACGGGGGTGACGTCCTCGATGCGCTGGATCTTGACGCCGGCACGGGCGAGCGCACGGATCGCCGCCTGGGCGCCGGGGCCGGGGGAGCGAGACCGGTTCCCGCCCGGGGCCCGAACGCGGACGTGGAGGGTGTCGTATCCCTTCTCCTTGATCAGCGCGGCGACCTGGTCGGCCGCCTTCATCGCGGCATACGGGCTCGATTCGTCACGGGCGGCCTTGACGACCATCCCTCCGGTCGCCTTCGCGAGGGTCTCGGCGCCGGTGATGTCGGTGACGGTGATGTGGATGTTGTTGTAGCTCGCGAAGATGTGCGCGATCCCGATCTTCGCCATGGCCTAGGTCCCTCCTTCGATTGGAACGGGCGGCGCCTCGACCGGCGCGGACTTCTCCGTCTGGCGTTCCCGCAGGGCGACCCGCATCGGGTGGTCGTCGCTGGCGAACGGGCTCTGGGTCGAGTAGGCGATCTGACCCTCCTCCTCGAGGCGGACCAGGTAGCCGGGGCGGGTCACCCGGTGGTCACCGATCGTGAAGTGCCCGTGGACGATCCACTTGCGCGCGCTCTCCGCGGTCGGCGACAGACCGTGGCCGTAGACGACCGTCTCGAACCGTCGGCGGAGGACGTCCTCGGTGGTGAGGGCAAGCACGTCGTCGAGCGACGGGGTGCCGACCGCCAGCACGCCGAGTCGGGACAGACGGGCGAGCAGCAGCTCCGTCTCACGCTGCGCCTGGACCTCGCCGGTCCGCAACCGCGCCTGGAGCTCCCGCGCCTGACCGCGGATGCCGCGGAGGATCGACTGCGCCTTCCAGAGTTCCCGCTTGTTCTTGAGACCGTACTTGTCAAGGAGCTTGCGCTCCTCCGCCATGCGCGTCGCCTCCCACGGGTGCTTCGGAGTGTCGTAGGTGCGACGGAGGAACTTGGGATCTCCCATCGGTTCGTCACTCCTTCTTGGCCGCGGCGGACTTCGCCGCCGACGGGGCGGGGGCGGCCGGCGCGGCGGCGGGCGCCGCCTCTTCCTTGCCCGCGGCGGCTGCAGCTTCCTTCGCTGTCTTCTTGAGGACCCCGGCCGCCATCCCCGTGCGGCCGTTGGAGCGAGTGTGCTGCCCGCGGACCTTCTGTCCGCGTTCGTGGCGGACCCCGCGGTAGCTCCGGATCATCTTCATCAGGTTCACGTCGTCGCGCCGACGCGTCTCTAGGTCCGGGCCGAAGTAGTGCACCGTCTCTCCGAGCATCTGCTCGTGGCGGTGGTTCACCATCCAGTCCGGAACCTTGGTCGGCAGCGAGGCGAGGGTCGCCTCGATCGCTTCGACGGTCGGTTCGGGGAGGTTCCCGATTCGTTCGGTCGTCTTGACGTCAGTTAGACGGCACGCGACCTCGGCGAGGCGCAGTCCGACCCCACGCACTCCCGTGAGCGCGAGCGCCACGGGACGCGTACCGTCGAGGTCCGAGTTCGACACGCGGACGATGTAGCGGAAGTTGGGGTTGTCGGGTACGTATTTGGCGGCCTTGCCGGAAGTGCCGGGGGCAGCGGCCTTGCCCTTCTTGCCACCCTCCTTGCCGTCCTTCCCCTCCTTTCCGTCCTTGCCTTCCTTGCCCTTGCCGCCCTTCTCCTTCTTGGAGGTCTTCTCCGTCGAGGCCTCCGCCCCGGCGTCCGCCGCCGGTGCGGCGACTTCCTCCTTCGTCTCCTTGGAATCCTTCGGCGCGGGGCTCACTCCCCTGGGGGGAACCTGGGATCGCGCGGCCGGACGGAAGCCGGGGCCCACCGTTCGACCCTCGGTCCGAGGGTGCGGCCGCCGAGAAAACCCTTCCTTTTAAGCGCTTCGCAGTCGCGGTCGCTCGGCGATGCACGGAACGGAACTCTCCCGAAGACGGAAGAACTCGAACCGACTCGGCCGGCCGGAATGTCGAGCCGCCCTCGCGTTTCGGTCATCCTGCCGACGTACATCGAACGGGAGGCGCTCGAACTGCTCTACCCCCAGGTGGCATCCGTCGTCGGACGGCTCGGAGGCGAGGTCGTCATCGTGGACGACGGCTCCCCCGACGGTACCGGGGCGTTCGCTCGGACGCTGCCGGGCCCGCCCACCTGCACGGTCGTGGAACGGCCGGGGGTACGCGGACTCGCCTCGGCGGTGCTCGACGGGTTCGCCCGGGCCCAGGCCGACGTCCTCGTGGTCATGGACGCCGACGGGAGCCACCCGCCCGAGCTCATTCCCGCCCTCGTGGCCGCCGTGACGGACGGAGGCGCCGAGTTCGCCCTGGGGAGCCGATGGGTCGACGGGGGCACCGCGCCCGGCCTCACCATGGGCCGGAGAACCGTCTCCGCGGCGGCCCGATGGCTCGCGCGGCCGCTGACCGGGGTCCGAGACCCGATGTCCGGGTTCTTCGCGGTCCGCCGATCCATCCTCGGGCGCGCGCCCCTGACCCCGGTGGGCTACAAGATCGCGCTCGAGATCCTGGTGAAGTGTCGTCCGCGGCCGTACGTCGAGGTCCCGTTCGCGTTCCAGCCCCGTCTCGCCGGCCACAGCAAGCTCGGTCGCCGCGTCGTGGCGAACTACGTTCGACACCTCGCCCGTCTCTACGCCTTCGAGCTGACCCCGCGGCGTCGTGCCTCGAGCACGCGGTAACCGGACCCCCTGCCCAGCACCTCCACGGTGCCGGGCCAGTGGGACTCGAGCCACTCCTGGTAGAACCGGATCCCATGGCTTCCCTTCCCGACCAGGACGAGTCGCCCGTCCGGTCGGAGATGGTCGGAAGCTTCGGCGAGGATCCGCAGGACGTGGGGGCGGCCGGCACGATAGGGGGGGTTCGTCGCGATGAGGTCGAACCGTTCGTCCGCCACCGGTTCGAAGAACGCCCCCACCCGGACCTCGGCGTTGGCGATGCGATTGCGTTCGAGGTTCTTCTCGGCGAGCCGAGCGGCGCGTCGATTGACCTCGGTGAGCACGGCGCGACCGTCCCGGGCGGCTTTTGCGGCGGCGACCCCGACCGCGCCCCACCCGCAGCCCACGTCGAGGACGCGGTCGGTGCGGGCGATCGTGAGGTTCTCGATCAGGAGCGCCGTGCCCGGGTCCAGACCGTGGGAAGCGAAGACCCCGGTGTCGACGACGAACGTCAGCAGCTCTCCCCGGTACAGGAAGCGCAGGGTCTGAGGCCGAGAGCGCGAGCGGGGTCGCTCGGTGAAGTACTGTTCGGCGACCGGGGCGGCGTCCTCGTCGTCGACCATCCTCAGGAGTTGTGTCGACGGAAGATCGAGTCGCGCCGGGGAGCCGCGGCCCGCGCCGCGCCGCCGAGCGCCTCATGGAGCATCTCCTTCTGGTGGCCGGAGAGCGACCGGGGGATCTCGACGTGCACCGTGACCACGAGGTCGCCCCTCGAAGAACCGCCGAACCGCGGGAAACCGAGTCCCCGCATGCGAAACTGCATCTCGGGTTGCGTCCCGGCGGGGATCTTGAGCTCGGCATGTCCTTCGATCGTCCGAACGGTGACCTCCCCGCCGAGCAGCGCGATGGCGAGCGGCACGGTCGTTTCCGCGAACGCCTCGGTCCCTTCCCGGTGGATGTGGTCGGACGGCTCGAGGAGGACCTGTACGAAGAGGTCCCCGGCACGCGCGCCGTCGATCCCCGGACCGCCGTGGCCGGGGATCCGGAGGACCGACCCATCCTCCATACCGGCGGGAACGCTCACCTCAATCCGCTCGACCGACCGACGGCGTCCACTCCCGGAGCACGTGGGGCACTTCTCGAGGATCTTCCGGCCGGTGCCGCGGCATCTCGGGCACTCGCCGACCGTGATGAACTGAGTGTAGCCTCGGCTCCGAGTGTGGCGAACCTGCCCCGCCCCACCGCACTCCGGACAGGTCTCGAGCGCCGTTCCGTTCTTCGCGCCGGTCCCGTGACAGTCGGGACAGGGCCCGTTCTGCGGCACCTCGATGGTCGGATGCGCACCTTCGACCGCAGCGGCAAGCGGGAGACGGATGGCGACCTCGACGTCGCTCCCGCGGGGCGAACGTCCGGCCCGACCCCCTCCGAAGGTCCCGAACAGCTGCTGGAACAGCGGGTTCGACCCGAGCAGGTCCTCGAGGTCACCCGCGTGCGTGAAGTTCTGCCAGGTGAATCCCCCCGGGCCGAAGTCGTTCTGGACCGCATCGAACCCTCGCTGGTCGTAGATCTGCCGCTTCTCGGGGTCCGCGAGAACCTCGTACGCCTCGGAGATCTCCTTGAACTTCTCCTCGGCCGCCTTCGGATTCTCCTTCGCGACATCGGGGTGGTACTGTCGCGCGAGGCGCCGGTAGGCCTGTTTCACCTCGTCGGCCGGGGCAGTCTTCGGGACCCCCAAGACCTCGTAATAATCGCGCTTGGCCATCGTTCGTTCCCGGCGAAAGGTCCCGACCCACGTCTCCTAGGGTCGAGCCTATTTACCGTCTCACTGACGTCGGGGCCGCGTTCGAGTGCGACCTCCATCCCAGTTCGATCGTGCAGCCGACCGCCCCTCGTAGCCGCCGCGCCGCGCTCCCTTCCCGGACCGCAACCTCGATGAGTCCGAAGCTGGAGCCGAGACAGCCCAGCCGGCCTCGCCCGAGCTCTTCGTAGCTGGCGGCGAACGGCGCGGTTCGGGGGGCTCCGCCGACGATCCGGAGGGCCACTCGCACCGTGCCCGAGGCGACCCATTCGGTAGGGATGTTCGTGACGAGGTTCCCGAATCGGTCTTCATGCACCACTTCACCGCGGGCTCCGCCCCGTATCCTGCGTGCGAAGGGCACTGCGTACCGGTGCGGTCGGACCGATCGCCCGAGGCGATCGCCGCGGACACCCTCCGCGAGGAGCGCCGCTGCGGGCGCAAAGAGGTCCCGGCCGTCAAACGTCGCTCCCACCCGGGGCTGGGCGCCCAGCCGGTCCGGCTCGATGTGGTACGCCTTCCCCCGTCCCAGCGCGTCCGCGAGCGGGATCAGCACGCCGTTGTCCGGCCCGACGACGGTCGACCCGTCCGTACACTCGACCACGATCGGAAGCCGTCGGCCTCCGACTCCCGGGTCGACTACGGCGACGTGGACCGTCCCCGGCGGGAATCCGACGGCCATCGCCCGCAGGAGGAACGCAGCCTCCGGGATTGCATGGGGCCTCAGGTCGTGGGCGAGGTCGATGACCGTGCCGGGCGGACGCCGTCGGGCGAGGACCCCCTTCATCTGGGCAGCGTACGCGGAGCCGATATCGCTCGTCAGCGTGATCAGCCGCGGTCCGGAGCGCCGCGCCATCGCTGCCGACCCGCCGGGTCGACCGGGGAGACCCCCGTTACGACTTCATGATCGCGACCAGGAAGATCCCGACCGCGACGAGGGCGCCGATCACGGCGGCGACGATGACCAGGAACGACTCCCAGAGCAGCGAGCCGAGCTGGTCCTTCGTGGCGCCGAACATCCCGATGTGGTAGAAGTACCCGGTCAGGACTCCGACCACGAGCCCGACCACCAGGAGCGCGACCCCGATCGTCCGGCTCTTTCCGCTGCCGAAGTACGCCGTGAAGATGCCCGCCAGGATCAGGAACAGTCCGAAGACCAGGAGCAGGATCGTCAGGAACTGCCAGCCGCCAATCGCCACCGTGGACCCTACCAAACCGAACATAGCGTACCTTTCAGAACTTGATGCCCGTGAGCGTCTTGGTGTCGATGACACCGGGGACCGAGCGGATCTTGTCCACCACGAGCTGACCGAGCGCGTTGAAGTCCTCGGCCTCGACCTTCGCGATCAGGTCGTACTCCCCGAACAGCGGGTGGAGCTCCACGATCCCCTTCACGCGGAGCAGCTCCGTGTACACTTCGTGCTCCTTCGCAGGGGCGGTGCTGATGAGGACAAACCCGATGGCCACGCTCGGTACACCCTCTCGACAGGCGGCGACAACGGACCCCCTTAATAAGCGTTGAGTTCGGCGGAGCGCGGGCTCGGCCCGGGGTCGACCGGCGAGAACACCGGGTCGACCCGCGCGACCACTGCACGGAACGCCGCTTAAGTAAGGCTCCCCTAGCGGCCGGTTCGTACGATGGCTCTCTCGATCCGAACCTGGCCGGCTCGGCTACTGGCCCGGCCCTGGCTCCTCGCGTTCGTACCGATCAACGCCGCCACCGCGGGGTTCGGGGTCGTCCTGCCGCTCCTGATACTGATCCCGCTGCACGGCAGTTGGGCGGATGTCGCGATCGCGGCGACCCTGTTCAACACGACCGTCATCCTCTCGTCCGTCGCCTGGGGCCATCTCTCGGACAAGTACCGCGTACGGCGCGCCTTCCTCGTGATCAACTACGGCGGCTACGCCGTCCTCTACCTGCTGCTGGTCCACTCGGGCTCGCTGCCGCTCCTCTACGTGGTGTACGCCGCGATCGGGCTGCTCGCCCCCGCGGGGGCGAGCGCCTCGAACCTGCTGATCCTGGAGAAGTTCTCGGAAGGCGAGCGCGCGACCGCGTTCGCCTCCTTCCAGGAGATGAGCATGGTCGGTTCGGTCGGGGGCCTCCTGATCGGATATTTCTGGACGGTGGCGAACGCCACGCTCCTCTCCCTTCTCTACGTCCTGGCCGCCCTCGCCGCTCTCAGCGCGGTCGCGCTCTGGTTCGGGATCCGGGAGGCGACGCGGCCCCTTACCACGGCGCACCTAGCGCGGCATGCGGAGAGCCTGCTCTCGCGCGTTCGGGTGTCGGCCTCGTTCCGGATCTCGATCCCGTTCTTCCCCCAGCGGCCCCGGCCGAGCCGACGGTCGCTCGCCCGCTTCCGGCAGTGGGCCCGGGAGGAGATGCACCACGAGGTGCCGCTCGTGATGGCCGCGATGTTCCTGTTCAATCTCGCCTCGAACCTCTTCAACATCTCCTACACTCCGTACCTCTATTCGGTCGGTCTCGGCGTCGCGGCGATCTTCCTCGTCAACTTCTCGAACAACTTTGCCCAGACCCTCCTCTATCCGATCTCCGGGACCCTCTCGAACCGGTTGGGGCCGGACCGTTTGGTCCGGTGGTCGAGTTACGTCCGGAGCCTGGGATACCTCGCCACCGCGGGGTTCACGTTCGTGGTCTTCCTGCACGGAGGAGCCTTCGGTGCGAACCTGCTCGTGTTCGGGGTCCTGGGCGGGGCGATCGCGATCTACACGACCGCGAGTTCGCTGATCCTCTTCCGCGGGATCGAGGGCCGGGACGCCGGAGGGCTGCTCGGGGTCAACAGCGCCCTCGGAGGTGCCGCCGCCGTCCTGGGAGCGATCCTCTCGGGGGTCCTCTCCGTCTTCGGCAGCTACCGCCTTCTCTTCCTCGTCGCCGCCGGCGCCCTCCTCGTCTCGGTCCCGCTCTGGACCGCGGCAGGCGTTGCCTATGCGCGTCGGAGGCACCCCCACGCCCCGCTCGTACCGACGCCCCCGCCACCGGTGGCGCCGACGGAGAGCGCCGCGACCACGAAACCCCATTAACCCCGGCTCGGCTGACCGCGAGGCGGGTGGGTCCGAATGGTGGAGCCGTCGGAGGTCCAGCGGGGCCTCGAAGATGTCGTCGCGCTGGAGTCCCGGATCTGTTTCATCGACGGGCTGCAGGGGCGGCTGATCTACCAAGGGTACGACATCCGCGACCTCGCGGCCCGGTCGACGTTCGAGGAGGTCGCCTACCTGCTCTGGTACGGACGGCTGCCGACCGCGTCCCAGCTCGCAGACCTCCGGTCGCGGTTCGGGGCGCTCCGCACCCTCCCCGCGCCCGTCGTGGAGCGGATCCAGTCGCTGCCGCTCGAGAGCAACCCGATGGACGTGCTCCGAACGACCGTGAGCATGCTCGCCCTCTTCGAACCCGAGGAGACGAAGCCCGGCGCGAGCTCGATCGGCGGGGCCCAGCGCCTGACCGCCGCGCTGCCGTCGATCATCGGCGCCTTCCATCGGCAGCGATCCGGAGGCGCGCCCTTGAAGCCCCGGCCCGAGCTCTCGCAGGCCGCCTACCTCCTCTACGCTCTCCTCGACCGCGACCCCACGCCGCTCGAGGCCCGGGCGATCGACGTCGCCCTCATCCTGCATGCGGACCACGAACTCAACGCATCGACCTTCGCGGCGCGGGTGACCGCGTCGACCCTCTCCGACCTTTATAGCTCGGTCACGAGCGCGATCGGCACCCTGAAGGGCCCGCTGCACGGCGGCGCGAACGAACGGGTGATGGAGCTCCTCGACCAGATCGGGACCCCCGAGCTCGCGGAGACCGTGGTGAAGGAGAAGCTCTCGCGCCACGAACGGATCATGGGGTTCGGCCATCGCGTCTACAAGGTCGAGGACCCCCGGGCGACGATCCTGCGGGAGTGGTCGCGCCAGATCGGCGAGGCGAACGGCAACCTGCGCTACTACGAGCTTCTGCGAAAGGTCGAGGAGGTCGTCCACCGGGAAAAGGGGCTCTATCCGAACGTCGACCTCTACTCCGGGTCGGTCTACACCCTGCTCGGCGTGCCCCACGACCTCTTCACGCCGATCTTTGCCGCCAGCCGGGTCTCCGGCTGGACCGCCCATGTGCTCGAGGAGTACCAGGACCTCCGGTTGATCCGCCCGACGGCGAGGTACATCGGGCCGACCGACCTCACCTACGCCCCGATCGCGGACCGCACGGGCTGACCGACGCGCCTCACACCGGCGCACGGCGCCGTCGCGTCCCCCGGCGGGCCGCGCGCACGACGCTCATCAACGGGTAGCGCAGGTCCGGCCGGTGGCGGAGCCGGGCCGTCACCTCTTCGTCCCCATCGCGCAGGGTGACCGTCACGTCGAGCATCTCCGCGGTGAGATACCGGTACGCGAAGCGTCCGCGACCGAGCGGTGCTCCGCGGTTGGGGTCGACCCGGGCGCGCACGCGCACCACGTACGGCTGCAACGCCACGGCCCCCTCGATCGTCCGTGCGGTGCCGGCGGCGGTCCGTTCCGATACCGGGATCCCGAGGTACTGGTGGAACACCCCGCCCAGCTTGACACCGGCCTCGAAGAGCAGCGCCTCGCGAGAGGACAGCGGCGCCGAGTGGATCGAGGAGGATCGCGCCATCGTCTAGCTCGCGGGGGTCGCGTGCGGCCGCCGGTCGACCGTGAGCGGCCCCAGGAGGTAGTAGCTCGCGACCCCGATGAGCATCACGTACGATGCCCCGAGCGCGGTGAGGAAGAGCGGCGACCCCGACGCCGGGCGGAACTGGAGGATCAGGAGCGCGAGCGCCGTCGCTGCGGCGGTGACGACCATCGGGATCCGGAGCGGCGCGCCCCGACGGATCTTCGGGTAGGGGACCGGAACGACCATCAGGATCGAGAGGACCGCGACCCCGATGAGCACGGCGACCGGCTGGACGGACTGGAACGCCGGTACGTCGTGGAAGAGGAGCGCTACGATGAGCGCGAGCGCCGCCTCCGGAGTCGGAACCCCGAGGAAGTACGGTCGCTGGAATCCGCGCGCCGTGAAGTAGACGAGCCGGGCGATCGCCGCGGCGAAGTACGCTCCGGCGAGGAGGAGTGCCGCCCCCTCCCACGGTGCCCAGATCCCCCGGTTCGAGGTGTGTACCGCGATCAGGAACGCCGGGGCGAGTCCGAACGTCACCCCGTCGGCGACCGAGTCCGCGAACCGCCCGAACGAGGTTGGGGGGTCCGGGCTCCGCCGGGAGAGGATCCCGTCGAGCCCATCGAAGGCGATCGCGCTCGCGACGAGCAGCATCGCCCAGAGCGGGTTCCCGGCGAGGACGTAGAGGATCGCGCCGACGCCCAGGAGCGCGTTCGCGAGGGTCGCGAGGTTGGCCGCGACCCTCCATCGGTCCGTCAGGGTCCCTCCCGAGCGATCGTCGTCTCACCGGCCCGGACCCGGTCGCCGACCCGCACGACGGGGAGGAGACGTGCCGCGGGGAGGAGGACGTCGACGCGAGAGCCGAGCACGATCATGCCGAATCGGTCCCCCTTGCGAGCGTCCTGGCCGACGCGCACGAACGACACCAGGCGCCGCGCGACGATGCCGGTCATCTGGACGACCTCCACCGGCCCGAGCGCGGTCGAGAGGGCGTACGACCGCCGGACGTTATGGTCCGCGTCGGGCCGGAACGCCGGTCGAAACCCGCTGCCGGCATCCCCGATCGATTCAACCCGCGCGTCGAGCGGCAGCCGGTTGACGTGCACGTTGGTCACGTTCATGAACACGGAGATCCGCCAGCGGTCCCCTTCCCGCTCGACCGAGCGGACGCGGCCGTCGGCGGCCGAGACGAGCCCGTCCCCCGGGGTCCGCTCGGGGTCGCGGAAGAACGCGGCGAGAAACACCCAGAGGGCGGCGATCAACACGAGCGAGGCGGCCGCGGCCCCGGGGTCGGGTACCTGCCCGAAGTCGACGAGCGCTGCGAACAGGGCGAGGACGACCGCGACCACCGCCAGAGGTCGGCCGGCGCCGGGGGCGAACACGCGGACCTAACCGGTGAGCACGATCTCGATGTTGACGCCGTCGGGCACCTGGATCCGCATCACCTGGCGGAGTGCCCGCTCGTCCGCATCGATATCGATCAGCCGCTTGTGGATCCGCATCTCCCAGTGGTCGATCGTGCTGGTCCCGCCGCCGTCCGGGCCCTTGCGGACGGGGACCTTGAGCTTCTTCGTCGGCAACGGGATCGGGCCGGCGATCGCCACCCCCGTCTTCTGGGAGATCTCGCGGATCTGCTTGCAGATCGAGTCGACCTTCCGGGAATCGGTGCCGCTGAGGGAGATCCGGGCTTTCTGCGGCATCGATAGCCCCTCCCCTCGGTCGAACGTCCCCGGCGTCGCGCCTATTCGCGCTTCTTGACGTCGACGACGACGCCCGCCGCGACGGTCTGGCCCATGTCCCGGACGGCGAAGCGTCCGAGCTGCGGGAACTCTTTGTACTTCTCGATGACGAGCGGGCGCTTCGGCGTGATGAGCACGACGGCCGCGTCACCGGTCTTCAGGGTCTGAGGGTTTTCCTCAGCGACCTGGCCCGTCTTCGGGTCGAGGCGCTTCAGGAGCTGGGTGAACTCGCACGCCACCTGGGCGGTGTGGGCGTGGAACACCGGGGTGTACCCGACCGTGAGGACGCTCGGGTGGTTGAGTACCTGGATGTTCGCCGTGAAGCTCTCCACGACGGTCGGCGGATTCGAGACCGGTCCCGCGACGTCCCCGCGCCGGATGTCGTTCTTGTCGATGCCGCGCACGTTGAAGCCGATGTTGTCGCCGGGCATCGCCTCGGTCACGGCCTCGTGGTGCATCTCGATCGACTTCACTTCGCCGGACTTGCCGCTGGGCAGGAAGATGATCTTGTCGCCGATCTTGACCGAGCCGGTCTCGACGCGACCGACCGGCACGGTTCCGATGCCCGTGATCGTGTAGACATCCTGGATCGGGAGTCGGAGCGGCTTTCCCGTCGGCTTCTCGGGGACCTTCAGGTTGTCGAGCGCCGCGAGCAGGGTCGGTCCCTTGAACCAGGGCATGTTCGGGCTCGCCTTGTTGATGTTGTCGTCCTTGAACGCCGAGATCGGGATGAAGACGACCTGTTCGGCGACCTTGTAGCCGACGTTCTTGAGGAGCTTCGTGAGCTCCTCCTTGACGGTCTCGAACTTGGCCTCGGCGTAGTTGACCTCCTGCCGGTCCATCTTGTTGATCGCGCAGATCAACTGGTTGACCCCGAGCGTCCGTGCCAGGAAGATGTGTTCCCGGGTCTGCTCCTGGATCCCTTCCGCGGCCGAACACACGAGCACGGCCGCGTCGGCCTGGCTCGTCCCCGTGATCATGTTCTTGACGAAGTCCCGGTGACCGGGCGCGTCGATGATCGTGAAGTAATACTTCTGAGTGTCAAACCGGCGGTGCGCAATGTCGATCGTGACACCGCGCTCGCGTTCCTCCTTGAGGTCGTCCATGACCCACGCGAACTCGAACGTCGCCTTGCCCTTCGCCTCGGCCTCGGCACGGAACTTGTCGATCTCTTCCTGACGGATGACGCCCGTGTCGACCAAGAGGCGACCGACGGTCGTCGACTTGCCGTGGTCGACGTGTCCAATGAAGACAATGTTGAGGTGGGGCTTCTGTGCCATAGCGTGGGCTCCGGGCGCGCCCAAAAGGTACCCCTATATAGGCATTGTCTCGGCGAACGCCGAGAGAAGCCCTGGGAACTGGCCGCGCCGGGCGCAATGCTGCCCGGTCGCGAGTTCTACCCGGGCCTACTCGCACCGACGCTCGGGCACCGCCCCGACCTGGGCGCCAGCCGGCGCGGTGCTCTCCGGAGGGCCGGTGGTCCCGGCCCCCCCCGAGCCGCTACTCCGCGGGGTGCAGGCTGATCTCGTTCCCGTCGGGGTCCTCGATGTCGGCTCCCCATCCCCAGTCGTGCTCGGTCGGAGGGTGGCGGAACTTGACCCCGTTCGCCTCGAGAGCGGCGCAGGCGGCCCGGAAGTCCCCGGGGACATAGAGCTGGATCCCAGTGGGTCCCTTCTCGAGCGGGATCGACTCGTCAAAGTCCGACGTCTGACAGAGGTGGAGAACACCGGCCTTTCCCTTCCGGCCGACGGTCACCCAATGGTCCATCTCCATGATCAGGTCCAGCCCGAGCGTCCTCGTGTACCAGGCCCGGGATCTCTTTCGGTCCGATACGACGATCGCGACGCTCGAGAACGTGGCCTTCGGCAGTTCGGCGGCCTTCTTGGTTGCGGGCATACGTACGACTCGGCCGGTCCACGGCGCCCAGGATATTGAGCCTGGGGGAGAGATCCTGAAACACTCGCGCTCGCGGTCGTCGCTCCCGGGTCCGGGAGCCACCTCCGCGGACGAAATCCATTTAGCGGGAGGAGCCGTCGCTCGCTCGTCGTCCTCCGTCGAGGCCCACCGAGTGAGCGATCTCCTCCCCCGCACCCCCGAACAGAGCCGTGCGACGGTCGTCCGCCTCACGATCCCGACGGACGCGAACTTCATGGGAAACGTGTTCGGGGGCGAGCTCCTGGCCGATGTCGACCGGGTGGCGTACATCACGGCGACCCGGCACGCCAAGGCGAACTGCGTCACCGCCTCGTTCGACCGGGTCGACTTCATCGCCCCGGTTCACGTCGGGGAGGTCGTCGACTTCGACGCCGTGCTCACGTACGTCGGCCGAACCTCGATGGAGGTCTGGGTGTCGATCCGTTCCGAGGCGCTCGAAGGGGGTCCGCCGCGCCTGGTCGCCGAGGCATTCGTGACGATGGTGGCGGTCGACGGGACCGGCCACCCGATCCCCGTTCGGCCGCTCTCGCTCACCACCGACGCCGAACGACAGCGGTTCGAGGAAGGGCGGCGTCGGACGGAGGCTCGCCGGTCTGCGCGCGAGCGGGTCCGGAGGTAGGAGGAACAACGTGCTCTGCGAAATGTGTGGCCAGGAGGTCGAGTCCACGAGCCGAGTTCGTGTCGAAGGGTCGGTACTGGCGCTCTGCCCGAACTGTGCGAAGTTCGGGAAGGCGCTCGACCCACCGCCTCCCACGGTGGTGACGGTCCCCGTCGGGGCGCGGCGGGTCGCGTACTCGGGCGGGGCCTCGCGGGCCGGCGGGGTCGGACGAACGATGCAGGAGCGGGATCTCTACCAGGAGATCGGGGAGATGGAGCTTGCTCCCGACTGGTCGAAGCGGATCCGCGGGGCGCGGGAGGCCCTCCACTGGACCCCCGAGGAGCTGGGAAAGAAGCTGAACGAGAAGAAGTCGGTCGTCCTCAAGATGGAGTCGGGGAGCTTCCGCCCGGCCGACGAACTCCTGCGACGCATGGAACGGCTCCTCAAGGTGCGGCTGCGGGCCGACCCCGCCGCCCCGGGGTGACCGGGCCGCCACGGTGCGGCCTTAAGAACCGGGCCCGGATGGCTCGCGCGAGGGAATCATCGTGCCCGCTCGCTCGAAGGGAAGGTCGAAGCCCAAGACCGCCGCGCGCCCCGCAGCCCGGACCGTACGTAACGCTCCACCGGCCGCGAAGGGCCGGAAGGTCTACATGGTCGCGGGCGGCGTGACGAAGTTCGCGAAGGCGCATCCCTCCATGGACTTCCGGCTGATGGTCAAGCGCGCCTACGACTACGCTCTGAAGGGGGTGCCCAACCTCACCAGCGAGCGGATCGACGGGACGCGGATCTCCTACTTCTCGGACCACTTCACCCGCCAGCTCAAGGCCGCGAGCATGGTCCAGGACTACCTGGGGCTCAACCCGAAGGGCTCGGTCCGCATCGAGTGGGGCGGCGCGACGGGCGGAGAGTGCTTCCAGGCAGCGTACGAGGCGGTCGCGAGCGGCCGGATGGACGTCTGTCTCGGGGCGGGGTTCGAGACGATGAGCCGGGTCGCCACGTGGAAGGGCAACGAGTTCATCGCGCTGGCCTCGGACACGAACTTCGACTTCCCGCTCGGCGGATTCTACACGGGATACTACGCGCTGATGGTCGTCCGCCACATCTACGAGTACCTGCGGCTCGGGAAGTTCGCGGGCGTCAAGGACGAGCGCGAGGCACAGCGGCTCGCGATCGCCGAGGGGCAACGGATCATGAGCCTGGTCTCGGTCAAGAACCACACGAACGCCCTCCACAATCCGTACGCGCAGTACCCGAAGCGCCTCACCGTCGACGACGTGCTCCGATCGGAGATGATCAGCTATCCGATCACCCGAGAGCAGATCTGCACGATGAGCGACGGGGCGGCGGTCGTGGTAATGTGCGACGAGGCCCGGGCGAAGGAGTTCACCGACAAGCCGATCCGGATCCTGGGGGTCGGCACGGGCACCGACACGATGCGTCTCGCCGACCGTCCGTTCGGGAAGGTGCCGCTGCTCCCCAACGAACGCGCGAGCGACTACGAGGACCTCCCGTACCCGGGCGTCCACTCGTTCCGCGCCGGCCGCGCGGCGGGCCGCGAAGCGTACCGGATGGCCGGGATCACCCGACCCAACACCGAGCTCGATTTCATCGAGCTCCATGACGCCTACGCGTCCAGCGAGATCCAGACGTACGAGGACCTCGGGCTCTGCCGCTACGGGGAGGGCTACGGGTTCGTCGAGAAGGGCGACCCGTTCCTCCGGGGGATCGACTACGGATTCCCCACCCCCCGCGCGGGGGAGATCCCGGTGAACCCGTCGGGGGGCCTCATCGCGTGCGGCCATCCGGTCGGCGCGACCGGCCTCATGCAGGGCGTGTTCGCCTTCTGGCAGCTCCAGGGGACGATCGCGAAGCACTTCGGCGACCCGGCGCTCCAGCTCCCGAACGCCCGACGGGGAGCGATCCACAGCCACGCGGGGACCGGCTCGGCGGTGACGGTCTCCATTCTCGAAAAGGGGTTCAAATGAGAGCGCGTCCCCCGACCTACGCAAAGTTCCGGGACGTCCAGGCCGAGCTCGAGAAGAGCGGGGCCGCGATCTTCCGCGATGCGGACGGCGTCGAGAGCCTGATCATCCACTATCCGTACACCATCAACTACATCCACAGCTACGCCGAGGATTCGCCGTTCTTCCTGGGCCTCGCCGAGGGTCGGCTGCGGGGGTCGAAGTGCCGCCGTCCCAAGTGCCGGTTCGTGTACGGCACCCCGCGCAGCCACTGCATGGTCTGCGGGGCGCCGACCGAGTGGGTCGACCTGCCGACCTCGGGTCGCGTGCACTCGTGGACGACGTGCCACTTCGGCAGCGAGGCGTTCCTGAAGGAGACCCCGTACAACCTCGCGCTGGTCGAGTTCGAAGGGGTCGGCAGCCTGCTGCTCGTCCGCCTCAAGGACTCCGTCGAGTCCGACCTCTACGTCGGAATGCCGGTCGAGGCACGGTTCGACCCGAACCCGAAGTACTCGATGACCGACATCTGGTTCGTTCCGAAGAAGTAGGGAAGAGGTCCCCGGGGGGGAAGCGCGGCGAGCCCTTCGCTAGCCCCGTCGCGGCTCCGGGGCCGGCGGCCCGAGCAGGTCGAGGATGTCGCCGTGGTTCCGGCCGAAGTCCGGACGCGGGATCCGTCGTGCGTCGAGGAACGCGAGCTCCTTCCACGGCTTCGCACGGACGGTCTCGGCGCCCGGCCACGGAAGCGGGTAGACGAAGTGAATGTCCCAGTGGGGGTCCCTCCCCTCCGGGGCGGGGCGGGAGTACGCCTCGGAAAAGATCCGGGGGACCCCGAGGCTGGGGAGCTCCGTCTCCAGCTGCTCGCGCGCGATCCGGCGGGCCGCGTCGTCCGGGGACTCGAAGAACAGCAGCTGACTCGCGGGGAGCAGCCAGTGGCCGGCGAGTCGTGCCAGCCGGTCCGGCCCGAGCGCGGAGAGCTCCTCCCAGGGCGCGGTCGGGTCGAGTCTCCCGAGGAGCACCCGGTCCGGGTGCCGCGTCGACCGCAGAACGAGGAACACGTTGAGGCACAGCCCGTCCTGCGGCACGGTCCACACGTCCTCCGCTCCCGGGGGGACGACCGCCCTCAGCCGAGTGAACCGTCGCGTCATCGCTCCGACCAGGAGCATGGCGCGGCCCATGAAAACTTCCGACAGGGGGACGGCGACCCGTCGTCCCGGGGTCGCTCGCGGGGAGCTACCGGCGCACGGGAGAGGGAGGTGCCGCGGGCCGGGCTTGAACCGGCGGCTTCAAGATCTTCAGTCTTGCACTCTCCCAAACTGAGTTACCGCGGCACGATGGCGCGAGGGGTATGTCCCGGGTATTATAGCTCTCCCGCGGAAACGGGGCCGCCGGTCCTGCCGTCGCGGGCCGGCCCGTGCCGCTACCCGAGTGCGGTGGCCGCCGGCGGACGCAGCCCGGCCGGGGGATGCCCGGGAGGAGTCGCCCCCCGGGGCCGACATCCCCGAGCGGCGGATCGAAGGACGCGACCGACCTGCTTCGGCGGGCAGTGCAGGATAGGGCACGCCGGGCCGGCGCAGGGACGTCCGTGGTCGCGGCGTTCCTCGTCCGGCCGACCCTGGCCGCGACGTAGTTCGTCCGCGCCCGGGTCGGTGACCCGCGATACGAAGCGGCGGGCGTCGGATGACCGCACGCCGACTCCTACTCCGGAATCTCCGCGAGGAGGTATTCGGGAAGGCGGAGACCGCCGCGCTCGATCTCGGCTCGTCCCACGGTCCGCCACGTCGTCTCGAGCGTTCCGCACGGCCTACCCTCGGCGCTCGCCGTGGTCGCCCGGACCGTCCGGAGGTCGCCGGTCGATGGTCCGAATCGGGCTCGTGCCACGTGGGGTTGGCCCACTCGGGGAAGTCGTCGGTGCTCGTAGGTCCCCGGTCCGGTGCTCACCATCAACCGGCCTCCGAGGGTAAGGGCGGTCCAGTACGACACTTCGTAGAGGACCGTGAAGTGGAGCCCGGTGTGGAAGAGCCCGGGCCAGCCGACCTCGTCCGGTTGCGGAACGAACGAGGTCCGTAGTTCCTCGACCCCGTCCGCGGCCCGAGTCCGGTCGAACCGGAGTTTCAGTCCCCGCGGGTGCTGCGGACCGCAGCCGAAGCACGGATTCTCGGGCGGGTTCTCGAGCGACGACATGACCGGGCAGGTCGTCTTCCTTCATGGGCTCTCGGCCGGGGACCCCGGCGCTGCCGGTCGAACGCGCGCGCCCACGTTCACGGATCACTTTCCTCGCCGGTGGCGAGCGACCCTTATCTAGGCGCACCGGCCTCGTGAGCCCGTGGCGAAGCTCCGAACGCTCGTCGTCGCAGAGAAGTTCAACACCGCGCTGCGGATCGCGGTCGTCCTCTCCGACGGTCGGATGAAACGGTCCCGGATCGAGGGGACGAACGTCTTCGAGTTCGACCGGCCCGAGGGCCCGTACGCCGTCGTGGGGCTCCGCGGCCACATCGTGGAGCTCGACTATCCACCGGAGCTGAAGGAGTGGACTCTCGCGGGTCTCCCGAAGCTGCTCGAGACGACGCCGCTGAAGCGCGTGACCGAGACCGGGATCGTGACGACGCTGCAGTCGATCGTGCGCGGATACGACCGGGTGATCATCGCCACCGACTTCGACCGGGAAGGGGAGCTGATCGGCCAGGAGTGCCTCGAGCTCCTCCAGAAGGTCCATCCGAACATCACGGTCGAACGCGCGCGGTACAGCGCCCTCACGCGCGACGAGATCGAGGGGAGCTTTACTCACCTCCAGACCCTCGACACCGCCCTCGCCGAGGCCGCATCGGCGCGCCAGGAGATCGACCTCGTTTGGGGCGCGCTGCTCACCCGGTACCTCTCGTTGACCGCGCAGCAACGGGGGCGCGGGTTTCTCTCGGTCGGCCGGGTGCAGACCCCGACGCTCGCGCTCCTCGTCGAACGGGATCAAGCGATCAAGGAGTTCGTCCCTACCCCGTACTGGGAAGTGGCGGCGGAGGGGGAGAAGGACGGCGAAGCGTTCCGCCTCCGTCACACGCACGGGATCTGGGAGGAGAAGGCGGCCGCCGACAGCGTCTTCGGACGGGTCCAGGGCGCCACGAGCGGCGTCGTGAGGGAGTTCAAGGAGGAGGAGACCCGACGACGACCCCCGGTGCCGTTCTCGACCACGCTCTTCGTGGCCGAGGCGACCCGGCAGGGGCTCGGTGCGTCGACCGTGATGCGGATCGCCGAGGACCTCTACACGCAGGGACTGATCAGTTACCCGCGGACGGACAATACGGTCTACCCGCGGGGGCTCGGGCTCCGGACCTTGGTCGAGAAGTTCAAGGACGGTCCGTTCGGAGAAGCCGCCGAATTCGTCCTCCAGCAGCCGAGTTTCCGCCCGACCCGAGGCCGCACCGAAACGACCGACCATCCGCCGATCTACCCGACGGGGGCGGTCGACCCGAAGAAGCTACGGCCGGACCACGCGAAGGTCTACGAGCTGGTCGTACGGCGATTCCTCGCGACCCTTGCCCCCGACGCGGTCGGGATCTCCCGCACGACGTCGGTCGAGATCCGGGGCGAACCGTTCCAGGGCAAGGGACAGCGACTGACCGACCCGGGCTGGTACCGCGTCTACCCGTACTCCCAGCCCGAGCAGGCGCCGATGCCGGTCCTCGTCGTCGGCGAGACGGTGGCGGTATCGAAGGTGGAGCTTCT
Organism: Thermoplasmata archaeon; assembly: GCA_049591535.1. Lineage (GTDB taxonomy): Archaea > Thermoplasmatota > Thermoplasmata > Lutacidiplasmatales > UBA184 > Lutacidiplasma. The sequence goes on along the minus strand of JBAWFC010000011.1, from coordinate 13,328 downwards.
CGAGGAGCAGACGAAGCCGCCGCGCCGGTACACGCAAGGCTCGCTCATCCAGGAGATGGAACGCCTGGGCCTCGGCACGAAGAGCACCCGGCACGACGTACTGCAGAAGCTGTTCGACCGGCACTACGTCAACCAGCGGCAGCTCGAACCGACCACCACGGGGATCGCGGTCACGGAGGCGCTGAAGGCCCACGCTCCGGTGATCACGCGCCCGGAGATGACGCACCGGCTCGAGGAGGACATGGAGCTCGTCGCCCAGTCGAAGAAGAACAAGGCGGACGTGCTCGAGGAGTCCCGGGAGATGCTCCGCGAGGCCCACGCGCTGCTCGCCGCGAATGCCGCCGGCGTCCGCGAGACCCTCACGGGCGCACTCGACCGCCAGCACTTCGTCGGACCGTGCCCGAAGTGCGGCGGCGCGCTCCTGCTCGCCCGCAGCCCCCGCGGGTCCCGCTGGGTCCAGTGCGCGAACAATCCGGCGACGTGCACGACGACGTACGCGCTCCCCGCGGCCGGATTCATCGAGCCGGCGCCGGAGTTCCTCTGCGGTACGTGCAAGGCCCCGCGGCTCAAGATCACCTTCCGTGGCCAGCGGCCCGACCTCTACTGCGTCAATCCGGAGTGCGCCGAGCACCACAAGGCGTTCCGGATCGGCACCTGTCCGAGCTGCCAGAGCCCGCTCGAGATCCGGTACTCGTTCCTCGGAAAGCGGTTCGTCGGGTGCACCGGCTACCCTACCTGCCGCGTCACCTATCCGCTTCCGCAACGGGGGAAGCTCGAGCGCGACCACCCGCCGTGCCCGGAGTGCGGCGCGCCGGTCGTCACGGCGATCGAGGCCGGACGTCCCCCCTGGACCCTGTGCATCAACCCGGCGTGCCCTACCCGCGTCAAGGAGATCGCCGCGCGGGCCGAGAAGAAGGCCGCGAAGGAGGCCGCCGCGAAGGCCAAGGTCGCCGACGCGAAGAGCGCCGCGCGCGCCGGCAGCAAGGCCCGGGCGAAATCCGCAACGTCGACGAAGCCCCGCGCTTCGAGGGCCCGCGCCAAGAGCCCTGAGTCGACTGCCGGCACGCCGCCCGCCGGGACCGCTCCGACCCCGCCGTAGCGGACCGGCCGACGCCCGTAAACCGGATGCGACGCCGCGCAGAGGCAAAAGGTCGGCCCCTGGCCCGAGGGAGGCGAGGTGTTTCTCGACCTCCGGGCCCGCGTTAAATACCGTGGGCCCGTCGTTCGGATCGTGCACTCCTCCCGCCGTCTGCTCGACCTCGATTCACGTACGTTCGAGCGGCGGCTCGGCTCGAATCCGCTCGTGATCGTCCCGGTCGGCGCGCTCGAGGCGCACGGTCCCCATCTCCCGCTCGGAGCGGACCAGATCCAGGCGGAGGCGACGGCGGCGACGCTCGCCGAGCGGGTGGACGCGCTCGTCGCTCCGACGATCGCGTACGGGTCGGCTCCGGGGGCGCGACGGTTCCCCGGGACGGTCTCCCTTTCGATCGCGCAGCTGGAGACGCACGTCGCGGGAGTCCTCTCCGAGCTCGCCCGCAGCGGCGTGCGCCGGCTCCTCGTGCTGTCCGGCCACGCGGAGCGCGGGCACATGGCCGCGCTGCGGGAGGCCGCAGACGAGACGATGCGCGCCCATCCGTCGGCGCGGGTGGTCGTCCTCTCGGACTACGACTTCGTGTACGAGCTGCGCGGGAAGGAGTCGCCCTCGACCGACGGACACGCCGGCCTTCTCGAGACCTCGCGCGTCCTCGCACTCGCTCCCGAGACGGTCGGGACCGAGCGGCCCGTGGCCGAGAACCGTCGCAGCCCGTTCCTCCCGGGGCCCGCGACCCCCGTCGAGTGGCCCGAGAGCGTCATGGGCGACACCCGGACCGCCTCTGCGGAGCTCGGTCGCCGGGTCCAGGCCCACGTCGTCGATCGTCTGGTCGAGACCGTCGGGACGCTCCTCCCGGCGTAGTCAGCAGGTTTCCGTGGCCGAACCGTCCGACGCGATCCGCATCCGCGGTGCGCGCCAACACAATCTGAAGAACGTCTCCCTCGACCTGCCGAGGGGCAAGTTCGTCGTGATCACGGGCGTGAGCGGCTCGGGGAAGTCGTCCCTCGCGTTCGACACGCTGTACGCCGAAGGGCAGCGGCGATACATCGAGAGCCTCTCGTCGTACGCACGCCAGTTCCTCGGGCAGATGGACAAGCCCGACGTCGACACGATCGAGGGACTCTCCCCCGCGATCGCGATCGAACAGCGCGCGGGAAGCCGCAATCCCCGCTCGACGGTCGGGACCGTGACGGAGATCTACGACTACCTCCGGTTGCTCTACGCCCGCATCGGCGTGCCCCACTGCCCCAACGACGGTCACGAGATCGCCCCGCAGTCGGTCGACCGGATCGCGGCGGCCGTCACGTCGCAGTCCAAAGGGGAGCGGGTCGACCTGCTCGCACCGGTCGTCCGGGCGATGAAGGGCGAGCACCGGGACGTGATGGACCGTCTCCGCAAGGCAGGGTACCGTAGGTTCGTGATCGACGGGGTCGAGGTCCGTCTGCCGGGCCCGGAGGTCCGGCTCGAGAAGAACAAGAAGCACACGATCGAAGTCGTCGTCGACAGCTTCGAGGTCACGCCGGGCGAGGCGAGCCGGCTCGCCGAAGCGGTCGAGCTGACGCGGGAGCTCGGAGACGGACTCGTGATCCTGCGTCGAGCCGGCGGAGGGCGAGAGACGTTCTCGAGCCGCCGGGCGTGCCCCGAGTGCGGCTTCTCGATCGAGGAGCTGACTCCCCGGATGTTCTCCTTCAACAATCCGTTCGGCGCCTGTCCGGAATGCCTCGGGATCGGCGCCACGCTCCACGCCGACCCCGGGCGCATCGTCCCGGACAAGGAGAAGCCGCTCGCGAAGGCGATCGCCGTCTGGGGCCTCACCCCCGACGCACGGGGACTCGCCGACTTCGCCACGGCGTTCGGCTACTCGGCGAACCGCCCGGTACGCGAGCTCTCGGAGAAAGGCTGGAAGGCGCTGATGTACGGCTCCGACAAGAGCCTCGGCTGGTCGGTCCGAGGCCCCGGGCACTGGTGGGGGACCGGTTGGTTGCGGGAGGGGCTGGTCGCCGCGGTGGAACGTCGATGGAAGTCGACCAAGAGCGAGAGCGCCAAGGAGTACTACATGGGATTTCTCGCGTTCACCCCGTGCCGCACGTGCAACGGGCGACGGCTGCGGCCGTCGAGCCTCGCCGTGACCGTCGAGGGGAAGTCGATCGCGGACGTCGCGGCGATGACCGTCCTCGAAACGGCCGCGATGTTCCGGACCCTCCCGCTCGCCGAGCGGGACGAGCAGATCGTCGGGCAGGTCGTCAAGGAGATCCGCGCGCGTCTCGGGTTCCTCGAGAACGTCGGGCTTACCTACCTCACGCTGGACCGGGGCTCGGGGACCCTCTCGGGCGGAGAGGCCGAACGGATCGCCCTCGCGACGCAGATCGGCTCGGGGCTCGTCGGGGTGCTCTACATCCTGGACGAACCGTCGATCGGTCTCCACCCGCGCGACCACGCTCGGCTCCTGTCGACCCTCAAGACCCTCCGCGACCTCGGCAACACGCTGCTCGTCGTCGAGCACGACGAGATGACGATGCGCGAGTCCGACTGGCTCGTCGACATCGGCCCGGGCGCCGGCGTCAACGGGGGAGAGATCCTGTACTCGGGACCGCCGTCCCGCATCGCGGGGACCCCGCGGTCGGTCACCGCCCAGTTCCTCTCGGGCCGACGGGCGATCGCGGTCCCGGAGCACCGCGCTTCCCCCGGACAGCGGTTCCTGACGATCCACGGCCCGCGCGAGCACAACCTCAAGGGCGACGAGGTGCGGATCCCGCTGGGCCTGTTCGTGGCGTTCTCCGGGGTTTCGGGGAGCGGCAAGTCGACCGTCCTCGAGGAGATCCTGTACAAGGCGGTACGCCGCCACCTCGGCCTCGGTCGCGACAGCCCGGGCCGGCACGACTACATCGAGGGGATCGACGAGATCGACCGGGTGCTCCTCATCGACCAGTCGCCGATCGGGCGCACCCCCCGCAGCAACCCCGCGACCTACACCGGAGTGATGACGCCGATCCGCGAACTCTACGCGAGCCTGCCCGAGGCGAAGGCGCGCGGGTTCGCCCCCGGACGGTTCAGCTTCAACGTCGCCGGCGGCCGGTGCGAGGCGTGCGAGGGGGACGGGGTCATTCGCTACGAGATGCACTTCCTCCCCGACGTGTACGTCGCCTGCGAGGAGTGCGGCGGCAAGCGGTTCAACGAGGAGACCCTCGAAGTGACGTTCAAGGGCAAGACGATCGCCGACGTCCTCGCGATGACGGTGGACGAGGGGCTCGAGTTCTTTCAGCACCACCGCCGGATCGAGACCCGGCTGCGGCTGCTCACAGAGGTCGGGCTGGGGTACGTCCGCCTCGGCCAGAGCGCGACCACGCTCTCGGGCGGAGAGGCCCAGCGGATCAAGATCGCCTACGAGCTCGCGAAGCCTCCGACCGGGAGGACCCTGTACCTCCTCGACGAGCCGACCACCGGACTCCACTTCGCCGACGTCGAGCGGCTCCTCCAGGTCCTCTTCCGGCTCCGCGCCGGCGGGAACACGGTCGTCGTCATCGAGCACAACGTCGAGGTCCTCAAGTCGGCCGACTGGCTGATCGACCTCGGCCCCGAGGGGGGAGGCGCGGGCGGCCACGTGGTCGTCGCGGGGACCCCGGAACAGGTGGCGCAGACCCCCGCCTCGCACACGGGCCGGTTCCTGAAGCCGGTCCTCTCGCTCCCGATCGTGCTCCCGCGTGCCCATCGTCGATGAGCGACGAGCGACGGGTCGAGCTGCCGGCGTTCGTCCCGGCGAGCCAGCTCGCCGCGGCGACCGGGGAGGGATTCCGCGTCGGGCCGGACGCGCCGGGCGTCTACCTCTTCCGCTCTCCCCGGGGGGAGGTCGTCTACGTCGGCAAGGCTCGCAGCCTGCGACGCCGGGTCCTGGACCACCTGCGCGCGCGCATCGAGAAGGACGGAACGATCCTCGCGCAGAGCGCGAGCGTCGAGTTCGTCCCGACCGCGACCGAGCGCGAGGCGCTCCTGCTCGAAGCCAGCCTCGTCAAGCAGTATCAGCCGCCCCACAACGTCCTCCTCAAGGACGACCGGAGCTACCCGTACCTCGCGGTGACCGCCGGGGAGGAGTTTCCCCGGATCATCCTGGTCCGCCGTCCGCGCCGGCGCCCCGGGATGCTCCTGTTCGGTCCGTACACGAGCGCGCGCGAGGCGCGGGGGGTCGAGCGACTCCTCGGCGACCTCTTCCAGCTGCGCCGCTGCGTTCGCCTCCCGAAGGAGGCTTGCCTCTACTTCCACCTCAAGGTCTGCAGCGCGCCGTGCATCGGCGCGATCGACCGGGACGCCTACCGGACCCGGATCGACCGCGCGGTCGCGATCCTCCGGGGGCAAGCGTCCCTCGTTCGCCCCGAAGTGGAGGCGGAGATGCACCGCGCCGCGGATCGCGAGGAGTTCGAGCGGGCCGCGCTGCTCCGCGACGCGCTCCAGGGCCTCGGCGCCCTCGCCGAACGCCAGTCGGTCCTCGGACGGGGTACCGCGCGCTCGGACGTGCTCGCGCTCGCGTTCCCGCTCGAGGCGTCCACCCTGCGGGTCGCCGTCGGACTCCTGCGCGTCGAGGAAGGGGAAGTGCGCCACACCGAGCCGCACCTCGTGACGATCCCGGCGGACGACCTCCCGGATCCGGGGGAGATCCTCCGCCAGTTCCTCACGCAGTACTACGGTGGCCGGCTCGAGCTACCGGAACGGATCTACATCGTGGGCCCGCGGCCGGCGGGGATCGACGCGACGCTCGACGACCTGTTCGCGGCCCGCGGGACGGAGGTGCACTTCCGGCCGACGGGTCGATACGCCGCCCTGGGCCGGCTCGCGGAACGGCTGGCGCGCGCGACGGTCGACCAGGTCGTCGCCCGCCCGGCGCCCCCCGAGGTCCTCCGCGCCGTCCAGAGCCTGCTCGAGCTGCCGACGATCCCGAACCGCATCGAGGGCGTCGACATCTCGATCTTCCAGGGGTCGGAGGCGGTCGGCTCGCTCGTGGTGTTCGAACGGGGCCTCCCGAAGCGCTCGGAGTACCGGCGGTTTCGGATCCGCACCGTTCCCGGGATGAACGATTTCGCGATGGTCGCGGAGGTCGTACGACGCCGATACCTGCGTCGCCTCGCCGAGTCGGAGGTGCTGCCCGACCTCCTGTTGATCGACGGCGGTGCGGGCCAGCTGTCCTCCGCCCTCTCTTCGCTCGCCGCGCTGGGTCTCGCGGAGCGGATCCCGACCATCGGGCTTGCGAAGCGGGAGGAAGAGGTGTACCTCGCGGACCGCGCCACCCCGCTTCGACCGAATCCCAACGTCGCGCCGATGCTGCTCCTGCGGGCGGTCCGGGACGAGGCGCACCGCTTCGCGGTGACCTACCACCGGACCCGGCGACGTATGCGATTGCGCGAGGAGTTCGACGACGCGTCGTCCCCCGCGGCCCGGCCGTCGCCGGGGTGAGCGCCCTCAGCGGGCGCGGGGCCCGCGGCGGACGTCGATCCACGTCATCGGCGGGGACTTCCGGTCGTCCTGCCACAGAGCCCCGATGACCTCGCCGAGATGGTGGCCCTCCTCCATCGTCACCTGGAGGAGCGCGTCCCGGACGGTGTACCGGCCGGGCATCCAGAACACCGTCACGCGGTGACCGAGGGCGCTCGGAGTGAGGCCGCGGGCGGTCCGTTCGACCCCGGACCAGACGCGTCGGGAGTACGCATCGAACCCCTTCCACGTAGTGGGGCGTCGGCCCGGGTCGTGGAACAGCGTCCCGAGCTCACGGTCCGAGTTTCGTCCGTGCACGATGTAGACGAGCCAGACCTCCTGCACGTTGAGGACATGGACCAGCGTGTCGAACAGCGACTCGTGACCGATCCCGCGACGCCGTGTCGCATCCTTCCACGGAAGCTTGCGCACGCGACGGGCGAACCGCTCGAAGACCGCGCGGTTGTAGTCGACGATCGCCCGCGCGTCGGCGGGAGAGAACCCCAGGCGGCGGGCCATCGGCCCGGGCAGGGCCGCCCGGTTCTTAGCTTCGAGGAGCGCGCCCCGCCTTCAGCGACCGTTCGCCTTGCGCTCGGGAGCGCCGATGAACGGAAGTCCCTGGACGCGGCGCGCGACTTCGGCGGGCGGGAGGCGGCGCAGGTCGCTCTCCGGTTCGAGGATCGCGGCGTCCAGCGCCTCGGGCTGGAACGGAGTCGGCGACCCTTCGGCGACCGCCTGCACGGCGAGCTTGAAGGCGCTCTCCTCGTCGAGCTTGTCCGAGACCTTCTCCTCGAGGAAGTCCGCCACCGCGCGGCGGTTACGCCCGATCGCGTAAGCCTTCCAGCCGATCGTCGCGCCGCTCGGGTCGAGCTCCACGAGTCCGGGGGTCCGTCCGTTGAACCCTCCGAGCAGCAGCGAGACCGCGAACGGGCGGGTCCCGCCGAATTGGGTGAATTGCTGGAGCAGGGTGCCCAGCGCATGGCCGAGGAGCGTGTAGGGGGCGGGCTCGCCGAACGTGAGCCGGTGGCGCTGCGCCTCCACCCGGAGGAACTCGACCAGGACGCGGGAGTCGGCGATCAGGCCCGCCGTGACACAGCCGAGACCCGTGTCGACGGCGAAGCTCTTCTCGATCGAGCCGGCTTCGGCGAGGGAGCTCACGGGGAGGTTCCGGAAGGCGACGAAGACGATCCCCGCATCGTACGTGACGGCAACGGCGGTGCCGCCCATCTGGATCGCCTGCAGTGCGTACTCGACCTGGAAGAGGCGGCCGTCGGGCGAAAAGACGGTGCTCGCACGGTCGTACGCCATCTGGCCCGGTTGCATCTCCATCGCGCGGAACCTCCGAAGTCGCGGGCGCCCAGTCGGGCAGGGGATTTGAACCTGCGCCCCGAGCGTCCCTCGGTCTCACTTGGTGGCGTCGGGCCACCACGGTACGTTCCGAGGCCGCGGGACCCCCCACCGCGACGCGCGCCCGCGGTCGCGCCTCGGGGCGCATCTTCCGCCGGGCAACGCTTTTACCGAGGGCCCGGCCTTCCTCGCCTCCCATGGACCCGAACTCCCTCCACCTCCTTCCGATGGCGTCGAGCTACCGGGGAGAACTCTCCCCCGCGTGCGTGCAATGCCAGGAGGGTCGCAAGATGGTCCTGTTCGTCACCGGGCTCTGCCGGTTCCGCTGCTTTTACTGTCCGGTCTCTCCGACGCGCAACCAGCTCGACGGCATCTACGCCAACGAACGCCGGGTGACCTCGGACGCGGACGTACTGGATGAGGCCCGGTCGATCGGCGCGGCCGGCACCGGTATCACCGGCGGCGATCCGCTGGGGGTGGTCGACCGCGTCGAGCACTACGTTCGGCTGCTGAAGGGGGAGTTCGGCGACGAGCACAACATCCATCTCTACACCCACGAGCCGAACCCCGAGAAGCTCCGGCGGCTCGCCGCCGCGGGTCTCGACGAGTTCCGCCTGCACATCCCGCATTACCTCTGGGGACCGCTCTCGGGAGGAGGCGGGGCCTACCGCTCCGTTCTCGAAGAGGCCCCGACGTGGGGGATCCGGCGCGGCGTCGAGATCCCGGTGCTCCCCGAGAAGGAGGCAGAGCTCCGCCGGCTCCTTCGGGCCCTCGAGGGGATCGGGGTCGATTTCGTCAACCTGAACGAGCTCGAGTTCTCCGAGACGAACGAAGACCAGCTCCACGAGCGCGGGTACCGCGTTGACCCCTGGAACGGGTGGGGAGTGCGCGGGAGTCGGGCGGTGGCGGAACGCGTCGTCCGCGAGATGCGTCTTTCGATCCCGGTCCACTACTGCTCCTCCCGGTTCAAGGACAGCGTCCAACTGCGCCAGCGCCTGCTCCGGCGCGCAGAGCGGACCGCCCCCTCGTTCGCCGACCGGACCACCGACGGGACCGTCCTCCTCGGCGTCGTAGAGGCCACCGGTCCGGGCGACTTGGCCCGATGGGCCTCGCGCGTGGCAAAGCGAGTGCACCTGGCTCCCGGCGACTATCGCGTCGACCGCGAGCGGCGGCGGGTCGAACTCGCCCCGGACGTCCTTCGACGGGTGGCGACGCGCCTGCCCTGGCCCGCGTTCGAGGTCGAGGTGTATCCGACCGCGGACGCCCTCGAGGTGGAGCGCAACCCGCTCAACGAGTCGGCCCGTGTCAGGACCGGCGCCGTCGTCGGCAGCACGTAACCCTCGTCGCACTCGTGGCCCCCCCAGGTCAGATACCGGCGGTCCCCGCGGCGGTTCTTGATCGAACACGGCCCCCAACCGCCGTCCTCGGCACCGTACCACATCGGACAGTCCCGGCAGTGCAGCGGGCCCCTCGTCCCGGCGCGGGCGACGGGCGCGTGGACGGTCCCGTCGGTCACGCGACCCCCGGTCCCGGACGGAGCAGGTCCCGGGCGCGGACCACGCTCGCCATCAGTTCGGCCACCGTCACCGGCCCGACCCCGCCGGGGACCGGCGTGAATCCGGCCGCCCAGCCGTCGAGCGAGGCGGCGTTCACGTCGCCCGCGGGACGCACCCCCCCCTTGGCGCTCGCGTCGGGGACGCTCGAGAGCCCGACGTCGATGACGTAGGCGTCCCGGGGTACGACGGTGCGGTCGAGCAGTCCCGGCCGGCCCACGCAGGAAAAGATCGTCTTCGACCCCGCGAGCACCTCGGAGAGGTTCGGGGTGCGGGAGTGGGCGATCGTGACGGTGGCATCCATCCCCTCCGAGCGTCCCGCGAGACAGATCGCGAGCGGGAGGCCGACGGTCGCGGAACGACCGATCACCGCGACGCGTTCGCCGGAAAGGGGGAGACGGTAGTGGCGGGCGATCGCGATCGCTGCGAGCGCCACCGCGGGGACATGCACCGGGCGTTGGCTCGCGAGGTGTCCGAGGTTCGCGGCTCCGACCCCGTCCACGTCCTTTTCCGGACGCAGTTGCCCGAGCGCGCGCGGGAAGTCGAACGGCGGCGGCAGCGGATGCTCGAGGAGCACGGCGTGGACCGTCGGGTCCCGGTCGAGGGACGCCATCCGCGCCATGAGCTCGCCTCCTCCGTCGGTGGCGGCGAGGCTCTCCTCGCGGAACCTCACCCCCACCGACTCGGCCGCCCGGGCCTGGCGGCGGAGGTAGAATCGGAACGGGCTCTCGGTGCCCCGGTGCACGCTGACCAGCGAAGGGGCGACGGGGGCGCCCGGGGGGTCGCGGACCCGAGCGCGCGTGCTCGCATCGATCGCCTCCGCGACCGGTTTCCCATCGAGCCGCTCGGTCACGACACGCGCCTGCCCGAGAAGCCCGGTGCGATAGATAACGAGCGACCCTGCGCGTCGCGGCCGCGCACGCCGATCTTGGACCCCGGGGGCTGGTGAGGTTACCCGTTCAGCCCCGAAGTGATTTATAGAGTCCACCCCATAGTTCGTCCGGCGAACGGCCTGACGAACCGGGTCGAGGCGCCACGATGGCAGAAGACGCGGACACACCGTCGAACCATGCTCCGGAGCCCTCACCCCCCACCGACCTCGAAGAGTGGGGTCGGAGCCTCCCGTTCCAGAGTACCGCACAGATCGAGATCCCTCCCCGGTTGCTGGACCAGGTAATCGGTCAGGACGAGGCCGTCGAGGTCGCCCGCAAGGCCGCGACCCAGAAGCGGCACATGATGCTCATCGGGGAGCCGGGGACCGGCAAGAGCATGCTCGCCCGGGCGATGGTCGACTTCCTGCCGAAGGAGCAGCTGCAGGACATCCTGGCCTACCCGAACAACGAAGATTCCAACGAACCCAAGATCCGCGTCGTGCCCGCGGGGAAGGGGAAGGAGATCGTCGCCGCGCAGAAGCTCGAGGCGGCCCAGAAGAAGGAGCAGCGCACGATCCTCTTCGTGATCCTCTCCCTCGCGGTCTTCGCGTTCACGATCTACATCGTGCTCAAGTCGGGTGACCTGACGGCCCTCCTCATCGGGATCTTCATCGTGATCCTCATCTACGTCGCGCTCCGGTTCACGAGCGGGCGCAACGAATCGGGCGTCGGGGTCGCCAAACTGTTGGTCACTCATGCCACCGATGACCGGCCGCCGTTCATCGACGCCACCGGGGCCCATGCCGGGGCCCTCCTCGGCGACGTGAAGCACGACCCGTTCCAATCGGGCGGACTCGAAACGCCCCCGCACGACCGGGTCGAGGTCGGCGCGATCCACCGGGCGAACGGCGGGGTGCTGTTCATCGATGAGATCAACCTCCTCAAGATCGAAAGCCAGCACTCGCTCCTGACCGCGTTGCAGGAGCGGAAGTTCCCGATCGTCGGCCAGTCCGAGCGCTCGGCCGGCGCGATGGTCAAGACCGAGCCGGTCCCGGCCGATTTCGTGCTCGTCGCCGCGGGAAACATCGACAGCGTGCAGACGATGCACCCGGCGCTCCGCTCGCGCATTCGAGGGTACGGCTACGAGCTGTTCGTCAAGACGACGATGCCCGACACCCACGAGAACCGGATGAAGCTCGTCCGGTTCGTTGCGCAGGAGATCATGAAGGACAAGAAGATCCCCCACTTCGACACGGCCGCCGTCCTGGAGGTCGTCCGGGAGGCCCAGCGGCGCTCCGGACGCTCGGGGCAGCTGACCCTCCGGCTCCGGGAGCTGGGAGGGCTCGTGCGCGTCGCGGGCGACATCGCCCTCTCGGAGGGGGTGCCGGTCGTGCACGCCGAGCAGGTCGTCAAGGCCAAGCGCGCGAGCCGGTCGCTCGAGCAGCAGATCGCCGACCGGTACATCGAGCGGCGCAAGGAGTACCGGATGTTCTCGACCGAGGGTTCGGCGGTCGGTGTCGTGAACGGGCTCGCCGCGATCAACGCCCAGACCGGCATGGCCGAGTTCTCCGGAATCGTGCTCCCGATCGTGGCCGAGGTGACCCCCGCCCAAACCCGGGACGGAGGAGTGGTGGTCGCGACCGGCAAGCTCGGGGAGATCGCCCGCGAAGCGGTCCAGAACGTCAGCGCGTTGATCAAGAAGTACACGGGCGAGGACATCTCGCGCTACGACATCCACATCCAGTTCGTCGGCACGTCGGACGGGGTCGAGGGCGACAGCGCCTCGGTCTCGATCGCCACCGCCGTCATCAGCGCGCTCGAAGGGGTCCCGGTCGACCAGTCGGTCGCGATGACCGGTTCGCTCTCGGTCCGCGGACAGGTTCTCCCGGTCGGCGGCGTGACCGCCAAGGTCGAGGCAGCGGCCGACTCGGGGATCAAGCGGGTGCTCATTCCCGAGGACAACGTCGAGGACCTCGTCCTCGAGTCTCGCTACCGGGGCGCGATCGAGGTCATCCCCGTCGGCACCCTGCGCGACGTGCTCAAGTACGCTCTCGTCGGCCAGGGCGCCAAGAAGGAGTCGCTGCTCGAGCGCCTGGCTGCGATGGTCCACGCGACCAGCCGTACGGGCGAGGAAACCCCGACCGTCTCCGCCGGGAACGTACCAGCGCCACCGGGACGGCCGGCGGGGTCGTGAAGGGGACGTACCGTTCTCCCGTCCACCCGCCGCTTCCGTCGCGGCCGTTCCCGTCGGAGCCCGAGGACGAGGAGGACGAAGAGGACCGTTTCACGAACCGGCCGTGCTACGAGTTCAACCACCAGTTGCTGCCGGCGTGGAACGACCGCCACTGCTCGCACTGCCGCCACTACCTCACGGCCCGTTGTCCGCACATCGATGAGTTTCTGGACGACGTGGAAGATTTGACCCCCGAGTGATATCGAGCGACCGTGCGGGGCCTGCTCGTCGGCCGGTTCCAGCCGTTCCACGGGGGGCATCTCGCCATCGTCCGGGAGGTACGGACCCAGCGCCCGGACGAGTCGCTGATCCTGGGGATCGGAAGCGCCCAGGAGTCGTACACGTGGAAGAACCCGTTCACCGCCGGTGAGCGGATCGAGATGATCGACCGCGCGCTCACCGAGGCGAAGATCGACCGGGTCCTCCCGATCCCGCTCCCCGACATCGGGCGCCATGCACTGTGGGTCCGCTACCTCGAGTCCCAGCTCCCCCCGTTCGAGCGCGTCTACACCAACAACCCACTCACGCGGCTCCTCTTCGAGCGCGCCCGCTACCCCGTCGAGAGCCCGACGCTCGTCGACCGCGAGCGGTTCGAGGGCGCGACCGTCCGGGAGCAGCTGGCGCGCGACCGGGAGTGGCGGGGGCTCGTGCCACCGGCGGTCTACCGGTACTTGGAGGAGCTCGGCGCGCCCGCCCGCCTGGCCCTGTTGCGGGCGGAGGAGCCCCGGCCGCCCGAGGGACGCCGAACGTGACGCCGCCCGCGGCCGACC
>JBAWFC010000010.1:0-41093 GCA_049591535.1 Thermoplasmata archaeon | reverse complement strand
GGCGACGGCCACGCGGTCGGCGACGGCCCCCGGCGTCGCGCCCGGCGAGCGCGTGCGGGCTCGACAGGAGTTCCGAGCGATCGCGGATCGGACCGGCCTTCCCCTGCTCTAGCCGCCCGTCCGGTCGACGACGAGACTGAGTCCGTTGCCGCCGCCCATGCACAGGGTGGCGAGCCCGAGGGACTTCTGGCTCCGGATCAGTTCGTGCACGAGGGACACGACGATCCGTGCGCCGCTCGCTCCGATCGGGTGGCCGAGGGCGACCGCGCCCCCGTGGACATTGAACTGCTCCTCCGAGAAACCGAACGCCCGCTGCACCGCGATCGACGCCGACGCGTAGGCCTCGTTGTGCTCCACCCGGTCGAAGTCGGACGGCCGGAGGCCCGTCCGTTCCAGGTGCTTCTGGATCGTCGGGATCGGAGCCTCCATCACGTCCCGGGGATGCACGCCGCTCTCGGCCGCGGAGTGGAGCCATGCGATCGGCTTGGCCCCACGCTCCCGCACCTCCCGTGCGCTCGCCAGCACCAGGGCCGCCGCGCCATCGGCCAGCTTGGAGGAGTTGCCCGCGGTCAGGATTCCGTCGGGCGTGAACGCGGGTTTGAGGCGGGCAAGCTTCTCGAGCGTCGTGTCCGACCGGGGTGCCTCATCGTGGTCGAGACCGACCCCACCGGGCGTCGCGTCGGACGGAACCATCACGAGCTCCGGAGTGAAGGTGCCCGCCGCGACCGCGGCCGATGCGCGCCGGTGGCTTCGAAGCCCGAACCCGTCGACGTCCCCTCGCGTGAGGCCGAGTTTCTTCGCAATGCGTTCACCGGTGAGACCCATGATCTCATGCTCATCGTAGGCGTCGAGGAGCGCGTCCCGCTGCATCGCGTCGTCCAAGGTATGCGACCCGGGAGGCTGCCCCCACCGCATCGCACCCTCCAGGAGGTAGGGCGCCCGGGACATGCTTTCCATGCCACCGACCACGACCCGGTCAAAATCTCCCGCCCGGATCGCCGCGAACCCCCAGAGGATCGCCTTCATCCCCGAGCCGCACACCATGTTGACGGTCGCCGCCCCGACCGCATCGGGCACCTCTGCACCCCGAAGCACCTGGCGGGCGGGATTCTGTCCGGCGCCCGCTTGGATACCCTGGCCGAAGAGGACCTCTTCGACCTCGAACGGAGACCAGCCGGCACGGTCGATCGCCGCACGGGCGGCGAGGGCTCCGAGTCGGGTCGCGGGAACACTCCGCAGCGACCCACCGAAACGCCCGATCGGAGTCCGCACTGCAGACAGGATGGCGACGGAGCGTTCGGAGGCGATGGGCATGCCGCGCGGACCTGTGACCGGATTATGAAGATAGCGGCGGCGGATCGTTCGCAGCGGCGTTAGCGTGGGGCTCCCGTTTCGGTCGTCCCCTCGAACTCCGGTCGGTATGCGCGCCGGCCGAATCGTCGAGATCGCCCTGTGCGATCGACGACGGGCGCCGCCGGGTGATCCACGGTCGAGGGTCTCCTGAAACAGTGCTTCGTCCGACACGCGCGGTCCGGACAGTCGTCCGATGCACGGGACCCTCCGGACGCGAAAGCCCGCGGATCTACCTCTATTCGGCTCTACAGTGTTGGCCCCGCAACATGTAGCGGTCGGCGCCGTCAGCCCGAAGGGGCCCCGGGTACTCCCCGCGAACTAGTCCTCTTCGACCCGGGGCGCGAGGAGATAACGCCCCTCCCCTCGGCCCGCGCCCATCGCGAACTCGACCTTGAGCGGGTACTCGTTCCCCACATGCAGGGTCGCCTCGTCGGCGGAGATCGACTTGACCATCGCCGAGAAGAAATCGAGCGGGTACATGCTCTTCACCGTCTCCTTGACCTCGAGCTTGGTGAGGTTCTCCTTCGCGATGCGAAGGTCGAGCTGGTCGGTCTCCCCCTCGGAATGCATCGTGAACGCGTCGGGTTCGAGGGTCAAGGTCACGTGGTCCGTGAAGCTCTCGCTCCCGCGGATCCCCTGGCGGAGGTCCTCGGTCTTGACGGTCACGCTCGCGGGGGGGCTCACGTTGGGCACCTTCGGGTCGGTGATCCCCGCGGGGTCGACGACGGCCATCTGTCGGGTCACCCGCCCGAGGGAAGCGACCAGGCGGTTCTTGCCGTCGAACTGGAAGTCGATGATGTCCCCGGGCTTGGAAAGGCGAAGTACCTCCTTCAGCTTCTCGACGTCGACCCCGAGCTCGGTCGATTCCCCGGTGAACTCCTCGAAGACCGCCTTGTGGAGCTTGAGGACGAGCATCGCCACGTGCGACGGGTCGACCGCTTTGGCCTCGAGTCCGTCCTTGGAGATGGTGAGCTTGACCTCGCTCACGAGGGTGGAGACCACCTCGACGACCTCGCGGAGGTTCTCCATCTTCATCCGGAGCTTGAACATCGTGAGCCTCGGGGCGCACCACATCGGACCCCTCTAAAAAGCCTTCTGGCATCCCGGGTCGGCGCAACGCGTTTCTCTACCGGAGATTCCGTTCCGCACCGTGACCGAACTCGCGTATCTCCCCGACCTCCCCTCGGCGTACGTCCGCACCTTCCGGGCCCACGTGACCGCCCTGCCGCCGGGCGCGATCGTGCTCGACCGGACCTACTTCTACCCGACCGGCGGCGGCCAACCGGCCGACCACGGTCGCCTCCGGGACGGGGAGCGACGGACGCTCGAGGTCGTGGACGTGAGCAAGTCCGGGCCGTCGGTGATGCATCGGGTCCGCGGCGGCGTGGAGACGGTCCGGGGCCTTCGGCTCGGGACCGAGCTCGAGGGGACTCTCGACTGGGATCGCCGCCACCGCCACATGCGGCTGCATACGGGCCAGCACTTGCTGAGCGCTCGCATCTTCGCCCGGACCGGACTCCGGACCCGCAAGGCAAATCTCGCGGGCTCGGGGGCGACGATCGACCTCGAGGGTCCCCTGACCGACGCCGCGCTCGTGCCGGTGATCGAGGACCTGGAGGACGCCCTCGCGCGCCCGCGTGCGGTCGGGATCCGTATGGTCTCCCGGGCCGAATGGGACGCGCACCCGGACGCCGGCCGCTCCGGACTCGTTCCCTTGCCGACGCAGGTCGATCCGGTCCGGGTCATCGAGATCGAGGGGGCCGACGTCTGCCCGTGCGGCGGGACGCACGTTCGGTCGACCGCCGAGATCGGGGAGATCCGGTGGCTGCCGCTCGTCCCGCTTCCGGGGGGAGCCACTCGCGTCGGATTCACGCTGGGTGCGGGGGGCGCTGCCACTCCGCTCGAGTGACGCCGTACACGAGGACGTCGTGCCATCGGCCGTGGTGGAAGAGGGCGGATCGCAGCGTACCCTCGCGGCGGAACCCGAGACCTTCCACGAGCCGGTACGAGGCTGCATTGTCCACATCGCAGGTGGCGCCGATACGCTCGACCGCGGTCGACGCGTAGAGGTGGTCGACCAGAAGGCGGACCGCCTCGCGTCCGAATCCCTTTCCGCGCACCGCCCGGTCCCCGACGACGTACCACACGTCGACGTACTCGAGCACCGGGTGCGCCTCGTAGTACCCCACGAATCCGACCGCACCCGGGGTCTCCCGGCGTTCGATCACGTACCGGGGCGCCAGGGACCGCGGGTCCGTGGGAGCCGATTCGACCGAGGAGGTGAAGCTGTCCATCGTATCGACCGAGAACCGGTCGTACGGAGCGACGACCTCGGGGTCGTTGTACCAACCGAACACGACGTCGTAGTCGGCCGGGACGAGCGGGCGCAGCCGGATCGCGGACCCTTCCAGATCCGCCATCGACCGGTCTAGCTTCCGGGGCGCCGGTCCCGGTGCGCCGAGCGCGCCGGGCCGCCCGGGGCGTCGTCCCCACCCGCCGGCGACGCGACCTCGGACTCCCGCTGGTGTTCGAGCGCCTTCCGGTGTCCGCTCGGCGTCAGGGAGAATACATGCTTCGGCTCGGAGTACCCGACGACGTACTGGGTCCGGCGGAAGACCATCCGGGACATCTCCAGCGACCGGAGTGCGTTCTTGAGGTCGGCCGGGTCCTCGCTCGCGAACTTTCTTGCGATACCGAACTCCGTCGTCCACTGGTCCGCTTCGAAGCGGATCTGCTGACCGCGGTGCTCGAGCAGGTGCAGGAGAAGGGAACGCTCGAGTCGCTCCATATCTTCCCGCGACATCTCCCTCGGTGCCGACGTTAGGAGATCGTCGTGATCTCGTAGTTCACGTCGAGGCCCTTCAGCCGGGCGTGCATGTCCGCGACGAGCCGGATGACGTTCTCCAGGGTTGCCTTCTCCTTCCACTTGTAGACGAAGTCGTGCATCCCCATCGACTCCTCGAAGCCGAGCTGGCGCATGACCTCCATCACCCGAATGGGGTCCGCTCCCTCGGAATGGAAGGTCATCCGAACGTAAGTGCGCATAGTGTCGCTCACCGGGGCGGTGCCCCGGGGGCTCTGGGTAGCGTGTTTAGGCGGCCGTTCATTTATATATGCTTCCCTGAGTGGCGGGCCACCCGAGATGACCGACGGACAGCGCGACGGCCCGATCGTGGTGACCGGCGGCGCCGGCGCGGTCGGGTCCTCCCTCGTTCGGCAGCTCCTCGCCCGCGGCCGGGAGGTCCGGGTCGTCGACAACCTCTCGAACGGTCGGCGCGAGCATCTTCCGCCCGATGGGACGCCGGGGCTCTCGGTGACGATCGCGAACGTTCTCGAGCCCGCCCAGTACTCCCACGCGTTCGAGCGTGCCTCCGAAGTCTGGCACTTCGCTGCCAACACCGACATCCGACGGGGGACGAACCAACCTCGCCTCGACCTCGATGAGGGGACGCTCGCCACCTTCGCGGTGCTCGAGCAGGCACGACGGCACGACGTTCGACGCGTCATCTTTTCCTCGTCGAGCGTCGTGTACGGATTTCCGACCGTGTTTCCGACGCCCGAGGGGTATGGACCGTTGTTTCCCCAGTCGCTCTATGCCGCTTCGAAGCTCGCCGCCGAGGGGCTCTGCTCCTCCTATGCCTACACCTACGGGTTTCAGGTTCACCTCTTCCGGTTCGCGAACATCATCGGGCCCGGGATGACCCACGGCGTCATCTACGATTTCTTCGAGAAGCTGCGCACCGACCCGCGTCGGCTCGAGGTTCTCGGGGACGGACGGCAGGCCAAGAGCTACCTTCGGGTCGAGGACTGCATCGAGGGGATGCTCCTCGCGACCGCGAAGTCGACCGACCCGGTGAATCTGTTCAACCTCGGTACCCGGGACCGGATCTCCGCCCGGGAGATCGCGGAGAAGGTCGTCGCGGCTCACGGCGACGGCGCCCGCATCGAATTCACCGGGGGCGAACGCGGATGGGTCGGAGACGTGCCCCAGCAGCTGCTCTCGATCGACCGCATCGAGCGACTGGGGTGGCGGCCCCGCTGGAACAGCGGCGAGGCGGTCGACCGGACGATCGCCGAACTGGTGGAGTCCCGGCGCCTCCGGGCCTAACCGGACGACCCCGCGACCGCGCGGTAGACCTCGAGATACCTCTCGACGACCCGGGGCCACGCGAACCGTTCCCCGGCGGCGGAACGGGCGGCCTCCCCCATCGTTCGCCGCAGCGCCGGGTCGGACGCGAGCTCGAGGGCCCGGGCGCGGATGCCGGCGGCGAACGAGCGGCGATCGGCGTCGGCCACCCGATAGCCCGTGCGCCCGTCGTCGACGATCCCGTCGAGCGCCGGACCGCCGATCACCGGGAGCGCCGCGGACAGCGCCTGCACGACGACTCCCGGAAGCAGCTCGACTACGCTGGGATGGACCAGGAGGTCGCTCTCGGCGAAGTGACGGGCGAGCGCGTCCCCCGATACCTCCCCGACCAGCTCCACCCGATCGCCGGCCGCGCGCACCCGGGCCGCGTACTCCCGGTCGGGCATCGGACCCACGAGCACGAATCGAAGCGCCGTCCCCCGCAGTGCCTCGGCGGCGAGTTCCCAGCGCTTGAACGGGGCCACGGTTCCGACGCCCAGTGCGATCCCTCCCGTGCGCCGGTCCCACGCCGGGCGGAAGCGCTCCCCGTCGACTCCGAACGGGATCACGGCGACCGGTCGTCGGGTCTTCGGGACCGCGGCGCGCATCGTGCGGGCGAGCGGTTCCGTCAGCGCGACCGGCGCGGTCGCCCGGGCCACCGCGCGGCGCTCGAGCCAATACCCCCAGCGATGGGAGAGGCGATCCCGATAGTACCAGTGGCGCGAATGAGAGGTGTAGACGAACGGGTAGTGGCCCATGGCGAGCCGATTCGCCACCACAGGGGAGTTCGCGTGGATCACGTCGTACCGCTCGTGCCGCAGGAGGCGCGGAAGCTGCCAGGCGAACGGATACTCGTCCCGCTGACGGCGGTGGCGTACCTGGTTCAGGACCGTCGCCTCGTGTCCGGCAGCTCCGAGAGCGTCCCGAAGGTCCGCGATGAACCGTTCGGTTCCCCCGTAGCCGGTCGGGGGGATCGGATGCACCCCGCCTCCGACCAAGAGAATGCGCACGCCTTCCTCACCGCCCCGCGGGATTAAGGACTACCGGCATTCTGTTCGACCGGACCCCGGCCGGAGCCGGTGGGGCCGGGGGGCGGGGAACGATGGGATCGGTGTGTGTCGAGGTCGCGGTCCTCACCGACCGGCGGCTGCTCGACGCGCTCGATTCGCTCCGGACCCAGTCCCGACTCCCCGACCGGGTGCTCATCGCGGCCTCGACCCGGACCCCCGATGCGCTCCTCGACGAGGCGCGACGTCACGCCGGCTCGCTCCCGCTCGAGGTCGCGCGCTTCGACGGAGGAGTGGTGGACGCTCGGGCCGGGGCGCTCCCGTTGCTCCGGGAGGAACTGACGGCGTTCCTGGACTCCGACGAGCGCGCCCCTCCCGAGTGGCTGGCGCGACTCGTGGCGCCGATCGAGTCCGGGACGGCCGACTTCAGCGGCGGGCCGACCCGCCCCGCGCGCGCCCCCGAAACCTCGATCGAACGGTACTATGACCTACTGGAACGGTCGATCTACGAGAACCTCGTTCCCCGGAGCATCACCTACATACCCCTCCAGAACACGGCGTGGAAGACCCCGATCCTTCGTTCGCTGGGTTTCGACCCTCGGATCCCGTTCGCCGAGGACCACGACCTCGAGACGCGAGCGGCGCGCGCCGGGGCCCGGGGCACGTTCGTACCGGAAGCGTTCGTCTACCACGACAAGAGCGACGAGACCAGCCTTCTCCGCTGGGCCCGCAAGCGCTACCGCTACCTCGTCGCGATGGCGATGTCGCTCCTCAAGAACGGTGCGCTGCGCGGTCGGCTCGAGGAGCGGCGCCCCCCCGTCCGCCACCCGCTCCGCTACGTCGAGGCGCTGATGAAGCCGGTGGCCCTCCTCCACGCGTCGATCCGCTGGCGTCGGCTCCGAACGCGAACGCCGGTCTAGTTCCCCGAGCGACCACGTCCCCTCGCCGGAGGAGTACCGCACTCCTCGTCAGGAAAACCTTATCCGACCCCCCGTTTCGGCGGGGCCATGTCGCCGGAGACGACCCATCCGCACGGGGTCACCCAATCGGGGGAGCTCGTTCGGCTCGAGTACGACCTGTGGGCGGAGGGCGGGGGGCGGACCGACCTCATCGACACGACCCACGAGGAGATCGCGCAGCAGGCCAACGTGCCGGTGTCGGAGGGCACCCGATGGGGCCCTCGCCCGCATCTCATCGGCGGAGAGTACTTTCCCGGCGCGATCGAGGCATCGCTCGCGGGGGCGCCGATCGGCGAAGAATTCGAACGGGAGTTCGCTCCGGGCGACGCGTTCGGCGAGCGCGACCCGAAGCTCATCGAGTTGTTCTCCATGCACGAGATCTCCCGCCTTCCCGAGATGCGTCGGGAGGATGCGCACCTCGACCTCGGGACGGTCCTCACGATCGAGGGGCGCCGGGGCCGTGTCGTGACGCTCACGGCGGCGCGCGTTCGGGTCGACTTCAACCCCCCGTTCTCGGGCCGGAAGGTCCGGGCCAAGTTCAAGGTCCTCGAGCGGATCCACGAGCCCGCCGAGCAGGCGAAGGGGATCCTCGAGCTCCAGTACGGTCGCGGGTCCGAATTTCACGTGGAGATCCACGACAAGACGATCACGCTGCGCATTCCGGACCGCTCCAAGTTCGACATCTCCTGGATGGCCGCCAAGCCCCGCGTCGTGGACCGACTGCGAACGCAGCTCCACCCGGACACGATCCGCATCGTCGAGGAGTACGTGACGCCCGCCCCCGAGAAGTCCGAGAAGAAGGACGCTGCGGAGAAGAAGGAAGGCAGCGAGAAGCCGAAATCGGCCGCCGCGGAGAAGCCCGCCGAAGCCGAGGGCCACGCGCACCCCAAGCACGAGCCGAAGCCCGCCGGTGCCCACCCCAAGACCGCGGCGACGGAAGAGTAGGACCCCCTTCGTAGGGGCGCGAACGCCGTTCGAGCCGAGCCGCCCGTACGCACCGCACCAACGCCGAGGACTTGAACCCCCAGAGACTCTCCGGCCCCGATGGCCTCGCCGTCTCCTCCAAGTCCCCAGGTCTCCCGGGCGTTCGTCGTGATCACGTTTGCGGTAGCGATCGCGGTCGCCCTCGCGATCATCTACTTCGGGCTCAACGGACAGATCGGTGCCGGGATCCCCTGACGGACGCTCCCCTCGTCCGTGCCGACGGGAGATAAACCTCCGCGCCGGTCGTCCCCCCCGTGAACGAGCGTTCCGGTTCCTGGCTGGACGACCCCGAGCGCAGCGCGAACGCCGGGTGGATCGTGGGGTTCGTCATCATCGCCGGCGTGTGCGTCGTGGGCGCCGGTCTCTGGTTCACGTACCACCCGTAGCCGGCGTCGCAGCGAGTCGCGGGGCGACTCGATCCGGCCGTCGGTAAAAGTACACGTCGGTCTCGGGGTCGTAGACCTCCGGAGTCCATCCGGGGATCGGGTGGCAGTGGCTCACGACGCGCGCACCCGGAGGTAGCTCCGCCTCGAGCTTGGGCCGGAGCCGGACCATCGCCTTCGGCCAGAGGAACGCCGACACGACCGTCGCGTTCCGGAAGTTGAGCCGGAAGAAGTCGCCCCAGTAGATCTGGATCCGGTCCGCCCTCGGTCCGGTGCGGCGACGCAGTCGAAGGATGAGCACCCGGATCGGCTCCACCTCTACCCCGATCACCCGCGCCCGGTAGGTCCGCGCGGCGCGGAACACGATCGCGCCCGTGCCGGCCCCGAGGTCGAACACCGTGTCCCGCGGCCCGACCTCGGCGAGGCGCAGCATCGCCTCGACCGAGCGCCGCGGGGTCGGCTGGTAGCCGGCCCCGAAGGCGAAGGAGGCGAAGACGAAGTAGGCGACCGCCGCGGAGCCGATGAGCAGGAGCACCGACACGGCCAGCGGTACGAGCATGGTCGCCGGGTCCTAGTGCGGGCGGGTCCGACCTCGCTCCAGTCGCTCGGCAGCCGACCTCGGGTCGATCTTCCGGTCGACCACGCGGTCGAGGAGCTGCCTCAGCTCCGGGTCGCGGTCCAGCCGACGGGTCAGTTCCCGCCCCACGCGGTCGCGGACGAGATGGACGATCTCCGCCGACAGGCGGCGTCGCTCCTCGACCGCCCGCTGGCCGGAGGAGTCCAGGAAGTGCTCGTGCGCCTCGACCGCCGTCCAGAGCTGGTCGACCCCCGCCGGTTGGGTCGTCGAGGTGGCGACCACCTCCGGCGCCCATCCGGAACGTGCCGCGCCGAGTCCGACGAGCTCGGAGAGGTCCTTCCGTGCGAGGTCGGCCCCGGGGAGGTCGGCCTTGTTCACACAAAAGACGTCCGCGATCTCGAAGAGGCCGGCCTTGAGCGTCTGCACTTCGTCGCCCAGGTGGGGCACGAGGACGACCACACTGGTCGTCGCGATGTCCCGGATCGCGACGTCGACCTGGCCGCTGCCGACGGTCTCCACCACCACGACGTCAAAGCCGGCGGCGTCCATGAGCCGCGCGGCCTCGCGCGTGGCGGCGGCGACTCCGCCCGCCTCCCCCCGGCTCGCCATCGACCGGAAGAAGACCCCCGCGTCGTCCGCCTGTCGCGCGAACCGGATCCGATCGCCGAGGACCGAGCCCCCGGTATACGGGCTCGAGGGATCGACCGCCACGACGCCGACCGTCCGGTCGAGCTCGCGCAACCGACCGACGAGGAGGTTGATGAGACTCGACTTCCCGACCCCGAGCGGGCCGGTGATCCCGACGATCGGTTTACCACCGGTGTGCGGGTACAGCGCGCGAGAGACCTCCGCCACGGCCGGGTCCTGGTTCTCCACCTGGGAGATGACCCGGGCGAGCGCCCGGCGGTCCCCGTTCAGGATCGCTCGCGCGGCGGGCGGGATCCGAGCGGCCCGCGTCATGCCGCGCCGCGGGCGAGCTGCTGCGCGGTGGTCACGATCTCCTGAAGCGTCGTTCCGGGGCCGAAGATCGCCCGGATCCCGGCCTTCTTCAGTCGGCGGGCATCCTCGTCGGGGATGATGCCCCCGGCGAAAACGGGAATGTCCCCTGCCTTCTCGTGCTTCAGCAGCGCCAGCACCTTCGGAAAGAGCGCCATGTGCGCCCCGGACAGTATCGAGAGACCGATGAGATCGACATCCTCTTCCAGGGCGGCCCGGACGATCTCTTCGGGCGTTTGGCGCAGGCCGGCGTAGATGACCTCCATCCCCGCATCGCGCAGCGCGCGGGCGACGACCTTCGCTCCGCGGTCGTGTCCGTCCAGCCCGGGTTTGGCGATGAGGACCCGGATCGGCGACCGCTTCGGAGGACGGACCATCAGCTCCCCTCCGTTCCGCGACGGGGGCTGCGGAAAAAAGCTTTCGCGTTCCTTCCGCGAAGCCGCGGAGGGGTCCGTACGTCGCCCCCGTCACACGCGCGATACGATATCGAGGACCAGGTTGCCGGTGAGGAGGGCCAACAACGCCCCCGCGGCCATCAGCACGAGGAACGGGATCTGGGGCGTGACCCAGACTCGCTCGACTCCGCGGGACTCGAGTTCGCGGGCAGCCCGGACTCGTTGGAGACGGTCCTCCTCGGAGGTCTCGGCCACCGGCTCCGCCTTCCCCTCGGAGGACAGCGGGTCCTTCAGCCAGACGAAGCGCTGGGGGAGTTCCCGGACCGGGATGGTGTACCCCGAGAAGCTCGCCGGAAAGCGGAACTCACGCCGCGCGAGGTTCCGCAGCGCGATCCCGATCGGGATCACGATCGAAAGGAGGGCGGCGTCCATCAGGACATTGACGGAGAACGGGAGCACCGTGAGCAGTCGCGAGAGCTCGGGCGATTGGCCGACCGCAGGAGTGGCAAAGATCGGGACGAGAAGACCGGCGATCATGAGGGCCTTCGCGTCCGCTCCGCCGTAGAGGACGCCGACCTCGAACAGGCCGCGCGCGAAGAGCACGGTCAGGAAGAGCGCGAGCACCGGGATCGGCACGCCGGTCGCCCCCACGCCCAGTCGCCCCGCAGCGACGAGGACGATCACCGAGACGACGCCGTAGATCGCCCCCTCGACTAGGTCCGCGAGTCGCTCCGACGACTCTCCGAAGACGTCGTCCCAGGGGAACATGTGCTGGAGAGCGAAACCGCCGACGAGGAGCCAGAGCGCCACCCCGACGAACCCCTCGGGAGCCAGCGCGGCCGCTCCGAGGGCGATCCCGAGGATTCCGAGGACCTGCCACAGGCGGTCGGTCACCTCCCGGGCTCGAAGGTCCGAGATCGCGGCGTAACCAAACCCCCCCAGGAGGAGGGTTACCTGGGCGGCGAGGATCGCCTCCCCGACGCTGGACAGGCCCGTGCACCTCCTATCGGCCGGCGCGACGGTGGGGCCCCCTCTTAAGGGCGAGGCCGGGCACGCACGGACGGCCGGGGCGCCCTCCTTTTCTACGCTCGACCGCTCCTACGAACGAAATGTCGGACTCCGGGCTCGCGCCGACCCTGCCCCCAACCCCGCCGCCGTCCCCACCCACCGCGCCGGGGACGCCGGCCACGGGCGCATTGACCCCGCGGCGCCGATGGGCCCTGCCCGCTCTCGCGATCGCGGTGATCGCCGTTGTGGTGGTCGCGACGCTGTTCGCCACCGGAGTCCTGTCGCTCACGCCCAGCAGCACGACGCCCCCCCAGTCGTACCAGATCTTTTCCCAGGCCGAAGCGACCGCGGAGGCAGGGGCCGGGTCGGTGGGTGGCGGACCGTGGTACGTCGTCTTCGGAGCGGCGTTGTCGGTCCCGACCTCGATCCTGGAGCCCCTCACGAATATCTCGGGCCTCATCGGGATGGGAGATTGCGCGCCGACCTGGCTCGCCGGCGAACCGACGAACCTCGCGGTTCCCGCGACCGGCCCCACCGCGCCGACGGGGGCGGCCGCGTTCTGGACGTTCGGGCTGAAGAATGTGACGAACGTCCTGCTGCTGGAGTCGGTCTCCGACGGAGTCGCGGCCTCCCTCGTCACCACGAGCGCAGGAGTCTGCAGCGAGTTGACAGAATACCTCGGGTCCTTCCCTGCCGGGATCGTCGACTCCCCGACCGTCGTGAACGCGGCCGACCAAGCCGGGGGTTCTGCCTTCCTCGCCGCGCACCCGAATGCCACCCAGGCGTGGGGGGCGGTCGCCGGGATCTCCTTCGACGGGCTCAGCTCAAGCCCCGTGTGGATGGTCGCATACACCTCGTGCTCGTTCCCCCCATCGGCGAACGAGAACGGCTTGGTCTTCAACGCGACGATCGGGGGGACCACCGGGGTCGTCAGCGCCTCCAATACGAGCACCGTGAGCTGCCTGCCGACCGGCATCACGTTCGCCGCGCATGCCGGGCCCGCGCTGGAACTCGCCGCCCGAAAAGCTATTTAAATAGCCTCCAACTGCGCGCCCGCACCTTCCGGGGTTTCATGGTAGAGTACAAGCTCGTCATCTCCGAACGCGAAAAGTCCATCGCCCGGAGCGTCGGAGACCCGCAGGCCGCCGGCTTCCTCGGAAAGAGGATCGGCGAGACGATCGGTGGTGAGCTCATCGGCGCGACCGGCTACACTTTCCGCATCACGGGAGGGACCGACAAGAGCGGCTTCCCCCTGCGACCGGACCTCCCGGGAGCCCGACAGACCCGGCTCTACGTGGGCGACGGGTTCGGATTCCATGCGCCTCGACTCGGCATGCGACGTCGCCGAACGTTCCGCGGCAACACGGTCAGCGAGGACACCGTCCAGATCAACCTGATCGTCGAGCAAAAAGGCGGGAAACCGCTGGCGGAGCTTCTCGCGGCGTCATGAAGGTTCCCCGACAGCCCGAGGTCAATATCGGTCTCGTGGGTCACGTCGACCACGGGAAGACGACCCTCACCCAAGCGCTCACCGGCGAGTGGACCGACCGGCACTCCGAGGAACTGAAGCGGGGCATCTCGATCAAGCTCGGATACGCGGACACCGCGTTCTACCGCTGCCCGAAGTGCCCGGCGCCCTCGTGCTTCTCGATCGAGCCGGTCTGCGCGAACTGCGGCGGCGAGGCGAAGTTCCTGCGGGCGGTCTCGTTCGTCGACGCCCCGGGCCACGAGACGCTCATGGAGACGATGCTCTCGGGCGCAGCGATCATGGACGGGGCGCTGCTCCTGGTGGCCGCCAACGAGAAGGTTCCGCAGCCCCAGACCCGCGAACACCTGTACGCGCTCGACATCATCGGGGTGCGCAAGGTCGTCGTCGTCCAGAACAAGATCGACCTGATCTCGGCCGAGGCGGCGGAGGAGAACTACCGGGAGATCGTGGAGTTCCTGAAGTCCTCTCCGATCGCCGAGGCGCCGATCGTTCCCGTCAGCGCGAACCACCGGGTCAACATCGACGCCCTGATCGGCGCGATCGAGGATACGATCCCGACGCCTCCCCGGGACTCCGCGAAGCCCCCGCTCATGTACGTCGCCCGGTCGTTCGATATCAACCGGCCCGGGACACGACCTCGCGAGTTGCGGGGCGGCGTCCTCGGCGGATCGCTCATCCAGGGAAAGATCTCGCTCGGAGAGGAGATCGAGATCCGCCCCGGTCCCACCGGGGCGACCGACGGACGGGCGGAGTCGCTGACGACCCGCGTGACCTCGATCATCTCGGGTGGCCAGGAGTGGAAGGAACTCCACCCCGGCGGTCTCGCGGCGGTGGGGACCAGCCTCGACCCGTCGCTCGCGAAGGGGGACGGACTGACCGGGCGGCTCGTCGGCACCGCCGGAACTCTCCCTCCCGTGAGCCAGAAGATCCGGCTCAAGGCGACCTTGCTGGACCGTGTCCTCGGGGCGCAGCGCGAGATCAAGGTCGAGAAGATCCGCACCAGCGAGCTGCTCGCGGTCACCGTCGGAACGACGGTAGCGAGCGGCAAGGTCACGAGCGCACGCGGGGACGAGGTCGAACTCTCGCTCAACCGCGCCGTCACGGTGTTCCCCGGGAGCCGCGTCGCGATCTCCCGGAAGCTGAACGCCTGGCGGCTGATCGGCTACGGGATCGTGGAGGGGGGCTCGAAGTGAAGCCGGACCTTCTTGAGATCCTTCGATGCCCGGTGTGTCGGGGCGAGCTGGGCCTCGTGAAACGGCGCACGGAGGGAGAGGAGATCCTCGAGGGAACGCTGACGTGCGCCCAGTGCAAGGTGGACTATCCGATCCAGGACGGAATCCCCGACCTCCTGCCACCGGACGAACGCGACTGAGGGGCATCGTTCCGCCCGTCGGCGTCGAGTCACCGCTCGACCGCTCACGGTCAACGCGACCCATAGCCCCCGGGGAACCGACGACCCGGGCCGGGGAGCAATGAGCGTACTCTCGCGGGAGGCCGGCAGGGTCCGAGACGAGACATCCCGGACGCTCGGCGTCACTCCGGATCGATCAGGAGGGCTCGTGCGGGGGCGCCGTCGCCGCCGGTAAGGCGCAGCGGCAGGCACTCGAGCTCGTAGGGGCCGGCGGAGACCTCCGCGAGGAGGAGTCCCTCCAGGATCAGCGTCCCGCGGCCCAGCAGGGCGCGGTGGACGGGGAACGCGCCCGTCGGGTCGGACTCGACCGATAGGGAGTCGATTCCGACCAGGCGAACTCCCCGCACGAGGAGCGCCTCCGCGGCAGCGAGTCCCAAGGAGACGTAGTCGGAAAAGAACTCGAGCGAACGTGTCCACCGCTCGGAGTTCGCGGTCCGAAAGAGCACGCGGCGGGTCCCCGGCGGGATCGGGGTCAGGTCGGCCGGGCCGATCTGTTTCACCGATGGCGCGACCTCCACGAGGTAACACGGCCCGTGGAGCACGTCGAGCTCGATCTCGTCGACCGGAGTTCCCGTGGGCGCGAAGTGTCGAGGAGGGTCGATGTGGGTCCCGGCGTGCGAACCGAGCGTCAGCTCGGTGAGGTTGTACGGATCTCCCCGGTCCATGGAGCAGGTGGGCCGGGAGGCGAACACGGTGTCCCCCGGAAACGAGGGCATCCCGAGGGCGAGCGGCATCGAGATATCCACGCGGTGCATCGTTGGACGCGGCCGGACCCGCTGGGTGAGTCGAGCGGCGCAGGCGGTTTAACCGTTTGGTCGAGGCGAACCGCCGACACCCGACCGAAGTGGGGGGGCGGCCCGACCCCCGCCCCCGGAGGCCCCTCGTGCTCCGCCTCGCAAGACCCCGAGGGCGCGACATTCCGTTCGAGCCGAAGGGTTAAGCGGGCTCACTCCGAGCGGCGGGCGATGGCGCGCCGGGGAGCCTCCGCAGACGGCGCGTCCGACGACGACGAGTATGAGGAGCCCGACGAGGCATCCCCCCGCAGCCGTCGATCCCGGCGGCGCCCGCCTTCCCCCCGCCCGAAGCGTACCAGCCCTGTACGGCGCTGGCGTGCGTCGGAGGAATCGGAGGACGACGACGAGGACGAACTGGATGCGACCCCGACCCGCCACGGCCTCTTCCACCGGGATTCCCATCCGGTGTACTGGCGCGCCCGCGACTCCCTCTACTTCGAGCCACTGGTCGCGGTCGCCATCATCGTGGTCCTCCTCGCCTCTCTCTACGCCTACACCGGAAACTGGCCACCGGTCTACGTCGTGGAGTCCAACAGCATGCAGCACGGCTCCACGGACATCCTGGGATTGATCAACACGGGGGACCTCGTGCTCGCCCAGCGGATCCCGACCGGCCAGATCACGCCGTACGTCGTGGGGTTACAGACCGGGTACTCGACCTACGGGGAATACGGGGACGTGATCCTGTATTCGGCGAACGGGGAAGCCGGTACCCCGATCATCCATCGAGCGATCCTGTTCCTTGAGTGGAATCCGGCCTCCTCGTCCTACAACGCGACGGACCTCGCCGGCCTTCGATGCGGGTCGATGACGGGCGCCGTCTACAACGCGACGGGCACGCCCGGGAACTGCGGCACGACCAACCTGACCGGGACCCTCACGCTCTATCACATCGGCTGGCGGTCGACGACCGTCGTCATCGACCTGTCGTCTCCCAACCTCGGCCGCCATTCCGGTTTCGTGACGATGGGGGACAACAACTTCCTGCCGTACGAGTGCACGAGGGACTGCGTCCAGGGGGACCCGGACCAGACGGACGGCCTATCGGAGCTCGTGGAACCCGGCTGGGTGATCGGTGCGGCGCGGGGGATGCTCCCGTGGTTCGGAGCGGTCAAGCTTGCCCTCGAAGGCAACACCGCGATGGTCCCTCCGCAGTCGTGGCAGTTCCTGGGACTCACGATCGCGGGCCTCATCCTCCTGGCGTTCGGGATCCACTACGCGTTCCGCGCGGAAGGAATCGAGGACCAACGCAGGAAGGACCAGGAGGCCGAAGACGCCGCGGAGCGTGGCGCCGAGGATGACCCGGGGCCCCCCGGAGGGGGACGCGGCGGCCGGTTCCTCCGCGCGATCCGACCGTGGGGTCGGAGCGATGACGACATCGAGGACGAGGAGGAACAGCTCCGCCCGCGCGCCCGGTCCGCCCCTCCGAGGGCCCCCTCCTCGGGCCGGCGCCGCGGACGTCCGTCGCCCAAGGTCCGACGCGGCGACCGTTCGAAGCACAAGCGACGCGACGGCGGCGACGACGACCTCTAGAACGGAGGGCGCCCCGAGCGGCGGGGACCGCCCCCAACGGAGCAACCTTTTTCTCCCGAACCCGGTCCGGCCGCCGAGGACTCCCGCGGATGCATGTTATCGGAGGCACCGCCTCGACGGCGCTTGCGGAACGCATCTCCCGTGAGCTGGGGAACGCCCCGTTCGCCATCCCGTTCACGAAGCGGTTCCCCGACGGCGAGATGTATGTCCGGATCGGGGGCCGGCTCGAGGGGGAGGACGTGGTGGTGGTGCAGTCGACGCGCACGGACCAGGACCTGCTGGAACTGCTGCTGCTCGAGGACGCCGTCCGGGAGGCGGGGGCGAGACGGGTTTTCGTCGTCGTACCCTACTTCGGCTATGCCCGGCAGGACCGGCGGTTCTTCCCCGGTGAGCCGGTGAGCGCCCGCACGCTCTGCCACCACGTCGAACTCGACGCGGACGTCGTGATCACGGTGGACTTGCATTCGAGTCAGACGCTCACCCACTTCTCCAAACCGGCGTTCGAAGCGAGCGGGATCCCGGCGATTGCCCGGCTCCTCCGTGAGCGCCCGCTCGACCTCCTGGTCTCCCCCGACCGCGGCGGCGTCGACCGGGCGCGACGGATGGCCCAACTGCTCGACAAGCCGTGGTTCGCGCTCGAGAAGAAGCGGATCGACAGCGAGCACGTCGAGCTCGCACTCCCGGCGTCACTGCCCGGCCCGATCGAGGGAAAGCACCTCGTGATCGTCGACGACGTGATCTCTACGGGTGGGACGATCGTCGAGGCGGCGAAGATCCTGAAGAAGCGCGGGGCCGGCGCGATCAGCGCCGCGTGCACCCACGGTCTCTTCCTGCGGGACGCGTTCGAACGGATCAAGGCCGTGGTGGACGAGGTCTACTCGACGGACACCCTCGGGAACCCGGCGGAGAAAGCGTCCGTCGCGCCCGACATCGCCCAGATCCTCCTCCGCGAGGCCCCGTCGTGATCGGGTGAAACGTCGCATGGAACCTCCTCGGTCTGCCGAGTCAGCGCCGATCGACGAACTGCTCGAGCTCGTCCAGACGGTCCGGCGCGACCTGGTCCTGCGCGGAGAGTCGCCCGTAGGGAACTGGGTCGAGACGTCGGCGGCCGACCTCCGGGAAGGCCGGAAGCCGGGCTGGTACTACCCGGTCTCGAACGGCGGAGGGCTTGCGTTCCGGTCCGACCACGGCGCGGAGTCGTACGCCCACGTGCACGTCGACGCGGGCCCGGAGTCGCTCGAGCGGGCGATCGCCCTCTCCGAACGGATGCTGGAGACGGTTCCCCGAACGGTGCAATCGATCACCGTCGGCTTTACGGGCCTCCCCACCGACCTCGAGGCACGCCTCCTCGCGCGCCTCGCAGAACGCCCCGGCTCGACCGTGATCGCACGGTCCGCGATGGAACGAGTTCTCACCTCCCGCGACGGCGAGGGTCTCATACCGGCCCCGGACGCCCTTCGGCTGGTACCGCTGCGGGACGTGACGTTGGACGCTCTCGCGGAGCTCGATCTCCGCGCGTTTCGGGGAACGATCGATGAGCTGTTGATCGGTTCGAACGTGTCGGAGTACCGTCGCGTCCTCGCCGCGCTGATGGCCGGGGACCTTGGGCGGTTCCTCGACGAGGCGTCGACCGCCCTCTACCGGCCGGACCCGCCGAGACTCGTGGGGGCGATCCTGACCTGCGAGAAATCATCGCGGAACGCCGTCGTGCTCGACTTCATGGTCGACCCCGACCTCCGCGGGCGGGGGTACGGCGAGTATCTGCTCCGGTGGGGATTGCGCGCCCTCTGGGCGCTCGGCTACGAGCGGGCGCGCCTCTGGGTCAGCGCGGCGAACCTCCCGGCGCGCCGGCTCTACGACTCCTTCGGGTTCTCGGTCACCCACACGGCGGCGATCTACCGCTGGGACCGCACCCCCGCGTCGGCACAACCGCACTCCGAGCGGTAGGGACACGTGGCGAACGCCCACGCCGGGCAGGGCGGGAGCGCCGCCGGCTGCCCCGACGCGAGGGCGTCCGCGAGTTGTCGCGAGCGCTGCCGCCAGAGCCGGGCGATGCGGCTCGCCGGATCGAAGCGAAATTCGAAGACCTGGACACGGTCTGCGTCGCCGGACGCCCGCTCGCGCCCCAGGATCAGACGCGCGGTGGGCGCGCCGGTCGCAACGCACCGGAACCCGAGGTCGAGGGCATACTGAGGCTGGCGATCGACCAGGCTCCGGGGCGAGGCGCGTACGACGCTCCGGGAGGTCCGCACCAGGTAGGGGGTGCCACGGAACCCGCCGACCTCTTCCTCGGGCTCGTCGGTCGCCGACGGCACCCGGGCGACCTCGCCCAGAGGTCCGCTCTCCACGGCGCCCACGAGCCGCGTGTAGAGGTCGGGAGGTCCGCGCGGGTCGCGGGCGGTCGGTTCCACCGATACCGGAGGGCGGACCCGCTCGAAGTACGCGAGGCGCGGAAAGATCAGGTCTCGGAACCGGCCGATCGTCGGGGGCTCCCCGGGCGGTGCGAGTTGCTGGAGCCGGGAGTCGATGCGCGAGGCAAGGTCGGGTCGCTCCCGGATCTCGACGACCTCCGACAACATCCGGGAGTCGGGCGGCGCCTCGGCCCCAACGCAGTCGCACGTGGAAGTCTCCTGGAACTCGCACCCCCGGCCGTACCACCGGCACCGGGGTAGCGAATCCGCCCGCCGGGCCGCCCACGCCTGCCGCACGAGCTCCGCCCGGCGCAGCATCTCCGAGCGCACGGCCCCGGGGTCCCGGATCGCCAGCTCCGCCACCTGGACGGAGGTCGGGATCCCATCGGTGACGACCACGGTCACGAGCCGCCCGGTGGGCCGGTCGGCGAGCGCACAGTACATCGCGAGCTGTTCTACGTGGTCCGGACGCGATCCTCGCAGCTGATCCGGTGCGATCGAGCTCGCGCTCGTCTTGACCTCGACCGGCGCGTCGGAGAGGAGGTCGATCCGGCCCACCAGTCCGTCGCGGCGAACCCGGACCTCGAGGGCTCCTTCCGCAGAGAGGGCGACGCCGAGACGTCGGTGCAGCATTCGCCCGAGGTCGAGGCGTCGCTGGCGTTCGGGTTCAATGGCTACGGGAGCGAGCGCGCGCCAGAACGCAGGCCGAAGTCCCAGGAGCTCGGTGACGCTGACCGGCCGCGGAGCGGAGGGATCGGGGAGGCGGGCGGCCAGGAGCCGGGCGAGCTCCGGGTCTTCCCGCACCGCCACCGCGGCGCGCCAGTCCGGCTCCACCGTTGCCGACGCCTCGGGCACGGTCGACCGAAGGCAGTGCGGTATACGAGCGCGAGGAACGGCGGAGGGTTCTGCTTTTAGCGCACTCCTCATTTCTTCGCGTCGTGACCGAGGCGGCCCGCCGACCGCTCATCGTTGGTAGCGGGATCGCAGGGTTGTACGTCGCCCTTCGCTGCCGAGAGCTGGGTCTCCATCCCACGATCGTGACGAAGGCGCGGCTCGAAGAGTCGAATACCCGCTATGCCCAGGGAGGGATCGCCGCGGCGATCGGTCCCGACGACTCGCCGCGGCAGCACCTCGAGGACACCGTGAAGGCGGGCGACGAGTTGGTCGACGAGGCCGCGGCCCGCATCCTGACCTCGGAGGCTCCGGCGCGGGTCGCCGACCTGGTGCGCTACGGGGTTCCGTTCGACACGGTCGAGGGGCGGATCGCGCTCGGCCGAGAGGCCGCCCACTCTCGGTACCGAACGCTCCACGCCGGAGGAGACGCGACCGGCCTATCGATCGAGGAGGCCCTCAAACGGCGGGTCCTCGACGCCGGTATCGAGGCTCGGGAGCGGACTGTCCTTCGGGGATTCCAGCCGGGCGCGCGCGATGGACCGGTCGCGGTCCTCTCGGACGCGGACGGTCGGGACGTGGAGTTCTCCACCCCCGCACCGGTCGTGCTCGCAACCGGCGGCGCGGGCAGCCTGTATCGCCAGAGCTCTAACCCGTCGATCGCGACCGGCGAGGGGGTCGCCATCGCGTTCCGCGCCGGCGCGCTCCTCACGGACATGGAGTTCATCCAGTTCCACCCGACCGCGTTCTCCCGGGAGGGCGCGCCCCGCTTCCTGATCACCGAGGCGCTCCGGGGGGAGGGCGCGGTGCTTCGCAACGAGGCCGGCGAACGGTTCATGACCTCGGTCCACCGAGACGCGGAGCTGGCACCTCGGGACATCGTGGCCCGGGCGATCGACCGGGAGATCCTTCACTCGGAACGCCCCTGCGTATATCTCGACGCGACGGCGCTCCCGAGGGACCTCCTCTTCGCGCGGTTCCCATCGATCTGCCACTTCCTCGCCACCTACGGGCTCGACCCATCGCGGGACCAGGTGCCCGTGGCGCCGGTGGCGCACTACATGATCGGCGGGGTCACGACCGACCTCGAGGGCCGGTCGTCGATCCACGGCCTCTACGCCGCCGGGGAGGTCGCGTCAACCGGCGTCCACGGCGCCAACCGGCTCGCCGGCAACTCCCTCCTCGAAGGGCTCGTGTTCGGGGAACGGGTGGCTCGCCAGCTGCTCCATCCGGCCGCCGGCGGCCCCCGAACGCCCGGTCGGGTCGTCGAGGTCCCCCTCCCCACCGGCGGAACGCGGGCGGAAGAACCCGCAGAGTTCGCCGAGGTCCAGAACGCCCTTTGGGAGCAGGTGGGGATCGTCCGGACCCGCGACGGTCTCGAGTCCGCGCTCGAGCGGTTCGAACGGCTAACCCGGTCCCTCCAGCCCTCTCGAGGGAACGCGCTTCCCGGCTCGGTCGCGAACGCGGCGCTGACCGCGATGCTGATCACACGGGCCGCGTCGATACGCACCGAAAGCCGGGGAGCGCACTACCGGGCGGACTTTCCGAAGCGGCGGGTGAGCTGGCGCCTCCACGTGGGGCTCCGCCTCCCGGCCCCTTCCGGCCGCGCCCGCTGAACCGCCCGACAACCGTTATGCTCGGGCGGCGGTCGCCCGAGGCATGGACCTGTCGCTCTCGGAGGACGAGCGGGAACTGCGGGAGGCGGCGCGCCGGTTCGCACGAAAGGAAGTGGCCCCGGTCGCCGACCGGATGGACCGGGAGGACTACTTTCCGCGCGATGTGTTCCGTCGGCTCGGGGAGCAAGGGTTCCTGGGAGTCACCATCCCGACCGAGTACGGTGGCCTCGGGCTCTCCTATCTTTCCCAGGCGTTGATCCTCGAGGAGATCGCACGGGTGAGTCCCGCGCTCGCCCTCAGCGTCGGAGCACACTCCAACCTGTTCGGCGACAACGTGGGACGGAACGGGGACGACGTCCAGCGGCCGGCATTCCTGCCCCCGATCGCGCGGGGCGAGGCGATCGGTGCCCTCGCGCTCACGGAGCCGAACGCCGGCTCCGACGCCGTCTCGCTGAGCACTCGGGCGGAGAAGAGCGGCGACCATTACGTCCTGAACGGGACGAAGCAGTTCATCACCAACGGCCCCGTGGCCGATAGCCTCCTCGTCTACGCGAAGACGGCCCCCTCCCGAGGTGCCCACGGCATCAGTGCCTTCCTCGTCCGGCGCGAGACGCCGGGCTTCTCGGTCTCCCGCAGCCTCGACAAGATGGGGATGCGGGGCTCGCCCACCGGCGAGCTCTCGTTCCAGGACTGTCGTGTTCCGGCGGACCAGCTGCTCGGCGGGGAGAACGAGGGGGTGGGGGTGATGATGGGGGGTCTCAACGTCGAACGCGCGGTGCTCGCTGCGATCCCCGTCGGGATCATGGTCGAATGCCTCGAACGGTCGGTCGACTATGCGCGACAGCGCGAGCAGTTCGGGCAGAAGATCGGTCGGTTCCAACTCATCGCCGCGAAGCTGGCGAACATGTATACCGAGCTCGCGGCGTCGCGACAGCTCCTCTACGCCGCGCTCGAGCAAGTGAAGACCGACCCGCGCTCGCTCGGCGCGAGCGCGGCGGCCCTCACGTACGCGTCGGAAGCCTCGACCCGGGTAGCCTTGGAGGCGATCCAGATCCATGGGGGGAACGGGTACATGCGAGACCTGCCGCTCGAACGGCTCGCGCGGGATGCCAAACTGCTCGAGATCGGCGCCGGGACCTCCGAGATCCGGCGCCTCCTCGTCGCGCGAGAACTGCTCGGCCCGGGATTCGCGGACTGAGCCCGGGCCTCGAGCGCCGGGTCCCGGCCCCCTCGCGGTGGCAACGGTGGCCCGGGCGCCTCACCGAACGTATATAGGGTTCGGCGGCCCTGCAACGCTCGATGGCCGGCCGGCCGCCCCCGAATCCGACGGCTACCTCCTCGCTCCGCGTCGAGATCCTCAAGGAGCTGCAGAGCCTCATCGACGACCGGGACGTCCGGGACCGCCTCGAACGCGGTCCGATCGGCGAGACGAAAGGCCGGGAGCACTGGGTGCTCCACCTGCTCCTCCGCGCCCAGGAGTCGAGCCAGACCCACCTGGACGTCCTGATCGGGACCGCCTACTCCAACCTGCTCGCTCGATTGCAGAACATCGAGGACCGGGTGGAGCGGGTCGAGGGGAACGGGCGCTCGCTCGGGGACGAGATGAAGGGCCGACTCGACGGACTCGAGTCGTCCCTCACGGACCGAGTGACGAAGGAGGTCGGGAGCGGCATCGAGAGCGCCGGGAACCGGATCGCCCAAGGTCTCTCCGCCAACCTCGACCAGAAGTGGAAGCCCGTCGGCGACTCGATCGAGACGTTCACGCAGTCGTCCGGCCAGTTGACGAAGGATCTTTCCGATACGTACCGTGTGGCCACCCAGAGCCGGCTCCTCCTGAACGAGAACGCGCGCCGGATCATCGACCTCGGCCGAGACATCGTCGCGCTCGAGGAGAGCCTGAAGCTCGCCCTCTCGAAGACCCTCGAGGAGGGGCTCCAGCCCCTCGAAGAGCGCATCTCGGCCCTCGAATCGCGGCTCGCGGGTGCGTCCGAGGAGACCTCGACGTCGAACGGGCGGACCGACGCGCCCGGGGGCGCGTAGCGCCGCCCGGACGACCCGATGCGCCTTTCGCCCCGACACCCGCGGTATCGAAGTCTCGTCGTGCGAGCCCGCCTCGCCGCGGCAGCGAAGAGTGGACTCGTCGTCCCCGAAGGGCTCATCGCGCACGGGCGGGGCGAGGCGTTCGACTACCTTCTCGGAGAGCGGACCACCCCCACCGCGCGTCGGGCCACCCGGGTCGCCTCCCAATGGCTGCGCGCAGCGCGTCGACCCGTCGTCAGCGTGAACGGCAACGTCGCCGCGCTCGCGGCGGATCCGGTGGCCCGCCTGCAGCGGGCGCTGCCGAGCCTCGGCGTGGAGGTCAACCTGTTCCATCGTTCGTCGCGTCGGGTCCAACTGGTCGCCCACGCCCTGCGCTCAGCGGGTGTCCGTGACCTTCTCGGGGTACATCCTACGGGACGGATTCCCCGGCTTCCGTCCGACCGCGCGCGGGTCGACCGCGACGGGATCCTCCGCGCGGACGTGTGCCTCGTGCCGCTGGAAGACGGGGACCGGACCGAAGCCCTTCGCGCGCTGGGAAAGCGGGTCGTGTCGATCGACCTCAACCCGCTCTCTCGGACGAGCCTCTCGGCCGACCTTCCGATCGTGGACGAGCTCTTGAGGGCCCTCGGGAACCTCGCCCAGGACCTCGAGTCCAGCCGTCGGCCGTCGGTCCCCGGGATCTTCGCGCCGTTCGATGCCCCTGCGGCGCTGCGCGCCGCGCGCGGAACGATCGACCGACGGCTCAGGCGGGAGGCGGCCCGGCGGCGGCCTTCGACACGGCGACCCTGAGCTTCGCCGCAACCTGCTCCAGGAACGTTGCGTCGGTGCGATCGAACGCCCCGACCTCGTTCCCGTCGATGTCGATCTCCCCGAGCACGCGCTCCCCGTCTCGGATCGGCACGACGATCTCCGAGCGGGTCTCAAGGAAGCAGGCGAGGTACTCCGGCGACGCCCGCACGTCCTCCACGACGACGGTCCGGTTCTCGCGGGCCGCCCGGCCGCAGACTCCGCGCTCGAGCGGGATGCGGGTGTGCTCCGTGGCCGCCGGGCCGTCCCAGGCCTCCAGCACGAGGGTCGTCCCGTCCAGCCGGTAGACCCCGACCCACCGGTAGTGACGGAACGACTCCTTCAGGAACCGGCAGACCTCCTGCAACGCCGCCCGGCCTTCGAGACGCGTCAGAACCGCGTCGATCTGGAGCAGCGTCGGGGTCACCGTGCGGAACGGGACGGTCACGCGCCCGATCTCCGCCCGGACCCGGGAAGGGAAGCGCCGAGGGGGAGATTTTCCCCCGGGACGGGTCGGCCGTTCCCGGCGTTTGAACTCCCAAGGCGAATTTCGCCACGAGCTTTCCAGACTCGCGCCGTACCGGACTGAGCCACCTCGGCACGCCCTCCGGTCGAGGACGGGGCTCGGGCGATAAGCTTAGCGGCCGGAGCCGACGCGGCTACCCGCCGAGGGGATACCAGCCGCACTGTACGCAGCCGACGGCCCGGTCTTCGCCGGGGATCTCGGAGCGGCACTCCGGACACGGGACCGACGCCGGGACCGAGAGGGAAAGGCAATCGAAACAACTCCCCTGCCGTCGGTCGTCGGGGAGCAGCACGAGGTCCTTGCCGCAGAAGAGACAGTGGGAAAGTCGGTCCTCGGACGATTCGAAAATACGACTGTCCGCGAACGAAAGCATCGGTCGGCTCCACGAGCCGACCGGTACATAAGGACTCGGTGAACGCGAAGTGTTAGACGACCCGGAACGGTCGTTCGCGGCTCCGCTACGGGTCCTTCCAGCGCGCCTTGAACGCGGCGATCAGGAACAGCGCGGCGGTGAAGCCGACGAGCGCGATCCAGTCGAGCGTGGCGCCGGTGAAGGAGAGCGGCTGCAGTCCGACCGCCCCCTGGACGAGCTCGGCCGCGTAGGTCGTCGGAGAGAAGCGGGCCGCGATCTGCGCCCACCCGGGTAGGTAGCTGATCGGGTAGTACACGGGCGGCAGCACCGTCAGCACGAGCGAGAAGATCGGGCTGAACATCCACGTCTCGCGCACGTCCTGGAAGTACGTGGCCAGGGTGAAGGCGAACGCCGTGGCGAACGCCCAAACGAGGACGAGCGCGCCGGCGAGGACGATCGTGCTCGTGACCGTCGCGTACCCGTAGTAGACGAACAGGATCACGAACACACCCAGTGCCGGCAGGGAGTACACGAGTTCCGAGAGCGCCATGCCCGCGACGTAGACAGGGGCCTCTACGGGAGAGGCGACCACGACGTCCTGGAACTTCATGTCGTGGCGGTAGTGCGTGAGGTCGGACTGGAGCCCCGTGCCGACCGAGAGCATGGTGAGCACCATCCCGCCCATGATCCCGTACGCGAGGTCGGTGCCCCGCGACACGATCCAGATGAAGAACAGGAACGAGAGCGGGCTCGCGACCAGGTTCACGAGGTAGAGCGGCTGGGTCCGGATCGGGATCAAGCCGTTGATCTGGACGAGAGTGAACAGCGAACGGAGCCGGTTGCGCTCGCTCATGAGTCGACCTCCTTCGGTGGGCCCTCGTCCTCGATCGACCGCCCGACGACCTCGAGGAAGATGTCCTCGAGGCTGACGGGCCCCATCGAGACGCGGTGGCCGCGCTCGAGCGCCGTTCGTGCGAGATCCCGCGCCTCGGGCTCCCGGGCGAAGACGAGGAACCCCCCCTCGATCACCGACACCCGTCCGAACGTGTCGAGTTCCTCTCGCGGGTACGCCCCCTGGACCGTGACGCGGAAGGGGTAGCGGACGCGGGACCGGAGGTCCTCGGGAGTCCCCTCGAGCACGAGCCGGCCCCGCTCGAAGAGAGCGAGCCGCGAGGAGAGGGCCTCGGCCTCGTCCAGGTAGTGCGTCGTCAGGAGGATCGTTCGCTGCTCCCGGATCGCCCGCCGGATCGCCTCCCAGACCTGGCGACGGGCGATCGGGTCGAGTCCGGTCGTCGGTTCGTCGAGGAAGAGGAGTTCCGCGTCAGAGGCGAGCACCATGGCGCAGAGGACCCGGCGCCGCAACCCCCCCGAGAGACGGGAGACCGCGCGGCGACGGAACTCCGTCAAGGAGAGCTCGTCGAGCGACTCTCGGGTGCGGAGACGGGCTTCGCTGCCGTCGAGCCCGCGGAGCTTGAGATACAGGTAGACGACCTCCTCGACGTTCAGGAAGTACAACGGTCGGGCCTCCTGAGGGACGCACGCGATGCGCGTCCGGATCTCCCGTTCCGCCGTCCCGAGGTCGAGCCCGAGCACGGAGGCGGAGCCCGACGTGAGCTCGAGCTGGGTCGCGGAGATCCGGAGGAAGGTGGTCTTGCCGGCCCCGTTCCGCCCGATGACCCCGTACACCCGGCCGGTCGGGACCTCGATCGTCAGGTCCTCGAGAGCCGCATGTCCCGATGCGGAGCCCGGGTACACCTTGCGAAGGTGATCCGCCCGCAGCGCCACGCCCATCGAGCGGTGGCGAGCGGGGAGTGGTTCTTAACGGGGAGTTCGGACCCAGCCCGGATACGACTTCGTCCGAGACCGGAGGGCGCACACGGCGTCGCTCGCGCGCCGTCGGACCGAGGGGCGAACCCGGGCTCAGCTGAGGATCTCGGCGAGGCGTCCCGTGGCCTGCGCGTGCTTGACCTCGCGCGCGATGCGCCGGCCGGTCGAAAGCCCGGGTTCGATCAGGTCGGAGTACGGGCTTCCGGAGATGAAGAGGCTCGTTCCCGCGACGATGCGGGTCGATATCTCGAAGACCTTGAACTCGAGGTCCTCGGTCATGATCCCTTCCAGGCAGAACGGTCCGACCATCCCTCCGAAGAGGTCGATCGAACGCTCCACGATCCGCGCCGCGATATCGAAGGCGTGGGGCAGCAGGGACTCTCGGAGGATCACCGGAACGTTCCCGGTTACCACGAAGGTCGGTCGGAGTCCGGCCTTGAGGAGCTCCTCCTGGGCGCCCAGCTTGTAGAGTTCGTCGATGTTCGCCTCGTCGCGGCGGTCCATTCCGAGGAGCTCGAGCGACCCCTCGCGGAGGCGGTAGCCGCCGTCGGTGATCGGCGAGTAGAAAAAGTGCATGTAGTACCGCGTCCCGAGGACGTACTCCTGGATCACGTACGGGCCGGTCGGACGGAACTCCTCGAGCGCCTCGCGGTTCTTTGCGAGGAAGAATCCCTTTCCGCCCTTGGCCCCGTAGTACTTCACGATGACCGGGCCCTCGATCTCCTTCGGGTCCTCGTAGAGCTTCGGCATCGTCACGCCGGCGGACTCGAGCCAATCCCGTTCCTTCCGACGGTCCGATTCCCACCCGAGGACCGCCCGATTCCCGAAGACCGGTACTTCGAGCGTGCCGAAGGCCTCGGGGCCTAGGTACTCGACGAACGACCCGTGCGGGACGACGATCGCGCCTTGGTCGCGGAGGCGGCCGGTGATCGCGGGAAGGTCCTTCACCGTCGGTACCGAGATGAACTGGTCCGGGCGCGCGAGCGGGAACGCGTCGTAGAACTTGGGGGGCGAGCCGACGCAAATCCCGAGCGTCGGAAGACCCTCGGTCCGGGCACCGTGGAAGATTTGCAGGGACGAATGGGAGCAGAGCGTCGCGATCGTTGGGGTCCGGCCGTTCACGGAGGCGAGGCGGGCCTCGGATGCGAGGGGAATCCCCATACGGGGGAGTATTGGGAGACCAACATAGCCCTTACGGGCGGCATCCCCCGGCGGGCACGCTAGGCGACCCTTCCGGTGTCTTCGAGCTCCCAGTACCACTTCACCCGTCGCGCCCCGGTTTCGGCGATCTTCCGGCGGAGTTCCGGGTCTACGGTGGGGTCACGAACGAGGCGACGGACCTCCTCCGGCCGACCGGTCGGGAGGCGACCGGACAGTCCGGATTTCTCCAATGCCGGCCGCACGCTGTCCAGCGAGTACTGCCACGCCTCTTCTCGTCGCCGCAGCGCCACCGAACGGCTTCCCGGCAGGCGGTGCACTCCGAGCTCTTCGGCCGCGCGGTGCAGTCCCTCGGCCGCGTCGCGCAACTCGGTCTCGATCCGATGTTCCTCCCCCCGCAGGTGATCGAACCGATCGACCAGCTCGCGGAGGCGCTGCTCGTCGGCCGGTGGAACCGTGCGAAACTCCGGGCAGAGCGACCGGAAGTCGCAACGACTGCAGTGGCGTCCGGGAGTCGGTTCGTACGCCTGGGCTCGGATCCCATCAGCGACCGTCCCGAGGCGGTCGTAGAGGCTCGTGAGGGAAGCGGGGTCGCGCGGTGCCACGCGAATGGGCGTGAGCGAGCGGAGGTGGTAGAGCGTCAATCCCTCCACCGGTTCGGAGTAATTGCTCGCGACGAGCACCTGATACAAGGAGAGTTGGTCGGAGTCCTTCGCGTCGCCCGCGGAGAGTTCGCGCGACGTCTTGTAGTCGACAACCTCGAGACCTCCGCCGGGCGTCCGGTCGATCCGATCGATGTAGCCGTGGATCGGGATCCCGTCCCATCGAGCCTCGAGGTGCTCCTCGACGGAGACCGGGTTCGGACGCTCGCGCGAGAGCCGGTCGTAGTATCGCCCGAGCAGCTCGCGACCGAGGGTACGGTACCTCGATTCCTCCTCGGGGCTCGTGTATCCTTCCCCCGACCACAGACGGTCGTACACGGCGAACATCTCCTCGCGGCTCATCCACGGCCCGGCGGCGGGTTCCCGTGGCCGCGACTGCCAGTCGTCCAGGGTGCGTTGGGATTCTGCGTCCCCGGTGCGGCGTGCGCTTGGGGTAACGAGCGGC
The DNA here is from genome assembly GCA_049591535.1 of Thermoplasmata archaeon. Taxonomy (GTDB): domain Archaea; phylum Thermoplasmatota; class Thermoplasmata; order Lutacidiplasmatales; family UBA184; genus Lutacidiplasma. The sequence continues at coordinate 11,364 of JBAWFC010000010.1, read as the reverse complement.
CGGACGAGTTCCTCGAGGACCGAGTGAACCACGCGTCCGAACGTGAAGTAACCGCGAGGCGCCTCGGAGATCCGGTCGACGTACAGAAACTTCCAGCGGAGCGGACACTCGAGGTACGTATGGTACGACGAGTAGCTGAGGGCTGCCGCCGGCGTCACAGCAGCCCAGCCGCCCGCGAGTTCAAGTGGTTTCCGGGGGCTCTTCGCCCCCGGGCCCGGCCCGCTAGTGGCCGGCGGCCGCGGCGTCCGCCTCGACCTTCTCCCCGGTCTCGGACGGAAGGCTCCCGCGGGCCTGCGGGTTCGTGAGATTCTTCGGCAGACCCAGGAGGTCGAGGAGCTCCTTGTAGTGGTTCCGGATCGTGACCGGAGTAACGTTGGCGACCGCGGCGATCCGGTCCTGGCTGCGCGGTTCTCCCATCAGGTTCGACGCGATGTAGATGATCGTCGCGAGGATCCCGTTGGGAAGCACGCCGCTCGTGGAGTAGACCTGTTCGACCTGCTCGAGGAGTGAGAGGACCTTCTGGCGAACCTCCTTGGAGAGATTCAGGTCCTGGGTGAACCGCACCAGGTAGTCGCGCGGCTCCACCGGCTTCAGACCCAGCTTGAGCTCTCGGGCGAGCAGGGTGTACGCGCGTCCGACCTCGATCTTGGTCGCCTTCGAATGGGCGATGATCTCCTTCATCGTCCGCGGGACGTGGCACTGCCGGCACGCGGCATAGACGCTCGCCGCTACGAGCGCGACGATCTTCTTTCCGCGGGTCGCCTTGTGTTCGAGAGCACGACGGTAGATGTACGTCGCCGACTCCTTGACCTCTCGCGAGAGGCCCAGCACGCCCGCGAGGCGGTTCAGCTCGCCGAGCGCGACCACGAGGTTGCGCTGGTGGGTGCGAGCCGCTCGCAGCCGGTGGTTCAGCTTCCGGAGGTGGTAGAATTTGAGGGAAGTGTTCCGAGAGAGCGAATTGCCCTGGAAGTCCCGAGTCGGTACGCCGATCTCGCTGAAGAGCCCCTTGTCGGGCATGAGCGGGGAAATGACGGGTCCCCAGCCGCGAGCCTCTCGACCGGTGTCTTCTTTCGAGCCCCGCTGTCCCCTGTCGCTGACGAGCGCGCTCGCATCGACAACGAGTCCGCAGTCGGCGCACACGATCTCGCCGCGAATCTCGTCACGGATCAAGTGAGACGAACCGCAGTTCGGACAGATATCCGAGTCCGGCGGAGAAACGGGGCCCGTCGGGGTTGCCGCAGGGGCGACCGGCCGACGGGAATTCTTGGAGTCTGCAGGGCGCTTGCGCGTTGAGGGCGAGGTTTGCGCGGTCATGGTTTCTGCGCGGCTTATCGGATGGGTCGTATATATAACTTAGGCCACTCACTGTATCGCTTGTTTGTTACACATGCGACACCATGAGCAGCCCTAGCACGGCTTTGGGACCGTTTCAGGTAGAACTGCGACATACTGTTTCAAGTCGAGGGTTTGCACTTCATCGCCGTCGCATCACGTAGAGGACCCAGCCAGCCCGGCCCCGCGACTCGCGGTAGTCCATGCCGTGAAACCGAGAGTGCTCGACTAAGTCCCGGAAGGCCGGGGCCGGTATCCAGCTCTCGGTAAGGCCCATCCAGCGTCCGTAGACTGACCGCAGCGGTTGTCCCGCGGAGATGAAGTCGGCAGCCCCCTCAGTTTTGCGCCCTCGAATAACGAGCTTCGGGCTCTCCCATCTGCGGGCGTAAACTCCGCCCCGCTCGAACTTGATCGAAATCATGTCTTGGTTGAGGGTGATTGAGGTCGCCTGCCCGCGCCAGGTGAGTGCGAGGAAGAGAAACATAGCCCAGATCCAAGAGATGAGCACAATGCCGACAAGCGCGAGGCTGCTCACGCCCCCTCGGACGAACATCAGGTAGGAGCCGTAGAGGAACCACACGCCGAAGAGTACGACGAATACCCTGAGTCCAATTCCAAACCAGATGACAAAGCGAACCCACCTCAGCTTTTGGAACTCCCGGAGATCGTAGTCCGTCATTTTCGAAATCGGCTCACCTCGGCGTCGCCGGCACCGTGAGGATGTTTGCCGCAACACGGTTCTCGAACATCTCGTTAACCACCAGGGACAGGTTGTAGCGGATCGTCCCTCAGACGATTTCAGTCATTGAAGGAACCGGGGCCCGAGGGCGGACTTCCTCCCCGGACGTGCGTCCGATAGCGGATAGAACCGGCTCCGAGTAATTCCCGATCGGCAGCTCTAGGGGGGGCACGAACTGAGGCGCGCTCCCCGTCGGCTCCGGTGTCCTTTGTCGATATCGATAGTAGAAGTACGCCACGCCGGCGAGATACAAGATCGCCCCGGTGACCGCGGCAGCGAGCGGACCGACGATCGGACCGCCGTGGCTCAGAGGATTTCCCGCGAAGGGATAGCCGAGGACCGCCGACAATGCGACCGTTGGAACCAGTCCGAGCACCACCTGGCCCAGTCGAGGTCGGCGCCTGTAGAACGCCAGCGAAATCAGGCCGGGGAGCATCATCGGCGGTGCCCACGGCGAGCTCGCGGATAGACGTCCCCATGATTCTTGGACGCGAGGGAAGGCAGCCGTCGGAAGTGAACCACCCCGCGGGGCTGATCCAAACCCGGCCTCCCGAGCGTACCCCACCGTCCGGGCGGGTGCGAGAGCGGCCTGGCCCATCCGCCGGGCGAGCGTCCGCGACGTCTACGCGGGGGTCGCGGTGAACACGCAGCCCCGCGTCGCGTGCTTTGTCGGGTCGGGTTTCGAAACTTCCCACCGCTGGCCGAGGCGCGTCTCGAGGACCGTGCGGAGCAACTGCGGGCACATCACGCGGCCGATCTCGGGCGAGTCGGAGGTGCAGGCGAAACACCCCCGGACCTGCAGGGTGAGCGGCCGGTCCCGGACGACGGTGAGGTGGCCCATCGTATGGGTCTCGTAGTACGCGCTCAGGGCCTTCGCCACCTCCTCGGGGGTGCGGCCGTCGACCTGGACGGCGATCTCCCGCCCGAGCTGGCGCGCGATCGTCTCGATCAGCTCCGGTAGGTGAAGCTGGAATTCGTGGACTCCGGACGCCCGCATCCCCAGCTTCGCGATCTCCTTGAGGCGTTGGAACGGTACCGCCTCCTTCCCCTGGACGACCGGCAGGACGGCCGCCGGAGGGTTCTCCAGCTCGACGAACCGCGCTTCCGCGTGCTCTGCGGGCGTCCACAGGCGTCGATGGTAATCCCGGGCGAGCTGGATGAACATGGGGGCCGAGGACCAGAGGGCGACCTGCTCCTCGCCCGTACGCCCGAACCCTTCCTCTCCGGAGACGTAGACCAGCGCGCCGACCCGGTCGATGACGACCGACCGGTTCATCACGGGGCCGGACGAGTGGCGGAGGTCTGCGAACGACGCAAGGTGCTTCGCGTCGACCAGGTTCTGCGGATAGACCTCGGTGACGATGCGAACCTTGACCCCGCGTCCGTGCGCTTCGCGTAGCGCCCGGTCGATCCCGCCGTCGATGAGGCCGGGGAGCGAGATTCCGGACGCGCTCAAGAGGACCCGGCGCCCCGAAGTACCCACCCGCTTCAGCAGGAACCGGTGGATCGTCTCCCGTCCCTCGAGGACGGCGAACTTCCGGGGATCCCGCTCGTCGAACTCGGTCCGTCCCTCCTCCCAGTCCGTCAGGATCTTGCCCCGGTCCTGCTCCAGCCGGCGCACGTGGTCGGCGGCTCTGCGGATCCATTTGTCGAGGAGTTCCTCGGGCGGCATCGCGGCGAAGCGCATCGGTCGGCCGCCGGTCGCCTGAAGGAGGCCGTCGGCGCTGAGCTGCTTGATGAAGCGGTAGGCCTCGACCCGGCTCACCGCCGATAGTCGCGCGAGCTCGCTCGCCGTCTGGGGACCGGCGCGGCACGCCGCCAGGTAGACCCGGGCGGCCTTCTCCGGGACGCCGTGCTGGGCGAGAAGATCCAGCAGGTCGGAACCCGGCCGCCCCACGTCCGGACGAGCCGCCGAGGGGTTAAAACGATGCGCGACGGGCGTCTTCGCCCGTCAGAGCGCGGCCTGGAAATCCTCGATCGTAAGGGAGTACGGGGCTTCGGCCCCGCCGGGCCGGCCTTTAAGGACCTCCCGGGCGAGGAGCCAGTAGACCGTCGCGAGGGCGACCCGTCCCTTGTTGTTCGCCGGGATCACCAGGTCGACGTCCCGGGTCTCGTTGTTCACGTCGCAGAGTCCGACCACCGGGATCCCGATCGACACCGCTTCGCTGAGCGCCTGCTGGTCGGTCGCGGGGTCCGTGACGAGCAGCACCTTCGGTTCGAAGTACTCCGCGAGGTTCGGATTGGTCAGGCAGCCCGGTACGAACCGCTCGGCGAAGGAAACCGCGCCGACGGTCTTCGCGAAGACCCGCACGGGCTTCTGCCCATACTGACGCTGGGACACCACCAGGATGTGGTCCGCGGGGAACCGGTTCAGGAACTGCGCGGCGAACCGGATCCGTCGGTCCGTTTCGCGGACGTCGAGGACATGCAGTCCGTCGAACCGGACCTTGTAGACGAATCGGCGCATGCTCGCCGATTTTTGCTGGGTACCGATGTGCACGCCCGAGGTGAGGTACGTCTCCTCGGGGACCAGGAGCTCGCCCGGACGGGTGTCCTGACCGTCCGTCGCGGCGACCCGCTCCTCGACCATGACCTCGTCGTCGGGCAATCTACTGTCCTCGGATGGCGCGGCCGAGCCGCAGGAGTTCATTTAGCTTTGCCACCCGCTCCCCGCCGACCACCCCGCATTTCAGCGCCGCAGCCCCCGTGCCGAGGGCCACGTGCGCGAGCCACCCCTCGGGCACCTCACCCGACCGGTGGGAGGCGACCGTCGCGATTCCGTTCGCTCCCGCGAGGTCGACCGTCGCGAAGGTGTCGGACAGTGTTCCGACCTGGTTGACCTTGATCAGCACCGCATTCGACGAGTGTCGTTCGATCCCGGTGCGAAGCCGTCGCACGTCGGTGGTATAGAGGTCGTCGCCGACGACCCGCGCCTTCGCGCCGACGGCGCGGGTGACGGCGGCGAGGCCATCGAACGACTCCTGGTCGAGCGGGTCCTCGAGGTACCGCAGGCCGTAGCGGTCGACGAGCTCTGCCACAAAGGCGACCTGGCCCTCCTCGTCGAGGATCCGGTCCTTGTAGTGATACTGTCCCGCACGGAAGAATTCGCTCGCCGCGAGGTCGATGCCGGGGTGCACCTCCACGTGGAGCTCGTCCCGGACCCGGGCGCACGCCTCGACGAGCACTTCCAGCGCCGCGATGTTGCCGAGCGGTGCGACCCATCCCCCCTCGTCACCCCGCCCGAGCGCGACGGTCGGAAGTCGACGATGGAGTTCCTCCCCGATCCGGCCGTGGACACGGATCGCCGCCGTGACGGAGGCCGCCGGGTCCGGCGATTCGGCGTAGGCGATGAACTCCTGCATGTCCGGACCGCCGATTGCGTGCGCCCCTCCGTTCATGCAGTTCCCCACGATCGCCGGGAACCGGCGGCCGTCGACGCCCGGCCGGGCGAGGACCTTCCAGAGCGGCTGGGAGGTCTCCTCCCCGAAGGCGATCGCGTTGGCGACGGAGATCGCGGTAGCGGTGTTCCCACCGATGCGCGAGAAATCCGGGGTACCGTCCACCGCGTGCAGCGTCCGGTCGACGGCGCCCTGGTCGCCCGCATCGACCCCCACGAGTGCCGGAGCGACGCGGGTCCGGGCCGTGGCGAGCGCTTCCGGGACCCCGCCGGCCGGGAACGCGCGGACCTCGTGCGTACCGGTGCTGGCCCCGCTGGGTGCGCCCGCGCGGCCGCGGGCGCCGGTCGACAACACGACCGTCGCCTCGACCGTGGCCCGGCCCCGGCTATCGTAGAGGGACTCCACGTCGACCGACCGGATCTCGCTCACGGGCCCTCCACGAACTCGACCAGGGTGCCGCCGAAGGCGGACGGATGGGCGAATCCGACGCGACGCCCCCGCGCGCCGGCGCGCGCGTGCTGGTCAACGACGCGCCCGCCCCGACGCTGGACGTCGGCGAGGGAGGCGTCGACGCTCGGCACGCGGAACGCGAGGTGGTGGACGCCCGGTCCGCGGCTTTCGAGGAACTTCGCCACCGGAGAGGCCGGATCGGCAGGGGCCACGAGCTCGATATGGGTTCCGCCGACCGAGACGAACGCGACCCGCACGCGGTTCGACGGGACGTCCTCGGGAGGTCCCTCGGGCTCGCCGACGAGCGGGCGCCACTGCTCGATCGCGGCGGCGAGGTCCGGCACGGCGATTCCGACGTGGTCGAGTTCCAATGGGATCCCTCCCGTCAGAACGCCCGGGACGGCTTATGCTCGCCGAACCGGGCGCGCCAGACATCGGCGACCTCGCCGAGCGTGGCGCCGGCGACGACGGCCGAGAGGACGGGCGGGAGGACGTTCTCGTTCGCGGCGGTCGCCGCGTCGAGCCGGGCGAGCCTCTCGCGGACCTTCCGTGGGTCGCGATGCTTCTTCCACGCACGCACTGCGCCGACCTGTTTTCGTTCCTCGGCCGGAGTGATCCGTTGGACGGAGACGCCGCGCCCGCCCGACTTCGGGAACAGCGTGAACTCGGGGTTGCCGTCGGTGTGCTCGTTCACCCCGACGACGACCTCCTCCTTCTGCTCCCGGGCCCGGGCCACGCGGTACGCCTCGCGGGCGATCTCGGAGGCAAGGAACCCGCGGTCGATCGCGACCAGCGAGCCCCCCATGTCCGCGATCCGGTCGAGGTACCGTCGCGCGTCCGTCTCGATGCGGTCGGTGAGGTATTCGATCTCGTACGCCCCCCCGAGGGGGTCGACCGTGTTCGGCACGCCAGACTCCTCCGCGAGGATCTGTTGCGTGCGGAGAGCGAGCCGCGCCGACGCCTCCGTCGGGAGTCCGAGCGCCTCGTCCAGCGCGTTGGTATGCAGCGACTGGGTCCCTCCCAGGACCGCAGCCATCGCCTCGAGGGTCGTCCGGACGACGTTCAGCTCCGGCTGTTGGGCGGTCAGGCTCGATCCGGCGGTCTGCGTGTGGAACCGCATCTGCTTCGATCGGGCTCGCCGCGCCCCGAACGTCTCCTGGACGATCGTCGCCCAGAGTCGCCGCGCCGCGCGGAACTTCGCGATCTCTTCGAGGAAGTTCCGGTCCGAGGAGAAGAAGAACGAGAGACGGGGGAGGAATTCGTCGAGGTCGAGGCCGCGCTCCTGCACGGCGCGGACGTAGGCGATCGCGTTCGCGAGCGTGAACGCGACCTCTTGCACCGCGGTCGCGCCGGCTTCCCGCATGTGGTATCCCGAGACGGAGATGTAGTTCCACTGCGGCATCTCCCGCGTCGCGAACTCGATGAGGTCGACCGCGAGCCGGAGCGACGCCGCGGGGGGGTAGATGTACGTCCCCCGCGCGACGTACTCCTTGAGGATGTCGTTCTGCACCGTTCCCCCGAGCCGGGCGCGGGGCACCCCGTTCTCCTCCCCGACCGCGACCAGGAGCGCGGTCAGGATCGGGGCCGTTGCGTTGATCGTCATGGACACGGTCGCGCGGTCGAGCGGGAGGCCGCGGAACAGCGCGCGCATGTCGCCGAGCGACGCGACCGGTACTCCGCACCGGCCGACCTCGCCCGCGGCGCGTTCGTGGTCGGAATCGTAGCCGTTCTGCGTGGGCAGGTCGAACGCGACCGAGAGGCCGGTCTGCCCGCCCCGGAGCAGAAAGTGGAACCGACGGTTCGTGGCGGCTGCGCTACCGAACCCGGAGTACTGCCGCAGGGTCCAGAGTCGTCCCCGATACATCGTCGGCTGGATCCCCCGGGTGTACGGGTACGAACCGGGGAATCCGACCTTGTCGAGAAACTCGGCGTCGGGGTCCTCGGGAGGGCCGACGAGGAGCGGGATCTGGCCCCCCTCGGCCCTCGCCCCGATCGCCCGACGGGCGTCCTCTTCCCAGCGGGCCCGGCCCGGGGCCGACTTCGTCGTGCGCCGGGAACGGGCCATCGCCGTCGGACCGGGATACGATATTAATCCCTGTCGCGGCGACCGACCAGGGGCGCCAGCCGGGTCAGGTCGAGCTCGGCCCATGCGACCGGGACGGGAACACCGATCCCGACGATCACGTCCGGCCGGATCTCCCCGAGCTCGGCGACGACCTCCCCGGCGACGCGCACGCGGGCCGCCCGCCCGGGGATCGTCCCCGGAAGCTCCGCCGGCTCTCGGACCGAGACGATATCGACAGTACGCAGTAGATAGTCCACCAGCGCGGCGGCGGACGCAAATCCGGCCCCGTCGCTGGCGATCAGCGCGCCCGCATGGTACCGCGTCTCGGAGCCCGTCTCGGCAGAGGGCGAGGCGATCACGACCGGTCCGACCTCTCCGAACGACTGGGGGTACCCGTGGCGGGTGTTGTGCGAGAGCACTTCGAGATGCGAGAGGAGCAGTCGGTCCCGGACGAACGCATATTCGCCCGACGGCGGGTTCGCGAGGCGAAGCGGGGTGCCTCCGGGAAGCCGCGCCACCGCGGCCTCGGAGACGAGGAGCGAGGTGTAGGGGGCCACGAACCCGAGGCCGAGCAGCGAGCTCGCGAACCGGCGGCGGAAGAGCGTCTCTCCCCGAAGTCGCCCGCGTACGGAGCTCGGTGGGACGATCCCGTCCTCCGGTCGGATCGCCTGGGCCAGGATCACCTCTTCGGCAAGGTCGACCCCGGTGAGGAGGTCCGGGCGCCACGGGGGTACCTCGACGCGCCAACCGCCGGAGTGCGGGTGCACCTTGAGTCGCCCCCGCGCGAGGCGGCGCTCGACCTCCCCGGCCGGATACTTCGTCCCGCTCAGCGAGTGGAGCACGCCGGACCGGAGGTCGACCGCCCGAGTGGACAGCACTTCGCGACCGTCCGTGCTCTCGTGACCGGGTCGCCGCACGGAAACCGCGCCGATCGACCACCCGCGCGCAACGAACACGACCGAGAGCAGCCCCAGGGACTCACGAACGGCACGCTCGCGGGTCCCCGTCGCCTCGATCAGAAGCAGCCGATCTCCCTCCCGGGCCTCTCCGCCGGTCCGACCGTTGAGGATCGGTGGAAGGCTGAGCACCGTTCCTCGGGCGTCACGAAGCGTGAGACCGGCGTCGCCGCGCCGGCCGAGGGCGCCGTACCGGGCAGCCATCGGGTGTTCCGCGAAGAACTGCTCGGCCGAGACCTCCTCAGAACCGTCGAGCGGGACGAACCGGATCCCGTGCATCGGCTCCAGGGCGTAGCGGAACGGCGGGTCGAGCCGCTCGAACGGATAGATCCCGAGGCTCGCGGCCCGTCGGTCCCGGCCCACCGTGGCATGCAAGATCTCCTGGAACCGGACCGCCTCCGCGAGCGTGCCGGCGTCGAGACCGGCGTCCGTAGTCGCCCCCACGAGGATCCCGGCGATGAATGGCCGCAGGGGGTCCACCGACGGGTCGACCTCGATCGTCGTCTCCGACGTGGGCGCTTCCAGCAATTTCCCGGGAGGGAGCCCCCTCGTCGAGTCCGTCGCGCCCTGGAGGTACAACCCGAGCCCTCCCTCCGAGAGAAGGTCGAGCCGGTCGGGAGTGACGGAGACGGTCAGCGTCTCGCGGTCCTGGGCCTCGAGCTCGGCCTTCGACGTGAACAGGAGGTCCTCGAGCGCGGCGTCGGACAGTGCGTGGGGGATCAGCGACAGCACCCGGTCCCGACGAAGCACGGACTGGGGCACGGCTAGACCCCCCCGTTCCGGAGCCGGTCGAGGTCGTCCGCAAACAGGTCCCGGAGGTCGTTGCGTCCGAGCGCGACGAGCGCGAGCCGCCCGATCCCGATCCCCCACGCCGCGACCGGGACCTCGACACCGAGCGGCCGCAGGACCTCGGGTCGGAACATACCCCCCGGGAACACTTCCATCCACCCGAGCGTCGGATGCCGCACGTAGCCTTCGATCGACGGCTCGGTGAACGGAAAGTAGCTGGGACGGATCTTCAGTTCGCGGATCCCGATCGCCTCGGCCAAGGCACGGAACATCCCGACGAGGTGCCGAACGGTCGTTCCGTCCTCGCCGACGATCCCTTCGCACTGCGTGAACTCGATGCCGTGCCGCGCGTCGACCTCCTCCCGTCGGAAGTTCCGGTCCAGGGAGAAGGCCCGGAACGGGGCACGGGGATGCTGAGCTAGGAAGCGGGCCGAGACCGCGGTCGTCTGCGACCGCAGCACCGTACGGGCGGCGATCCCCGGATCGTAGCCGCCTCCCCAGCCGGGACCGACCGGCGCCTCCTCTCCGGGAAGCGGGCGACCCTCGTGTACCGCGGCGACCCGCGCGAGTAGGTCGCCGCTGGGGGGGCGACCGCGGACGCCGTCCAGGGAGAGCGCATCGTGGATCGAACGCGCCGGGTGGTCCTGGGGCATGAACAGCACGTCGTTGTTCCAGAACTCCGTCTCGAGCAGCGGTCCCTCCGCCTGCTCGAAACCCAGTCCGACCAAGATCTCCTCGAACTCCTCGAGCCACGCCGCGTACGGATTCGGCCTCGCCCCGGTCAGGAACGGGACCGGCGCCCGAACGTCGTACGGGCGGAACGCGCGCTCCCTCCACGCCCCCGAGGCGAGGAGACCGGGGGTGAGGGAGCCGAGCAGCTCCGCGCCGTCTTCGGCGAGCGGAAGCCGCCGTCCCTCGTCGGACGGAGCCCAGCGTTTGATCGAGCGGCGCTCGGTTCGCACGAGTCCCCGACGCTCGAGGGCCGAGACGATCGCCTCGTCGACGTCCTCCTCCTCGTTCGCGACCTGTTTGAGCACCACCTCTTCGGGGATGAGGACGGTGGACGGGGCGTCGCGCCGGAGGCGGAACGGCACGCCGTCCTCGAGATATCCGCGGCGGCGCAGGATCCCGATCGCGGCGGAGCGCTCCTCCCCGTCGATCCCTTCCGCGAGCGCGGAGTCGGGAGTCAGTGAGCCGCCGCGTCGCTCGAGTGCCGCGAGGAACCGTCGCTCCGGCAGCCCCCGCGTCGTCGCGAGTTCCCCACGGGGAGTGAGGTGGCGTGTGGCCTCGTGCTCCTCGTCGAGCACGACGAGATGCTTCGCCCGCAGGCGCTGCAAGCTGCCGCGGACTGCGTCGGCCCCGAGTCCGATCTGCTCGGAGAGATCGTCCTCGTCGACCGGCAGCTGCTGTGCTGCTCGAAGAGCGGTCAGCACCGAACGCTCGGGTCCCGAGAGCGTGACCGGAACCGCCCCGTCCGATGCATCGTCCGATGCACCGGGCACGGTTCCGAGGAGGAGGGGGCGCGATTAAGTCTTTTCCCGCGCGGGCCCGGAGCCGAAGGCGCCTATGCGCCCGGGGGCGGAGGCGGAACGGCCGGAGGGGGCTCCACGGGTGTCGTCGCGCCGGCGCCCGGGG
>JBAWFC010000009.1:0-26152 GCA_049591535.1 Thermoplasmata archaeon | reverse complement strand
CCGGCGCCGCGCGGCGGGGGTGCCGCCGGTCGCCGCGATCGTCCGGACGCTCCGGGAGGTCGCCCGCGAATCCGATGCGCTAGTGGCGCTCTTTGACGCGCGGGCGGTCGCGGGGGAACGCCACCTCTATTCGGCCTGGGCCCACCTCGGCCGCTCGCGAGGTCGCGGAGAGGCCCGCCTCCGGGACCGGGGCGCCGAGCTCGCGCTCTACGTCGCGGGGGACGACCAGCTGCCGCGCGCGCTCGAGAAGGTCGGCGTCTCCGACGCGACCGAGGAGTTCGTGCTCGTGGCCGAACGACCCCACGACCCGGCCGCTCTGCTCGCCCGGTTCGAGCTCGAGGTCGACCCGACGGTCTACCCCCGAGCCCCGGACGCCACCACCCTCGGCCGGCTCGGTGTCAGCCCGGTCGAGCAGGCGGCGGTCCCGCGCAGCGCCTGGGAAGGTCTCGTGCTCGAGCGCGTCGCGCTCGTCGAACTCTCGGCGCCGGCCGGCCGCGGTGCGGCAACAAAGAATTAATCCCCCTCGACCGTCGTCACCGATGCCCGCGGACGGCCGTGCAGGTGTAATCTAGTGGTAGGATGTCAGCCTTCCAAGCTGACCGCCCGGGTTCGAATCGACGGACCGGACCGATCCGTCGCGGATCTCCCGGCACCTGCATCCCCCGACCGTCCGCGGGCCCCCGGGAGCGAGGGTTTATTCTCGCGGCGACCGCTCGGGAGCCACACGCTGAGGTAGCCTAGCCCGGAAAGGCGCCAGCCTTGAAAGCTGGTGGCGATCTCGCCTCGGGAGTTCAAATCTCCCCCTCAGCGCTCCTCTCCTCAACGCGGGATTATATGCGGGCCGCGGCTCGGGCGCCTTCCGATGCCGGGAGCGAGCGCGTCGACCCCGCTCCTCGAGCAGTACGAGGGGGTGAAGGCGCGGTATCCCGGCCACCTCGTCCTCTTCCGCGTGGGGGATTTCTACGAGACGTTCGGCGACGATGCGCGGCTCCTCTCCCGCGAGCTCGACGTCGTCCTCACCGCGCGCTCGGCCGACGCCCACGGGGACCGGACCCCGATGGCGGGGGTCCCGCATCACGCGGTCGAGACGTACCTCGGGCGCCTCGTCCGGAAGGGGTACAAGGTCGCGCTCTGCGACCAGGTCGAGGACGCGCGGTTCGCGAAAGGTCTCGTCCGGCGCGAGGTGACCCGGGTCGTCACGCCGGGGACCGTCATGGAGGACCGGATCCTCGGGGGACCCGACCACAATTTCCTCGCCAGCCTGGTCGACGCGGGGCCCGGGCCGGGGGCGTTCGCCGCCGTCGACATCACGACCGGGGAATGGTTCCACGGCCCGGCGGACGGCCCCGGTCCGGAGGGCGTCCTTTCGGCGATCGCCCCGTTCCAGCCCCGGGAGATCCTGTGGAGCGCGGGGAACTCCGAAGCTCGAGGTCGCGCGCTCTCGGCCGCGACGCGTCGTGAGTTCCCCTCCGCGCGCCTCGAGCCGGCGCCCGCCCCCGTCGCGGACGGAGAGCTCCCCCCGTCGTTTCCCGCGGCCGACGCGGGAGCGGTGGCGGTCGGGGAGGCGGATCGTCGGCTGGTCGCCTACTTGCGGGCGACCCAGCCCCGGGTCCTGCCGCACGTGATGCTCGTCGAGCGGGGTACCGGGGGCCGGCGTCTCGTACTCGATACGAAGACCCTGCGGCACCTCGAGATCCGTCGTCCGATGAATCCGGACGACCCGAAGGGAGTCACCCTGTTCGACGCGTGGGACGAGACGGTCACGGCCGCCGGCCGTCGGACGCTCGGGTTCTGGCTGACGAACCCTCTCGCCGACGTTCCGGCGATCTCGGAGCGTCAGGACGGGGTCCGGTCGCTGGTCGACCGGGGTGCGGGCCTCGCGGAGATGCGCGCCGCGCTCGGCCGCGTCGCCGACCTCGCGCGGATCGCGTCCCGCGTCGCGGGACGGCGAGTACGACCCCCCGAGCTCGGTACGCTCCGGGAGAGCCTGCTCGGCGTAGACGCCGTCGCGGGGATGCTCACCGGGGCGCCGCTCCCGGCCCGGCTCCGCGCGGTCGCCGAGGCGCTCCGGCCGCCCCGGGAGCTGGTCGAACTGCTCGTCGCCGCGTTGCCGGAGGTCCTGCCCCCGACCGAGGAGGCGGGGGAGCTGTTCCGTATCGGCCACGCCCCCGAGGTCGACCGGTGGCGGACCGACGAACGGGTGGCCCTCGCGGCGCTCGCCGAACTCGAGCGCACCGAACAGCAGACGTCGGGGATCAAGACCCTCAAGGTCGGGTACAACCAGGTATTCGGCTACTACTTCGAGGTCACGAAGCCCCACCTCGCCCGCGTTCCGATCCATTTCCGCCGCCGCCAAACGGTCGCGCAGGCCGAACGGTACACCTCGGACGCGCTCGAGGAGCTGGAGCGGCGGGTGCGGGAAGCGCGAGAGGGGGCGCGGACCGCCGAGGCGTCCCGGTGGGAGGAGTTCCTCGGGGAGGTCGAGCGGCACATCACCGCGGTCTACCGCGTCGCCCGGGCGGTCGGGGAGCTCGATGCGGTCGCGACGTTCGCCCACCTCGCCCAATCCCGGGGGTACGTGCGACCGACCGTCGACGACTCCTCGGTCCTGCTCGTCCGCGACGGCCGGCACCCGGTCCTCGACCGGGGGCTCGGGGAGGGGTTCGTCCCGAACGACGTCGAGCTCGACGCGGACCACGACCGCCTGCTCGTCCTCACCGGGCCGAACATGTCGGGCAAGTCGACGTACATGCGCCAGGTCGGCCTGCTGGTCGTGCTCGCCCAGGCCGGATCGTTCGTGCCGGCGAAGTTCGCGCGCGTGGGGGTCGTCACCCAGCTGTTCACGCGCATGGGGTTCACCGACGAGATCGGGCGCGGGAAGTCGAGCTTCATGGTCGAGATGACGGAGGTCGCCGAGATCCTTCGGGCGGCGGACCGCCGGTCGCTGGTGCTGTTGGACGAGGTCGGCCGAGGAACGAGCACGTTCGACGGGCTGGCCATCGCGTGGGCGACCCTGCGGCACCTGCACGACGCGACCGGGGCGAGGAGCATCCTCGCGACGCACTACCACCAGCTCACCGAGCTCGTCCGGGGGCTCGCCGCTGCGCGCAACGCCCACCTCGCCGTGCGCGAGGGGCCGGACGGCATCGTCTTTCTCCACCGCCTCGTCCCCGGCAGCACCGACCGCAGCTACGGCATCCACGTGGCACGTCTTGCCGGTGTCCCGGAGGGGGTCCTGTCCGAGGCGGAACGGCTGCTGAAGCAGCTCGAATCCGACGGCGTCGGGGTCGCATCCCCCCGACTCGCCGGCGGGCGGGGACCTCGCTACACGCAGGCGGTGTTGCTCGCCGACCCGGCGTCGAGGGAAGACCCCCTCCGCGAGGAGCTGCGCAGCCTCGACCTCGACGTCCTGAGCCCTCTGGACGCCCACCGCAAGCTCACCGAACTGCGGGCGAAGGCACGGGAACCCTCGGAGACGGGAGGGCCGCAGGAGTGACGTCCCCGGTTCCCGCGCGTCGGCCGATCCGCCGCCTCTCCCCCACGACCATCGAACGGATCGCCGCGGGGGAGGTCGTCGAGCGCCCGGCGTCGGTCGCGAAAGAGCTGGTCGAGAACGCGATCGACGCCGGGGCGTCGACGGTGGCCGTCCGGCTGACGGGAGGAGGCCTCGACGCGCTCGAGGTCGCCGACGACGGCCTCGGGATCCCGCCCGAGGAGCTCGAGCTCGCGGTCGAGCGCCACGCGACGAGCAAGCTCGACCCCGCCGGACCGATCGAGGAGATCGGGTCGCTCGGGTTCCGCGGGGAGGCGCTCGCGTCGATCGCCTCCGTCTCCCGGCTGCGGCTCCTCTCCCGCCCTCCGGACCGGGACGTGGGGGAAGGGATCTCGGTCGTCGGCGGTGTCGTGGTCGGGCGATTCTCCGCGGGTCGCGCGCCGGGGACGACCGTCGGGGTCGAGGAGCTGTTCTTCAACACCCCGGCCCGCCGAAAGTTCCTGAAGGCTCCGGCAGCCGAGCAGGTCGAGGTCGTGCGCACGATGGAGCGGCTGTACCTGGCCCGCCCGTCGATCACGCTCCGGGTCGAGGCGGAGGGACAGGAGGTCACGACGCTCCCCGCCGCCTTCCGCGTCGAGGATGCGGCGGCGAGGGTGCTGGGTCCGGGTCTCCTCCGGGAGGGGTTCTCGGTCCTGGGCTCGATCCCGGGGGGGACGGTACGGGGGGTCCTCGGCCGGCCTGCCCTGGCGGTCGCAACGTCCGTCCGTCTCCACGTCGCGGTGAACGGTCGCTCGATCGACTCGCGCCCGATTTCCCAGGCCGTCCGCGCCGCCTTCGGAGACTACCTCCCGCGCGCGCGGTTCCCGGTCGGCGTACTCCACCTCGAGATCGACGCGGACCGGCTGGACGTCAACGTCCATCCGACGAAACGGGAGGTGCGGTTCACCCGCGAGCGGGAGCTCCTCGAGTCGCTGCGGGTCCGCGTGCGCGAAGGGCTCCTCGCATCCCCCGCGGTGGTGGAGGCCGACGTCGGGCGTCGGGCCGGCCGCGACCGGAGAGATCCGCCCCTGCTTCCGACCACGGGATCGTCGCGCGGGGCGCTGGGGGCATCCACGCGTTCGAGCCAGGCCCGCCTCGAGAGCGCGGGGGAGAGCGCTCCGCCCCTCGCGGTGCGGGCGTCGTCGGTCCATCCGAACCTCGTGCTCCTCGGGTGCGTCGAGGCGCTCTATTGGGTCGCCCAGTCCGACGACGGGCTCGTCCTGATCGACCAGCACGCCGCGAGCGAGCGGGTCTTGTACGAGGCCGTCCTCCGGGAGGGAACGCTCGCGCGCCAGGCCCTCGTCACTCCGGTCCCGGTCCCGCTCAGCGGCGCGCAGCGGGAGGCGCTCCGAACGCACGCCGAAGCGGTCCGGTCGTCCGGCTTCGAGGTCGAGCGCTTCGGCCCCGACACGTTCCTTGTCCGCTCGGTCCCGTCGTACCGCGGGCGACGGGGACGACCGGAGTCGCTCGCGGGCCTCCTGGACGAGCTTGCCGAGGGCGGGCGCCCGACCGCAACGGAGGGCCTTCGGGAACGGACGGCCGCGACGATCGCCTGCCATGCCGCGATCCGCGCGGGAGATTCCGTCGCGCCCGAGGAGATCCGTCGCGTGCTCGAGGTGCTCTATGCGCTGCCCGAGTCGTCCTACTCCTGTCCGCACGGACGACCGATCCTGCTCCACTTCTCCCGGTCCCGTCTCGACCGGTGGTTCCTCCGGACGGGCGCGTGACGGCGCCGGACCCGGGGCGCGCGACTCGTCCCCGAGAGACCGAACTCGTCGCGGCGGCACGGCGGTACCTCGAGTCCGAGGGGTACCGGGTATGGGTCGACCCCGACGGTCGGGACTACTTCGACCTCGTGGCACGTCGCGGTCGGGAGGTCGGTCTGGTAGAGGCGAAGGTCGCCCACTCCCGTGCGGTGTTCGCCCAGGCACTGCGCAGGAGGGTCTGGGGTGACTGGGTCGCCGTGGTCGTCTCGTCGGAGCGGTCCGCGAAAGCCCTCGCCGCGCGGACGGCGGGCCGCCGGGCGGCGCCGGTCGGCGTCTGGTGGGCCCGCGGGGAGAACGTCACGGTCGTGCGCGCGGCGCGGGGCTGGGCGGTCGACGGGGAGGTCGACCCCTACGCCGACCTCCGGGACCGGTTCCGACGGATCCTGGATGCGATGGAGTCGGGAGCGATGCCGGGGTCGATCCCGTGGGACGGAGTCGTACGGGAGGTCCGCCGTGCGTCCGGCGGCCGCGGCTTCTCCGAGTGGCGGCTCGACGAACCCCGCGGGTGAACCTCGTCGACCGGCGGCTCGGGCGAGCGACGCGAGGCTCGAGCCGTGCCGCCGCGCTCCGCGATCGGTACGTTCCGGCCGCCTAAATAATCCGGTGCCTTGGGACGCCGACGCCCCCGCCGGGCTACCTTCTCTGCCCGAGGCGACCGGCGCCGGAAGTGGGGAACATGAGTTGGAAGGGGAAGTCCGCGCTCGCCCTTGTCGGAGCCGTCGCCGTCGCGGTACTGATGATCTTGCCCGGCGGGTACGCCCATGTGGGCCCCTCGTCCACCGTGCCGACCGGACCGGGCGACTTTGCGCTCGACCCGACCGGCTTTCCGCCCGCGGCCTACTCGAACCTCGAGATCGCACCCCCGCCGCCCGTGCCGCACACCCCCCCCGTGGTCCTGAACCTCGCGGCGTACGGGACGGTCGCGATTCCCTGGGGAGACTGGGAGACGGTGGTGATGAACTACACCGGGTACACCGCGGGAACGGCGTACGATTACTTCCAGACCGTGACGATCGACAGCGCGATGGTCTACGTCGGGGTCAATCCCGAGGCGGGCCACTGGACCCAGTTCGTCAACCTGAGCGCGTACCTCTCGTTCTTCGACGACCGGGCGAACATCACGATCTCGGGGCCGGCGCTGGGAAACGGCACGAACTTCGAGGGGATCCAGGACAACTACATCGCCCTCCTGTTCTACCCGATCCCCGCCGGCGGGCACTCGCCTTCGTACGCGAGCATGGTCGAGCCGCTGTTCCAGTTCAACGGGGACCCGGCACAGGCAACGATCGACGTCCCGTCCAACGCCAGCGCCGTCGTCCTCCAGATGATCGGGATCGGGAGCGAGTTCTGGTACAGCCTCAACCCGGACTTCACCGCGATCACGACCGCCGTGGGCGGTGTCAACGTCAGCACGTACCTGCAGTACCCGTGGATCAACTCCGGCGGGATCGACCTGTTCTCCTGGCGCCCGATCCCCCCCGTGAACATGCTGGACCATCAGTGGGAGTCGTTCAACCTCACGGGCGCGCTCGGCCTCCTCGAGTCGAACTCCACGCTCACGGTCTCGCCGGCCGCGGGGTCGCTCGGCGCGGACGTCATCGCGAACCTGCTCGTCTACACCGAACCGAACGTTCGGGGCGCGCAACAGACCGCCTACTCGTACGACCAGGGCCCGGTCCGGACGCACTCGGTCGTCAACACTTCGTACGACAACGGGAACCCGAACGGGAACAACTACGCCATCTACGACCAGCACGATGCGATCACCTACGGCTACAGCGCGCGGATCGCGACGACGAGCGGCGCCTACTGGGTCTCCTCTTCGACCTCGGAGCACTACGGCAACGACCAGTCGCTCACGCTGGTCTGGCAGAACATCACGGAGAGCGAGGTGACCGAGACGACCCAGGTCACGACGTACGACGAAGCCGGCCTGCACGGGTCGGTCGTCACGTCCCAGCGGCTCTCCTACCCGCTCGCAATGGACCTCGGGTACACCATCAACTACCTCTACAGCATCGGCAGCGACGCCTACTTCAACTACACGAGCTACTTCTACAACGTCCACCAGGGCTACACCGAGGTCGACCAGTCGGCGTCGGACGTCAACGGCCGGATCGCGACGTCGTACGACTCCGTCCAGGAAGCGATCCTCGGTACGAACGGGTTCTTCCAGAGCCTGCTCGAAGAGGGGCCGGGATTCGCGATCATTCTGAACATCACGGCCTCGCTCCACACGACGCGGGAGGTGTACACCCAGGTCGACGCCGGCTGGACGCCCCGGTCGGCTTCGCTGAGCTACTACCACCACGTTCTGGCCGGCGTCGAGGACAACTCGACCAAGTACTACGTGCAGGAGAAGGTCACGGTGAACCGGGTGACGCAGTTCCACTTCGGCTACCACGAGTGGGAGCGCGGCGCACCGGGACGCTAGTTCGGAATCTCAACTCGCCCCGGGCATCGTAGCGGAGGTGACGACCTCCGCGACCCGCGCCGGGTCGAACGGCGCCGCATACCGCTCGGCGGCGCCCGAGAGGGCGCGCCGTACGGCGGGGTCGGCGAGCAGCTCCGCGAGGACGGAGGCGAACTCGCCCGGGTCGTCGGTGGGAAGCGCCCGCACGGCCGACGCCGGGTCCACCGGCAGGTGGACGGACGCTCCGACGATCACGCACCGCCCGGCGCGCAGCGCGAGGATCGCGCCGGGGTCGAACCCGGGCACCCGGCGGTCGAACACCGCCACGTCGGCCGCGGCGAACGCCCGGGCGAGCGTCGCCCCATCGCGCTCGGCGGCGACCGCGACCCCGGGCTCGGAAGGGGACGGGGCGCCGGCGACGATCAGCCGCGCACCGGGAAAGAACGAACGTACCCGGCGGAACGCCTCGCGCGCCCGATCGATCCCCGACGGCTCGGGTTGCTCGAACGCCGCGGGGGCCACGACGACGGGGACGTCGGTGGGGATGCGGAAGCTGGCGCGGGCCTCCTCCCGGGAGGGAGGCGGCGGGAGGTTCGCCACCGGAGGGAGGGCGGCGCGGAAGCGGCGCTCGGGGATCCCGTACTCCCGGAGCAGCGCGGTCGGCAGGTGCGGGGAATCGTAGAAGAGACGGTCGGCTTCCCGGAGCGCCGCGCCCTCCAGCCGGCGGACCGCGCGCCGGTCCCGCCAGGTGTCGAGCCGGTCGCGGAAGCCCGCCGGGGTGCGCCCGGTCCGTTCGTGGTCGAAGGAGTCGAGCTCCGTTCCCCGCACGAACGCCGCGACGACCGGCGCCCCGGTCGTACCCCGCGACAGGCCCAGCCGGCCCAGGCCCGCGGGGTCGCGCAGGATGAGGTCGGCGTTCTTCCGGGCGCGACGGGCGGCCGTGGCGGTGAACTCCGCGCCCTCGACCGCCGCACCGGGGCGGCGCAGCGGCAGGTCGACGGCGATGGCCCGGATTCCCGGGGGGGGCGCTGCCCCCGGTACTCCGGACGGGTGCAGGACGGCGACGTCGTCGCCCTGCGCCGCCAGGGCGCCGGCAAGTGCCCATGCGGAGGCTCCGGGGTCGTACGGGTCCGGGGACGGCGGTCCGGCGACGAGGACGTCGACCGTCCGGGCCGTCATCCTGCCCGCCTAGCGGGCGCGGGCGAAAAGGATTGGGGTCGGGAGCGGGTTTTACGCCGCGAGGCCGAGCCGCCGACCGAACGAGCGGCCGGACATGCCGGGCGGTGCGCTCACGCCCATCCCCTCGAGCACGGTCGGTGCGACGTCGAGGAGGCTCAACGGGTC
The DNA here is from genome assembly GCA_049591535.1 of Thermoplasmata archaeon. Lineage (GTDB taxonomy): Archaea > Thermoplasmatota > Thermoplasmata > Lutacidiplasmatales > UBA184 > Lutacidiplasma. The sequence continues at coordinate 17,097 of JBAWFC010000009.1, read as the reverse complement.
CTGGTCCGGGCTCTGCAACACTCCGTCGCCGGCGCCGATCAGGATGCCGTTCATCCGGTGGTTGCCGCACCCGTAGAAGAACTCGGGGCGGTCCCGGATCAGCGCCTGGGGGTAGCCGAAGTCCATGCGGGGCTCCGTCCGCATCCCGTCGACCCGGATCAGGAGCGACGGGGCCCGCACGAAGTTGCGGCCGTGGTAGATCTCCCGCGGCTCGAGCACCTCGATGTGCGCCTCCGCGTACGCCTCGAGCCGCTGTCGGATATCGTGGACGACGGCCTCGCTCCGCTCGGGGGTGAGGTCGGGGTTGTACGGGTTGAGGTAGATCCCCTCGGGGACGGGGTAGGAGAAGGCGACGGTCCTCTTCCAGTCGATCCGCTCGGCCATCTGCTCGAAGGACGCGGCGCCCGAGACGATCCGGGAGAGGCGCTCGGCTCCCGTGCGGCGCAGGGACTCCGCGACTCGCTTGGCGATCCGTCGCCCGATGCCGAAGCTCTGGGACCAGAGGATCCCGCGGGCGAGGACGTTGCGGCCCCCGATATCCCCGCCGCTGCGGAAGACGAGGAGCCCCTGCTCTTCGAGCCAGCGGTTGGTGAGGAAGTCGGAATGGATCTCGCCGTGGCCGTGGTCGCTCACGACGAGGGTGACGGCCGGACCCCCGGTGGCCCGGAACGCGGTATCGACCTCCCGACAGGCGGAGTCGACCGCCCGCCAGAACTGTCGAAGGTCGTCCGGGATCTCGGCGACGGGCCGGGTGAGCTCCGCCCAGTACTGGTGTTCGACCCGGTCGGTCTCGCGGAAAAGCGTGAAGAGGAAGTCCGGGCGCTGGCTCTTCGCGAGCGCGGCGGCCGAGCGGCCCCGCTGGACGACGGTTCGCGTCGCGATGGCGAGCCACTCCGCCCGCTCGGACTCCCGGTGCACGGGGAGCTCGGGGGGGTACGGCGCACCGAGCTCCCGCTCCATCTCGGCGCGCAGTTCCTTCGGGAACGTGACCGGCTGGGCCGTGAACATGCCGGGGACGAAGAACCCGTGGAGCGGATAGCCGGCCCGAAGTGGGAAGTTGACGACGCCGACCTTGACCCCCTTCCGCGAGAGGCGGTCCCACATCGCCTCCGCCGGTCGGAACGTCTGGACGAGCTTCGACTCCCCGGGCCCGCCGGTCGGTTCGGTGAACCCGTAGATCCCGAGTTCCCCGGGGTCCTGGCCCGTCGCGAGCGAGTACCACGCGGGGATCGTCTTCGCCGGGTAGACGGACGTGAGCGGTGCCCGGACCCCCCGCTGCACCAACGACTGGAGGAACGGGAGGTCGCCCGCCTCCATCAGTGGGTCGAGAAGGTCGAACGTACCCCCGTCGAGCCCGAGGATGAGAAATCGACGGGTCGTTCCGGTCATTCGGTCGCCCCTATCCGCCCGGCGGGAGTGGCGATACAGGCGTGGGCGGGTACGCTATAAATCGTTTCGTCCCGCCCGCCCCGCCCCGGAGGCGGCGGCGCGCTCCGGGCTCACAGAACGCGGATCGCCTCGAGGTTGTACGGAGCCCGGGACTCGAGGTTGAAGCGCTTGTGCAGGCTCGTCGAAAGGTCGACCGTCTTCGACTCCTCGCCGTGGTTGAGGATGATCGTCCGCGGACGGGGGTCGAGCGACGCGACGTAGTTCATCAGCTGGACCCGGTCCGAGTGTCCCGAGAACCCCTCGATCGTGGCGATGTCGAGGCGGACGGGGACCGACGCCTGACGGGCGCCGTCCATGAACGTCGCCTCGGAGAGGCCGCGCTGCAAGCGCTTTCCGAACGTCCCCTCGGCCTGGTAGCCGACGAACAGGAGGCCGTTCCTCTCCTCGGGAGCCCACGCGCGGAAGTATTCCATGACCGGTCCGCCGCTCATCATCCCCGACGTGGCGAGCACGATGCACGGCTCCTTCGAGTCGAGGATCCCCATCCGCATCTGGGAGGAGTCGACGCGCCGGAAGATGTCGGAGAGGAACGGGTTGTCTCCCTGTTGGAAGATCTGGGTGCGGAGCTGGCTGTTGAGGAACTCCGGGTAGGCGGTGTGGATCGCGGTCGCCTCGAAGATCATCCCGTCGAGGTAGACGGGAACGCGCGGGATCTTTCCCTCCCGCATCCGTTCCTCGAGCACGAGCATGACCTCCTGGGATCGTCCGACCGCGAAGACCGGGACGATCAGGTGGCCGTTCCGGCCGACGATCTTGGTCGCGAGGGAGGAGAACTCCTCCGTCGCCTGCTGCCGGCTCGGCTGGATGTCGCGGTACCCGCCGTACGTCGACTCGAGCACAAGGGTCTCGAGTCGGGGGAACCGGTTCGTCGCCGGGTTGAACAGCCAGCTCCGCTCGAACTTGATGTCCCCCGAGTACGCGAGATTGTGGTCGCCGTCCCCCAGGTGGAAGTGGCAGATCGACGAGCCGAGGATGTGGCCCGCGTTGTGCATCGTGAGGCGGATGTCCGGCGCAATATCGGTCGTCTCCCCCCAGCGCAGCGGGATCGTCCGCCAGACGAGCTCCCGCACCTGCGCGGAGTCGTAGAGCCCCCGGCGTGCCTCCTGGTTGACGACCTTGATCGCGTCCAGGAGCATCAGCGTCATCAGGTCCCGCGTCGGAGCCGTGCAGTAGATCGGTCCCTTGTACCCGTACTTTAGCAGCACCGGGACGAGCCCGCAGTGGTCGAGGTGCGCGTGGGTCACGACGACGGCATCGAGCGAGTCGAGCGGGAGCAGCTCCGGTGCGTTGAAGTACGGAGTGCGGTCCGAGCCGGGGTCGATCCCGCAGTCGATCAGGACCTTCGAGTTCTGGGTCGTCAACAGGTGGGCGCTCCGTCCGACCTCCCGGTATCCGCCGAGCGCGGTGTTCCGGGCCCAGAGCTTCTCCGGTAGGGGGTCCCGCGCGATCCGGATCCCGACCTTCTTGAGGAACGAGCGCCGGTCGTCGAACGAGTTGCGCAGGTGGATGCGGACCTCCTCGACCGTCTTCGAGGGGATCGGCGGCGTGCGGACGACCGTCGGGACCCAGCCGATCCGGCGTTTGAGGTCGTTGAGGACCGAGCCGCCCCGCCCGATCGCGGCCCCCGGGTTGGCCGCCTCGATCGTGACCTCTCCGGTCTCGGGTTCGAAGAACAGCTGGTTGATCTCGGCCTCGGGCGGGATCAGCTCGCGGATGAGCTTCTCCGCCTCCTTCGGGTCGATCAGGGTCGCGGGGTCGCTGCGGACGACGACCCGGCGGTGGAGGCGCTGGGCGACCTGCCGCAGGAGGTCCCCCCCCGAGAGGAAGGAGTCGAGCTGCTTCGTGTAGAGGACGATATGCGGGCCTTCCAGCTCGATGTCGGTGACCTCGATCGTGTCCGGTAGCACTTCGCGAAGCGCTTCCCGGGTTTGTTCTATGAGAGAGTCGAAACTCATTGACTGGGGAAAAGGTTCGCTCGGAAGGGGTTGGCCGCGTCCCGGCCCGGGCGGGGGTCTTAGGGAAGAACCGGGGGCAACGGTATCTTGAGTGCCTTCAGGCGCTTATTAATGTCGTCGTCCGACAGTTCGCGGTATTCCTTGGCCGAAATGACGTGGCAAAGGTACCCGTCACCGCTGGCGCTGTCCCGCCGCATCGCGACCGTGAGGCCCCGGAGTGCGAGGTCGACGCCCTCGGAGGTGGTGAGGTCGCGGGAGTATCCCTCCTCCAGGACGCCGTAGGCGAAGGTGGACCCGGAGCCGACCGAGCAGTACCGGTCCTCGATGCACCCGCCCGCGGGGTCGACCGAGAAGACGTGGCCGCCCTTTCCGTCGACGCCGCCCAGGATGAGCCACGCGTAGTACGGGTAGTAGCGGTTGCCGCTCAGGATGTTGGCGAGGAGGGTCGCCGCGCCCTCGGCGCTCACGGGGCCGTTCCGGCGGAGCCGGTAGAGCGAGACCTCCGCCTTGAGGTACCGCGCGAGGACCTGCGCGTCGCCGACCATGCCGGCGATGGTGATCCCGATGTTCTGGTCGATCTTGAACAGCTTCTGGGTCTGCTTGTTCGCGATCATCGTCCCGGCGGTCGCCCGGCGCTCGGTCGCGAGGACCACTCCGTCCTTGAGGACCATCCCGATGGTGGTCGTGCCCTTCAGCAGGCGCTCTTCGTCCACGGCGCTCACTGCGTGTTGCATCATCGCCCGACCTCCGAAGTCTTTGGGCGAGCAGCGGACCCGGGCTCGCTATATAAGGGCTCACCGGGAGATTACGCGCGCGTCACCGAGGAACCTCCGGGGAGGTGGTGGCGGAGGTTCCCGGCCCGTCCCACCGGCTCGACGGTCGCGAGGGGACGACACCGATTAAAGCCTCGCGAACGTCGGGGCCGCCCGATGCAACGGCACGAGGTCGTCGTGGTGGGTGCGGGGCTGGCCGGCCAACGGGCGGCGCTCGCGGCGATCCAGGCCGGCCGGGAGGTCGCGGTCGTCTCGAAGCTCCACCCGTTGCGTTCCCATTCGGGAGCGGCGCAGGGGGGGATCAACGCGGCGCTCGGCAAGGAGGACTCGGTCGACACCCACATCTACGACACGGTGAAGGGGTCCGACTACCTCGGCGACCAGGACGCGATCGAGTTCTTCTGTCGGGAGGCCGGCCCGACCGTCATCGAGATGGAGCACTTCGGCACGATCTTCAGCCGCGCGACCGATGGGTCGCTCGCGCGCCGGGCGTTCGGGGGCGCGGGATTCCCCCGGACGATCTACGCCGCCGACCGGACGGGGCTCGCGCTGCTCCAGGGGCTTTGGGAGCGGCTCGGGACCGAGCGGTTCACGCTCTACGAGGAGTGGGACCTGACGAACCTGGTCGTGCGGGACGGGCGGGTCCAGGGGATCGTCGCGTTCGACCGGAAGCGGGGCGATTTCGAGGAGATCGCGGCCAAGAGCGTCGTGCTCGCGACCGGGCCGTTCGGCCGGGTCTACGGCCGGACGACGAACGCCCACAGCTGCACGGGCGACGGCGTCGCGGCCGCGTACGCCGTGGGTGCCTACCTGAAGGACATGGAGTTCGTGCAGTTCCACCCGACGCTTCTCCTCGAGTCGGGGATCCTGATCACTGAGGGCGCCCGCGGGGAGGGCGGGATCCTGAAGAACGCGCTCGGAGAGCGATTCATGAGCAAGTACGCCCCGCACGTGCTCGAGCTCGCGTCGCGGGACGTCGTCTCCCGCGCGATCGTCACCGAGGTCGCGGAGGGCCGGGGATACCCGGGCCCGTACGGCGGATACGTTCACCTCGAACTCATGCATCTCGGCCGCGAGAAGGTCGAGAGCCGCCTGCAGGAGATCGTCGACTACTCGCGCAATTTCGCCGGCATCGACCCGGTGACCGAGCCGATCCCCATCTACCCGGGGCAGCACTACATGATGGGGGGCATCGGGACGAACATCCGGGGCGAGACCAACATCGCGGGCCTGTTTGCCGCCGGCGAAGCCGCGTGCGTCTCGATCCACGGGGCGAACCGGCTCGGAGGCAACTCGCTCCTCGAGACGCTGGTCTTCGGGAAGGAGGCGGGGATCGCCGCCGCAGCCTACGCCGAGGGCGCCGCCCGGACCGAGATGCACACTTCGGACCTCGAGGCCGCCACGGCGCCCTTGCGGGCGTGGTCGAGCCGAACGGACGGGGAAGACCCGTCGACCCTCCGTACGGAGATGCAGCAGGTGATGGAGCAGTACGTCGGAATCTACCGGAACGAGGCCGACCTCCTCGAGGGCGTCCAACGCGTGCGGGCCGTGAAGGCGCGGTTCGAGAACGTTCACGTCGTCGACCAGTCGAAGGTCTACAACCTCAACCTGACCGACGCCCTCGAGACCGGCCACCTGCTCGACCTCGCCGAGGCGATCGTCGTCGGGGCGTACGCCCGCACCGAGAGCCGGGGCGCCCATTTCCGGACCGACTATCCGAAGCGGGACGACGCCCGCTGGATGCGGCACACGCTCGCTCTCAAGACCCTCCAGGGCCCGAGCCTCTCCTATAGTCCGGTCACCTTCACTCGGTGGGAACCCAAGGAGAGGGTCTACTGATGGTCGAGAAGACGGTCTCCGCGACGTTCGACGTCTACCGGTTCGACCCGGCGCACGACGTCTCCTCCCGCTTCCAGCGCTACACCCTCGACCTCGCACCGCACACCCCCGTCCTGAGCGCGCTGCTGCGCATCCGCGCAGAGATCGACCCGTCGCTCACGCTCCGCTACTCGTGCCGGAGCGCGATCTGCGGCTCTTGCGCGATGCAGGTGAACTCGAAGAGCCGCCTCGCCTGCGAGACCCAGGTCGGTCCCGAGATGGAGCGGAACGGACGGATCGTGGTCGAGCCGATGCGCAATCAGCCGGTCCTCCGCGACCTGGTCGTCGACCAGGAACCGTTCTGGCGGCAGTACGACAAGATCCAACCTCACCTGATCCTCGACCCTCGCCACCCGATGCCCGAGGGCAAGGAGAACCCGATGACGCTCGAGGAGGTCGAGCGGTTCAAGGAGACGCCGCGGTGCATCGCCTGCGCCGCCTGCTACTCCGCCTGCCCGGCCGTGGAGGCGGACCCGGGTTTTCCCGGACCGATGGCGCTCGCGAAGCTCTACCGGTTCGTCGTGGACCCCCGGGACACCGCGCACCAGGACCGTCTTCTCGCGATCCAGCCGGGGGGGCTCTGGACGTGCCTGCGCTGCCACCTCTGCACCGAGGCCTGCCCGAAAGACGTCCGGCCGTCCGAGCGGATCCGGGACCTGAAGGAGATGGCGATCGCGGTCCAGGGAGGGACGGAGAACGGATCCCGACACGCGATCGGGTTCAAGGAGAACATCGGGGAGCGCGGCCTGCTCAACGAGGCGAAGCTCGTGCGCCAGACGTCGGGCATCGCCGGGATGGTCGGCCAGCTCGGGCAGGGCGTCCGGATCTACCGGAAGAAGCCCGAGATCATCAAGTCCCCGCACACGATCGAGGGGATGGACGAAGTGAAGAAGATCTACTCGGCGCTGGACCGGAAGGAGGACGACGCACAATGAAGCTCGCCTACTACCCGGGGTGCGTCGCCCAGGAGTCGGGCAAGGAGCTCGACATGGCGACCCGCTGGGTCGCTCGCGCGCTCGACATCGAGCTCGTGGAGTTCCCGAACTTCTCGTGCTGCGGTTCCGGATTCATCGACGAGGCGAACGAGGTGCTCAACGTCGCGCTGAACGCGCGGAACCTCGCGATCGCCGAACGTGCGGGGCTCGACCTCCTGACCGTCTGCTCGACCTGCCAAGGGATGCTGTCGCTCGCGAACCTTCGGATGACCGACGAGAAGGTGCGGACCCGGGTCGAGGGCGCGCTGACGCCCCTCGGGATCGAGTACCGCGGCTCCACGAAGGTGAAGCATCTCCTCCAGGTCCTCGTCCAAGACATCGGGCTCCCGGCGATCCGGGCGAAGGTCCGACGTCCCCTGGGAGGGCTGAAGGTGGGTGCGTTCTACGGCTGCCACCTCCTCCGCCCGGCGGACGAGCTGAACTGGGAGAGCGCGGAAGAGCCGCACTCGTTCGAGGACCTCCTCGCGGCCCTGGGCGCGACCCCCGTCTACTACCGCGGGCGGGTCATGTGCTGCGGGTTCCCGATCCAGTTCGTCAAGCCCGACACCGCGAGCCGCATCGCCGGTCGGCAGATCGACGACGCGAAGGCGCACGGGGCCGACGCGATGGCGACGCCGTGCCCGCTCTGCCACATCTCGCTCGACGCCTACCAGAACCAGGCAGCCAAGGCGGCGGGCCACCCGCTCGACATGCCGGTCTTCCACCTGCCCCAGGTGGTCGGGCTCGCCCTCGGCGCGACGCCGGAGGAACTCGGTCTGCCCCGCCACCTCGTTCCGACGGGGCCCGCCCTCGCGAAGATCGCCCCCGGCGCGACCGCGTAGGGGTCGACGCTCTCGCCGCCGGGCGAAGGAGCGGCGTCGCGGCGAGCGACGGTGCTCGCGGCCGGTCCCATCGGATTCAAGAAGCGGGGCGGTTACCCTCCCCCGATTGTACGAAGACGAGTCGGGGCCGTCCGGCCCGCCGGTGCCCGACCATCATCCACCCCTGACGCGGCTGCAGGGCGACGACCTCGGCCGCATCATCTCGCTGAGCGACGGAGTGTTCGCGTTCGCCCTCACGCTCCTCGCGCTCTCCCTCACGGTCCCGGTATTCGCGCAGACGGGGCTCTCGGACCATCAGGTCTCCTCGACGCTCGCGTTCTACCTGCAGCAGGACTACGTCGCGTTCCTGGGCTACGTCTTCGCGTTCGTCATGATCGGCGTGTGGTGGGTGATCCACAACCGGAGCTTCCAGTACATCGCCCGGTACAACAGCCGGCTCGTCTGGATCAACATGGCGATCCTGCTCCAGATCGCCGTGATGCCGTTCGTGATGAGCGTCTTCAGCGCCTATTCGCAGACCCAGGTCGCGGTCGCGCTCTTCGCGTCGATCCAGGTCGGACTCGGATTGGCCAACACGGCCCTGTGGGATTACGCCCGTCACGCGAAGCTGCTCAAACCGAACGTACCGCCCGCGGTCGGGGTCCTGTTCAGCCGACGGGGGTATCTCACGTCGGCGGTGTTCGCGGCATCGATCGGCGTCTCCTTCATCGGCGTATCCTACGCCGAGTACACGTGGGCGCTCACCTTCGTCGTCCAGCGGATCCTGGAGCGTCACGTCTCCTGAGGCGGGGTGGGGTGGCCGGCCGGGTCGAGGACCCGGGCGCCCTCTCCGCGGGTGACGTACACGTGGAGTCGGTCGCACGTCCCCCGAAAGAAGCCGCGTCCGTCGGTCCCGAAGGTCGCCGCGAGGCGTTCCCGGACCTCCCCGTCCGTGAGGGACGGCTCGACCTCGGGCGTGAACATGCACCGGAAGACGAGGAATCGCTTCCCCTCGATGTCGAGACGGTCGGTCTCGGGAGCACCGCAGAACGGGCAGGCGAGCACGTCCCCGAACAGCGACGGAGCCCGTTAATCGTTGGCGGCCGGGCCCGAAGGAGACCCGGGGGCAGCGGGGCGGTGGAATGGGCGGAGCGCCCGGTGGCGGCGCGGGCACGGGGGCATCCTTGTTCCGGCCACGCATCGCGAGCACGAGCCGCACGACCCCCGCGACCACGATCACCACCCGAACGACCCCGATCCACGAGTCGGACGTAGATCCCCGGTGTTCGGACCGGGCACGTGCAGCGTGGTCGTCGGGGGCGTAGTGGCCCGCCGAGTGGTTGACCTCAACCCGCGGGTGGTACGTGCCGACGAGGTCCGGCTGACCGGGGAGCGTCGCGGGGTCCGCGGAGGTGCACCCCGGTGGCAGGGCGGTGTACGTGTACGTGAGGGTCGACGCCGAAGTGTCCCGACGCGGTCGGTGTGCACCGGATCGTGCGGGCCTTCGCGCTACCGCAGCCGGTCGGCCGCGTGGACGGGAGGCCCCGCCGCCCGAGTGGCTCGAAGAGGCGCTGTCCGACCCGCTGCGGGGAGCGGTCGTGGACCGTGCCCTTGGGGCCCAAGCTCCGAGGGAGGCTCCGCCACGGAGCACCGGTGCGCGGGAGGTAGACGATCGCTTCGAAACAGCGGCGGCTGTCGGCGCGGGGTCGACCGCCCTCGGGCCGGGGCGAGGGAGGAGGCAGGAGGCGACCGACGCGCTGCCCCAGCGGATCGGGAAGACGAAAGTCGGTAGGGTTCTCAGAGAGGTCCAGCACCCGGGCCTACGGCCCTGGGCTCGGAGTCCCGCACGCTCTCCGCTCGAAACGAAGCTTTCCGGACCGGCACTTGGAACGGTGCGGTGGGCTCGGCCGACCCGTCCGGGGCCCCTCGGCGGTTCGAAGGGCTCAGTCGATGTATCCGAGCGAGCGCAGCCGTTCCTTCAGTACGCGCTCGTCCTCCTCGCTGAACACCGCTTCGCCGGTGCGCTCCAGTAGGCGGGCAAGGACGAAGGCGACGAACGCGTCGATCGATTCGAACGATGTGCCGCGGATCCGCTCCTCCACGGCCCGCGCCACCTCTTCCGGAAGTCGGACCGCCCGGGTCGCGGGTCCGCTCGGGGTCGATTCGGTCATCGCGTCCCGACCGAGGTGGGAGGACAGATAGGGTCTTCGACGGGGCGTCGACCGGTGCCGTTCCGGCTACTCCCATTCGATCGTGGCGGGAGGTTTGTCGGTCACGTCGTACAGCACCCGGACGACCTCTCCCGTGAGCTCCCGGGTGATCCGTTCGGCGATCCTCCGGAGGACCGGCCGGGGCACCTCCATCGCGGTGGCGGTCATCGCGTCGATCGACTCGACGATCCGGACGCTCACCGCCTCGCCGTACACCCGGTTGTCGCCCGTCACGCCGACGGTGCGGTTCGGAAGGAGGACGGCGAAGTATTGCCACGGGCGCGGGAGCGTCCCCGCGGAGACGGCCCGCTCGACCTCCTCCTCGACGATCGCGTTGGCCACCCGTGCCCGGCGGACCCGCTCCGGGGTCACCAACCCGTTGACCCGGACCGCGAGCCCCGGCCCGGGGAACGGCTGCCGGTCGGCCGCCGGGATCCCGAGCTGACGCGCGACGGCGCGCACCTCGTCCTTGTACAGGTCGCGGAGCGGCTCGACGAGCACGAGCGTGCTGTCCTTGGGGACACCGCCGACGTTGTGGTGGGTCTTGATCGTGTCCCGCAGGGCCCCGCCGCTCTCGATCCAGTCGGGAGCGATCGTCCCCTGGACGAGTCGGTCGGTCCCGAACCGTTCGGCCTCGGTCTCGAACAGCCGGATGAACGTCTCCCCGATCCGGCGTCGCTTCTCCTCGGGCTCCGTCACGCCCTCGAGCGCGCGGAAGAACCGGTCCGCGGCCGGCAGAACATCGAAGCGCAGGCCGCTCGTGCGGAAATACTCCCCGACGCGCTCGACCTCGCCCGCCCGCAGAAGACCCGTGTCGACAAAGATCGCCCGGGCCCGCTCCCCCAGCGCCTTCTCGACGAGCAGGGCAGCGGTCGTCGAGTCGATCCCGCCCGAGGCCGCGATGATCGCCTTGCGCGGGACCTGCTCGCGGATGCGTCGGACCGCCTCGTCAACGAAGGCGGCCGGGTCGTTCACGTCGAGCTCCCGGGCGGGGGGGTCGGTTCCTCGCGCCACTGGGCGCGGTACTTCTCGAGGGCGGCGACGAGCTCGGGGAACTTGAGGGCGAGGATCGCGGTCGCCAGCAGCGCCGCGTTCTCCGCGGCGTCGAGGCCGACGGCGGCCACCGGGATCCCGGGGGGCATCTGGACGACCGAGAGCAGGCTGTCGAGGCCGAGGCCCCGATGGAGGGGTACCCCGATCACCGGCTTCAGCGTCCGCGCCGCGACGACCCCGGGCAGCGCGGCGGAGAGTCCGGCCATCGCGACGAAGACGTCCGTTTCGGGGTCGCGCACGAGGCGGTCGACCTTGTCCGGGTTCCGGTGGGCCGAGGCGACGTGGACCTCGCAGGTCACGCCGAACCCGGTGAGCCGCGTCCGTACCTTCTCCGCGACCTCGAGGTCGGACTTGCTGCCGACCAGGACGGTGACCTTCACGACCCCGCCCGAGCGACGGCGAGACAAATAGTTTGGCCGCTTGGGCGGCCCCATGGGTCTACGACTGCACCGCGGCGGGAAGTTCCGCCGGTGGCTCGGGGCCCGGTTCGGCGGGGGCTTCGAGCTCGGGGACCGGTTGTGGCGACGGACACTGCACGTCCTCGGCGCCGTGGTCCTCGTGTACTATGCGCTGCCGAACGACTTCTTCGTCATCGCGCCCAAGGTGTACATCCTCCTCTCCGCGCTCGCGGCGGTCCTCGTGGTCGAGGGCCTGCGCCACGTCGTGGGCCTCGAGCTCCCGACGATCCGGCCGTACGAGGAGGACCGGCTCGGGAGCTTCGCGATCTTCGGCATCGCGATCGTTCTCGCGATCCTCTTCTTTCCGCTGCCCATCGCCTCGGCGGTGATCCTCGGCACGGCCCTCGTGGACCCCCTCGCCGGCGAGCTCCGCGCGAACGAGCGGTTCCGCCGGCTCGACATCGCGGTCCCGTTCGCCGCGTACGCGACCCTCGCGTTCTTTGGTCTCGCGATCCTGGGGCGATGGTCGGCCGAGTGGTCGGTCGGGCTCGCCCTGCTCGCGGGGGCGATCGCGGTCGCGGTCGAGCGTCCGAAGGTCTGGTGGGTCGACGACGACCTCGCGATGACGCTCGTCCCCGCGGTCGTCCTCTACCTGATCGCCGTGCTCGGGCTCGGTTTCGCGCGGTAGGGGCCCGTCACACGACCGGCGTCAGGGTCGCATGCGGCGCGCCCTTCTCCGGGTCCTGGCTGATCGCGTAGATCGTCGTGCGCGGCCGGATGCCGTAGATGCACGGGGCGTTGTCGATGTTGATGATCCGGAAGTACGTATCCATCATGTTGAGGATCTCGCCCGAGATCAGCAGGCCCGGCTTCAACAGCCCGATCCCGAGGTTGCCGACGTGCTTCGTCCGGGAGACGCCCTGGAAGTACATCCGGATGGCGACCTGATCGCCCATCAGGCTCTCGAACGTGTCGAACGCGGTGTACTCCATGAACGGCTTGCGGTCCGGTCCCGCGACCGCCTTCTCGGCGGTGACCATTGCCCGCATCGCTTCGTCGCGGCCGAACCGGGCCATCGGGAGGATGTACGGGTCCTCGGTCTCGTTCGCCGTGTAGTCGGGGATCCGCACCCGCGTGTCGAACTGGTTCGTCGGGACGTGCCGGACGAGGGTCTCCCGCAGCTTCTCGGGCGACTCGCCCGCGGCGAGGACGGCGATGATCCCGCGGCCCTGCGCGAGGAAGTTGAGGAACGTCGGCGTGAACAGCATGTAGCAGTCGTCGAGCCCCACGTTGACGTCGACCTCGAAGGCATTGAAGCTCCCCCGGCGGAATCCGCCGCCGAGCAGCTGGTCGAAATCGGGGATCCCCGTCGAGTAGTACCGCTCGGGGTCCGAGATCGGCTTCCACGCACCGGTCGGGGGCGTCGCCGAGGGACTGGGGGCGATGCCGAGCGCCTCGAAGCGGCCGCCGTTGAGGGTCACCGCGTAGCGTGCGCGGCCGATGTTGGTCGCCCGCAGCTTCTCGAGCCGAAGGTGGCGGACGCGCCGCTCGTCGAGCTCCTCGCGCTGGATCGAGATCAGCCCGTCGACGAGGTACTCGATCCCGCCCGCCTCGGGCTTCTCGAGGATCATGACGACGTCGGTGCTCGAGCCCTCGACGAGGTCCTTCTGGAGCGCCATCACGAACTCTTCCATCTCGAGTCCGTACTTGTGGGTCACACCCTCGAGGGAATCGATGACGAGGAGCGACTTGTCCGGGAGCGCCTTCTCGATCCGGTTGTAGACGTTCTCGACCTCGGGCATCGGACCGCGCTTCAGGAGCGCCTGCAGGTGCGCGCGGTCGACGCGGGTGGGGGGGCCGCGTTCCTGGCCGAAGCTCCCGAGGATCTCCTTGCCCGCGCGGACCTTGCGCTGCTCGGTCTCGGGGAGTTCGGGCTCCCGGCTCCGGCCGGTCGCCTGGATCGCGTCCAGGAACAGCTTCGCCGCGTCGAGGACGCGGGTGCGCATCTCCGTCGCCTTGAGCCACGGGAACTGCCGGTAGAGCGCCTCGTCGCCGACGCGCGTGGAGAGGTAGTAGGAGCTCTTCGGCTGGCCGACCCGCTCCAGGAGCTCGAGCCCGAATGTCGTCTTCCCCGAACCCGCTCCGCCCTTGACGATGAGCGACCGCCCCCCCTTCCCGCTCAGGAAGGCCACTACCTCGGGGGGAACGCCGCCGACCGTACTCCCTTCGTTCGCAGTCATGCTAATCTGGTGAGCACGGAGGCGCGTAGGGCCCCGAATCCCGACGAACCATCCCGTATCCCGACGACTTCATGGACGCGATAGGAATGTTAAGCTTTCGTTGCGCAGACCGCGCGCGCGAGGGTTATTCGGCAGCGGCCCGACGGGCGCTCGCGAGCGCCGTCTCGAGGGCCGCGGCGAGCGGGGCACCGGGTTCTCCCACCGCCGTGGCGGACGCCGGGTTTCCCCCGCCCTTCCCTCCGAACGACACCGACGCCGCCCGGACGACCTCGTGGGCCGCGACCCGAGGGGAGGTGGACCCGACGAATAACAGTCCCTGGCCGTCCCGTTCGCTCGCGAGGACCGCGACCCGTCCGGCCTCCTTGGTCAGGAGGCGGGAAAGCTGCATGAGGTCGGACCGGTCGAGGTCGACCCGGGCCGAGACGATCGTGGTCGCGCCGACCGTGTGCGCCGCCGATGCGTCGGCGAGCAGCCGCGCCGCGGCGGCGCCGAGGTCTTCCTTCCGACGCTCCCGGGCGGTCTTCCGGGACTCCTCGATCTCCCCGAGGAGGCGGTCGATGCCGTCGGGCAGCTGCGGGACCGGCACGCCGAGCCGCCGCGATGCCTCCTTGAGGATCTCCTCGTGTTCGTCGCGGAGGTCGAGCGCCCGCTCGCCGCTCGCGTAGGTGAGCCGCACGACCCCGTCCTGGATCCGCTCCACGTCCGTCACCGCGATCGCCCCGACCTCGCTCGTGTGGGTGCAGTGGGTCCCGCCGCACGCCTCGACGTCGATCCCTTCGATCTCCACGATGCGCAGCTCGCGGCCCGGAACCGCTCCTCCCTGGTAGAGCGTGAACCCGAAGCGACGTTCCGCCTCGTTGCGGGCCTCGAAGTAGCTCTTGACCGGCCGGTCCTCGCGGACGACCTCGTTCACCCGGCGTTCGACCGTGCGCAGCTCCTCGCGCGAGAGCGGCTTGTAGTGGGTGATGTCGATGCGGGCCGACTCGGTGCCCTTGTACGCCCCTGCCTGCCAGACGTGGGGGCCGAGGACCTCGCGCAGCGCGCCGTTGAGCAGGTGGGTCGCCGTGTGGTGCTGCATCAGCTGTACCCGACGGGCACGGTCCACCCGCCCGTGGACCCGGTCGCCCGCGCGAAACGGCGACGGCCGTTCGAGGTGGTGGAGGACCCACGGCCCCCGGCGGGCGACGTCGACGACCTCGAGGTCCCCCAGGTGGCCCTTGTCCGTTACCTGCCCGCCACCGGTCGGGTAGAAGAACGTCCGGTCGAGGACGACGAACGGGCCCTCGGCCCACACCACGTGCGCGTCGAACGCGAGCGTGTACGGGTCGAGGTAGTAGAGCACCTCCGTCGGAGGGGTCCCCTGCGGGACCTCCGGTAGCCCCTCCACCTTCTCCGCGTAGTCCGTGGTCGGCGTCTCGTTCTCGTGCCGGGTCGCGACCCGGGCGTAGAAGTCCTCGGGGATCGCCGGAGGCTCCCGGAGCTCCTCGACCGCGAGGTCGGGCGGGATCCCGAGGGAATCGTACCATTGGATCAGGTCGTCCTCGGTGATGTGGCCGCCGGTCGCCCGCGTCCGCTCGTCGTACCGGCGGATCGTGCCGCGCGCCCGCTCGATCGATTCTGCGAACCGTTCGACCTCGGCCTCCACGACCCGGTGGAGGTCGTCGCGGTGCGCCCCGACCTCGGGGAAATCGTGGGCGATCTCTCGCCCCGCCGCGTCGAGCACGGCGAGCAGTTCCGGCGCCTCGGGGGTACGCTGGAGGATGCGGATCGAGCGGCGGAGCAGGAGGCGGGCGAAGTATCCCTCCTTGCTGTTCGACGGGACGACGCCGTCGGTGATCAGGAAGTTGATCGCCCGCGCGTGGTCGATCAGGATCGCGGCGTCCCGCGGAGGGAACGTCCGCCGCAGCTCCTCGTACGCACGACCGAAGACGGCCTCGTACGCGGTCTTCGTTCCCTGGCTCATCCACGCGAACCGCTCGAGCCCGTAGCCGGTGTCGACGACCGTCAGCGGCATCGGTCGGACCGCGTCGCCGTCGCGGAGGTACTCCATGAACACGAGGGTCCCGAGCTCGAGCCCGAGCAGGCCGACGCTGAGGGACGGGCCGAGGTTGCCGCCGCCCTCCCAGACCTCCTCCTTGTAGGTGATCGCCTTCGGGTCCGCCCCGAGCTCTGCCGTCAGGAGTTCGTGGCACAGCTCGGTCGTCCGGTCCTTGAAGTACACCTCGTGGTCCGGTCGGTTGAACGCGTGGTGCGCCATCATCTCGAAGAGCGTGAAGTGGCGTCCGCTGCGACCCACCTCCTCGAGGTCGATGAACCGTAGCACCGGCTGGCTGATCGTCAGGGGGTTGGCCGGCGGCGGGATCGCCCCGCTGGTGACCCACGGCTGGAAGTCGTAGATCGAGGCCTGCGTGAAGAACACGTCGTTCCTCCAGCGCGCGACCGTCGGGTACCGCCGCACGCGCGTGTGGCCGCGCTGTTCGAAGAACGAGAGGTACTTCTCCCGCATCGCGCGCGGTTCGAGCGCGTGCGCGAATCCCGGGTGTCCGACGAAGCCGTAGTCCCGGCACGGTGCCTCCTGGCACCGGTCGTGGTCCCCGAGGGTCCAGAACGCCGACCCGCAGACGGTGCACGCCCGACGGTGAAATCCCGCCCGGTGGAAGAACGGGAGGTCGTACTCGGACGTGTCCATGACGGGCGGTCGAGGTCCCCCGGTCCTTAAACCGTTTGGGCGTTTTCCTCGGCGAACGGGCGGCGCGGGGACGCGGACCGCTCGAACGTGAGGGGATCGGACTGGCGCGCGACGGCTCCCCCGCGACGCCCATCGACTCGCGGGCGGTCACGCGGGCGACCTGGATCCTGATCGCGTTGCGGATCGGGTACGCGTACAACTGGTTCGACACCGGGCCGGCCCTTCCCGCGATCGGGTCGACGTTCTCGGTCGGGACCGCCGAGCTGGGCCTCCTCGTCGCCGCGTTCCTGGTCGGCGCCGGTCTGGTACAGGTACCGGCGGGTTTCCTCGCCCTGCGGTTCGGGGCCCGAACGGTCTCGATCGCGGGGGTCGCCCTGCTCGCGGTCGCCGGCGCGGCGAGCGCGGTCGCTCCGTCGTTCGACGTGCTGCTCGGCCTCCGGCTCGCCGCCGGCGTCGGCGCGGCGCTGTTCTTCTCTCCCGCGATCGGGCTCGTCGGGAGCCTCTACCCCGCGGGGCGACGCGGGCTCCCCGTCGGGACCTTCAGCTCGGCGTTCAGCGCGGGCGCCGCGCTCGGGATCGTCGGCACCTCGCTCCTCCTGCCCCTCATCGGCTGGAGGGGCTCGCTCCTCGCGGGCGGAGCGGCGCTCGCCGTCCTCG
>JBAWFC010000008.1:0-81476 GCA_049591535.1 Thermoplasmata archaeon | reverse complement strand
GCCCCGGCCGCCGCCGCCGTTTCGAGGGATGAGACCGCGCCCTCACGACGCAGCACTTCGTTGGTCTTCTGGTCGAGTTCTTTGCGACGCGACTCGATCCGGGCCTCCGCGTCGGGGAGTGCGGCGGCTCGCTGGTCGAGTCCCTGCTGACGCTGGGTGAGTTCGACCTCCCTCTTCGTCAGTTCTCCCTCGCGCTCCACGAGCCGTTGTTCGCGAGCGGAGATGAGCGGTAGCGTCCGCGTCACCTCGGCTTCGCGGAGCTCGAGGTTGGTCGCACGGTCCGCGACCTGGCGCTCCCGGGACTCCATCTCCGCGCTCTTGCCGGCCCACTCGCGCTCCTTGACGACCACGGCGTCCGATCGCTTCCGGTAGTCCTCCTCGAGACCGTCGAGCTGCGCACGCGCCTCGGAGAGCGAGGTCTTCTGGCGGGTGATCGACTGTTCGTCGTTCTCGGCGTCGGCCTCGCGCTTGACCAGCGCGGCCTCGCGGAAGTGGAGCGCCTCTTCCTTCGCACGGACGTCGTCGGCGAGGCGGAACATCCGGGTCTGCCCGGACGTGATGAGCTCCCGCTCGTGCGAGCGGGTGCCCGAGGAGATCAGGTGGAGGAAGGAACCCGAGGTCTGGTAGAGGATCGCCGAGATGAACAGGCTGATCGCGAGGGCGGAGTCGAGGCTGGTCGCGCCGGCCGGTGGAAAGACCACGACGAGGCCGGTCGCGACGGGGAGCACCGCGGTGATCCCGCTCGCCCATTGACGGATCGTCCAACCGGACCAGGTGAGCACCAGGGCGACGACCGCGAGACTGATCCCCGCGAGCGAGACCGGGAAGTACCACGGCCAGATGTTCAGCGTACCGAACGCTCCATACCCTGCGACGTGCGCCACGAACACGAAGAGGATCACGAGGTTCGCCGCGAGCGCGCCGACGGACGTCGAGAAGTGGAGCTCCCAGGGCCACAGTTGGTACTCCTCCCACTTCATCGCGAGTCCGACCGCCGCGATCATCACTCCCGCGCCGATCGGGAAGAACAGGTAGAACGCGCTGGAAGACCGGGGCGCAACCGATCCGAGGTCCGGCTGGAAGTAGAGTAGGAGGATGCCGTCGAGCGCGAGCGCGGCGGAGATGATGACGGTGTAGAAGTGGGCAGACCGGCCGATCCGAAGTTGGAGGAGCGCGTCGTCCTTCGCGTGCTCGAGATCCTCGGGTGCCGGGACCGTGACGGCGCGGGTCGCCGCTACGGGCGCCGTCTCCTTGGCCATGAAACCCCTTGACGGTGGATGGGTCGGCCGGGTTACTTTAGGGTATCTTTTCGAAGTTCCCGGCGGTCGGAGCGGGCCCGGCGTCCCCCGCGTGCCTCGCGGCCAGGAGCACCGCCGCAGCCCGAGGCCAGCGGTCGGGAGAGCTTCCGATAGTCTCCTCGACGGCCAGCAGGTGGTCCCATGCCTTGGCGTCCGGTCGAACGGCAGCGGCGCGGGCCGCATCGGCTCCGAGCGCGGGAGCGACCGCAACGGTCTCGACCACCCGGAACCCAGCCCGTTCCAGACGAACCCGGAGTTCGACCGGGTCGATCCGCCGGAACTCCCCCGGGGAGCTGCGGCGGGGCGGCTCCTCCGTGAACCCTTCGTGGGTCGTCCGCAGAACGACCACTCCGGGAGGGGATCGGAGCAGGCGCGCGACGCTCCCCGCGGGCAGACGGTGAAGGTATCGGCTGCGTTCGCCCGGTCCCGGGGCGACCTCGAGGAGCAGCATCCCTCCCGGGGCCACGAGGGAGACGAGGGAATCGAGGAACCGGTCGCTCTCCGCGCCCTCGAACCCCGCGATATTCCCCAGGGCGGCGACGATCCCGAACGATCCGTTCTCGAACGGCGGGCAGCTCGCGTCGGCCCGCACCCGGTCCGGGAGCGGGGACGCGCGAGCAGTCGCACGCCAACGAACGGGCAACTCCTGCAACATCCCCCGACCGATATCTAGAGCGATCCGGCGGGTGGCGGAGGGACTTCCGAGAAGTCCGGTGAATCGACCCGGACCCGACCCCAGGTCGATGGCGCGGGCGGCGGGAGGAGCGTGGCGGGAGAGGAACCGATCCCGGAGCTCACGAAAGAGGTCCCGTTGGGCGGTTCCCTCGTATCGTTTCCACTCCCGTTCGGCCCGGTACCGGTTCCCCTGCCGAAACCGCTCCCGCGCCGAAGCCGGCGGTACGGGCCGCACCGGACCCCGCGTTCCAGAACCGGCGGTCGGTCGCTCGAGCGTCCGTCGCCCCCTCGTACGGCCGTCGACGGATCGACCCACGAGGGCCCGACGGAACGGCCCGCGCATATGCCTTCGCCGCTGCAGTTGAACTGCGACCCCTTTATAGGGGGTAGCGCTACCACCGACCGAGAAAGGGAGATGCCGTACTACGAGTGCCCCAAGTGCGGCGGAGGGTACGTCATCGATGTACCTCCGAGCGCCCGGCCGGTCTGCGACCGAGACGGAGCCCGGCTGAAGCGGGCCAGCGACGCCTCCTACGAACGGAACGCGCGCCGGGACTGATCCCGCCCGATGTCGACCGACGTGGCGGAGCCGGCCGCCCCGGCGCAGCGGTATGGACCCCTCGTTCACCGCTCGGTGCGCCACGGCGCGATCCTCTACCTGATCGGCGTCCTGCAGTTCATCCTCGGCATGGGGGTCACCCAGGCGCTCTACGGCCCGCCGACGTACAACCTCCTGAGCAACTACATCAGCGACCTGGGCGCGGTGAACTGCGGGTACTGGGACAGCCGGACGATATGTTCCCCCGGGCATGAAGTGTTCAACGTCTCGATCATTCTCCTCGGAGTGTTCCTCGTCTTTGGGACGATCCTGATTCGCACGGCCTTCCCGTCCCGGGGAACCCGGACCGTCGGTCTCGCGCTCCTCATCGCGGCCGGGATCGGCGCGATGGGCGTCGGATTCTCCCCGGAAGACGTGAACCTCACCGTTCACTCGCTCTCGGCGGCGGTGGCCTTTGTGGGCGCCGGCCTTGCGCTCGTCATCTTGGGAGTGGCGATGTTCCGGGACACCCGGTGGGACGGATTCCGAGCCTACACGATGCTCTCGGGGTTCGTCGGCCTGATCGCATTCGTTCTCTTCTACACCAAGAACTACGGCCCGCTCGAGGTCGGCGGCATGGAGCGACTCATCGTCGCGCCGGTGCTGCTCTGGGCCGTGGTCGTCGGCATCCACCTGGTGCGGATCCCGACGTACGCCCCGCCCGGCCTCCACGCGTCGAAATCCTAGTCCCCGGCGTTCCGGGGGACAGACTCCACCAGGTCGGGGTCATCCAGTTCGAACCGTGCCCCGCACGCTCCGCACTCCACGTAGCAGTGCACGTTGCCGCTGACGGGCGGGCCCAACGCGCCACCACAGCGCGGGCAGGCGGCCACCGTTCGGGCCGGCCTGGCCCGGGCGTCAAGGTCGGCCACCTTGCCACGGTCCCGGCGCGAAGGCCCCGCCGAGAGGGAGGGGGTTAGGTGTCGGCCCCGAAGAGCTTGATGTCCTCCGGGGCGGTCTTCTTGACGACGGGCGCCGCGCCCTGGACCTGTACGCGGATCTGCTCGACGACCTCGGGGTTCGCCAGCGTGGTGATGTCGCCATAGTCCATGTGGTTCGAGATCGCCGCGAGGACCCGTCGCATGATCTTCCCCGACCGAGTCTTGGGCATGTCGGCGACGATGCGGACGGTGCGCGGCCGCGCGATCTTCCCGATCACCGTCTCGATCGCCTTACTGACCTTGTCGGCGACCGCCTGGTCCGCCTTGACGCCGGGCTTGAGGGCGATGTAGACCTCGGGAACGCGTCCGCGCTCCTGATCGACGATCGGTACGACCGCCGCCTCCGCCACCTCGGGGACCGTCAGGCACGCCGACTCGATCTCCTTGGTGCCCAGCCGGTGCCCCGCGACATTGATCACATCGTCCACTCGGCCGAGGATCCGGAGATACCCGTCGGCAGCCCACACGGCACCGTCGCCCGCGAAGTACGGCCAATCGTGCCAGTCGGTGCTCCCGGCCTTGTGGTTGTACTTGGCGTAGTAGTTCTTGACGAACCGCTCCGGGTCGCCCCAGATCGTCTGGAAGATCCCGGGCCAGGGGTTCCGAATGCAGATGTTGCCGGCCTTGCCGGCACCGACGGGGATCTCCTTCCC
This sequence comes from Thermoplasmata archaeon, assembly GCA_049591535.1. GTDB lineage: Archaea > Thermoplasmatota > Thermoplasmata > Lutacidiplasmatales > UBA184 > Lutacidiplasma. The sequence goes on along the minus strand of JBAWFC010000008.1, from coordinate 77,311 downwards.
CGTTTCGTCGTAGATGACCGGGTAGATTCCCGGCATTGGGGGACCGGCGCTCCCCGGCTTCATCGGGTCGATTCCGGGCTTCGTCGAGCAGAGAAACCCCCCGGTCTCGGTCTGCCACCACGTGTCGGTGACCGCGGCCTCCCCGCGGCCCACGACCTCATAGTACCACCTCCAGGCCTCGGGCTCGATCGGCTCGCCGACCGTCGTCATGCACTTGAAGTGATAGCCGTACTTCTTGGGCTCCTCCGGACCGAGCTTGCGCAACGAGCGGATCGCCGTGGGCGACGTGTGGAAGATGTTCACTCCGAGCCGTTCCGCGATCCGCCAGGGGCGACCGGGGTCGGGGAACGTCGGGACGCCTTCGTACATCACCGTCGTCGCCGCCAGCGCGAGGGGTCCGTAGACGATGTACGAGTGCCCGGTGATCCATCCGATGTCGGCCATGCACCAGTAAACGTCCGTGGGGTGGATGTCCTGGATAAACTTCGACGTCCCGGCAACGTACGCGAGGTAGCCGCCCGTGCTGTGCTGACAGCCCTTCGGCTTGCCGGTCGACCCGCTGGTGTACATCAGGAACAGCGGCGCCTCCGCGGGCATCGACACCGGATCGACCCGCTTGCCCACGAACTGCTTCAGGAGGTCGTTCACGAAGTAATCCCGTCCCTCCACCATCGGGGTGGGGGAGGCCGACTTGTCGCGGAACCGCTTCCAGACGAGTACCTTCTCGACCTTCGTCCCCTCGGCCTCCGCCTTCTTGACCGCGATATCCGCGTTGACCTTGTGGTCGAGGACCTTGCCGCTGCGATAGTAGCCGTCCGTCGAGATCAGCACGCGGCTGCCCGAATCGACGATCCGTGCCCCGCAGGCCTCTCCGCTGAATCCCCCGAACACGACCGAGTGGATGACCCCGAGCCGTGCGCACGCGAGCATCGTCACCGGCAACTCGACCGTCATCGGCATGTGGATCGTGACGCGGTCACCGGCCCTGAGGCCGCAGAAGTCGCGCAGGAGCGCCGCCATCTCGTTGACCCGGTTGTACAGCTCCTGGTAGGTGATCACCTGGGTCGGCTCGTCCTCCGCTTCGGACACCCAGATGATCGCGGCCTTGTTCCGGTACTTCTCGAGGTGACGGTCGACGCAGTTGTAGCTCGCGTTCAGCTTCCCGCCGGCGAACCACTTCCAGAACGGCGCCTTGCTGGTATCCAGGGTCGTCGTCCAGTACTGGTCCCAGGAGAGGAGGTCCGCGTACTCCCGGAAGCACTCGGGGAAGTTCTTCTCCGCGAACCGGTCCTTGACTGCAGGATCGGTGAGATTCGCCTGTCCGATGAAGCGCGGGCTCGGGTAGTAGACCGCCTCCTCCTTCCAGTGGACCGCAATCTCGGCTTCCGACAGTCGGGACTCGTCGTCCTTCCCCGCGGCATCGGTTTGAGCTTGTGCCATGTGGCTAACGCCCCTCTGAAGCGCGGCGAGGAGGGCCGGGGATATACGTGTTACTACGTCGCACGGTGAAAAATCGAGCCGACGGCCGCTGCGGTCCGCGTGAGGCGACGGAAGTTGCTCGCGCCTTCAAATGCCGTTCGGCGCCTCACGCTCCGAACGGAAACGCGCTCGCGAACGGTGGACGGAATGGGACCCCACGAGCTCCGCGGGCCGAGAGATCGAACGGCGATGGGCGTCGGTGACCCCACCGCCGAGTGCGCCCGACGGTCGAAGTGTTATACGAGCCTCCCGCAAGTTCCCATCCTAAAAGAACGGGGACGGTCCCTGTCGAACTCTTTTAGACCTTCCCAACCTACCCCTCTACCTCGGTGCTTCATGGTCGGTACGGGTCACTCGCCCGGGCGGCCGGAGAAGACGGTGCACCTCAGGATCGACCCCAATGACGAATCGACGACGCTCGAGGACGTCCTCACGCGGATCGCGGAGCTCCAGCGCAAGCACCCGGACCGAGAGGTCTTCTTCGACGGAGACGAGTACGCCATCTGCTCCCGTCCCAAGCGGACGCGTGCCGCCACCGCTCGCTGAACGGGCCTCGCTCGGTCGACCGCTGCTCCTCCTGAACCTGAAGACCTATCCGGGGTGTCTCGGGCCCGGGGCCGAGCGCATCGCCCAGACCCTAGAAGAGCTGGGACGTACCACCGGGGTGGCGGTTGCGATCGCCCCGGCGACCCCGGACCTCGCTCGGGTCGCATCCACTGTATCGATCCCGGTGCTGGCCCAGCATGTCGATGCTCTATCGCCGGGGCCGCATACGGGCTTCGTCCCTCCGGAGGCGGTCCAGAAGTCCGGGGGTTGGGGGAGCCTCGTGAACCACTCCGAGCACCCCCTGCGCGCCACCGCCGCCGCCGAAACGGTCCAGCGCCTCACTTCGCTCGGGCTCGTATCGGTGGTCTGCGCCAAGGACGTGCGGACCGCCGCCCGTCTCGCCGCGAGCCACCCCGCTTACCTCGCGGTCGAACCGCCGGAGCTGATCGGTGGAAAGCGTTCCGTCTCCTCCGCGCGGCCGGAAGTGATTCGGGGTGCGGTCGAGGCCGTTCGGCTGGTCGCCTCCGCGACACTGGTGCTTTGCGGCGCCGGAGTTCATGACCGGCGGGACGTCACCCGTGCGCTCGAACTCGGGAGCGAAGGAGTTCTGGTCGCGAGTGCGGTGACGAGGGCCCCGGACCCGAGCATCGCGATCGCGGAACTCCTCGCGGGATTCTGAGCGGACGGGAACCCGGGCGCGCCGCCTCCTTCAAGTGGGTAGACGGTGTGCTGGCTCCGACCCCGCACCCGCGAGGGCGCGGCGGTCTACCCCTGATGTCCGTACCCAAGAGCCGCGAGACCTCGCGAAAGACCTCCGCTTCGTCCCGCGGTCGTCGGCGACCGGCCGGCAAGGGACGGGCAAAGCCCCGAGTCCGGCGCGAGCCCCGCGAGGACAGCGACACCGGCCCGCTGGACGGTTTCTCGGGCGGCCCCGCGGTGCGCCGGGGGTTAGGGCGCAACGGGGGCACCGTCCGGACCGTTCCCGCACCGCGCCCGCTCCACATCGTCATGGTGGGTTGGGAATGGCCGCCCGGACACACCGGTGGGCTCGGGGTCCACTCCTTCGAGATCTCGAAAGAACTTACCCGCCTCGGCCACCGCATCACGTTCCTGACCCCGTTCTCCGGCCCGTTCACCCCCGTGGACGGGGTGACGTTCCGGTTTCCGGGCGAGCCGACGACCGCCCCGGCCACGCACTATCCTTCCGCGTACTGGACGGGCGGAACCCCGGACAGCCCGTTCATGGACGCCACGGACGGGTACAACAGCTGGATCGGCCTGCTCAACGACCTCGGGGCGGTCGACGTCCTTCACGTGCACGACTGGTTCGGGACCGTCGGAGCCCGTGCGCTGTCGCAGCGCCTGCACGTTCCCCTCGTGATGACGGTCCACTCGACCGAGTACGACCGTTCGCTCGGACACCCGTGGGACCACATCCTCGCGCGCGAGCAGACGGGGATCGATTCCGCGAACCGGGTCATCGCCGTCAGTCGCCACCTGCGCCAGCAGCTGATCGACCGGTACCACGCGGACCCTCAGAAGGTCCGGGTGATCTACAACGCGGTACGCCCCAGCCAACGACTGGAACGGATCGACCCGACGAAGCGGGTCGTCCTCTACGTCGGTCGACTGGCGGCGATGAAGGGCGTGGACACGTACCTCCGGGCCGCCGCGCGCCTCGTCCCGACATTCCCCGACGTCTTGTTCGTCGTCGCGGGGGAAGGGCCGGAGTACTCGCGCCTGATCCACCTCGCGGCCTCCCTCGGGATCGGGGACCACGTCATGTTCCTGGGCAAGGTGACCGACGACGAGCGCGAGCTGCTGCTCGCCGGGAGTTCCGTCTTCGTCCTCCCGTCGGTCGTCGAGCCGTTCGGCATCGCCGCGCTCGAGGCGATGGCCGCCGGAGTCCCCACCATCGTCTCGAAGACGAGCGGCGTCGCCGAGATCGGCTCGGGGGCGTTCCGCGTCGACTTCTGGGACGCCGAGGAGTTCGCGAGCCGGATCGCGGAATTGCTCGAGTACCCCACGCTGCGCGCCGCGATGGGAGAACAGGGGCGCTGGGAGGCCCTTCGGGAGGGATGGCCCGAACGGGCGCGGGAGACGGTCGGCGTGTATCTCGAAGCGATGGGGACCCGGGGTCGGGGCCCTTGAAGATCGTACTCTACCTCCACATGCACCAGCCGTGGCGACTCGCCCGGTTCCGCTACCTCGACCTCGGCTCCGGGCGTTCGTACTTCGACATCGACCGGAACCTCGGCATCTTCCGGGGGATCGCCGAACGATGCTACCGACCGACGCTCGACCGTCTCCTCTCGTCCCTCGAGACCCATCCCGAGTTCCGCGTGAGCATCTCGATCACCGGAACGTTCGTCGAACAGGCCAAGGCCGCCGCTCCCGACGTGCTCGACCGTCTCCGGGCTATCGTACGCACCGGTCGTGCGGCGCTCCTCGGGGAGACGTACTACCACTCGCTCGCCTTTCTGGTTCCCCCACCGGAGCTCACCGAAGAGGTCGCGATGCATCGCGCCATGCTCCGTACGGAGTTCGGGACCGACCCCAAGGTCCTCCGCATGACGGAGCTCGCGTACTCCGACGACCTCGCACGATTCGCGGAAGCGCAGCGGTTCCACGGGATGCTCGCGGAGGGGTGGGAAGGCATGCTGCGCGGCAACCCGCCGACGTACCGGTACTGCGCCGCCCCCGCCCCGACGGTCATGCTCCTCCTCCGGCACTATCCGTTGAGCGACGACGTCGGGTTCCGGTTCTCCTCCCGGGAGTGGAACGAGTACCCGTTGACCGCGGAGAAGTACGCCCGCTGGCTCGCCGCCACCCCCGGGGAACTCGTCGGGCTCTTCATGGATTTCGAAACGTTCGGGGAACACCACTCCGCCCAAACGGGGATCCTCAACTTCCTGAGCGCCCTCCCCGAAGCCGTGCACCACGAAGCCGGGCTCGGCTGGGCGACAGTGGACGAGGCGATCCAGGGGCCGCCGCGGGCCCCCCTGTCCGTGCCGTACACCATGAGTTGGGCGGACCAGAACCGGGACCTCGGGGCGTGGCTCGGGAACGACCTACAGCGCTCGGCGTTCGAGGCGGTGAAGAAGGTCGGGGTCGTGGTCCGGCAGGCGAACGACCCGGGAATCCTCACCGACTGGAGGAAGCTGCTGACCTCCGACCACTTCTACTACATGTACGTCAGCGGGCACGGGGCGGACCAAGGGGTTCACCAGTACTTCTCGAGCTACGACAGCCCGTACGATGCCTACGCGAACTATATGAACGCGCTCTCGGACCTTCGACGGAGAGCGCTCGAGCGGCTCGGCGTCCCGATCCTGAAGTGAACGGTCTCGACCCGCGCGGGGCGGGCGACCGGCCCCGAACGGAACGGGCGGTCCGCGCTAGGAGAAGTGTCGACTGACCGCGATCAGGTAGATGAACAGGAGGACGGCGACGATGAATCCGAACGAGATGAAGTCGCGTCCCAGTCCGTAGATCACCATCTCGAGGATGAGGAACAGGATCGTGAGCACGAGCGCCCACGTACGTAGGTGCCAGAGGCCCACCGCGAGACCCAAGATGATGAGCCCGATGATCAGAATGATGACGCCTCCGATCGCGCCCGAGACTCCGATGGAGCCGAGGAGGTTGCCGCCCCCCACCGCGGCGAAGACGGTCGAACCCACTGCGACCAGGAGTCCCAGCAAGAACAGGACGAACCCGTAGAGCCCGATCAGGATGGCCAGGATGGCCACTCCCAGAGGACGCGAGGACGTCACAGGGGCGCTGTAGGTCGTGGTGGTGGTACTCGTCACGGGGATCTCGTGCGACGCGCAGTCAGCCCGTCGTGGAGGCGACCGTCACTCCCGCCATATGAAGGCTTGGTTCCTGCGGACCGGTCGTCTTCAGTCGAACGAGTCGCCGACCCGAGGGCCGCGGCGCAACGCCGTCCCCGGGATCCCTCGGGGCTCGCTGCAGCGCGAGGCACGGCCGCGCGATGTCCGTCTACGACATGACGTCGGAGGCAGGGGTCGGTTCCGTCGTGCCCGGGTCGGCCGCGGAAGTCGTGATCCCGTGACTCGCCTTTGCGATGGTCGCCACCACGACGAACGAGATCGTGAAGACGACGGCCATGACGGCTACGATGCCGAGCAGCTCCACCCCCAACTGGTGGATCGCCGGCATTCCCCCACCGAAGAACACGCCGTTCGGGAGATTCGGATAGCCGGCGCCCGACGCGAACGCGCGCTGGGCGAAGAACGGGATCATGAGGACACCGAACAGCCCGCCGACCAGGTGACCGGGAAGCAGCCCGACCGGGTCGGACAGCCACTTCAGCCGTGCGAACCTGCCCTCGGCGAGGGCGAAGAGCGGGCCACCGACCAGTCCCAGGATCAGCGCGCTCGCGGGGCTGACGAACCCCGCCAGTGGGGTGATGATGATCAAACCCATCAGGGTGCCGTTCACTCCCGTCGCGAGGTCCGCGAGCGTTCGACCCCGGTAGTACTGGACCGCGAGGAACGAGAGCATCGACGCGGAGGCGGCGATGAAGGTGGTGAGCACGACGACGATCGCCTCGGTGTTGAACTGGAGCACGCTCCCCGGGTTGAATCCGAACCACCCCATCCACAGCAGCAGGACGGAGAGGGCCAGCCATCCGGGGCGGGGTCGCACGGGAGTCGCCGGAGAGGTTGTGCATCCCCTCGCTCGCTCCTCCCGCCATATCTGTACTAAGATGGCCAGCCCGGCGGCACCGGCCGCTCCGTGCACCACCAATCCACCCGCGAAATCGACCATTCCGATACGGGCCAGCCAGCCCGTGGGGTTCCAGATCCACGCGGCCGGGACCGTCCAAATGACGAGGAAGTAGACTACGGAATACAGCGCGAACGAGGTCAGCTTCATCTTGCGGAGCACGACGACCCCGACCAGCGCCAACGTGACCGAGGCGAACGCGGCCTCGAAGAGGAAGTAGGTCCCCGAGTAGAGCCCCGTGTTGAAGTACGACGGGGTCATCGACCACCAGGGGCTTCCGAAGGTCGACGCGTAGTTCGGGTTGAACCCGCCGAGGAAGAATCCCGGGGCGTAGAACGGCTGGCCGATCACTCCCGCGTAGGTCGGAGCGAACCCGATGTTGAACCCGACGACGGCCATGATGACGATCGCGAGGCCGCTGATCAGGAGGGTCTTGAGGAGGCTCCGGTAGACGGACTCCCCCAGTTCGCCTACCTCGAGGAACCCGACCGCTACGGTCATCGAGAAGACCAGAAGGGCGGCGATCAGTACCCAGAGATTGTTCAGGAGGACCAGTTCCGGCATCGCGCCCGAGGCGACTTCCGCCGGTTCCGGTATTAATGCCAGCGGTCCACTCGCGCCCCCGGAACCGGGCCTTCGGGGCGCCGGCGCGGAGGCCGCGGCCGGCCCGCGGCCGGAGCCCGGTCTCGATTCGAACCGAGGTGTTATACACGGCGGCGCTCCCGCGTTCTCCCAGATGTCGAGCGCCCGGGGCTCGGTCGAGGGGCCCGTACCTTGATCACCCTGCTGACGGGCAATGGCCGGATACTCCTGACCGTCAACCAGAACGGGGAGTGGAACGAACTGTTCTACCCGTTCCCGGGACAGTTCCAGCACCTGCGGGAGATGCGGCTCGGCGTCTTCGACGTCGGGGGAGGCAAGTTCGCCTGGCTACGCCGCGGGAACGGGTACGAGATCCGGCAGAATCCGTACGGCGGCGGTCATCTTCCGGACTCGGTCTGGACCGGCCACGGACTGACCCTCTCCGTCCGGGACCACGTCCATCCGAACCACGACCTGATCGCGCGGGTGTTCCGCCTCCGCGCCAACCCGGCCCGCCCGATCCGTCTGTTCGCCTACCACGCGTTCCAGATCGCGGAGTCGATGTACCAGGATACCGCGTTCGTCGACGCCACGGTACCGTCGCTGGTCCACTACAAGCGGGGCTACTTCTTCGAGTTTTTCTCGGACCCGGCGTACGCCCGGGCCGTCTGCGGCGAGCACACGCTGAAGGGCCTCAAGGGGACCTACGTCGACGCCGAGGACGGTCGGCTCGAGGGTCGCCCGGTCGCCCACGGGGCGGCCGACAGCGTCATGGAGTGGGACCTCGAGCCGGTGCCGGACCGCGACACCGAGGTGCGCCTGTTCCTAGCCGCCGGCCGCAGCCTCCCCGCCGTCCACCAGGTCCGAAACTACGTCCGGGACGGCGGCTCGCTTCGATTCGTCCGGGAATCCGAAGCGTTTTGGGACACCTGGGTCCAGCGCCGGTTGCCTCACCCTCCCTCGGGGTTGAGCGACCTCGCGCGCCAGGTCTACCGGTCGAGCGTGCTCATGATGCGGCACGCCACCGGCGCCAACGGCGCGATCATCGCCTCTCCCGACACGAGTTCCCTCGTCGCGGCGGGGGACACCTACAATTTCTGCTGGTGGCGGGACGGGGCGTACATATCGAAGGCGATGGACGAAGCCGGCCTGTACGAGAACGCGTCCCGGTTTCTCTCGTTCGCGAGACAATGCCAGGAGCCCAACGGGTCGTTCTTCCACCGACACTTTCCCGACGGGGCGATCGGAAGCACGTGGCACCCGCCCCCGTCGCTGCAGATCGACCAGACGGCGAGTGTCATCGCGGCGGTCTGGCACCACTTTAAGCGCGGGGCCGACCCGGACGTCCTGCTCGACGTCTGGCCGCTCGTCAAAGGGGCGGCGAACTTTCTCGCGGAGTTCCGAGACCGGACCACGGGTCTTCCGGCGCCGAGCTTCGACCTGTGGGAGGAACGCCTCGGTATCCACGCCTACTCGACCGCGGCGGTAGGCCACGCCCTCGAGCGCGCGGCGCGCGTGGCCGAGGAGATCGGCAAGGACCCGACGGGGTGGCGAACGGCCTCGCGGGAGATCATCGACGCCGCGCGGACCCAGTTCTGGGACGAGGCGAACCACCGGTTCGTCCGCTCCCTGGCCCCGCGAGACGAGCGCCTGGATGCGTCGATCCTCCTCGGGCTCAAGCTCGGGCTCCTGGAGTGGGACGACCCCCGGACCCGGACCGTCGTCGACGTGATCGAGCAACGGCTCTGGAGCCCGGAGATCGGAGGGCTTGCCCGCTACGAGGGGGACGAGTACTACGGTCGCGAGAACCCGTGGATCGTCTGCACGCTCTGGCTCGCCGAGGCACGCCTTCGACTCGGGGACCGGCCCCGATGCCGGGAGCTGATCGAGTGGGTCGCGTCGCACGCGACCCCGACGCTGCTGCTCCCGGAGCAGAACGACCGGACGACGGGAGAACCCAAGAGCGCGACCCCGCTGACGTGGTCGCATTCGACGTTCGTGGACGTCGTGCACAAGTATGCCGAGACCGAAGGGCACGGCAAGATCCCCGAGGAGTAGGTCGCCCCGACGTTCGTCGGCGCCCGGCCTCGTACTGGCGATCGACCTCGGCGCGACGAAGGTCGTGAGCGCGCTCATCGCGGCCGACGGAACCATCGTACGGAGCGGCGGCCGCCAGCTTCACGAGAACGACGGCCCCACGGCGGTGATCGGCGCGGTCCTCCGCAACGCACGGGACTGCCTTTCCGGTACGGACGAGCGGCCCGCCCGGGTCGGCGTGTCCGTGGCGGCCCAGGTCGACTCGACTGCCGGGAGGGTCGTGCATGCCCCGAACCTCGGCTGGCGCGACGTACCGCTCGGGCCCCGGGTGGCCGAGGGACTCGGCCTCCCCGTCGTCGTGGCCAACGACGCGCGCGCGGCGACGATGGGGGAGTGGCGACACGGCGAGGGGGTCGGCGCCGCGAACCTCTTTTTCCTCGCGCTCGGTACCGGGGTCGGAGGCTCCGCCGTTCTCGGCGGAGAACTGGTCGAGGGCGGAGCCCATGCGTTCGGGGAGGTGGGCCATCTGACGGTCGTCTCCGGGGGCCGCCGATGCCATTGCCCGAACTCCGGATGCCTCGAAGCGTACGTCGGGGGCTGGGCGATCGCCGAACGCGCGCAGGAGTCGGCCCGGGCGGACCCGAGCGCGGCCGTCGGGCTCGTCTCCCGCGCCGGCGTGCCCGAACGGATCACCGCGCAGACGGTCTTCGACGCGTATCGTGCCGGGGACCTCCTCGCGAACCGCCTGGTCCGCGAAACGGAGCGATTCCTCGCGGACGGCGCCGTCAGTATCGTGAACGCATTCGATCCGGGGCTCCTCGTACTCGGCGGCGGACTCACCGCGGGGATGCCCGAATTCGCGGGCGTCGTGGAGTCCGCGGTGCGGACCCGATGCCAGCCCCCCGCATCGGACGCCCGGATCGCCGTCTCCCGCCTCGGCGAGAACGCCGCCCTCGTGGGCGTGGCGGATATCGCGCGGGCTCGGTCGCCCTAGGAGGGCGCCGGACCGGCCGGCGCTCCGTCCTGCACGGGTCCGGGAGACCCCGGGCGCGTCGACGGCCTCGCAGGATCCGCCGGCGCCGGGTCGGGGAGTGGGGGGGTCCCGGCGAGCGCTTGGCACGCCTCGAAGAGCGTCCGCGCCCCCGCGATGTCGTACGAGGCCCGCGATGCGCGCTCCACCCGGCGCCGGGAGAAGTACTCCCCCGAGATCGACATCGTCGCCGGGTCCACCGCGACGTAGAGCACGTTGCCGGCGCCGTATCGGGGACCCCGGGCGAATGCGAGCTGGGCGAGCCGCATGCCGACTCCCACGGCACCGCCGTTGTTGAGGCCAAAGCCCGACCGGATGAACCCGGGGTGGACGGCGTTGACCGTGAGCCCGGTGCCGGCGAGCCGACGAGCGAACTCTCGCGTCAGGAGGAGCAGCTCGAGCTTCGATTGACCGTACACGCGGAACCCGGAGTACCCGGTCGCGTTCTGGAGGTCGCCGACCGGGACCCGCGCTCCGTGGTGGGCCGCGGACGACACCTGCACGACCCGCGCCGGGGCGCTCGCGCGCATTCGGTCCGCGAGAAGGGACGTGAGGGCGAACGGGGCGAGGACGTTGAGCGCGAAGGTCCTCTCGAGACCGTCCGCGGTCAGTTCACGTCGAGCAAAGTATGCCCCGGCGTTGTTCACGAGGAGATGGATCTCGGGATATCGGCGCAGCAGTTCGGTCGAGAGCTGCCTCACTTCGGCCCGCACGGCCAGGTCCTGGACGGGGATCGACTCTACCCGGGGATTGCCCGTAGCCACGGAGAGCTCCCGAGCGACCCCCGCGGACCGCTCTTTGCCGCGCCCAACCACCACGGTCGTGAGGCCCCGCGCGGCGAGCCCGCGGGCGACCTCCTTCCCGATGCCCGACGTCGCGCCGGTGACGACCGCGACGCGCGGATGCTCCGGGGTTCTCGATACGCTGCTCACTGGCGCGCTCGGTCCGGCCGAGGACCCGCGAGCCGATATCGCTTGGGAACGAGGGTTCCGAGGTCGCGTCCGATCGACGGCGTGGACGGGACCGGTGCCTGGAACCCGCCGAACCACCACCCGTGACGCAATGCGGCCGACGGGTCAGCAGGCGGACCCGGAGCGGGCGCCGATCGAACCCCACTGGGAAACGACGTTCGGATGGGCGCGCGGCGGGCCCGGGTCGGGGTGGGGCGGCCTCCCGGGAGACTCCGAATTCGGGCCCCTCCCAGTCGAAGCCAGGGCCAGCTTCGCCGATGGTTCCTGCCGCCGAGGTTCGCTCGGGGCGCACGATGGAGGGAGCCCGGCCGCCGCCGAACGGGCGATCCGCTCTGTGGCCCCCGCCTTGACGCGGGTCATCAAGTACGGCGCCCCTACCTATCCAGGGCGGGGATATCCCACGGTGGGTGGAGGAACTTCGTCGCGGTCAGGTTCTGGAAGGGCGCCACGCTCGCCGGACGTCATTCCTTGCTCCAGCGGGCCGCTCGCACCAGTCGAGTTGTGAGACTCGGTACGCTCGAGGAAGCCGGGTCGGCCGAGTTCTGTGCTCTGGTCAGGGATGCTGCACTTCTCGACCAACAGGAACCCGCGCATTTCATGCGGACGACAGGGGCTTGACGATTCCCTTCCCACGGGATCCCATCATCCAAAGAGGGGCGGGGTCGAGAGGCGCCCGGCGGGGAGCGGTCGCGAGCTCTCGGTCGTTGCGCGCCCAGCGGTCAGTCCACCGATGGGATCAGGTGAGCCGGTACTCTCGGCGACGCGAGTCGTGGAGGGAGACCGATTCCTGGACCAGTCCCTGCTGGCGCAGCGATTCGAGCGCGCTCTGCACCGTCCGGCGGGGCAGGCGCGACATCTGGGCGAGCTGGGTCTGGTCCAGCCCGCGGTAGGTCTCGAGCAGGAAGAACAGGAACTTCGCCGCCGGCGGCCCCTTCACGTTCTTCGAGGTGCGGATGGTCCCGAACGTCTCGCCCCGCAGGCCCAGCCGATCGCTGGCCAGTGGCGCGACGGAGCGCAGCGCGACGTTGCCAAGGTTGACATCGGCCCCGAGCTCCCCGACCAGCTGGACCTGCTGACCCTCCTGGGGCGCTTCGAAGATCAGGTCCTCCCGCGGCTGCTCGGCGAGGATCGAACGGACCCAGTCCCACTTGATCGCGCCGTCGCTGTCGTAGATCCCCACCCCGCGGCCGGACTCGCGGCTTTCGACGATCACCTTCCGGGGCTTGAGGGTCCGCGCGTGCGCGATCTGGGAGATGGTCTCCTTGAGCGAGAGCTGGTAGTGCGTGTCCTTCTTCCCGACCTCGATGAAGTAGGCAAGGCTCCGGTCCTCGGCCGCCTTCGCGAGGCGTTCGATCTGGACCGGGGAGAGTTCGATAATCCCGCTCGAGATCTCCACGATGTCGAACCCGAGCTCCCGCGCTTCGTCCATCAACTGCGGCACCCGGTCGTGCGTGACCGCGTATTCGAGCAGGGTCCCACCGGTCGAGACCTCGATCGAGAACTCGTGGTACGTCTTGATCCGATCACGGACAGTGGCTCGAGGGAGGAGGAGAGGCAACCCCCAGCCGAGCTTCGCGACATCGATGTACGGAGCGATGTACCCCAACTCGGTCGAGTGGAGAGGGACCAGACGGTCGAGCACGTGCGTGATCCCCGTCGAGCGCGGGCGCGTGACCCGGGGGACCTCGACCGGAAAGAAGCTCGCCTTCGGTGTGCGCGATGCGAGATTTGCCATTATATACCAATCTCCTGCGCAGGATGTGCGCCTCCCCGAGGCAGACCGGCATAAAAGGCCGTCGGACGTTCCCCGAGGCGCGTTGGCTTCGGCGAGCCGCAGGCCCGTTCGGTCCCGGGGAACCGGGCAGGCTCCGAGGACGGGGGAAGCGGACCGAACCGCCCCCGGCTTCCAAGTACGCGGAAGAGTCCGCTCCCCCGAACGGTGCGGGGGCGCCGCGGGAAGGACGCCGATATCCCGCGGCCGCAATGAGGTCGGCGCGTCTGCACGTGGACTCCGGTCCCGTCGCCGGCCCGCCGGTGCCCATCAGAACTCTGGGACGTTCCGAAGATCCGAGCCGTGACGCTCGGGAACGGCCTCGGCAGCGACGAGGTCCTTGGGACCGCATCGGAGCGCGGTCCTTGGGCTCGTTGGGAGCACAGGCCGCGACGACTCCGGGTATTCGGGTCCGTGCGCCGAAAGGAGGTCACCGAGACCGGCGCCGTAGATCGGACGGTGCGCTGGGGTTTCGTGCCGCGAAAGCCCCGAGGGTCGCAGAGAGATCTGACCCTCCCTCGTGCCTCCCCGCCGGAGGGTGCTCTTCCCCGAGCGAGGAGCCCGACGCAGCGCCCCTCGACGTCGCCCGTGCGGGTTCACTCCTTGAGCAACACGTCGCCCCGGGCGAGGACCTTCGCGACCTCGGGTCGGATGATCTCTTTGGGGAGCGCCTCCCCGCGGGAGAGCGCCTCCCGGATCCGGGTCTGGCTCGTGTCGAGGCGGTGCTCCGGTCCGTGGGAGCAGGTGCGGCCGGTCGCCATCCAGCCGCACTCGCGGCAGAAGTACGTCTCGGCGAACTTGAGGGGGAAGACGTCGATCGGAAACTCGTCGAAGATCCGCTGGCAGGCGAACGGGTCGTAGTACTTCCCGACGCCGGCCTGGTCCCGGCCGACGATGTAGAGTCCGCAGCCGTAGTTCTTCCGGACGATCGCGAGGAACAGCGCGGCCTTCGGGCCGCCGTAGCGCATCGAGATGCTGAGCGACGCCAGGAGCACCCGGTCGGCGGGGTAGTAGTTCTTCACGAGCGCCTCGTACGCCTCCAGGATCACCTGAGGCCGGTAATCGCCCTTCTTGAGCCGACCGAGCACCGGATGGATGAGGAGGCCATCGACGTCCTCCCGTTCGAGCGTGCACCGTTGCAGGTACTCGTGGGCCGTGTGCGGGACGTTCCGGGTCTGGTAGGCGGCGACGTTCTTCCATCCCCGGCGCGAGAACTCATCGCGCGTCTCGGTCGGGTCGAGCTCGAGGGCGCCCGTCGGGAGCTCCAATCGGCGGATCAGGTCGATCCGCCCCGCGAGGGCGGTATCGCCCGCGGCGAGAAGGTCCGCGACGTTGGGGTGCTGCGGGTCGGTCGTCGCGTAGACCTGTTGGGCGAACCGTTTCTTGTCGTACCCGAACTTCTCCTCCAGGTGGAGGACGGCGAAGAGCCGGCCGCCCGTGTCGCGCAGACCGACGGCATCCCCGGGGCGGATCCGGGCGACCACCGCGAGATTCTCGGCCCCGGTCGGTGCGAGCAGGATCGGCATCGTCCACGGAAGACCGTTCGGGAGACGGTTCGTGGAGAGGATCGACTCGAGCGCCGCACTGTCCTGGAATCCCTCGAGCGGCGAGTACGCCCCGATGCCGATCTTCTCGGCGTCGTAGACCTGGTCGATGAACGGGGAGATCATCGGGAGGTCCTGAGCCTCCGCCTCGCGCCGTTCTCTCTCGGCTGCCCCCACGCGGCGATCGACGAGCCGGCCTCCGTGGGGTGCAGGGATCATGGGTCGTACCGCGGTCGGGGAGGACCGTGTCTATTTGACACTAGGTTCCCCCGCCCTCGTTCCACTGCGTCGGGGGCGCGGTCGTCGGGGGGTCCGCGGGCGGATTCAGCGGGGCGGGAGGGGGCGGCGGCGTGCTCTGGCGCCGCCAAAGCAAGAGGCCCACGACGATCCCGACGATCACCACCGCGACGATCGCCCAGACCCAGAGTGGGGTCGACGAGCTCGATCCGCTGGGGGTGGACGCCGCCGAGACCACTAGGACGGTGGACGCCGGAGCGCTGATGACCCCGAACGAGTCGGCGGCTCGGACCGTGACGGTGTACTGTCCCGTTGCGTTTGGCGTACAGGTCACGATCGAAGCGTTGGTCGCGGTGCAGCCGCCGGGGAGCGCCGTGTACGAGTAGAGGAGCGCGCCGGTACCTCCCGTGGCCGTGACGTTGAACGTCACGGCCGAGCCGAGGGTGACCTGGTCGGGGAGCGCGGTGAACACCGTGACCGACGGCACGGCGTTGACGCTGACGTTGACCGACCGGGACAGGGACGTCCCGGCGGCGTCGGACAGGGTGACCTGCACGAGGTACGTCCCCGGGAGGCTCGGCTTGCACGCGAGCTTCGAGACGTTGGACGAGAAGCAGGACGACGGCAGCCCGAGGTAGGAATAGCTGAACGCCGGGCTTCCGCCGCTCGAGAAGGCGGTGAGGTTGAACGGCACGCTGGCCGTGACGGGCGAAGGGAGCGCCGTTACCCCCACGAAGTTGAGCGCGGGGTACACGGAGAGCGTGAGGTTGGACGTGAGCACCGCTCCGGTCCCGTCCGTAACCGTAACCTCGACCGTCACGTTGCCGGCCCCGCTCGGGGTGCACGCGAGCGTGGACGAGTTCTGGGACACGCACCCCTGGGGGAGCGGCGCGTACGAGTAACGGATCGGCGACGTTCCGTCCGTCACGGTCGTGGTCAGCGTCGTCGACATGCCCAGGTCGAGCGTGGTCCGGCTCGCAGTGTACCCCGAGATCTCGGGGTGGTTGCCGACGGTGAACGCGAGCGCCTGACTCACGACCGGGACTCCGAATGCGCCGAGGATCGAGGCCGTGATGTTGCTCGTGCCCAACTGGCTCGGCACGCACACGAGCGGGTTCACGTGCGCGCTCGAGCATCCCGTCGGGAGACCGTGCCAGGAGATCGGGTTCGTCGGACTGCCGTACACGGCGGCGAGGAACGACTCGGACTGGTGGATCTCCCCGTGCGGGGGAGTCGCGGTGATCGCCCCGAGGGCGAACGCCGAGGCCACCGCGAAGAGGACGCCGGGACCGCGCACGGTGACGTTCGTGCTCGCGAGCAGGTCGTTGCCCACCGCGACGTTGAGCGTCCCGACCCACCGGACGAACGTGGCGTTCGTCCCTTCCACGGCCTCGAGCGTGTACCTACCGACCGGGAGGAGGATCGTCCCGCCGGACCGGACCGCCGGCGCGACACCGTTGAACAGCGCGCTGACATCCGCCCCGGAGCCGGTGACGAACGACACGGGGTAGCCGACCTGCACCCAGTTGGCGGTCAGCACGCCGTCGGTGCCGGTGACCGTGAGGATGCCGCTCACTTCCGAGATCGGGCCGCTCGTGGTCCACGGGTGGCTCGTGTTCAATTCCCACCCAACGTTCGGCAACGGCGAGACCAGGTACGCCCCGGTCGTCACCGAGGTGTTCACGGTGGACGCTCCGGTGACGAGCTGGAAGTTGAAGCTGACGTTGCCCCCGTCGGAGGGGCTGTTGTCGATAGTAAGGGTGAGGCCGGTGGAGGTCGCGTAGTCGACCGTCACGTTTCCCGGGCCGTTCACCTGAACGTAGGTGATCGGATACGCGGGGCTGGTGACCGAGAGGTTGGTGGGGTTGCTGACGGTCCAGCCTTCGAACTTTTGGAGGCCGAACGGCAACGCGTCGATCTTGTAGGACCCCCGGAGCACCGACGTGTTCGTATCGTTCCCCAACGGACCGACGCCGTTGAACGACAGCTGGCCGGCCGTTCCCGGACTGACCAGGGTCGTCAGGTCGGCGCCGAAATCGGCGGTCAACGACGCGTTGCCCGGAAGGAACGACACGCTCGTTGACGCGTTGAAGTCGACCATCGAAGCGGAGACGTTGTAGGTCCAACCGAGGAACGTCCAGCCCGCGGAGGGACTCGCCACGGCCGGGTACGTTCCCGGGGCCATCTCGAGCGTCGTCGTCGAGAACCCGGTGGTCGGGTTGTACGGTCCGGTCGGGTTCCCATCGAGGGAGACGGTCCCGTTGCCGAACCCGGAAAGTCGGACGACGACCTGGGCCGCCGTCGCGGCGTACACGACCACGACCCCGACCGTGGACGCGCCGCCCATGACCACGATCCAGGAGACCGGGGTATTGGTCGAGGCCAGCGCGGCGCCGGCGCCGCCGGAGACGACTGACCACCGCTCAAAGAGGGTCCCCGGGGCCGGGGACGCCTGGACACCGTAGACTCCCGCGCTCAGAGAGATCGAGCTTCCGGGCGTGACGGTCGTCGACGGGGTGGACGGCGTGAAGTACGCTCCCGCGGTCACCTGGACCGACGAGAAGGCGGTCGTGGAGTTGAACCAGACCTGGGTCTGGGCCGGCGTCGGTGTGAACATCGCCGTGATGGTCCCGGTGCCGGTCACGCGAAGGGTCGTCGAGGGGCTCGTCGCCGAGACGACGAAGACGGAGCCGGTCGTGGACCATCCCGCGAACCCGCCACCGACCGGCGAGATCGCTCCGATCGAGTACCGGCCGACGGTGACGCCCGTCTTGGTGTACGATCCCCCGATCTCGGAGAGGAAGTCCACGCTGCCCCCACTCAGCCCGGAGGTACCGACCGTGACCGTCGCCGTGCTGCCGCAGCTCGGAACGGAGAAGTTCCGTGGAGCGAAGGTGGCGAACCCGAGCAGGTTCTGACTAGCGGTCGTCGGGTACTCGCCCCACTGCCCGAAATCGTTGGCCTCGCCCGGGAAGTCGGTGGCGCCGATCGAGAACGCCGACTCCGTGCAGTCGTAGCCGAACCACGGGTAGGTACAGTAGCCGCCCCCGATCCGGTTGAGGCACGTGCCGTTGCTGAGGTTGTAGATCGAGGCACCGACCGTCGAGGAGAACCCGACCTGCACGGGGGTGCTGTGGGTCGTCGCGGTGAAGTACTGCGGAACGTCGATCTGCCACGGGCTCAGGGTGTCGTTGACCCAGCTCAGGGGGTCGTAACTGGGGCACGGGGTCGAGGGTTTACCGGGAAGACCCGGCGAGCACCCCCCGTACGGGTTGCTCGTGACCCCGCCCGGATGGCCCGCGCGCCCGATCTCGAAGCCGAAGGTGATCGGTAGCTGGCCCCCGGTGGTCCAGAGGAGAGCGCTCGAGAAGGCGTTGGTGCTGAAGGCCGGATCCAGCGGGAAACCGCCCGTGGCGTTGTAGAGCGTCACGCTGGCGCTCACCCCGCTGGTGAGGTCGCTGAGCGTCACGCTCTCACCGGTCGGGTCCTTCGCCCAGCCGAGGAGCTCGAGGGAGAGATTGTCGCCCTGGGTCATGGAGAAGTATTCCCCCGGGTGGCCCGTGACGTTGAGCGTGCTGTAAAAGCAGGTGTCGATGTCGCCCGAGGCCGGGTTCACCTGCCAGCCGACGACGGCACCCGCCCAATCCCCGCTGACGGTGGTCGACGGGGAGTTCCAGTTGAAGTCGGGGTAGAGTTGGACCTCGATGTAGCACTCGCCGAGCCACGCGGCCGGGTCGGAGACGACGAGTCCGAAGAACGCCGCAGCGTAGAGGTCGGACTGGTTCGCGGTCGCCGACTGGTCTTCGGGTAGCGTGACGTTCCACGTGACGTTGCTCCCGCTCGACGGGCTGTCGGAGTAGAAGCTCATCGTCGGCTCATCGTGTCCGACGCACCCGTTCGGGAGCGCGTCCGGGTCGCCGGAGGAGAGGTTGACGGAGATGCACGGGCCCGCGAACGACGGGGCGTTCGCCGGGACGATAGAGCCCGCGTCGACGACCTCGCTCCCGCTGCTCGCGAAGGGGACCCCGGGCGGGGTCGCGTCCGGTCCCCAGGAGGCGGGATGGGGTCCCGGGAGGTCGAGCGGGACGATCCTCGGCTGGAGGCCCGGGGAGGCGGTCGTGGGTGAGGCAGGGATCGCCGAGGTCGGGGGAGGGAGGGCCGAAGTCGAGCCGGCCGACGCCGCGGTAGATCCCGGTGCGGCGAGGCCGGGCGTGGTGGTTCCGACGGGCGACGTGGGGACCGCGAACGATCCTGCCGCGGCCGCGGGAGAGAGGACCATCAGAACCGCCACCGCGAGGACGCCGATGAGGGCGAAGGCGCCGGTCATTCGACTTCGAGGACCCCATTTGCCGACCAATGTACCCGTCATCCTTGCGACAGCCCCCCGTTCCGTTCCGTGAGCGGGTGGACAAGGGATTCGGGCGGCGTAAATATCCCATCGGTTCGACCGGCGGCCGCTCTCGGTCCGGGCGAGGGGGGATGCGCGAGCCCCGCAGAGATGGGGCAGGGAGAATTCGGCCGACCGATCGCCCGCGGGCCCGGGATCGGTTCCGAACCGTTGAACCAGCGTTCGAACCGGTGCTGGACGAGGTCGAAGTCTTCGAACGGAAAGAACGGGATCCCCGCCGTCTCGCAGTACGTTTTGAGCCGGTGTCGGGCAAAAACGATGTCCGCCACCTCCGCGCCGTACCGGTCGGTGCTCCCGTCGCCCAGGAAGACGGTACGGTCGGCGGTAGGGGTGGGAGACCGGACGACCTGCGCCTTGCAGATCCCGCACAACCGGCAGGTCGCGTGACCGTACGGGTGGGTGACCTTCATCCCCCCGGGGCCCGAGCGGTCGATCGAGTCCGACACGAACGGGACCGCGAGATGCTCGCGCTCCAATACCGCGCGGATGTAGAAGTCGAGCCCCCCCGAGACGATCGCCGTCGGTACCGCGTTCCGTTCGAGTAGGGAAAGGAACCCGAGTGCGCCCGTCCGCATCGGTACATTGTCCACGGCCCACCGGGTCATCTCGTCAAACCGATCCGGAGGCAACAGGGCGACCTGACGCTCCCACGCCTGTCGAAGGGTGATCTGGCCGCTGTGGAGCTGCTGGTCGACCTCGTGGGCCACGATCTCGCCGTTCTCGGCGAACTTCTCGACCAGGAGGATCGCCACGTTGGGTACGACGAGGGTCCCGTCGAAGTCCACGAACACGCGCAACGTCGGTTTCATGGCGTCCCGGAACACCGTACTACGTCACGAGCCCGGGTATTTGAGCGGAGCGGAGCGGGTGGGGTGGTTATACGTTTGGATGCGTACTCACCGAATGCGGGATTTCGGCGGTTCTGTGCTGCTCCAGATCGGACCGGGGACCTTCGGTGGGCCGCCGTGCGACCCCCGGGTGCCCCCCCCGCGCAAGTCCCGTTCGCCGCGGGGGACGTTCCGCCCGCCCGTGCCCTTCCCCGTTCGCCCTCGGTCCCTCTCCGCGGGGAACGCGCTCCTGCCCTCGTTCGAGCACACCCTCGTTCGGCGGGCCCCGGTGCGATGCGGTCCCGGGCCGGGCGCGGGGGTCATCGTTATGCTCGCCCCGCGGACTCTGAACGTCGTGCCGACTCGCCCGCTGGTGGCCCTCGCCTTCGTGCTCATGCTCGTCGGCTCCGCCCTCGCGGCGGCCGCTTCCGCCCCGCCGAGCCCGGCGGCCCCCGAGGGAGGCACTCCGCTGCGTGCGTCCATCACCGGCGCCGCGGCGCCTTCGGCGGCCAGCCAGCCGAGCGGGTATCTTCAGATTTTCCAGGAGGGGCCGGGCTATGCTACCACCGCTTCCGGCCAGCTGAACGTTCAGTTCCAGTTCCGTGTGGTCCCAGGGAACTACTCCCCGAGCGACGTCGGGCTCCTCGTTCGCGTTCCCGGGGGGGTGGCGAAGTTCCCCGTCGCCGACGGCACCCTCACCATCCCGAGGGGGACCCAGAACCTGAACATCACGGGCCCGGGTTGGGTGCTCTCAAGCAACGTCAGCGCGTTGGTTCCCCCGGAAACGCTCTTCGACAGCAGTGGGGGAGCCGGGGCGGCGGCGGCCGTGTTCTCTACCCAAACCGCGGCGGTCACGACACAGAACCCCTGGGGGACGATCGCGTTGGAGTTCGAGTGGGCGTGGACCTTGGTTACCCCGGTGAACACGACCACGTCGAGCGACGAGGTCATCCAGACGGTGGTCCCCGGCCAATACGCCCAGTTGGCCTCTACGAGCAGCCACAACCTCGCCGCGGGGAAGTCGTTCAACGTCTGTCTGACGGGGCCGGTGTTCGGTCGCGAATTCAGCCTGCTCGTCGAGAACGCGACGACCGAGGTAAGCTTCGGGCCCGCGAATGCCACGATCCCGTCGTCGACCCCGTTGCCCTACTGCTGGGGCCTCTCGATCCCTTCGGGGACCGGACCTCAGATGGTCACCGCTCAGGTATGGAACTTTGAGAACCTCTCCTCGCCGGTTCCGACCTCCCTCCTCCTGTTCGTGATCCCGCTCTCGATCGCCAACGCGACGACCTCCAACCCGACGCTGTTCGACGTCCCGCTCTCCGCGTGGCTCGCGGTGGCGACCGTCGGGGCCGTCGCCGTAGCGGTCGGACTGGTGGTCTACGGGCTCCTCAGGCTGGCGACCCGACCCGGCGGTCGGCGGCCGCCCCCCGTCGAGTTCACGCCGCCCGCTCCTTCGCCGACCGCCCCGTCCGCGTCCCCTCAGGGACCGCCGCCGGGGGCGGTCGGGGGCGCCGGGGACTTCGGTCGGAAGTAGACCGCGACGCCGAAGAGCGCGGCGGCCGCCACGCCGAGCGCGATCCCGAGCGCAATGTCGAACGGGGTGACGGGCGGCGGAGGGGGCGCCGGTGCGTTCACGACCACGGTCGCATTGCCCTCCACGGACTCGCCCGCGGCGTCGGTCACGGTGACCAGGACCGTGTACACCCCCGCGTCGGTGCCGGGGCACGGCAGGGTCGCGAGGTCCGAGGACGCGCATCCCGGAGGGAGCGCGAGGTAGCTGTAGTTGAGCGGATTCGTTCCACCGGTGGCCCGAACGATCAGCGTGAACGGGGAGTTCTCGGTCGGGTTCGACGGGTTCGATTCGAACACGGTGATCTTGGGCCGCGGGGCGATGGTGAAGACGGCCAAGCCGCTCGTCGTGGTGCCCCCCGCGTGGTCGGACACGGTCACCGATACAGCAAAGCTCACGTCGAACGTGGTCACGACCGAAGGGGACGGAGTGCACTGGATGCTCGCCGCGTCCGAGGTCGTGCAGCCCGCCGGCTCGAGTCCCAGCCAGGTGTAGGAGTACGGCGGGGTCCCTCCCACCACGGCCACCGACATCGTGATCGTTTCGCCTACATCGTAGATGTACCCGGAAGAGAACGGGGGGGTCGCGCCCAGCGGAAGCGTCGCGCCGTAGAGCCAGGTGTCGCCGAGAACCTGGGTCGAGTTCTCCCATCCCCCGAACAGGACGATCTCCCCTCCGGGGGCGTTGGTCGTGAGGAGCTCCGCGAAGCTCGCGCCGGAGCGCGCCGGCAGCGTGCTGTTCTCGGATCCGGACAGCTCGGTCCAGTTCCCGCCGGAGAAAGTCCACAGGTCGCCCCAGCGGGCCCCCGAAGAGGACGGGTTGACGCCGCCGTACAGCAAGACCGCCCCCGTCACGTTGTCGTACGTCATCTGCGGGTCGCTCCGCGCCCCGGGATGGACGGTGGGCGCGAGCTCGGTCCAGTTGGAGCCGCTGAACGTCCAGGTGTCGTGGTCGAACCCCAGCCCGCCGTATCCCCCGAAGAGGACCAGCTCGACGTCGGCCACGTCGGTCGCGATGCCGGCAGAATACCGCGCGCTCGGCGCCACTCCGAGCGCCGACGTGAGGTTCTGCCAACCGCTCGACGTGAACTCCCAGGTGTCCCCGAGCGGCCCCCCGAGCGAATTCCCGCCGAAGAGGACGAGGGCGTTGATCGTCGGGTCGAACGCGAACGCCCCGAAGTCACGGGCCGGGGGCGCGGGACCGCTGCTCGGGACGAGGTTCCAGTGCCCGTTCCACTCCCACGTATCGTTGTCGAATGCAGTCCCGTGCCCACCGAAGAGGACCAGCGCCCCGAGCGTCGGATCCCACGCCATCGACGCGCCGAAGCGTGCGCTCGGCGTATTGGTTCCGTTCGGAGCCGGGGACGTGACGTCCGTCCAACTGGCGCTCGAGAACGACCAGGTGTCACCCAGGGTACGGCTCGCCGTCTCCCCTCCGAAGAGGACGATCGAGCCCCCCGGCGGGTAGTACGCCACCGCCCCGTCCCTCCGGGCCGGCGGAGAGACCGTGAGCAGCGGGGTCAGGTTCGTCCACCCGGGCGATGCGGCCGGCACGCTCGACTCCCGGCATTCGGACGACTCGGCCCCCGGCGGAGCGCACCCAGGGGGGGCCGGTGCGAGCAGGGGCTCCGATCCGGTTCCGCCACGGATCGGACCCGGGACTCCGGGGGGAGAACCGGCAGACCCCTCTCCGAGGACGGGGCCCGCGGACGTCAGAACGAGCGAGATCAGGACCACGCCGAGGACCGGTATCTCCCATCGGTACCGGGTCGGCCGGGCGAGGGTCGACGCGGGCCGAGTCCTCGCGGGGGTTAGGGTCGTCATCGAAGGTCGCCCGGGGAACGCCTTGGCGGCGTGAGAGCCCGGCGCGAGTATTTTAGACCGGGGACGGCCCCCAGAATCGGGTCGGGCAGAAGGGTTCCGGTCGGCGGGAGCGCCCTATCGGCGGCGACTGCGGGAACGCGGGGAGTTCCGCGCCTTCCAGACGACCGGTCGCCACCACCCGATCCACACGCCGATGAGCACCCCGTACGCGAGGACGGTCGCGACCAGCAGGAGCGAGCTGTAGGGAAGGTTCTCCCATCCCGCCGGGACGGTGGAGCCGGAGCGCGGGGCGTCCGTGCCCGGAACGGTGGTGTTCGTTGTTCCGTTGTTCCCCGGGTGACCGCCCGAGCCCGTACCGTTTCCCGTGCCGTTTCCGGTGCCGTTCCCCCGACCGGTCTGATTGCTGGTGCCGTTGTTCGTCTGGTTGGTCCGGGGCGCGGGCGGGGCGAAGTGCGCCACCGCGACGCCGTAGCCGTCGAGGAGGATCGTCGAGTGGTTCGCGGGGTGGGTCACGGACACCCCGTCGGACTTGATCACGGTCTGGTTCAGGGCCGGCTCGTAGACCTCGTCGTAGCTGCGCTGGTCGAGGGTCGAGAGCGACGCGAGCGAGAAGTTCCCGCTCGTCACGATGAGCTGGATCGACACCGGGACGTTCGCCCGGTTGACCAGGAACACCGAGAGGTTGGCCCCGTCCATCGCCGCGTAGCTGTAGACCGTCACCGGGGCCGAGGAGTTCGTCCAGAGGCCGGGGGCCCCCGTGGGGATCGATTGGCCCCACAGCTTGAGCGCGAGATACGGGGCGTAGAGCGTGTTCCCGTCATTGGCGTCCTCCGTTGTCAGGCCGAACCCGAATCCGCCGTACGGGGCGGTCGCGGTCGCAGGGACCTCCCAGCCGCTGCTGATCGCGAAGAACGTGACGCCCGAGACGTTTTGGCGGGCACTGTCGATCATGAGGGAGGCGGCCCAGCTCGCGCCGAAGAGGGTCTGCTGTCGGGGGTCGGTGCCGATCGAGAGCGTCCCGTAGGAGCCCCCGTAGGCGTTGAGGTTCGTCTCCGTGTTGAAGATCGGCAACCACTGGCCGGTGTCGGCGTGCCACAGGGATTGGGCGTAGTCCGGGGAGTTCGTGGTGGTCAGGTATTCGTAGGCGGGATGGGAGAGGAGCGACTCGTCCGTCGAGCCGTTCGGCGACCCGTCCGGCGGGCAGTAGGTGCCGTTGACGAAGCAGAGGCCGGCGGACGGGTAGTAGTGGAGGGAGAGGAACCCCACCCGTAGGGCATGGGTTGCGAAGTACGATTCGAACGTCGTGTTCGTCATGACGTCCGAACCGACGAGTGCCCCGGGGAGCTTCGCGTGGATCGTCTTCTCGGCGATGTTGAAGAGGTTGATGTACCCGGCGACGAGCGACTGGTTGTCGGTCGGGAACTCGTTCCCGATGGACCAGTACTTGACGGTCTCCCCCGCGGCGATTGTGTGGTTCACGATCCCCTCCACGTACTGGGTCCAGGCCGTATCGTTGGGAAAGTAGCCGGTCTGCCCTGGGCCGGGGACGACGATCGATTCGTTGACGGGCATTCCGGTCGGCAAGAGGTTGCCGTCCCCCCACGTCCCCGCGGGTAGGGAGAGCAGGATCTGGCCCCCCACCTGGCGGGTGAAATTGACGAGCTTGTCGAAGTAGGTGAAGTTGTACTTCGGCTGGTTCGTGAGCGTGTTCCAGCTCACGCTCGTCGACGCCTGCGTGGTGCTGAAGCGGACGATCTCCGGGTTCAGCGCCGCCGCCACCGAGGTGAACGTCGAGTCGTTGGCGGGTACCCCTCCCACGACCCCCGGCGTGTTCAGGACGAATCCATCCCCGGGGGCGGTCGTGCCGTCGGCTTCGGTCGGGTTGACCTCGACGGCGACGTCGGGCGAGCTCGTACCCCGGACCCAGACGGTCTGGTTCACCCAGCTGACGAGTCCCGAGAGTTGCTGGTCCCAGGAGGTCGCGGTGAACAACGACGTCACGTTGATCCCGTTGTCCGAGACGTTCCAGGTCCAGAGGTTGAGCGCCGGAAGGCTGTCCGGACCCCCCGGGAACTGGTTCGGGAGGCCCCACTGGGTGATCGGATAGGTTTCCAGAAGGACGGAGACGACGGGATCAGAGGCGTTCACGGAGAGATGGATCGTGTAGCTACGGCTCGAGCCGGTACTCGCGCCGAAGGTGATCGAGTCACTGAGGGTGGCGGCGATCGGGGTGGTGATGTTGATCGTCTCGCCGTCGGTCACCGGCACCGCCGGCGGCCCTGCCGCCGCCCGGTCGTTCGCGCCGCCGGGCCCGGGGAAGCGGAACGGCGAAAAACTGTCCTTCGCATCGAGCGACGGAAGCGTGAGCACCAGCGCCACCGCGACGACCGAAACGATCGCGGTGCCCCGCCGGAGAGACGGACGTCCCCGTAACTGGAAAACCATTGCCTCAAACCCCCAGAAAAATTCTGGGTCGCGCTGTTATACACTACGCGCGTATACGTATAATAACCCATAGGTTACGGCCGTTTCGACCGTCCCTGCGGCCCGCACCAAGGCGCGCCCTCTGGCCCGTCCGCACGGACCCCGGGAGACCATCGGAGCGAACGGTTCACCGGTTCCGGGGTCGGAGTCGGCCGAGCGCATCCGGAATCCGCACGGCCACCACTCGCCGCAGCCGGTCCGGGAAGGTAGGCCAGGTCGGGAGCACCCACCACGTCATCACGAAGTACCCGCTCACGACGAACGTGCCGGAGGCGAGCAGAACGGTCGCCCCGAGAGCGTCCGGGCCGGCAGACAGTGCCCGCGGGGCGCACGGAGAGCTCGCCGCGGCGTCCGGTACGTAGCGGAGCGTCGCCACTCCGTATCCGTCCAGCGTGAAGGAGCCCCCGGACGCCGGCGGGGACGTGTCAACGGACGCGGAGTCGAGCACGGTCTGGCCCAACGAGGGGACGTAGATCTCCTGGTAGCTGCGCTGGTCGAGCGTGGAGACGCACGCGAGGCGGTATCCGGCGACCGTCACGCTCGGGTCGACGGTGACCGGGACGTTCACCCGGTTCACCACGAAGACCGAGAGGTTCGTCCCGTCGAACGTGGCGTACGGTTCGATCACGGACGGGGCCGAGGAGTTCGCGACGAGGCCGGGGCTCCCGTACGGCATGGAGTCTCCCCACAGTTCGAGAGCCAGGTACGGGGCGTACGACTCGGTCGCGTCGCTCGCGGTCTCGGACGTCAGGCCGAACCCCCACCCGCCGTACGGCTCGGTGACGGTCGCCGGTCGACCCCACCCGCTGCTGAGCGCGAAGTACGTAAGCGCAGAAACGTTCTGGAACGCACCGTCGATCAACACGACGCTAACCCAGCTCGCGCCGAAGAGCGTCTGGATGCGCGGGTCCGTGCCCGTACCCGAGGTGGGAGAGTTGCCCCCCGACGGGTTGAGGTTGGTCTCGGTGTTCAGTACCGGTAGCCACGTGCCGGTCGTATTGAACCAGAGCTCCTGGGCGGTGGCGGGGGAGTTGTATCCTCCCAGGAACGCGTACGACGCGTGGGAGAAGAGACTCGGGTCGGTGATCCCGTTGGCGGGCGACATCGGCGCGCAGTACGTGCCGTTCGCCACACAGATGCCGAGCCCCGGGTAGTAGTGGAACGAAAGGAAGCCCACGCCGGTCGCGTGGGTCGCGAAGTACGCCTCGTAGGTCGTGTTCATCATCGCGTCGGAGCCGACGCGCGCGTCCGGCAACCGGGAATGGATCGCCGTCGCCGCGAGGTCGAACAGCTGCGTGTACCCCTCGACCAGCGTCTGGTTCCCGTTCGGGAACTCGTTGCCGATCGACCAGTACTCGATGTTCTCGTAGGTCGCGAGCGTGTGGTTGACGATCCCCTCGACGAGCGCGACCCAGGCGGCGGCCTGCGGAAAGTAGCCGGTCCCGGTCGAGGCGAAGATCTGAACGGAGGTGTTGAGAGGCATTCCCGCCGGCAGGAGGTTGCCGTCTCCCCACGTCCCCACGGGGAGCGAGAGCACGATCTGGGCGCCGGTCGAAGCCGCGAACGCTGCGTCCCGGTCGAAGCCGGTGAAGTTGTACTGCGGCTGGTCGGACCGGGTGTTCCAGGGGAGGGCGGTCCCCGCGAGGACCGTGCTGAAGCGCACGACTTGCGGATGGAGCGCGGCGGCCGCCGCTTCGAGCCCGGACTCGTTGGAAGGGATCCCCGCGACCACCCCCGGCGTGTTCAGGACGAATCCCGTCCCGGGGGTCGTCGTCCCGTCGGTCACGTCCGGGTCGACCTGCACCGTGACCGTCGGGTTCGTGGTCCCGATCACCGCGATCGTCTGGTTCGTCCAGGTCGTGGTGCCGCTCAGGGCCGGGGTGGCCGTGGTCGAGTTCCAGGGGGCGGCCGGAGGCGCTCCGTCGACAAGCACGGTCCAGCTCCACATCGCCAGCGGCGGCAGGTTGTCCGCACCGCCCGGTAGCTGGTTCGGGAGCGCCCACTGGGCGATCGGGTTCGTTTCAACCTCCACGGCGACGCCGGGGATCGACACCGAAGCCCGGAGCGTGATCTGGTAGCTGCGATTCCCGTCACCGCCGGATTGATCCGTTACGGTGTCCGTTAACACGGACGCGCGGGGAGCGGAGACGCTGATCGACCCGCCATCGCCGATCACCTCCGTGGGGGTCGTGCCAGAGACGGGGGGTGCGGCGTCACTCGTTCGGAGCGAGGGGCTGCCGGGGGCCGGCGCCCTCCCGGTCGCGCCGGAGAGTGCGAGCAAAGCGACCGCGACGACGGCGGCGATCACGGTGAGGGGGCGAACGCCGCGGAGGCCTCGTTTCCGCCCCCGGAACGCGGGAGACGCCGGAGTAGATTCAGCGCTCAACCCCCGCGCGAAGCGGCGGGTCCTTTATCATCATGCGGTAGCGCGCGGGGCCCGGTGCCCCGGGAACGCAGACCGGGGCTTACGGGACCGTGAGCACGGTCCACTCTGGGTTCTGGTAGATCACCTGGGCACCGTACTCGGCTTGGTAGTACGACGCTTCCTGCGGGTACGCCGCACCCGGAGCCGGGATCGGTGGATAGGTCGAGTTCCGCATCAGCACGAAGCCGACGCCGAGCTGGGTGAAGATCTGCGGTGTGTCGATCACGGGTGGCACGACGTTGAAGATCGTGGACGCCGCCGGCGTCGTCAACGTCAACTGGCCGGCCACCGAGAGACTCCCGTTCGTGCTCGCCGACGTGTAGGAGAGCAGGACGGCGGGAGAGCCGGTGAGGTCGGTGATCGGGAGGTCTTGGGTGATCCCCACGAGCGCCGACGCCGGCGTCACGTTCCCTCGCGTCAGCGGCCCGATGTTGGCGGTGACCGTGTCCCAACTGAAGTTACCGGCGACGGGGGTCGGGAGGATCCGCGCGCTGGTGGTGTTGGACGGAAGGAGGGTCATATTCAACGCTCGGACCAGGTCGGCGCCCGTCGCCTGCACGTGGAAGGCGAGGTACAGATACGGGGTCGTCGGTGCCACGACCATGCTCTCGGTGAAGACGAAGTCCGATTCCGTGTAGACGACCTCGAGCGGCCCTCCGCCCGACGTGGGGGGAACGTCCACCGTCGGGTTGGTCGTCATGTTCTCGTGGTAGGCCGTGTGGTTGGTCGCCCCGATCAGCTCCACCTCGACCATCTGGGGGGGGATCTTGAGGATGGAGCGGTACGTCCCCACCGAATAGATACCGTACGACGGGATCCCGAGTGTGTACTGCGCCTGGGTACCCTTGATCCCCGCCGACACGAGCCCGTTCGTGACCGCATAATGGTAGTTGAGGGCGTAGTAGGCGAGCTCCGAATCGAGAATCTGACTCTCGTAGAACAGGTAGTCCGTTTGGGTGTACGGCGCGAACGCGTTGCGACCGGTGATCGCCCGCGCCCATTTGTCGGCCCCCGCGACGGTCAGGATGCCTCCCGGGAGCCCCGAATGGGTGATCGCGCTGAGCGCGTCGAGGAAGTACTGGTCGTGCCCGACCCGCGTGAACGTGATCTCGTACTTGTTCATCTCGGGCGCCGTGATACTGACCGCCAAGAGGAGGGTCAGCACGAACGCGATGAGGGCGAGAGAGATGATGCGCCGCGGGTGACGGGCCCGTCCCATCCATCGCCGAACCGTCGGGGGCATCGGGGGAGCGTTCGACGCCGCATTCGCTCGGCCGCGCTCGCGGGGACCACCGGCCGAGATCCAACCCCGGTCGATGATGTAACCGAACGTGAGGCCGAGGGGGATGAGGAGGAAGTAGCCGAACCGGCGGTAGTCCGTGACGATCTTGAACATCCAGCCGATGATGGGCACGGTGAGGACGACCACCCCGATCGCGATCAGAAGCAGGACCGGGGTCGTGAGGTACTTCAGGCGGTAGAGGTAGAGCCCGGAGTACGTCAGCAGGACGACGATGACCAGCACGGTGAGGACGTACACGGCGCCCAGGGCCACGATCAGGATCCCGGGAAGGACGGCCGTCAGCACGCCGCCGAGGCCGATCGTCCGGAACGCGAGCGCGCTCGAGACGAAGTAGTCCGGGTGGGGGACGTGGGCGAGCGCGGTGAGGAAGTAGTACGCGGAGACCGCGATGACGAACCCGACGAAGCCGTAGCGGCCCCCCTTCGTGAAGAAGAGGCCGCGGGGGATCACCTTCGGGACATCGACCTCGTTGCGTTTTGCCTGGTATACCAGGGTCTCCGTTGACGGGACCGGCATCGCCCAGGCGAGGAGCAGGAACAGTCCGGTGCCCCCGGCCAGGACCAGCGCGGTCAGAGAATGGGTCAGGACGGTGAGCGTCGCGAAGAGCCAGAAGATCAGGGCGCCTCGCGAGACGGCACCGCGTCCCATCGTGAGGAGACCGACAAAGGCGAGGTTCATCAGGAGGAATCCGAACAGGTTCGGATACGCCCCCCAGAACACCATCTGGAGCAGCTGCGGATCGAGGACGATGAACGAGAGCACGACGAGGGCGACGAGACGGCTTTTCAGCACATTGATCGCGAGGGCGAAGATCGACAGGCCGAGCGCAAAGTACAGGAGCGGCGCGAACAGCTGCGCGCCCCCGATCGGCCCACCGCCGACGAGGACGGCGAGACCCAAGGGCACGAACATGACCGGAGGGTAGGCGAGGGGAAAGACCTGGGACGGGTACGAGCGTCCGATGTACGCATAGCTCGTCGACAGCCAGGTCCCTGGGTCCCCGCCCGGCGGGATCGGGTACTGGAAGATCACGACGGCCAGCCCGATAGAGATCGCGCCCGAAATGAACACCGCGACCGCCCAGCTGGCCCCGTCGCGCGTCCCCAGGTACGTGGAGAACTGGGTCGCCCAGCCGGGTCGGGGGTCATTCTCGGGGGTGCCCGCCCGGGATCCTTCGTCCGAACCGGGCCCCGGGGTGGGCGCCGGAGTCGGTTCCAAAACGGCGGACACTAGCGAATAGTGCCCCCCCCGAACAGATGAAGGCACCGACACCTGTGCGACACTTACCTCCGGTCCCCCGAGGGGCCGACCGATGCTGGGTTCGGAGTATAAAGCTAGCTCCCGAAAACGCGTCCGGAGCGCTGCCGGTCGACGGGTTTCCGAGAGAGGAGCCGCGTCCCGTGTCACGACGGCACACACGCGTTACATCGACTGGGGACCGAAGCGCACCCATGGGGATGCATACACACCCCTACTTTTGGAGAGGAACAGGTTTAAGGCATGGAAGCGATGGGGAGTCAACCTCGCTCTGGGGGATGTATAACCATGGAGGGTCGAACGGTCATCGCGCCCGCGCGCTTGGCCGTAGTCATTCCGACCCTTAACGAGGAAGAGGGACTCCGGGCCACTCTCGGGGACCTCCCGATCGCGGAACTCCGAAACCTCGGGTTCGACCCTACGGTCGTCGTCGTGGACGGGCATTCGACCGACCGGACCCCCTCCGTTGCCCGGTCGCTCGGGACCACCTTCTTCGTCCAGCAGGGCAAGGGCAAGGGAGCCGCGGTCCGGGAAGGGATGGCTTGGGCGACCGACCGCGGGATCCCCTACGTGATCGTGATGGACGCGGACTTCACGTACCCCGGGGCCGCGCTTCCGTCCATGGCGACCCTGCTCGACGCGGGGTCCGACCTCGTGATCGGCGTCCGTCGACCGGACCGCCACGCCATGAGCGAGCTGAAGGGACTGATCCACCGGCTGGGAAACAGCGTCCTCAACTTGCTCGCCGGATACTTCGCGAAGGGCCCGATCCTCGATGTCTGCAGCGGGCTCTGGGGAATTCGCACCTCGACCCTCGAGCAGACTCCGATCGAGTCCGAAGGGTTCGACATCGAAGCGGAGATCTTTGTCAAGGCGTTCCGCCGTGGACTCTCGATCTCCCAGGTCCCGGTCCTGTACCGGAGCCGGGTGGGCGTGGCGAAGCTCCACGCCTTCCAGGACGGCGCCCGCATCTTGCTGTCGATCCTCCGATACTCCCGGCCCCCCGCGGCGGGCACCGGTCCGACCCCCGGAGCCTACTCGGTCACGTCGCCGACACTCCCGGCGCCGACGATGCGGGACCTTCAGTCGGTCCTCTTCGCGCTCAACAGCCGTCGCGTGTTCGTCTCCGCCCCCGCCGGGGGATCCGAGGGCGTCTCCGAGCTCGCGCAGCGCCTCACCCTCGCCAACCCTGAGATGACGGTCGCGGTCATCCCGAGCCCACCGAACGAAGCCGCCCACCCCGCCTCCGAGTCGCCCGCCCCCCCATCACCTCCGGCTCCCGACGGCCAGCCGTGGTCGATCGTGATCACCCTGCCTCGCGGCTCTCTGCGCCGGCCGGGCCCCACGTGCACGATCCGGATGCCGTCCGGGCAACGAATGCTCTACGTGGACATGGAGAACACCCCCGACGCGGCCCCCGAGCCGCCGGACGGCGGAACCTCCCGGTCGCAGGCGTACCGACTCGAGAGAAGCTCGGACCGGCCCCTGAGCTCCCTACGGATCCTCAGCTCCTCCATCGCGCAGTTCGCGGCCCAACGGGACGTGACGCTGATCGCCGCCAACGTCGCCCACACGAACTACACGGTACTTCGAGAGCGGCGGGACCCCTCGTTCTTCCGTTCCTCCTGGCGGGCCGGCTCCGAGGGCGTGACCGCGGACGGCGACCCCGGCTCGGCGGGCGGCATCCCCCCGGCCTAACGACGAATTTCGCGGCCACAGCCGGTGGTCGAATCGTCCCGGAAGTCGCGTCGCCGCTCTCGGGTTTCGGTGCGGAACCCTCGACACCGAACCTCCCCGCGCGTGACCTCCGGTAGGGCGAAAGAGTGCCGTCGCTCCGCCGTTCTCTTGACCTAGTGGGGTTTGGCGGAAGAATGGCGGACGGGATTACCGCAGGGCCGGCCCGCCCGGTGACCGTGGTGGTACCTCTCCCCCCCTCCTATCGCGGCGGCACCGAGGAGTACGCGTACCGGCTGGCCCAGGATTTCGCCACCCGAGCGCCGACCCAGGTCCTCACGACGACCGTCCGGTGGGACCCCGGGGCATCGGCCCTTGACGTCGGGGCCGCCCGAGTGACCCGGCTGCGGGCGTGGGAGGCATGGCAACGGCCCCTCCTCCTCGGGCCGGGCTCCCGACGTCGCCTCTGGGCCGAGATCCGGCGGAGTCGAGCCCTCAACCTCCACATGCCGTTCCCGATGGTCGAGGCTCCCGCCGTTCGTACGGCCCACCGCGCCGGCGCCCCGGCCGTTCTGACCTACCACATGGATGCCGACCTCGGGGCGGCCGAGGGAGGCCCGGGAGCGGGGACGGTGACTCGGATGTACCGGCGATTTTCTGCCCACCCGGCCCTCGACGGCTGCGACGCGATCGTCTCCAACAGCCGAGGCTATGCGGAGGCATCCCCCGTGCTTTCGCATCACCTCGACAAGGTGCGGGTGATCCCGAAGGGGGTCGACCCGGCCCGCCTCGGGATCGGGTCCGAGGCGTCCTCGGGGACCGCCGTCCGCCGGACCCCCGACCCGTCCGGAAGGAAGCGGATCCTGTTCGTCGGGCGATTGGTCCCGTACAAGGGCGTCCCGATCCTGCTCGACGCGAGCGCCCGCCTGCGGTCGAGGGGGCGAGAGTTCGACCTCCGCATCGCGGGACGCGGACCTTCGAAGGCATCGCTCGAACGTCAGGTCGATGCGCTGGGGCTACGAGACCGGGTCGAATTCCTCGGGTTCGTCCCCGACCCCGAGCTGGGAAACCTCTACCGCGACTCCGACCTCGTCGTCGTCCCTTCCGTGAGTGTGCTCGAGTCGACGGCGACGGCGCTCGAAGAGGCCGCGGCGTGCGGCGTCCCCGTCGTCGGGACGGACCTCCCCGGGACCTCCGAGAACGTGCCGCATGACGGCGTTCGCGGGCTCCTGGTCCCGCCGGGCCGCCCGGCGGAGCTCGCGGAGGCGATGGACCGGATGCTGGACGCCCCACGCCCCTCGGTTCCGTCCGCCATTCGTACCTGGACGGACGTCGCCGCGGACTACGCGCGCTTGCTCCAGGAACTCGGGGTCGAGTTGGGCCCCCCGGGCGGCCCGTGACCCCCGCTTCGGACTCGATCCCGGTCCGGAGGGACGGGACCATCGAACCCGTCCGCGCACGCACGATTTCCCTCGGTGCGCAAACCGTATTACTTCCCCAGCAGCCTCGGGCGCCGCCGGCCGGTCCGGTATCAATGCCACCTGTTGCTGCCGCCGTCGTTCCGCCCACCCCGGGACCCTCCGCATCCCCCGATTCTCCGGGGCCGAGCATCCCCCCACCGAACCGTCCCGTCGCCAGTTCCGGCTCCGGGAAAGTGACGCGATGGTACCTTCTCCCGTGCCTCGTTATCGTCGGTGCGGCGGTCGCGTTGATGTACTGGGGGTTCGTCGGATCCCTGCCGGCGAACTCTGCCATCCCTCCGGGGGTGGACCCCGCCCACTGGATCACCCTCTCGAAGTCGTTCGTCGGGCTGCCGTTCCCCAGCGCCGACCCGACGCTTCAGCCGCTCCTGTACCCGCCGCTCACGTTCCCGCTCCTCGGGGCCGTACTCCTCGCGACCGGAAACCCGATCACGACCGCCTACGTCTTCGCGGGGATCCTGCTGGCGCTGTTCGGGCTCACGACCATCCACGTCGCCCGGCGCTACCTCCTTACGGGACCGTTCCAGGTCCTGTTCGTCGGGCTCATTCTCTTCAATGGGGCCGTCTTGCAGGTGATGTTCTGGGGAGGATATCCGAACCTCCTCGCGCTCGTCCTGTTCAACGAGGCCCTCGTCTTCCTGCTCGCGTTCACCCGTACCCGGTCGATGCGGGACGGCCTGCTGTTCTACGCCTTCGCGTCGCTCGTGTTCCTGACCCACGA
Source organism: Thermoplasmata archaeon (assembly GCA_049591535.1). GTDB lineage: Archaea > Thermoplasmatota > Thermoplasmata > Lutacidiplasmatales > UBA184 > Lutacidiplasma. The sequence goes on along the minus strand of JBAWFC010000008.1, from coordinate 42,386 downwards.
CCTCACCTTCGTCGTCTTGCTCGGAACCCTGCTCGTGGCGGGTGCGTTCCTTCTGGCCCAGGATCGACGGTGGCTGCGCCTGATCTTCTCGTGGGCGAACCTGTGCGGCCTGCTCCTGCTCGGCGCGACGGTGGCCGCGTACACCCTCGCCACAGACTCCCTCGCGATCCCGCACCCGGGCTACCTTTCGACGAACCCGGCCGCCTATGTGCTCGACAACCTCGGAGAGCTGTTCCATCCGCTCGGGTACGCCCCGTTCTGGTGGCCGATCGGGCCGGCGATCGCGCTCGACTCCGCGCTGATGACCGAAATCCTCGTAGCCGTCGCCGCCGCGACGTTCGTGACGATGCTCCTCGTCCGCCGGTCGAGGTCCGGCTGGGTTCCCCCGCGGCTCACCCTCGCGCTCGCGTCGCTGGTCGCGGCGTGCCTCCTGCCGGTCGGTGGCTGGCTCGCCCACGTGGATACCGACTACGCACGGTTCACGCTGTTCTTCGTCCTTCCCCTCGGCCTGACGGCGACGATCGTGGTCGAACGCTTCCTCCGGCCCTGGATGGCACCGGGCCCGGCCGTCGCGGCCGTGGTCCCCGGCGGCGCCGTCGACGGCTCGGCCGAAGGTCACGCGACCGTCGCCCCGCGATGGAGCCCGGACCGGACCCCGAGCTGGTGGGCGATCCGGGCCGGGGTCGCACTCGTCCTCGTCGCGGTCTTCGTGGGAGTCTCCGTCCCGACCGTCCAGCTCTCGGAGAGCACCTACGCCAGCTCCACTCACAACTCGGGCTTCGTCGAGGCGATGCAATGGCTGCGCTCGAACGGATCCTCGGGAGCGGTGCTCGCCGATACGAGCGACACCCAGCGCTGGGTCCAGGCGCTCTCCGATCGCAACGCGTTCACGTACGGGCCCACCTGGCTCCACTTCTACGGCTGGCAGGTACTGAGCGACCTCGAAAGCTACTTCGCGGTCAACTCGCACTACACGATATCGAACAACCTCGTGGCCGCGACGATGGGCGGCACCTCTTCGAACTCCCTGAATAACACCCCGGGGTACGCCGTGTTCGTCGAGGGGGTGGTTGTGCCGATCCTGCGAATCAACGCGACCCAGTTCGACGTGAACTTCAACAACACGAGCGGGGCCCAGAACATCGTCTACGACCCTGCGACGTGGTCGCCGTCCGCGGTGGCCTACAGCGCGTCCCCGGTCCCCACCCTCAGCTTCGCCTACCGGACCCAGAACTTCCTACTGAACGTGAGCACCTCCGTGGGTCCCGGGAGTCAAGCGAGCGACGCGATCACGGTCACGCCCGCAGACAGTTCGGTCGAGATCACCCGGGTGAGCCTGAACCTGACCCAGCCGGAACCCACCCCGCTCGCCCAGCGGGGAACGATCGCAAGCCTTTCGCGGAGCGCCAACCTGATCACGTGGCAGACCTCGGCGAAGATCGGCCAGCTCCCGAGCCCGAGGACCCTCACGACCCAGGTCCTGCTCTCCGCGGTCCCGATCGGAAAGTTCTCGAACCTCATCGGCGGCGTGGGCTACCACCTCACGTTCAGCAACCCCACGGTCCACGGGGCGCTCTCGGTATCCCTCACGATGTCCACCCCCGGAACGAGCAACCCGGCCACCACGTTCCCGACGTACTTCGACACGAACGCGTTCCTCGCCCAGAACAATATCCACTTCCTCGTGCTCGTGAACACCCCCGGAATGGGGCGGATCTTTGCCTACTACGAGAGCGAGTTCCAGTTCGCCCCCGCCTACTCGAACCCGGAGTGGAAGATCCTGTGGCGAGCGTGAACCCGGAGCCCGACTCGTACCCTCCGCCGCCGGCCCGCCCGGCGGGGGGCGCGCGGTCGTGGCTGGTGTCGGCCTGGCGGGGAGAACAGGTCCCGGAACGGCCGCTCCCTCCCCCGGAGACCTCGGCTTCGCGCGCGTACCTCGCGCTCGGACTCCTCCTCGTCGTGGTCTCGGTCGTGATCGTCGAACTCGCCTACGGGATGGCGCCGGTGCCCCCCGGCGTTGACAGCGGAGACTGGGTCCAGCGCTCGTTCGCCTGGGTCGGTCTGGCGCACCCTCCCGTGGACGCCGTCGGCTCACCGTTCCTGTACAATCCGGGGATCTTTCCGCTCCTCGGGGTCGCGGTCCTCCTGACCGGGAGCCCGCTCACCGCCGACTTCGTCTTCGGCGGCGCGCTCCTGTTCGCGTTCGGGCTCACCACGGTCCACGTGGCCCGGCGGTACCTCGTCCACGGTCCGTTCCAGTTGCTGTTCGTCGGGCTCATGGTCCTCAACGGTACGACCCTCTCCATCCTGTTCTGGGGAGGGTACCCGAACTTCCTCGCGTTCGTCCTGTTCAACGAGGCACTGGTCCTGTTGCTGCTGTTCCTCCGCACGCGGACCCTCCGGGACGGGCTCCTGTTCTACGGGGTGGCGAGCTTGATCTACCTCACTCACGACCTGACGTTCGCGGTGTTCGCCGCGACCGTCGTCGTGTCGGCGTTCCTCCTCGTCCTCACCGACCGTCGCTGGTGGGGCACGATCGTCTCGAAGGCGAACGTCGCCGGGCTCATCGTGTTGGGAGTGACGGTCGTCGCCTACGAGCAGCTCACGAAGTACCTCCGGATCCAGGTTCCGGGATACATCGCGTCGAACCCCGCGGCGTACCTGATCGACAACATCGGGGAGATCTTCCGGCCGCTGAACAGCGGGCCGATGCTCGTTCCCGCCGCCGCCGGCGTGACGATGGGTCCCTGGATCGCGGTGGCGGTCCTCGTCACCGCCGGCCTCGGGGTCCTCGCCCTGCTCGCGACCGCCGCCCGTTGGCGCCCCCATCGCGTCGACCTCCGGCACTACATCGCCGCGGCGAGCCTGCTGGCGGCGTGCGGCGTCCCGGTCGCCGGATACGTCGTCCACGTCGACACCGACTACACGCGATTCGTTTACTTCCTGACGTTTCCGGTGCTCCTCCTCCTCTGCCTCTCCCTCGAGGGGGTGCTCGCCCCGCGCCTCCGGCCGGCCCCAGCGCCCGGGATGGCTCCGCCCGCCCCGGCGAACGGGCGCAGCCGGCGTCGGACGATCTCCCGCGAGGCGTACGCCCTCGTCGCGGTGCTCGTCGTGCTCGTGCTCTTCGTCGCCAACGTCACGGTCCCCGCGGTGCTGAGCAACGAGCGGACCGAGATCGGGTCCGACCACGACTCCTACTTTCTCGAGGCGACGCAGTGGCTGAACGCCAACGGCCGGTCCGGTTCGATCCTGACCACCCAGGGCGCCGTGCGGTGGAGCGAGGCGCTCACGGACCGCGGCGCGTTCGACATCGGCCCGACCTGGCTGCTCTTCGAGTCCTGGCAGATCGTCAACGCCGAGGAGACGTATCTCGCCCTCAACTCCCTGACCGCGGTGTCGAACAACGTGCAGGCCCTCTCCTACTCCGGCTTCAACACGACGGCGCTGCCGCAGGCGCCGATGTACAGCGCGTTCATCGAGGGGGTCCCGTTTCCGCTCCTCGACGTCGTCCCCGAGTCGATCTACGCGAACGGTTCCTCGGGCGGAAACTACACCGAGACCCCGGCGTACCTCGGGCCCTACGCCGCCCAGCTCGCCGTGCCGGGTCCGGCAGGGAACTCGGCCCTCCTCACCTACTCCACGCCACGGTTCGACGTCGCCGAGCTGGGGACGACCGCGGCGGGCGGCGCGACGTGGGTCAATGTCACGGTCACGCCGGTCCACGGCGCCAACGTCTCCCAGTTCAACCTCACGCTCGCCGGACCGCCCACGGGGGACTCGTTCCTCCACGCGCCCTCGGCGACGGGAGACTGGTGGACCGGGGGCGCCCTCGAGTGGAACGACTCGGGGGTGCTCGGCCAGCTGCCGGGGAACTACGCGATCCGAAGTTGGGTCACCCCGACCCCGGCCCCCGAGGGAACGCCTAATATCACATCGGGGGAACCAAACAACGCGGAAATGACGTTCGACAACCCGCACCCGGGCCAGCCGTTCTCCGTCTCGTTCGAGATCACGACGGACGACGCGAGCAACCCCGCGATCGTGCTCCCGTCGGTCCTGAACACCTCGACGTTCCTCGCCCAGCACAACATCCATTTCCTCCTGCTGCCGAACCAGGCGGGGTTCGTCTCGACCGCGACGTTCTACGAGGCCGTCTTCCAGTTCTCCGTCAAGTACCAGAACGCCGAGTGGACGATCCTCGAAGGATGACGGGTCCCTCCAGCGGGTCTCCGCCCTCCTCGGGCGGAGGTCGTTCCCCCAACATCGTCACCATCATCCTCGACTGCGCTCGCGCGAAGAACTTCCGGACGAGTGAGGGCGACCGGGTCGCGCGGACTCCCGTGATCGACGCGCTCGCGGCGCAGGGGACCGCGTTCCCCCGAGCGGTCGCCCCCGCCAACTGGACCGTTCCCTCGCACATCTCGATCTTCACCGGCTCTTACCCCAACGTGCACGGTCTCCGGACGTTCCGTCGAGGCGTCCCGTTCCCCGACACGACCGCGACGCGCCTCAAGCGCTCCGGGTACGAGACCGCGATGTTCAGCGAGATGGTCCATCTCGTCGGCGGGTACGGGATGGAGGAAGGGTTCGACCTCCGCCGATCCCGACGGATCGGGATCTCCGACGAGCAACGGACGGTGGCGAACAGCCTCCTCGGGCACGCGAACTTCCTCTACTCCCGGCGGGTGCTCAAGCTCGTCGAGAAGCTCCCTCCCCTGGTCGCCCCGCTCACGATGCTGAACCATCCGCAGGAGGTCGCCTACAAGGCGGACGTCTGCGGGGAGTTCACACTCGGCTACTTCGGGGACTGGCTCCGGGAGCGGGCGACGGACCGGCCGTTCTACTCGTTCCTCAACTTCGTGAACGTCCACGAACCGTACGAGCTCGTGGACAACGGCCACACCCCCGGGCTTCTCGGCCGGGCCTACATGCACACCCCCCGGTTCTACCTGCTCGCGGTCCCGGGCCTGCAGGACCACGTCGACTGGGACGCGCTCGTCGCGGGGTACGTCCGCTCGATCGAAGAGGCCGACGCCAAGATCGGCCGGCTGCTCGCGCTGCTCGAGCAGCACGGAGAGCGGGACCGGACGATGGTCGTCGTCACCGCCGACCACGGCCAATCTTTCGGCGAGAGCGGCAACGTCTTCCACGGGTGCGGGGCGACCGACTCGATCACCCGGGTGCCGCTCGTGGTGTCGCCCCCGGCGAACCTCTCGGTGCCGCGGCGCGTCGATCGCTGGGTGAGCCTCTGCGAGCTCGATTCGTGGATCAAGGCGGTCGCCTCCGGCGGCGTGCCCTACGACGACGCGGGCCACGCCCCGTTCCCGTTCTCCGTGACGGCTCCGGATTCGGGGACCGTCTTCTGCGAGGGCGGTCCGGCCTCCGACCCGAACCGCTCGCTCCGTGGGATCCGCGTGGACCAGCCGTGGAACCGCCGCCAGTTGGCGGCGTACCGGGGCGACGAGAAGTTCGTTCTCGACCTCGCTTCGGGGGAAGTCCTCCGCTGGAAGGTCTCGGGGGACCCGGACCTCGTGCCGGCGACGCGGCTCGTCGGCGTCGAGGCGCAGAAGGTTCGGGACGACGTCTTCCGGCCGTACGAGGCGCAGGAGGCCGCCCGCCAGAGCGAGGCGTCGAGCCGCCCCGCGGCTCCCGAGGTCGCACTCGACGCGCGGCTGCGTTCGTGGGGATACGACTAGCGACCCCGGCGGCCGGTCGGTTTCAGCTCCGGACGATCGGTCGGCCCTGCAGGTGCGCGGGGAGCGGGACCCCGAGATACTCGAGGATCGTCGGCGCGACGTCCCGTATCTGCTGGGTCGGCAGCTCCCCCGCCGGTCCCTCCCGCTCGGGGTCGTACCAGACGAACACGCCGTTCCAGCTGTGCACCGCGTCGTCCGGTCCGGTGTCGTTCTCCCGAAGGAAGAGCGAAGGGTAGCCCATCGTTCCCGCGGACCGCCACTTCAGGTCCCCGAAGTAGAGCATGAGGTCGGGCGCGTCGCCCCGCACTTCGTGATAGAGCGACGCGGGGTCGAGCAGGTCGACGTCCAGCATCTCTCCGTCCGGGGCCGGGATCCGCTGGAGGTCGTCCTCGAGGTGGCGACGGAGGGCCGGCACCTGGTCGAGCGCCACGATCCCGCGCGCCTCGCGGCCCCGGATATTGAAGAAGATCCGTGCGTAGTACCCCCCCGAGCCCCAGACCGTCGTCCGGTCCCAGTCGACGTCGGCCTTCTCGAGCGGAGTCCCGGGAGCGGGCGGTGAACGGAGGACGAGGTACCCCTTCTCGGCGAGCCACTGGTTGATGCAGAAGCATCCGCGCATGGCCATGCTGCCGTGGTCGGAGACGATGAGGACCGCGGCCTCGGGGCCGGCGGCCGCGAGAAGACCCGCGATCCCCCGGTCGAGCACCTCGTAGAACTTCCGAGCGGCCCCCGCGTGCGGGTTCCCGGGGACGAAGTCCGGATGCCGGTCGTCAAAGCACTTCCAGTAGGCGTGGTTGAGGCGGTCGGAACCGATCTCGTGCACTCCGAACAGGTCCCACGGCTCGCGGGCCACTAGGTCCGCCGCGATGCGGAACCGCGTTTCGGTCATCCGGAGTATCTCGCCGAGCAGCCGCTCGCGCTCGTTCGAACGGAAGACCACGTCGAACGGATAGGGGCCGTACTTGGCTTCGAGCTCCCCGCCGAGTTCGGGCGGCGACGTGAACGGCCGACTTCCCGGCGGAGTGAGGAAGTCGGAGACGAACAGCCCGTTGACGATCGGCGGGGGGTATCCCATCGGCATCCCGATCACGGCCACCCGCCGGCCCGCGGACGACACCGTCTGCCAGACGCTGGGGACCGGCATCTGGGTCGAGGTCGGGACGTACGTCTCGGTGTACGAGTGATCCTTCCGATGCCGGAAACCGTAGAACCCCAGCGTTCCGGGGTCGACACCGGAGAACATCACCGGCCACGCCGGGATCGAGAGCGGGGGGTCGGTGGTCCGCAGCGGGGCCCGGAGCGACCGGTCGAGCAGCCGGGCCGTGGTCGGCATGACCGGACGCATCCGGTCGAAGAGAAACTCGGGAGGCACCCCGTCGAGACCGATCACCAACAGTCGTCGACGCACGCCGGTCCCCGCCAAGTAGCTCCTCCTACGGCAACTATGGCGGGCCTATTACCCTGTGGCCCCCCATCGGGCCGGGGGCGGGCGCGGAATCGACGCGGGCGGTACACCGACCGGATCGGGCCCTACCGCTCCCGCGTCAGGGTTATGAGCGAGTCTTCGTGGGGGCGGTCATGGGTTCCCCCCCGACGCGAGTGCTCGCCATCGGTCTCGACTCCGTTCCCCCCGGCCTGCTGTTCGACCGATTCCTTCCGCGGATGCCCCACGTCCAGGAACTCCTCAAACGATCGACCTTCGGAACGCTCCTCAGTACCGACCCTCCGATCACCGTACCCGCCTGGGCGGTCATGTGGTCGGGAATGGACCCCGGCACGCTGGGCATCTACGGGTTCCGACACCGCCGGCCGGGCACCTACTGGGAGACGTACATTCCCTCGTCCCGCACTCTCCTCCAGCCGCTGGTCTGGGACCATCTCTCGCGCGCGGGAAAGCGGGTCTGTATCATCGGAATGCCGCCCGGATACCCTCCGCCCCGGGTGAACGGCGTCTACATCTCCGATTTCCTGACGCCGGACAAGGCGACGGACTTCGTTTTTCCCCCGACCCTCAAGGACGAGATCCAGCAAGTGGCCGGCGACTACGAGTTCGACGTGACATTCCGCGCCGAGGACCGCGACCGGATCGGCGCCCAGCTCACCCAGATGACGAAGAAGCACTTCGCGGTCGCCCGTCATCTCTGGGCGAAGGAGAAGTGGGACTTCTTTGCCCTCCACGAGATCGGACCGGACCGCCTGCACCATACGTTCTGGAAGTATTTCGACACGAAACACCCGCGCTATGAGGAGAACCCGAAGTACCGCGAGATCGTGGAGGGGTATTATTCGATGCTCGACGCGGAGATCGGGTCGCTGACCGACGGCGTCGCCGACGACGTGCGCATCCTCCTTCTCTCGGACCACGGCAGCCAGGCGATGGCCGGCGGTTTCTGCATCAACGAGTGGCTGATCCAGAAGGGGTACCTCACGCTCAAGGGGCCCCGGCCCCCGGCGGGGACCCAGATCGAAAAGGCGGCCATCGACTGGGCGAAGACGCGGGCGTGGGGCGCGGGCGGGTACTACGCCCGTATCTTCTACAACGTCAAGGACCGCGAGCCCGAAGGGGTCATCCGCCCCAAGGATCTGCCCAAGTTCGAGGCCCAACTGACGGGGGATCTGCGGAAGATCTGCGGGCCGGACGGCGTGTCCCTCCAGCCCGATGTGCGCCTTCCCCGGAGCGTCTACCACGAAGTTCGCGGCGATGCGCCCGACATGATGGTCTATTTCGGGAACGTGGCGTGGCGCTCCGCCGGGACCGTGGGCTACGACACGCTCTACCTATCGGAGAACGACACGGGACCGGACGACTCGGTGCACTCGTTCGACGGGGTCTACTCGATCACGAACCCGGCGGCTGGGGTGGGAGTCCGCGGCCCGACCGAGAAGTTGATCGACGTCGGTCCGACGATCCTATCCTTGATGGGGATTCCAGTCCCCGCGAACGTTCAAGGACGACCTATCGCGCATTTCCGTTAGCGAATCCCTCATCGGCCGGACCGAGCGATTTCCCTGGCCGAGTTTGATGCGCGACGGCTCGTGGATGGTCGAAGACGGCCGAGCACGGGGGCGCACGGGCCCGTCTCCCGAAGTCTATGGGAAAATCCAGAGGTCCCGTAGGTTAGCGGGTACCTACGGGCGTCCCGTAGCTTCGCGGTCACGACTAGGCCCGGCTACTAAATATAGGGATGTATATCCGCACTTATGCAGACGAAGGGCTGGTGGAGCGTAGCAGCTTCGCTGGTGCTAGCGGCAACGATGGTCTTGTCGGTCGGCTTTGCGGTGGTCGCTGCCGGAGCGGCACTACATGCGACACCGGCGGCCCAGACCACTGAGAAGGAGAATTCGATCTCGGCGAACTTGGCAGCGATCACGGCGTCCATGCATGCCTCCATGCAGCGGGGACCCGTTCAGGCAGCCCAGCACGTGAACAGCGGAAACTGGGCCGGGTACGCCAATACGGCGACCTCCGGCAGCATTTACGAGGTCACGGCGGAGTGGAACGTCCCCACCGTAACGTGCGGTGAGACCTCCGGGTTCACCTACCAGGTCTCGTGGGTTGGGATCGACGGATACGGCACCGGCACGGTGGAGCAAGCCGGATCGCTTTCCTACTGCTCGTCTCCCGGTGCGACGCCGGTGTACTACGACTGGTGGGAGTTCTACCCGTACAACAGCGTTCAACTCGTGTCGACGGTCGGCGCGGGAGACTTCCTCCAGGCCTACATCCTCTACAACCCGGCGGCGTCCTACAATGGAGTGGCGGGAATCTACACGCTGCAGGTCGGAGACACCGACGATCAGGCCGCGTCGTTCCAGGTCACGGGGAACCCCACCGTCTGCGACTCGAATGGCTGCGAGACCGGAGTAGACGGCTCGGCCGAGTGCATCTCCGAGGCCCCAGGCGTCAACGGGGGAATCGCGAAGCTGAGCGACTACGGGACCACGACCTTCTACGCGTGCGCGGACACCGTTGGTTCTACGTTCGCGGGAATCGGCAGCCACGGGTCGCACGTCACCAACTACGTCATCGACCAGATCGGGGGCGTTAGCGGAAAGACGATCCAGAAGACGGGACCGCTGTCCAGCTACTTCTTCGGGAAGTCGGACTTTACGATTACTTGGCACGGATACCGCTAAGCGGGAGTAATCGAACCCTTTCGGGGCATCCGGCCTCAACGCCGTGATGCCCCTTCCCACCGTTGACCGTCTTTCGGCAGGCCGTTGCGCTACGCCGGAGCGCAAGTAAGCTTGATATGCAGAAGCGCGTGCGCGGCGGTGTCTGACCACCATGACTCACCAGGGATACTGCCTCTGGCTCACCGGGCTTCCCTCCGCCGGCAAGACGACGATTGCTCGGGAACTCACCCCGCTACTGCGGGCGCGAGGCTGGAACGTCGAACTACTCGATGGAGACGAGGTCCGCCAGGGTCTCAGTTCGGACCTTGGATTTGATCGAAAGGCGAGGGAAGCGCACGCGGGCCGCGTGACGTACGTCGCCAAGGTCCTTGCTCGGAACGGGGCGATCCCAATCGTGGCGCTCATCTCGCCCTACGCGACGTCCCGGGCCCGTGCCCGATCCGAGATCGGCCGATTCGTCGAGATCTACGTGACGACTCCGATCGACGTCTGCGAGCAGCGCGACGTCAAGGGGCTCTACAAGAAGGCCCATCAGGGCCTAGTCCACGACATGACCGGCGTGGACGACCCGTACGAAGTCCCCACGGCTCCCGACATCCGCGTGGAGACGGTCGGACGAACTCCGGCGCAGTGCGCGGAGTTTGTCCTCTCCGAACTGGAACGCCTCGGGTGGCCTGCGCGAGCGTAGCCGACAAGAAGAGCGCCGGGAGCGCTGGTTTCCACGCTTGGGTCGACGGGGACGGCCACCCATCCTACCTTAGCCAAGAAAGTGAACCATCCACAAGTGGTCCAAAATCCGCTCCACGCTCTTCCCCACGGGATCCGTGGAGGTGTCCACCACGAGATCCGGGTTCAGAGGCTCCTCAAACGGATCGTCGACACCGGTCATTTTCTTCACACCGCCCTCCTGGGTCCGCTTGTAGATCCCCTTCGGGTCCCGGCTCCGACAGACTTCGAGGGGGCACTTCAACCACACTTCGGTGAACCGGGCGGCGACCTCGGATCGCGCCGCCTGGCGCGACGTCTCGTACGGAGTGATCATCGCGACAAGGACCGCTACTCCGTTGCGGGCGAGGAGTCTCGCGACATAGCTCACTCGACGGGCATGGAACTCCCGGTCGCTCCTCGAGAAACCGAGCTCGGGAGAAAACATGCGGCGGACCTCGTCCCCGTCGAGTACCTCCGATTTCCACCCCATCCCCCGGACCCGCGTCGATACCTCGCGCGAGAGCGTCGTCTTGCCCGCGCCCGATAGGCCCTCCATCCAGACGACGAATCCTTCTCTCTCGGCGCCAGCGGCTTCGGGCATCTTCCGGCACCGTGCTCACCGGACCAAATACGTTTCCACCCGGCGCTGCGGCGGCTGGACCGTTCGTACGCAGCCGGAAGGGGTGCGTCGACCGGCGCGGGTTTCGGGCCGGCGCGCCCGAAGCCGCGAGGCGTGGACCACTATTGGCCCTCGTCGAGGGGCCCGGGCCGGTCAACTCTGACGACCGGACCTCGAATCCACGCAGATTCTGTGAGGCGTTTCGAATCGTACGCCACTCCGTGGGTTTATCTCCCGGTCCTTTTTTGGGGGCCCCCATGTTATACGCCGCCATGCGCACCCGTCCGCAGCGAGAAGCGACCCTCGGATCGTGTCTCGGCCCCGACGGGAGGAGCCGCCCGTGAGCGCTCCGCCCGCCGCGCCCGTGGCCTCGTCCTCCGGCGGCGCATTGATGCCGCCCATCAAGCGCTCGAAGAGCCGGGCCGGGATCTTTGCCCTGCTGGCCGTGTTGATCCTTGTGGTCGCGGCCGTCGCGGTGGGGTACGAGGAGAACTGGTTCACTGCCTCGTCGTCGAAGCCGGGGACCTGTTCGACGGGGACGACGCTCCAAGGGAACGGCGCGCAGATTGCCATCCCTCTCATGGACCAGTGGGAAACCTCCTTCCAGCAGCAAACCTCCAACCAGGTGAACTACCCGGGCGCGGGCTCCGGTACTGGGATCACCGACTTTTCAGAGCACCCTCCGCTGGTCGATTTCGCGATAGCGGACGAACCGCTCACGTCGGCGGACGTCGCGGCGCTTCCCGGAACGGCGCTCACTCTCCCCGTCACGGCCGGGGCGCTCGCGATCATCTACAACCTCCCGGGGGTCACGGGCCACGTGAACTTGACCGGCGGCATCATTGCCGACATCTACCTGGGGACGATCACCAACTGGAACGACTCGGCGATCCGGGCGAACAACGCGGGGGTCGACCTCCCGAATGCCACGATCGATACGGTCCACCGGTCCGACGCCGCGGGGACGACGTACGTACTGACGAACTTCCTTTCGGACGATAGCAGTGCATGGAACATTTCGGGTGGCGGGCCCGGGCAGGGGATCTCGATCAGCTGGCCCTCCGCGCCGATGCAGACGGCCGCGAAGGGAAACAGCGCGGTCCTCTCCACCGTCGAGACGACGACCTACAGCATCGGCTACAGCGACCTTACAGACCTGCTTCTCGCGAGCACGCCGCCGGGCTACGCGGCTGTCCAGAACCCGAAGGGGACCTTCGTCGTGCCTACGCTCGCGAGCACCGCGTCCGCGATCTCCGACAAGACGGCGACGACCGCCCTCCCCGCCTCCGACGGGAGCTGGTTCAACGTCAGCATGGTCAACGCGCAGGGAACGGAGGACTATCCGCTGGCGACGTTCATCTACCTGTACGTTTACCAGGCCGCCGACAAGGGGTACGCGCCGACGCTCGACAAGGCCCAGGTGCTGGTCCAGTTCGTCAGCTGGGCGATTACCGTCGGTCAGACGTACTCGAACTCCACCGGCCTGTACTACGTTGCGTTGCCGGCGGCGGTCGTTGCGATCGACCAGGCCGGAATTCAAACGATGACCTTTAATGGAGAGGCCATCCCCGCGTGTGGGTGAGGGGGGAACCGCCGTTCCGGCGAACGGAGTAGCCCACGCTCCCCGGCACCCGGAACGCCCCCGGCGGGTGCGGTTCCTCCGTCGCTTGGGCACCGCCTTTCATGTCGGGGCCGCTGCGGTCGCCACCGGGATCCTCGTCTTGGTCGCGGCGCTCGTCGCGGTCCTAGTCGTGGATTCGTGGCCGTCGATCACCCGATTCGGGTTCGGGTTCCTGACCGGCTCGGACTGGGACGGCGTTCGCAACATCTACGGGGCGGCCCCCGCGATCGGCGGAACGCTGCTGACGAGCGCGCTCGCGCTCCTCATCGCGGTCCCGCTCGCCGTGGGCGTGGCCGTCTTCCTCTCGGAGGTAGCACCGCGCCGGCTCCGCAAGCCGCTGGGCTACCTCCTCGACCTGTCGGCGGCGGTCCCTTCCGTGGTCTATGGGTTCTGGGCCTTCATCGTACTCGTCCCCCTCATGCGCTCGGTCGTCGAGCCGGGCCTCGCGAAGTTGACCTCGGGCGGCTACCCCTTCTCCTCCGAGCCGACCGGTCTCGACCTCTTCACCGCGACGATCGTCCTCTCGGTGATGATCCTCCCGACCATCGCCGCCGTTTCCCGAGAGGCCTTGCTCGCGGTTCCACGCATCCACAGAGAATCTGCCCTAAGCCTCGGCGCCACGCGCTGGGAAGCCACTCGCCTCGCAGTCATCGGACCCGCCCGCTCGGGAATCGCGGCGGGGGTCATCCTTGGGCTGGGCCGCGCCCTGGGAGAAACCATCGCGGTCACGATGGTCATCGGCAACATCTACATTCTTCCCGGTACGCTCTTCTCCCAGGGCGTCACGCTCTCCAGCTGGATCGCGGGCAGCTTCGGTGAGGTCGGTGCCGGCCTGCAGCTCGACGCCCTCGTCGAACTCGGGCTCGTGCTCCTGGCGATCACGGTCGGGGTCAACGCACTCGCCCGCGTGATCCTCTGGAGAATTCGGGACCGAGCCGCAGAGGAGTCTTCGGGCGCCCGATGGGGAGGGGTCCGGCGGCGGCGACGACACCCTGCGCTGGCTTCACCGGTCGGGCGGCCCGGTGCGCCGCTCTCCGCATCCGAAGGGCGACCGATTTCGGCAGCGGTGCCCCACCTTCGACGTCGTCGGATCACGCAGTGGACGGTCGTCGTACTGGCGGGAGCCTGCCTGGTTCTCGCCCTCCTCCCCCTGGCGAGCGTCATCGTAACCGCGGCACATTATGGGGGGGCAGCGGTCGTTCAGCCGTCGTTCTACACTTCCCTCCAGCCCAACGGCTGCAACCCCCGACCGGGGACCAGTTGTTCTCTCGGGGGAATCGGTCCCGAGATCCAGGGGACCTTAATCATGCTCGGCCTGGGGGCATTGATTGCCGTCCCGGTCGGTCTGCTCGGGGGGATCTACCTCTCCGAGTACGGAAGGAGCCGGTTCGCTCGTGCGATCAGCTTCTTGACCGACGTGATGACCGGAGTGCCAACGATCCTGATCGGTCTCTTCATTTTCGTGCTCTTCCTCTACGTCGACCACTACTCGGCGTTGAGCGCCTTGTCGGGCGGCGTCGCCCTGGGCGTGGTGATGATTCCCATCATCACCCGGGCCACTGAAGAGTCCCTGCGAACCGTCTCTCACGACGTTCGCGAGGCCGGGCTCGCCCTCGGGTTTCCGCGCCATCGCGTAACCCTCCGGGTCGTTCTCGGTTGCGCGCGAAGTGCCGTTGTGACGGGGATCCTGCTCGGTGTCTCCCGTGCCTCCGGCGACACGGCGGCCTTGCTGCTCACCGCCGGCGGTAGCCGGTACTGGTTTACGAACCTGAATACCCAGACCGCCGCGATGACGCCGTTCATCTATCTGAACTTCAATTCGGAGTACGCGAACTTGCAGACCGACGCATGGGGCGCGACCCTCGTGCTCCTGCTCATGGTCCTCGTCATCGGTCTGGCTGCCCGGCTCGCGGTCAAGTCCCCCCTCGACCTGGCCGAGGGGGCCTGACGCCATGGCGGTGAAGGTGCGTACGGAGGAGCTGAGCGCCTGGTACGGACGCCGGCAGGCGCTGTACGACATTTCGCTCGATATCTCCGATAACGAGGTGACCGCGATCATCGGACCCTCGGGATGCGGCAAGTCCACATTTCTGCGTTGCCTGAACCGGCTGCACGAGGAGACGCCGCGAGCCCGGGTCACCGGAGGGGTGTACCTGGACGGGGAGGATCTCCGTACCCAGGACGTGGTGGCGGTCCGGTTCCGCGTCGGGATGGTCTTCCAGCGCCCGACTCCATTCCCCAACATGTCCATCTACGACAACGTCGCCGCAGGACTCCGCCTCCTGGGCATTCGCCGGCGGGAGGAATTGGACGCCGGGATCGTGGAGGCGCTGCAGCTCGTGGGACTGTGGGAGGAGGTCCAGGACAACGTCGACGCCCCCGGGACGAGTCTCTCCGGGGGTCAACAACAGCGGCTATGCATCGCGCGCGCTCTTGCCGTGAAACCGGAGGTCCTCCTGATGGACGAACCGTGCTCCGCCCTCGACCCTATCGCCACGAACAAGATCGAGGCCCTGATCCGCGACTTGAAGGCACGATACACCGTGGTGATCGTCACCCACAACCTTGCCCAGGCGGTGCGCGTGGCCGACTCGACCGCGTTCTTCTACCTGGGCAAGCTCGTGGAATCGGGGACCACGACCACGATCTTTCATTCGCCGAAGGAGAAGCTCACCGAGAACTACGTCACCGGCCGATTCGGATAGCCGGGCGGAGACTCGTAGCGATCGCCCGCACGCTGGGGCCGCCCGGCGAAGCAGTAGTGGTGGGGTCCGGTCTCGAAGTCGGACCCCGGACCCGACGGCGTCCGCGGCTCCGGGCCCGGTGCCGAGGGGCCGTCCGGGCGGCTCCGAACGCGCATAAGTACGTATCCACCCGACGGAGAGGAACCGAAGGCTTATACCCCGGACGCGAGGTGGTGGGCGGCCCGTAATTCACGAGAACCGGCGGCAGGGAAGATCTGTGAGTTCGCGTCGCCGATGGAGGCAGGTCGCCGGCTTCGCCCCCGGCCTGATGCCGACCCTCCTGGTCGTGACCCTGCTCTGCCTCTCCGCGGTCCGCGGACTCGCTTCGACACCGACGGCGCGGGACGGGATTCTGGCGGCGTCGGAGCCGGTCCCGATCCCACCGGGAAGCAATTTCGCCACGTACCTCGGGTCGATCCAGCGGACGGGGTCGGTCACCCAGGAGGAGATCCTCAACCAGTCCAACGCGAGCTCGGTCCACCTTCTGTGGGAGACCGCGGTGGGGAGCCCGATCACGTCCGAGGCGGTGACGCAGAACGACAGCGTGTTCTTCGGCGCCCAGAACGGAAACGAGTACGCCCTGAACACGCTCAGTGGGAAGACGGAGTGGCACGCCCCTCTGGGACAGGATTCGAGCGACCCGGCGTGCGGCGGGGGCGCACTCGGCGTGAGCTCGACCGCGACGACCTCGGGATCGAAGATCTACGTTTCCGGTCCCGGTTACGGTCTCGTTGCACTGAACGCCTCCGGGGACCTGCTCTGGAATGCGACCCTCGGCGGTACGCCCGCCGAGGGATTCTACGACTGGTCGAGCCCGCTGCTGTACAATGGCGAAGTGTACGTCGGGATCGCCAGCGAATGCGGTCGGCCCGCGGTCCTCTCTGGGCTCGCCGCATTCTCAACGAAAACGCACGCCGAGGTCGGCTCGTTCGACACGAGCGCTCCGGACCAGAACGGATCCAGCGTCATGGGGTCGCCGGCGCTGAATCCCGCCACCAACGCCCTCTTCCTCACCACCGGCAATCGGTACGGCAATAACACCTCAGTCTACAGTGACGCCGTGATCGAGCTCAACGCGACGACGCTCGCCCTGGTCCACGGCTGGCAGATCCCCTCCCCGGCGGCGATCGCCGACGGCGGCTTTGGAGGAACTCCGACGCTCATCGCATCGAACGGGGCGAACGCGATGGTGGTTGCTGCGGACCAGAACGGGACGATCTACGCGCTCTACCAGTCGAACTTTTCGTTGGCGTGGTCGCAGGCCATCTGTTGCTCGACGAACAACGCGGACGATATGTCGGCGGCCTGGGGAGGGGGACAACTCTACGTGATCATCCCGGGGTCCTTTGTGAACGGGACCGTCGAGAACTCCTCGATCCGGGACCTTTACCCCAGCAACGGTACCACCCGATGGAGCGTGGACCTCCGCGGCACGACGCCCGGCGCGCGCGCAGCCCCACTGTGGGTCAACGGGGTCGTCGTCGTTCCCGACGGAAGTTCCCTGCTGTTTCTGAACGGGCAGAACGGGTCGCTGGACCACCAGTTCAACGCCACGGGCGATTTCGACGTGCCTCCGTCGGTCGCGAGAGGGGAAGTATATGCGGGCTCCTCGGACGGTACGCTGTACGCCTTTGACGTCGCGCTCAACGCCACTGCGTCCGACTCGGAACCTACCGGACCTACTCCCCTCGACGAGATGTTCGACGTCACCGCCACCGGCGGGCTCCCACCCTACACCTATGTCTGGCAGTTCGGGGACGGCGGTACGGCGGCAGTTTCCGACCCCGCCCACGTCTTCGAGCGCGCCGGAAACTATTCCGTCTTCGTGAACGTGACCGACGCTGCCGGAAACGTCACCGTGTCACGGGAGACGGTAAGCGTGACCGCCGGTCCGCCCGCGACGGCCCCCGCGAAAGGGACGGGGCCCTTCTCGAAGCTCATCAAATACGCGTTGGTCGGAGCCGCGGCGCTGGTCATCGCGGTGGTCGCGCTGTATTGGTGGGTGCACCGACGGCCTCCCGCCGGGTCGGATCGGCCATCGACCGCGACCGCAGGTCCCACGACGACTGCGACCCCCGAACCCGATCCCTCGGCGGAGGCGCCCGCACCGCTCGCCGGATGACGCGTCGGCTGGGCACTACGAGGAGGAACGATGCGGCGCGTCCACTCGGAGAGCATCCGACCCATTCCCCGGCCGGACGCGCTCTCGCCGGCGGTCGACCCGGGCCCGAACTCCCGGGCGGGGCCCCTCCGGAGGACGAAGTCTCCACAACCGTATTATCCGAGATCTGGCCAGCCCCGGATGGGAGTTTCCTAGGTGGCAGGGAGTTCTAAGGCGGGTCGCTCGGCCATCGATTCCCTGGGCCGGGGAACGGCGACGATGGTCGTCGGGACCTTCCTGCTGCTGCTGCTCAACTTCATCAGCCGCGTGGCGATCGCCCGGCGGCTCTCCCTCACGGCGTTCGGGGATTTCAACCTCGGACTGTCGTTCGCCGGGCTCCTTTCGCTCGTCGCGTTGCTGGGGTTGCACCAGGCGGTCGCCCGAACTCTCGCGGAGAACCCGGACCCCGCCGTGCGTCGGCGACTCGTCGCCTGGACCGCATGGGTAACGGGGGCCGCCGCGGTGGTTACGTCGCTTTCGGTCTATCTGCTCGCCCAGCCGCTGGCGGAGCTTTTCACCCCGACGGATCCGGCGACCCTGATCGTCGTCTTCCAGATGTTCTCCGTGACGATCGGACTCTCGCTGCTCTGCACGTTCATCGCGTCCATTTTCCAAGGGTTCGAGGACACCGTCCCCTACGCGATCCTGAACCAGGGCCTTCAGCCCGCGGCATTCCTGGTCTTCGTGTTCATCCTGTTCTACTTCCACCTCGAACTGACCGCCGCCCTGATCGCCTGGGTGGCGTCGAACTTCGTGGCCTTTGGGGCCCTCGTCATCTACGCCTGGGCGCGCTTTGAGCGACACGTGCCCCCGGCCCCGCGGGCGAGGGACCTTCCGAGCGGACTCTGGCTGCTCTCGTTGTCGCTCTGGGGCGTGACGACCCTCGCCTACGTGACGGGCTACGCGGACACGCTGATCCTGGGGGCGTTCCGCCCCGAGGCCCAGGTGGGGATCTACTCGGCGATCATGACCATCGGTCGACTGATCCTGATCGCGGCGGGGTCAGTGACGTTCATCTTCATGCCCGTCGCCGCCCGACTGACCGGTAGCAAGGACTTCGCCGGCATCCGCACTGCGTACGTGACGGCCGGGCGGTGGGTGCTCGTGTTCACGGTCCCGATGTTCCTGGTCTTCGGTCTGCTCCCCCGGGAGTCGATCGGCGCGATCTTCGGACGTGCCTACATTCCGGGCGCCGAGGCGCTGACGATCGTCTCGGGGTGCGCGCTGGTCTCGGTCGCCTTCGGCCCGGTGAACGCGGCGCTCGCGGGGATGGCGATGACCCGACCGCTCCTCTTCGCGACCGCGGTGTCGGCGATCTCGAACGTCGTCCTCAGTTTCGCGCTCATTCCGACCTACGGCCTGATCGGCGCGGCGATCGCGTGGTCGATCGCACGCATCGCGTATCCTGCGGCGGGCGCCCTGGCGCTCCACCGGTCGCATCGGATTGGGCCCCTGCACCGAAGCTTCGTGTTCCCGCTCGCCCTTTCGCTGGCCGCCGGTATACCCCTGTTCGTCGTCGTGAGCCTGTACCACTTTCCGGCGTGGATCGTGTTCCCGATGTACATCGTCGGCGTCCTGGTCTTCCTCGCCGCGATCCTCGTCACGCGAAGCGTGCTCGAAGGAGACCTGGTCGCCGTCCGAATGGCGGAGCGGGTCCTCGGCCGGCAGCTTCCCGGGGTGGAGAAGTTCCTTCGCCGGTTCGGCCAACCGGGGGAATTCACCGGGTAAGCGGCTCGACCGCGATCGCTGCGTCTGGGGGCCCGCGCGGCGGGAGTCTCCCTCGCCCGCCCGTCGGTCTCCGAGCTGGGGGTCGTCGCGGTCTCGCCGGCGCTCGCGACGCGGGGATGCTTGCCCGCCGGTGCCCCGGTGAACTGTGACTCAGTACCGATGCGGGGCGCTCACGTGTATCCCCACGATCGCAGTCGCTCGTCGACCTCGACCGACTCCGTCACGGCCTCCGAGCTCTGCATCAGTTCCGCTCGGTGGCGGGCCTCGGACGCGAGTCGGAGCATGTCGGGCGACCCCTCGTCGAACACGTCGAGCGTCTCGCCCGGGTCCCGCCGGAGGTCGTAGGCGGTCGCTCGACCGAGACCGCAGTCCCAGACGATCTTCAGGTCTCCCTGAAAGGCCGTCACCCACACGCGGTCCAGGCGGATCACCCCCTCGGAGCGCTCCTGGCCGCCGACGATCGAGGTCCGATGGACCCCGTCGCTCACGGAGTAGGCGGGTCCCTCACGGCGCGACTCCGCGAGCGATCCGAGGTGTACACCGGACTGGACCCTCGCAGGAGCGAGCCCGGCGTCCGCCAGGACCGTCGGGGCGACATCGACCAGGCTCGCGGTCCCTTGACCGATCGTCCCGGCGAACCGGCCGTCCGGGCGGCGATACCAGAGGGGAACCCTCAGAATCGACTCCCACGGCTGGATCCCGTGGAAGAGGAATCCATGCTCTCCGATCGCCTGTCCGTGGTCGCCGACGATCACAAGCACCGTGTTGTCCCATCGATTCGTACGCTTCAGCACGTCGATGAGGGCTCCGAGGCGCTGGTCGGCCAGTCGCACGGACTGGCGGTAGAGCTCGCGTATTCTCCGGAAGTCCTCGGCGCTGGCCTTCCAGTCTCCGGTCAGGATGCTCGTGCGGTCGATGCGCTGGCCCGCGTACGGGAGCCAGGCCGCGAGGCGAGAGACCACCGCCGGGTCGGTGAGGTACGGCTCGTGCGTCTCCATGTAGTTCACGAAGCAGAAGACCGGCGTCTCGACGGGCTTACCGGTCAGCCACCGGTCCAGGGTCGGCTCGATCCACGGCGAGACGGCCAGGGCCCGTGGGTCGCCCCGCCAGCGGACCTGATGGGCAACCCGGTTCAAGAGGTCCCACGCGCCTGGTAGGCGATGGGTGTAGGACACCCGCGTCGTCATTGACCGCCACAGGGCGCCACTCGGGAGCCGTTGGGTGGGAGCTAGCCGCTCCGCCCGGGGAGGCAGCGTCCGCGTCGGCACGCGGAAGTAGCGCTCCCACCAGTCTCCCCATCCGACCGCTTCGAACCCGTTGGTGAGGCGGAAGTCCGGGCTGACGAAGCCGTTTGCCGAGAGTGCGATGGACGAATAGCCGGCATCCGAAAAGGCGCCCGCCAACGTGGGCACCGAGGGGTCCATGAGCAGGCTTGCCCGATAGTGCGTTCGGTGTTCCCAGGGGTAGAGCCCGGTAAAGAGGCTTGCGTGGGACGGGATCGTCCACGGGCTGGGCGCGACGGCCTGAGGAAATATCATGGACTCCGTCCGGAGCTTCTCCGAGGCCGGAAGGCCGGGCACCGGGTCGGAGCCGCCGGCAAAGTCGATCGAACGCATACAATCCAGTACCACGACGACGACGTTCGGGTGCCGGTGCGAGGCCGGGGAGTTCCCGATCGCGGATCCTCCTGCGGTCATCCTACGCCCCATCGCGGCGGGGTAGCGTCTCGCGCGAGCCGTGGTCGGGGCCTCTCGCGCCCCGCGCGGCGGAGGGAGGTCGGGGCGGTCCGTGCGAACGCGCCGGACCGCGGACCGCAGGGCGCGCCCCCATCGGATCGTTCCGCGCTGTTCGGTCGGGGGGAGCCATCGCGGGGGGAGGGCACTCCCGTCGCCGGCCGACTGTTCTCACCCCGGGCGGTGGCTGCTGCAGCGAAGCGGACGGTCCCATGCGGTCTCTCCGGACGAACTTGATAGGAACGGCCACGACGTGTACTCCGGGGCGGCTCGTCGTACGCCGTACGGTAGAAATGTCTCGGGTCGGGTACTTAGGGTTTGTGACGGGGGCTCGACCCGCGCCGATTCGGGGAACCGCACCCCAGCCCCCTCGAGCTCCTCCGGCACAGAAACGACCCACCGAGACGGTCGCCGGAGCGGAGCGTCCGTGAGCCTCCCCCGATCTCCGTCGCGAGTCGATCGGTGTCCCTTGGCCCTGCCGTTGCGGCTCCCGCCGACCTCGGCCCACTCCGCGATCCGTCGCGCGCGGGGCATCGAAATGGGTCGCGTAGCCAGGGCGGCAGCCGCCGGATCTTGAGGATCGAGTCCACCGGAACCACACCCCGGTGAGCGGGGAACCTCGTACCCACCGGCTCGTGGGTCGTCTGGGAAGCGCCTCAGGGGAACGGTCGCTGGGGCTGTCCGGCAAGGGACGCCTCCAGCGATTGTGTCGACTCCGTGCTGCGCTTCATGAAGTTCGACGCAAACCACCACGTGACCTTCGGAGGCAGCCGATGAATCACTCGGTGATTGACGATCCGAATGAAGAACACCGAAAGGAACATCACCGGCACCTGCTCCGCGAGCGGCAGCTTGCTGCCGGTGTCGTGCTTCCATGCGACGGGAATCTGCTCGAAGGAGGCCCCGCGGCGCCGCAGCTCGAACAGCATCGCGGCGTCGAACGCCCACCCACGAAGTTTGACCCGACCCAGCACCGGACGTACCGCCGCGGTCCGGAACATTTTCGCCCCGCACTGGGTGTCCCGGAAGGGCAGGTCGAGGACGACGCGGGCGAGGATATTGAAACACACTCGGAACAACCGTCGAGCCAGGGGGGAACGACCGCTCGAGATGCTGCCACGCATGCGGCGGGAGGCAATCGCGCAATCGACCCGTTCCACGGCCCGGATGAGTCGATGCATGTCCTCCGGAGAGACCGGCGCGTCCGCATCGAAATACCCGGCCTTGTCGTACCGGGCGGCCGCCAGTCCGCTGACCACGGCGCCGCCCTTCCCCAGCTGCGCCGTGTACTCGAGAACCCGTACCCCTTGGTCCGCCATCCCCCGGGCAATCGCCGCGGTCCGGTCGGTCACCCCGTCCACAACGACGATGATCTCGTACGGTTCCCCGTACGACTTGAGAGTCTCTACGTATCTGGCGAGCGTCGCCGGGATACGCTCCTCCTCGTTCCAGGCGGGCACGATCAGGCTGATTCCGGGCTTCAAGAGTCCCGGCTATACGTCATTGCTTATAAACCCACTCAAAACGGGGCCGGGGTCATCGATCGGCGTCTCGATTGGGGTGCCAACCCCCCGCTCGACCTCGCCTCCGTCGTCGCGCAAGCGACGGGACATCTAATACCGGCAAGGTAAAGGACGGCTGCGTCAGAGGGAGGAGGCCGCGAAACGGGGTCGCCCGGGCGCGAGAAGGGGCGGTGCGTGCGTCGTTGAACCAGGAGAGCGGTCCGGGGCGAGCGACCTCTCGAGACGGGACTCCCGTCGGCTCCCCGCGGGCGCCGCTCCGGATCGCGTTCTTCTCGAGCTTCTACCCGAGGTCGGAGCGGTTGGGCTCGGTGTCGACCTCTCTGGTATGGGTTCTGAGCCGAGATCCCGACGTCGGCCGCGTCGACCTGTTCGTCAACACGAACTCGAGACTTCCGCCCGGATTCGACTCGTCCCGGGTGGTTCTCCATCCCACGTGGGAGTACGACCGGCTCGGGACGTTGGTCGGCACGCTGCTCCGCATGCTGAGGGCGACGCCTCACACGGACTTGTTCATCTTTAACATCTACGTAACATCGTTCGGCCGCCGTCCCTTGGTGAACGCGCTGGGGCTGGTCCTGCCGGTGTTCGTCCGCCGGTTTTCCGGAAAGCCCACTCTCGCCTACGTCCACAATCTGGTCGAGACCCAGGACGTGCAGCGACTCGGGTACGCTCAGGGCTCGATTGAGGTCCGGCTCGCACGAATTCTGGAGGGGTTCCTGATCCGACACGTAACCACGGTCGTGCCTCTCGAGAGCCAGCGGATCGCGATCGAGCGAAATCTGGGACTCGCCGTGAAATCGCTCACGCTGCCGTACATGGAAGGGATCTATCCTGCGGCCCAGGCGCACCCCGACGAATCCGCCCCGCCGTCGGAAGCTCCCAACGCCGAAGTACGCGTCCTGTTCTTCGGCTTCTGGGGACCGCAAAAGGACCTCGTTGGGTTTCTTCGCGCCATCGCAGGGCGCGTCCGGGGCTCGCCCGGCACCCGGGTGACCGTTGCCGGCGCGGTGAATCCCGCGTTCCCGGAGTATCAGGCCACGTTCGACGCGGCGCGACGGGAGTTTGCATCGGACCGAACTCGGTTCGTCGGTCCGGTGCCAGAGGAACGGGTCTTCGATCTGTTCCTCGCGAGCGACCTGCTGGTCCTCCCCTATCGCGC
Organism: Thermoplasmata archaeon; assembly: GCA_049591535.1. GTDB lineage: Archaea > Thermoplasmatota > Thermoplasmata > Lutacidiplasmatales > UBA184 > Lutacidiplasma. The sequence goes on along the minus strand of JBAWFC010000008.1, from coordinate 18,557 downwards.
CACCGGTGGACTCTCGGGCGTGATGACCATCGGCGCCCTCGCGGGGTTGGTTGTCGTGGCGCCGGACCTGCCACAGCTCGGGGAGCTCGCGACCGCGCTCGACGTCCGCGTCTCGCCCTTCCCCGTCGGGGACGCAGTGGGCATGGGAGCCGCGTTCGACGCGGCCGTCGAGATGGTGCGACGCGCGGGCCCACGGTCCGCGGCGGCGTACCGCGAGCGGCTCGGCCGGGCGGAAACGGCCGTCCGCGAGCTGCTCCTCCTCGGCCGGCCCCCCCTACCCCGCGCCTCCGGCCCCGTCGACCGGCCGTCCGACCACGCGCGCAAGAATTGAAATACGCTCGGCGCGGAGGTCAGAAGGTCCGGGTGCGACCGGATTCGAACGGGGTCCGAAGCTCGGTCCTCGGATAGGCTCATGAAGAAGCGGAAGCGTGGAGGGCCGACTGAGGCGGAGTTCGCGGTCGTGAGGAGAACGCGATCGTGGCCGTGACCACCGACGTGACCCCGGGGCCCGGGGCGAGGCCGAACTTCCTCATCATCGTGCTCGATGCGGCGCGATGGGCGGACTTCCCTGGGGTAGGACATCCGGGCGGAGTCCCGATGCCGTTCACGCAGGAGCTCGAATCCCACAGTATCGTTTTTCCGAAATCGGTCGCCCCGGCACCGTGGACGATCCCGAGCCACGCCAGCCTCTTCACCGGACTGTACCCCTGGGAGCACGGAGTGAACCGGCGGGGGACGAGCGACCTCCCCGGGAACGTGTCCACGCTTTCCGAACGGCTCAGCGCGGCGGGGTACCGCACGCTGAGCGCCTCCTCGAACGGGTTCGTCAGCCCGAACTTCGGTATGACCCGCGGATTCGGGTCCGTTGCCTGGGGGGATTGGTGGGAGAAGATGATCCACGTCCCCGGTCAGACCCTTCCTTCCCACGGCATCGCGGTAGGGAGGACCCTGCGGGCCCCCGAGGGTCGATGGTGGCGAATGGCCGGGCAGGCGACCACGAGCCTGATGCGGTACCCATGGACCCTCAACCTCGCGAATCACGTCGCCTCCCACCTTCGCGCTCCGGGGGCTCGGTTCCACTACGTTTCGGCCCCCTGGGTCGAGCCGACCGTACGACGCTGGGTCATGGACCAACCGGCCGATGCCCCCGTGTTCTGCTTCATCAACTTCCACGACACTCACGAGCCGTACTATCCGAGCCGGGGACCGACCGAGTCGCTGGGTTCGTTCCTGGGTCGGACGCGGCAGCGGACCGATCAGGCGGGGTTCCTCGCCGGACATTGGACGCCCAATCCGAAGGAGATCGCGGCACTCCACTCGATGTATCAAGAGACGTTCCGGACGCTGGACCGCCGCGTGGCGGAGGTCGTCTCCTCGTTCCGGGAGGCGGGCCGGTGGGAGAACACGGTCCTGGTCCTGACGAGCGACCACGGGCAGGAGTTCCTCGAGAAGGGGTTCCTGTTCCACTCGCTCGGGGTCTCGGAGCAGTTACTGAGGATCCCGCTGGTCCTCCGACTGCCGGGCGACCGTAGGGGCGGCCAGGTCGCGACGGGGTGGGCGAGCCTCATCGACGTCGCTCCCACGTTCCTCGAGATGGCGCACCTGCCGTCGGCGTTTCCGAGCGGGAGGTCTTTGATGAGGCTCGTGAGCGCGGAACGAAGCGAACCCGTCCTCGCCATGGGCGATGGATTCGACTACTCCAGCGGTGCCGCTCGCGCGTGCTCCCCGGAACGCCGTCGGTTCTGGGACCACGCATTCGCCGTGGGATACGACGGGGATTCGAAGGTCGTCCTGGACCTTGAGCGCCGGCGCATCTCGTCGTTCCATCTACGGATGCTCGGGACCGACGGAGAGGTCCCGCTCGCCGACTCAGACCCCTCCACTGCTGCCCTCGTTCAGGAAGTGAAGCGCCTCGCGGAGAGGATTCCGACTCGGAGCGGCACCCCTCCGAGCGAGGCCACGGTGGACGATCGGCTAAGCTCCTGGGGGTACTGACCCGTTCGGGCGGCCGACTCCGCGGCTCCCCGTCCGATATCCGCCGCAGGACACGGCCTACGGGCGGGGGCGGCCGGGCCCTTCGCCGGCTCCGGACCGGCTATGTCCGCACGGGCCGTGTACTGCTGCGTAGCGTTCCCCGGGAAGCGATGCGCCGGGGAATTGCGACGGGGGACTCGGGGCGGATGTACGGGGGAAACTACTCGCCGGGATCGAGCGTCGCCAGCGTGAGGTCCGTGCCGTTGTAGACCGGTTTCGACAGCCCGAAGCTCGCGAGGTCGGTGAGGACCAGTTCACCATACGCGGGGTGGCTCACGGTACCCGCCAACACCGACCGGTCGACCAGGATGTAGCGGACCCCGAACTGCTGGGCGAGGGTCACCCATCCCGGCACGAGCGTCGAGCTGCGCGACCCCGCGACCCCGGTGATCGCGAACGTGATATTGGCCTTCGCGTCGAGTCCCGGGAATCGAAGTAGCAGGAAATTGACCATCGAAGAGTTGTAGGTCGCCTTGCCGTCCGGTTGGCCGACCAGCATCGAAATGGAGAACCCATTGGAAGTCGGGGTCACGATGCTATTGTAGGCCGGCGCCACGGAATATAATCCCGGCAAGTTACCGATTCCAGATGACGTACGCAGCCCGAACGTCATCGTCCCTGCGGCCAGCGCCTGGACTAGCAGCGCCTCGTTGGTGGACGTCACGTTGACCGTCACCCACTGATATGGGCTGAGGTCCAGACCCTTCGTCGGCGTCACGTTGAACAGGTAGGTCGTGTAGGTCGAACCATTGGTGGGATGGGGAAAGGTGGGGCCTCCGATCTGCGCATCGAGGTTCGTGAGAATCGGCGATGGAAGAAGGGGCTGGGTCAGGTTCGCGTAAGCGGCTGCCGAGCTGTTCACGTAGATCCCGTAGTGACCAAAATAGCTGGGGGTGATCACGGGGGTGGGATAGAAGATCTCGTCGTAGAGCAACGTTCCGCCGTTGTACCCCCAGGTCGTGTTGATGTACGAGGTCAATCCGGGGAGCAGGAGCGTCGTATCCCCCGAGCCGTGGAGATACTCCGAGTGCACGAGCGAATACTCCCCGGGGACGTGATATCCGTAGTTCGGCTCCCCCGGAAGGCCCAGCGCGGTCCCGTTGTACAGGGGGTAGGGAGCCGCCATCAGCAGTCCGATCAGCACGACGGCGGGGATCACCGTGACCAGTCGGACCCGGGCCGGCCCGCCGCGAGAGGGCGCCAACGCGACACGGGAAGCCGAAGGGCCCCACAGCGTCTCGGCGAGCCATGCCGACCATGGCCTCGGTCGCCACCGCGTCCGAAAGATGAGGACGGCGACGACGAATCCTGCAAAACAGGGGTAGAGGCGGACGAGAAAGTCGAGCTCCAAGTAGAATGGGGGGATCACCGTTCCCACCAAGGGGAACGGGTTGAGAATGACGCCGTTGATCGCTCCGAACGGCGGGTTCAGCCCGGTGCTCCAGATGAGCGATACGACCATGATCCCCAACACTGCGAAGAGAGACCTCGCCCGGGGGACCCTCGCGACGATCAGGAAGGCGATCGGGATCAGGAGACCCGCCAAGACCCAGGAGTAGGAGGCCAACAGCACCCAGGGATCCGTGCTGAACGAGGACGCGTAGGAGTAATTGTTGAACTCGATGCGGCTGAGCAGCCGGGAGACAAAACCGAGCGTATTGTAGGACGTGTGCGTCAGCCGGGGCGCGTAGGCCTTCTGAACCGTCGAGATCGCAGCTGCGTTCGCGAGGTTGGAGGTCAGAAAGCTGTAGAGTGCGTCCGAAAGTATGACGAGGCTCACCGGCGCCGAGATGAGGACCACGCGAAGGAGGGACGCGGAGTAGGCGCGCCACTTCCGACCGGGAGCGTGTCGAACCAGCACGGCGGCCGCGAGGAAGATCAGCGCGGTGCCTCCGACGATGATCAGCAAGGCACGAATCACGTTGGGAAACGAGGGAAAGAACGCATAGAGCCCCACACTGATCCCCAGGATGACGGCATCGCGGTACGGGTAGCTCCGACACGCCCAGAGACTCCTCCCGAGCCGAAGCAACTGGCGCATCACCAGGAAGAAGAGTCCGGCGGAGAGCGTCACATTCGCCATGATCGTGACCACGCCCCAGGTGATCGTGTAGGGATTCACAAGATAGAGAGGGGCGGCAAGCATCGACGCGAGCAACGCCGCGGCCGGTACGACCGCCGGTCGGAACAGATCGTAGGTGAACCGCTGCACCCAGTACAGCACCAGGAAGGTCGTGAGGAGGATCCAGAGTGACTGAGCGGCGTAGATATCGCCCGGGATCAGCGCCGCCGAAAGCGCCAGGAGGAGCTGATCGGTCGAGGGATCGACAGCGAGCCCACCCGGATAGTAGAGGCCGTGAAAGTCGGAGACGAAGAGTAGCCCCCCGTCCGCCTTCCAAACGAGCAGGACGGTGAACAACGCGGCGAGGAGCGCCGCGACGACCAGATGGACCTCCCGGTCCGGATCGGCGAGCCATTGTCGAATCGCCCCAAGGGGCCTGGCCCATCGGGAGGGAGCGGCGGCGGGGCTGCCCGGGGCCGTCGACTCCTCGCGGGCACCCACGGCCTCTCCCCCCGGGACTGCTTCGGCGGCAGGGCCGCCCCCGTCCGTGCTGGCCGGCGCCGGCTCAGTCGAAAGCCCCCCCGAGGCACCGGCGGGAGGCCGTGGCGCGGGGCGAACCGGCTCCTCGGGCCACCATTCGGGGGCCTCGTCTCCCGACGGACTCACGCGCCCTCCGGGTGGGGCAAGCGCGACGCGGAACCAAGGAAGCAGCGACTCAGCTCACCCATCTTCGCCGTCTCTCGGTCCTAGTTCGGGCGGAGGTGCGCCTTATAGCTGACGGAGCGACCGAGGGGAGCGCCCATCGATGGGCCCTGAGGAACAAACGCCTCTCGACCGGTCGCGCCCTCCGGCCCCTGGGCGCTCGTCGTGGCGGCCCGGGCAGACGAAAGGGGAGCGTTGGGGCTACGTCGCTCGCCAAGCCCACCAGGTCGGGGGAGCACTGCCGATTACCCGGACCGACTCGCCGGGGTTGACGGTGGCAATGTGACCCTGGAGCGGGGCGGGGCGTCCGAGAATCAGTGTCGGAGCGACCTTCGCAGCGTTGTCGAGGACCTCGACCCGTTCGACCGAGCCGCCCGCCGCGTAGACCTCCACGGGAAACGGCAATCGATTCTGGACCGGAGCGCCGATCGCGGGGAGAGGAGGGGTCATGGTCGGGATCATCCCAAGGTCGTTCACACCCCGTACGTTCCGTATCCAGAGCCCGCCCCGGGTTTGAAACGGTGAAGGAGACAACGCGGCCCCGCCGAAGACCCCGCAAGCTCGACTCGGGCCCTGCTCCACGATATCGGTGCCGCCGTTGCGAGTGTTTGCGAAGAGGTTCGTCACGACGCATCCGATGTTGGGGGGGCTCCCGTCCGACTCGAAGAGGACGCCCGCTCGAGTGTACTGGGTGAGCTGCGCTACGGAAACCTGAACCTTGTTGGAGCCGAAGAAGTGGAGTGCGTTTTGGGGGGGGACGCGTCGCCCAAGGATCTCGACTCGGTCCCAGAGCTCTTGCGTACGATACTTCCAGAAGATCCCATCCGAACTCGCATTGACGACGCGGATCGTTTGACCACGCACTTCTCCCGGAGCGTCGGCACCGTCGGGATTCGGGGGGCCGTTCCATCCCAGCAGGATCCCTACGGTACCGCCCTGGGTCTCGACGCGTTCGATGGTGGAGTGGTCCACGTTGGTGAAGTCGATCACGGGTCCATCGGCGCGAGCGACCCGAAGCAGCGACAGATCTCGAACGTGAATCGCCCTCGAGTGGGATCCGCTGGTAGCGGGCGGGCCGGAGAGCAATCCCACGCCGGACGGAAATTGGGCACTCGCCTCGATCGCGGAGAAGCGGTCGTTCGTCTTCTCGTATCCGGCTCCCTCGAGCGTTACGTGCATCGGGAGACATAGGGGAACGTCCGTAACGAAGAGACCGGGTCGCAGTCGAACCTTTCCGCCCTTCCCCGCCAAGGAATCGAGCGCCTCCTTCAGACCCGAACTCCTCGTGCCCGGCGTGGTGGGCCCGAAATCGGCGCTCTGGTCCGGCTGCGCGGAGACGGTAATTTCGGCGGTCATCGGATCTCGCAGCCACCCTCGCGCGCCTACTAATCCTCTCTGAACGTCCGGTCTGCGGTCGGGGCGGCAGCCGGTGCATCCCTACTCAGCTGCGAACGCGGACCCGCGAGCGCGTTCCGACCTTGCAGTTCAGATGGCGAGCAGAGCGAGGATCGTCCGGGATCGCAGCGCTCGGTTTGGGGCCACGGAGCACACGTGGGACGGAGGTGCATTGCTTGGGCGAGTGACGGGTCGGTGGTTCGACATCCGTCCCCGGTAGTGGCATCGTCCGGCGCCTGCGGAGTCGACGGGCCCCCGGCAGGCGCACACCGCGTCGTGATCGTCCTCAGCCACAACCCTTAATAAGAAATACACATATGAATATGCATATGTCGTCTCGGAACATCGCCGTCCAACGGGACGTTTACGCGGCACTAAAGCGAGAGAAACGGCCCGGCGAAAGCTTCACGGAACTCTTCGTTCGAATCATTCACCAGCGAGCGGCGTTGAACGAAGTTCGGGGGGCGTGGGGGACGACGGGCGCCGCGCGGGACCTCCAGATGCTCGATCGCATGCGCCGAGGCCCGAGGAAAGGATCCGAATGAAGGGCCTGGACACCCCCGTGTTGCTCGCGATTCTGCACGACACCCCCACCTCACGGGATCTCCTCAAGCAGCTGGGTGGAGAGGAGCTCGCCACGTGCGAAATCAACATGTTCGAGCTTCAGGCGGTGGCCGCAGCGGGACCGAGCCGCTCCCGTTCCGGCCGCGAAGCGGCTCTTCTGAGACTTCGGCGCCGCCTAACCGTCATCCCGGTTACTGCGGAATCTGTCTCCGCCGCGGGACGGGCGATGTCGACGCACAAAATCCTTCTTCGCTACCACTCTCTCGCCTGGGCAGCGATGGATGCAGCCGGATGCCGGGAGTGGATCACGACGAGGGACCACTCACCGCCGAAGGGGAGCCCCTTTCGCTTCAAGGTCCGGCTCACCCATTGATACCATACTAAGACTGATTCATAGCGTGTCAATCATTACTACAGATTGACACTACACAATCCAACCGGCGCCCGACCCAAGTCGAAGCACTATGGACCCGATCGCTGGGCCGGGAACGCGAGAGAGCCCGTCCCCACGCGGCGACTTCCCGGACGCCATGCATAGTATCTGAAGACACGTTACACACAATCCTACAGATGGTATAGTCGGTGCAAGTGGCGACCTCAGGCGAGTGGGTTCCCGACACTCCCGAGGTGGCGGCGTATAACTCCAGTTATGCGACATTCGAGTGGGGCGGAGCGCCGACACCACTCCTCTTGAGGAGAAACCCCCACAAGGCCGCTTTGGGCCCGTTTACCCCCCCTTTTCGTCCAGGCCTGGGGAAGTCTCGAGCAGCACCGGTGGCAGAGATCCCAACGATCGCTCGCCCGTCCGGCCGACGGGGCAGTCCCCTGTTCCGGAGCTTGCGGCTCATCATTTGTTCAAAACACGCCATTCAGTAACGCATGTAACGTTAGCAGACAATAGTAGAATCCCTTTGCATGAGTCTGCGGACGATTCCGCCGTCGGCCTCACGATCCGGCCCTTCTCCGAAGGGTCGTTGATCAGCCCCTGCGGGACGCTCAACCCCGCCGGACTCGGACAGGATCGCGATCGGGTCGATGTCCGTGACGCGTGGACCGTCTACTCATATGTATATACATATGATGACTCGTGCTCGGTTCTATCACACTTGGGCCGAAGAGAGGCGGCCCCTGAAGTGCGTCACGGGTGGGCCCGTGCCGGCCGTACTCCGCGCATCTGCCGTGCGAGCTTCGGCATGCGATCTTTGAGGAACCGCCCGGTGTCGGCGGCGTCCTGCGAGAGGTATTCCCACGGCCGGTGGGCCGGTCGGTACCGCCTCCCCGCGAGATCGCCCCACGGAATGTCCGGGTTGGCGTTCTTCGTCCGTCTGGAGACGTCTCCGACGGCGTCTCCCAAGGCCATGATGAAAAAGGCGACGGCGGCCTGCTTGGACTCGCTCTTCTCGAACCCCTCCCGGTCGAGGACTACCCTCTCACGTTCGATGTGGGCTACGGCCCAGCGCATTTCCTCTAGCATTTCGGCATCTCGATTCTACCCGTCGCTCACAGCGGCACCGCCTGGGCCAGTATCTCCGGCTCCGCGTACCACTTCAAGCCTCGGTCCGGAACCACCTCGACCTCGCCTCCCAAGAGCTCCCCGAGCTCCCGTGCGAGCGCGACTCGGTCCAGGATATCGCCCCGCCACGACCGAACCAGGACGTCGACGTCGCTCTTCGGGCCGGCCTCCCCCCGCGCCACTGAGCCAAAGACTCTTGGCTTGACGAACCCGTACCTTCGGACGAGCGCCCGAATCTGTCTGCGCTTCGGCGCTATGATCTCGGGAGTCCCGAGTCCGCCGCCGTCATACGGGGGAAGGCGTACCTTCGGGATGTTCCAATTCGGGGACTTGCACCTAGGGCAGATCCGGACGACTGAAATCGTAGGGTTCCAAGAGAAGATGCACCGGTAGCAGTGGAGCAGGGGAAGGGCGACTCGAACGGCCGACATGAATGGAATCAGAGCCGCCGGGACTGTTATGCTTACCACACGGTAAGTCGGCGCCTACCACATTGTGATACCAACGTCGCCGGAGAACTGGCGTCGGGAATGGACAACGGAGCCATGATATCCGATCCTTCGATCCCACGATTCGTCCGACCCGGGGCTGTCACGTTCCGGACGCCCCTCCACGAAGAGGCCCCCTTGTGGTAGAGGGGCATGCCGAATTCGACGGCTACGGATTCATCGTAGTGGTCGCCCCTCCCGGTCGGGCTGGTCGGCCGGGATTCACGGAGGGGTCGGGGGAGGGGGCGTCGTGCCTTCGGGGCGATCGGGAGGCACCTCCGCTCCGGTCGGGGTGCCCGCCCCGGGGTTGGTGTTCTTTCGCGACCAGTAGGTACGGAGACGTCCGAAGATCGAAAGGTCGGGAAACTGGAATATCTGCTCTCGCACCTGTTGGTCCCTTTCCCACAGGGCCCAGGCTTCGAAGATGTCCTCCCGGGTCACGAACCCGACGAGTCGGTCGGGTTCGGTCGGGTCGACGACCGGCAGCAGCCGGGCGTCCTCGGTCACGAGGCGCGCGGCGGCGACGCGCACCGGCTCGTCCGGAAACGCGACCACTCCGGGTTCTCGGGCGAGCGAAGACGACGGCCGGCGCGGATCGCCACCCCTTCGCAGGTACTCTCGGACCTCGGACCGAGTGACGAACCCGGCCCACCGGCCGTCCTCTCCGACGAGGGTGTAGCCCACGTTGGGATCCTCCGCATCATGGGCCATGCCGTCCAGGTCCTCGATGGAGAGGGCGCCCGGGGCCTCGATTAGGCCGGTGTGCATGACCGCGCGCACGGGCACCCGCTCCATGACGTCAACTCCGTACTCCCGCGCCACGTGGACCCCGCGGCGGGCGACTTTCTCGGTAAGGATGGAGCGCTTCATGGAAAGCACCGTGAATCCGTCGGCAACGATCCCCGCGACGAGGAGAGGTACCAGGGCGTTCACGTCGTGCGTGAGCTCGAGAGCGAATACGACCCCAGTGAACGGTGAACGCATCGTACCCCCGAGCGTTGCCGACATGCTCACGAGCGCCCACAGGGGAACGGAACCGAACGGTAGGAAGTGCGCCTCGATCACCCCGAGCGAGCCGCCGATGATGAGGAGCGGGGCCAATACGCCGCCCGAGGTCCCCGACCCGAGCGCGACGGCCCAGATGATCGCCTTCACGACCAGGAGGGTCGCGACGAACACGAGGGTGATCTGGACCGCGGGGTAAAGGGCCGTGAGCTGGGTGTTGGTACACCCCAATAACACGCAGATCCCGCCGTATCCGACCCCCAACGACTCTACGACGAGCAACCCGCCGATGCCCACGACCACTCCGCCGATGGCCGGCCACCACATCCAGTGGATCGGAAGCTTGCGGAACGAATCCTCGAAGAAATACACGGCCCAGGTGAGCACCGTGGCCAACGCTGCGGCGAGGAGACCCACGAGGACTGCACCGAGCAGGATCGGGCCGGTCGGGACACTCGTGACCGGGATCGGGAAGAGCGGCCCGAAGCCGTGCGCGGGGATGATGTACCAGCTCAGGAACGTGGCGGTCACGGCCGCGACCCCGACCGGTACGAGGCTTCGAGGGCGCCACTCGAAGAGCAGAAGCTCTACCGAGAGGAGGACGGCGGCGACCGGCGTGTTGAATATCGCGGCCATCCCGGCCGCCGCGCCGGCGACGAGGAGGGTCTTGCGTTCCACTGCCGTGAGGTCCAGGAATTGCCCAAAGACCGAACCGACGGCGCCGCCGGTCATGATGATCGGCCCTTCGGCGCCGAACGGGCCGCCGGTACCGATCGAGATCGCCGACGAGACCGGCTTCAGCACGGCAAGCTTCGGCTGGACCTTGCTCCGGTCGATCAGGATGGCCTCGATCGCCTCCGGTATCCCGTGTCCGCGGATCCGCTCCGAGCCGAATCGGGCCATCACGCCGATGATGAGACCACCGGCCACCGGAACGAGAACGGAGAGGACTCCCCAGGTGTTGGCCGGGGGAACAACCGTGATCGAGATCCGCCCGTAGTAGAATAGATTCGTGAAGAAGCCGATCAGGTCGTACAGAGCCGCTGCGACGAAGGCCCCGAGGACGCCGACGACGATGGCGAGCAGGGCGATCCGGACCATGCGCCGGTCCGAGGTGGTGAAGTCGCCCAGCTGACCCACGCCGCGGTGAACGGTGGTGGTTCCGGAGGGGTTGGACGGAGCGCCGGTCATTGGCCCTCGGGGCCTTCGAGGAACCATCGAGCAATCCCGGTCCGGGGCGCGTTCCGCAGGCGTCCTCTCGGACTCGTGGGTCGGGGACCCGTACGTGAGCGGCGATGCGTGCGGACCACCCTACGGATCCCCGACGACCAGAACGGACCGGTGCGAGGATGAAACGACGCTGGAGGACACGCTCCCGCGCACGAGCCGGCCCAGAAGCCCCCGGCGATGCGAGCTCAGCACCAATAGATCGCAGTCGGAGTGGTCCGCGAACTCGACCAGCCTCTCCGAGGGGTCCCCGTGGAGGATCTTGAACTCCGTGGGGGCGGCCGACCCTCCCAGAGCTCCTTCCACGCGGGACCGCATCGCGGCGAGCATCGCCTGTTCGCCCGGAGTGCCGGGGGCGCCGTCCATCGCATCGGCCGACACGCTCGTTCCGACCAGGACGACGTGCACCACCACGAGTTCCGCGCCGATGGCGTTCCGCAGACCGGGGAGAATCCGGAGCACCGGCGCATCGCTCTCGGTGAGGTCGAGAGCGACCAGGCACCGCCGGAAGACCGGCGCGCCTGGGGCAGGGGATGGGTGGCCGACCGGTGGATTCGGAGGGGGACTCTCTGCCATGGCTGCGTCAACGGGGCTATCGATGCGCAGCCGATGTTTGTTTATATCGCCAAAATGAGAACCCCCGAGCGGCGCGAAGGCGCGTCGTTCGGATCTCCCGGCGATGGGCCGTGCGAGAAGCCGGACCCGTACCATCCCTTCCGCACGACCGAATCCGTGGCGGACCAGTGACGAGTTCTGGACGGGCGGCCAACGCCCTACTTCTACCCACCCACATTCGGAGCACGATCCACGCGCCTCGGACCGATGCCGCGCTACCGTGGCGAGCTAGCGCTTTAACCGACCCCTGGCTCCGGAACCTAGGGGAACGTGGCGGTTCCCTCAGAAGACCAGCACCATGATGGCAGCGGAGGGTCGAAAGATCTGGATGGACGGTCGTCTGGTCGATTTCGCGAACGCCCACGTACACGTCCTGAACCATACCCTCCACTACGGCGTGGGGGTCTTCGAGGGGATCCGCGCCTACGAGACCATCCGCGGCCCCGCGGTGTTCCGGCTCAAGGAGCACGTGGACCGGCTGATCACCTCGGCGAAGATCTACCTGATGCCGATCCCGTACACGTCGAAGGAGATTGCCCAGGCAATCGTCGATACGCAGGCCGCGAACGACATCGTCCCTTCGTACATCCGCCCCCTCGTCTACCGGGGCGAGCCCGCACTCGGGGTCAAGAATCTCACCGGTAAGGTGTCCCTCGCCGTGGCTGCGATCCCGGCGAAGAAGTACTTGGGGGAAGGGTCCGAGAACGGGATCCGCGCGAAGATCTCGCCGTTCCGCAAGCCCCACTCGGACACGATCCCGTCGTTCGCGAAGGCCGCCGGGAACTACATCAACAGCTACCTTGCGGGCGCGGACGCGACCAAGGACGGCTACGAGGAGGCGATCCTGCTCGATAGCAACGGATACGTTTCGGAGGGGACCGGCGAGAACATCTTCCTGGTTCGCGACGGCGAGATCTATACGCCGGGCCTGGAGTCCGACATCCTTCTGGGCGTGACCCGGTCGTCGGTCATCGACATCGCCACCCATCTCGGCTTCACGGTGACGAAGAAGCTGGTCTCCGTCAACGAGCTCCTGACCGCCGATGAGGCATTCTTCACCGGGACGTACGCCGAGATCGCCCCGATCAAGGAGGTGGGACACTACACTGTCGGCACCCGCACTCCCGGCCCCATCACCCAGGCGATCATGGGTGAGTTCGAACTCGCCATTCACGGAAAGGACCCCCGGTACGCGAGCTGGCTGACCCCGGTTCCGACGCTCGCGCGTGCGACGGCGCCGCGCCTGCGGAAGTAGCGCGCTACTCTTCGTCCTCGGTCGGGGGCGGAGGCGGGGGGCGCGGGTGCTCACAGAGATGAGAGTGTGGGTCCGGCCGCCAGACGAGTTCGAGCCGTAGCCCCTCGGGACCCCGGAGGAACAGGGATCGGGAGTCGTTCCGCTCCTTCTCGCCGGTGATCACTACGCGGGCGCGAGCGACGCGGTTCCGGAGACCGGTCCACTCGCTGACCCGGATCGCGATGTGGTCAACTCCGGACGGCGTCTCGCCTTCCTTGGCATCCTGGAGTCCGAGCACCTGGTCCCCGAACAGGAGGAACGTGTGATCGACACCCTCACCGATGACATCCATCCCCAACTGCTCGACAAAGAAGCGTCGGGCCCTGTCCCGATCACGGACCTTGACCGAAACGTGGTCGAATCCGACCATCCCGAAGTCTCGAGGGGGCGGGCGGGCCGGCACATCCGGGTCACCGACGGCCCCCTATATGCTCTCCGGGGAACGTCAGGGCCCGGACACGTTCACGAAGCGGAGAAAACTACTCGTTGAAACAGGGGGGGATGTCGTTCGGGCAGGGGGCACCGACCTCGCTCACCGTAGATCGCTCGCACGCCCCGCAAGCCTTCGTTCGACTTGGGGCGTTTCGCCCTCGAGAGGCGGTGGAGTAACTTCGGCACATCTCGAGTCGCCGCCGCCCACCCCACCTCACGGTCGATATCGGCATAATCGTGCGTCAGATCCTGTCGGACCTCACCCACTCTCTCCCAGTCCACCAAGGGGTTGGCGGCACGGAAGGACCGGCCGACGCGGTGGAGGCTTGCGAATGCCTTGCGGAGCTCGCCTTCCGTCAGTTGGAAGGTGTCGGGGTTGGCCTCGTTGAAGAATACTCGACGCTCTCGCCTCGCGTACCTCACCGCGCCCCGGAGGTGTTCCACGGCGAGGGCGAGGAACACTTCGTTCGTCGCGGGTCCTTCCTCCACCGGGGCACCGCCTCGACGACGGCGCGGGGTTGGATGAGCCGGTGGAGCGATCTTTCCGAGACAACGTCCACTCTTCGCCCCAGCAGCCTTCGGAGGCGGAGCGAGAGGTCGATCGGCCGGTACTTTCGCCCCGGAGTGGGGACCACCACGAGGCCGAGGTCGCTCTCCGGTGATGCCTGCTTTCGCGCGACGGACCCAAAGACCCGGACGTTCTCGGCGCCACTCTCTCGGGCAATCCGCAACACTTTCGTCCGCTGGGACCCGATCCCCCCGTCGATCCCCAGCCCCGTGCCGTACGAAGGGATACGCACCCGCGAGAACCAGAAGAGCGGGGACTTGCAACGAGCGCAGAGCCGGACACGCCCCTTTCTCGGGTTCCATACGTGTCCGCACCGATAGCATTGCTCGGTCAGTCGCCGGTCCGCCACTAAAATAGGTAAGAATTGGAGCCGCAGAAACTTACCTTCCGAACCGTGTCTTCTCCCTCTGCGAGTAACTCATCCGGCCTTGGCGAAGCGTACCGCGGCGAAGAGACCGACGTCTCGGGGCTGACGGTCGACGGGTACGCTTTCCGATAAGGAACTCCACCATGGCACGGCGGCCCGTACTGACCGACCGAGTCCGCAGGGGCCCATTATGGTTAAGCGCCGGGCGACCCTCGGTGGCTCGCCATGGGCGACATTCGCGATCACGAGGACGCGCTTGGTCGCGTGCTGAGCCGACTGGAGCCGCGCACTCGATTCGCCGAAGTTCTCGCCCAACAGACCCGGGGCGAGTCGGTCAACCTCGACAGCAAGTCCCGTCGGGGCGCGACCTCCCCGCGTCTCGCCGGCGCGGTCGTTCGTGCCTGGGCCGGGACGCACTGGGTCGAGGCCGCGTCCTCCGGATTCGACCCCTCCTCGCTGAACGCGGCCACGGAAGCCCTCGAAGGCGCCCTGACCGGCACCACCCGGGCTCCCCCCCCCGGAGAATCTGCGACGACGGTCGGTCACTCCGCGGAAATCTCGGGCAAGCCGATGAGGGAGATGGGGATGGACCGGCAGCTCGAGTGGGCCCAAGACATCTACCGGTGGGCCTCGTCGGTCCCCGGGATCCAGAATGCGCACGTGTCGGTCATGTGGTGGGACGACGACCGGTTCTACCTGAACACTGCCGGCGCTCGATGCTTCCAACGAGTCTCCCGAGTGCGCGGCACCTATGCACCGATCACGGTCGAGAACGGCCGTACCGAGTTCGATTACGATGCGACCGGGGGCGTGGGGGGCCAGGAAAAGCTCGACGAACTCACGGAGGCGCGCGTCCAAGGTGTGGCCCAAGGAACCGTCAAACTGCTCGGAGCCAAGGCACCCCCGACGGGGGTCCAGAATGTGCTCCTGGATCCTGGGACGACCGGAACGTTCGCGCACGAGTCGTTCGGCCACGGGACCGAAGCCGACCAGTTCGTCCGGAATCGGTCCTATCTCCAGCCCCTCCTTGGACAGATGGTAGGCCCGGAGGACCTGACGATGATCGATGACGGGTCGATCCCGGGAGGATGGGGATCGGTCTACTTCGACGACGAGGGCCATCCGGGACACAAGACCCTTCTGATCGACCACGGCCGGTTCGTCGGGGCCCTCCACGACCGCGATAGCGCGGGGATCCTGGGAGCGAAGGCGACCGGTAACACCCGACGCTCGGATTTCCTGAGTCGGGCGTTCGTCCGGATGACCAACATGTACGTCGAGCCCCGGGACTGGACCTTCGAGGAACTGGTCGAGGAAGCCGTCGACGGGGTCATCCTCGAGCATTGGACCAGTGGCATGGAGGATCCCCTCGGGGGTCAGATGCAGCTCAAGGTTCGTCTGGGCCATCGCATCGAGCACGGCAAGGTCACCGACCTCGTCTCCTCGATGGCGCTCTCCGGCAGCGTGCTCGGGTTCCTCCGGGATATCCGCGGCATTGGGGATTCGACGGGCTTCGAGATGGTCTCGGGATTCTGCGGAAAGGGGCACGGAGATTACCTTCCGACGGGTGATGCCGGCCCGTACCTCCTATCCCGCGCGGTCGTGGGGCCGGCATGAGCGCGCCGGGCTCGACGGCCGACACGGCGTTCCGGGTGGCGGACCGGCTTCGAAAGCTCCCGGGCCCTTGGGACGTGTACGCCGAGCGGACCCGGTCCTACGAACTCCACCTCCAGGGCCCGGCGATCGAACTCGCCCGGGGTCCGATACTCCTGGAGGGTTACGGTCTCCGGCTCATGCGGGATCGCGAGAAGAAGACGGCGATCGGGTTCCAAGCGTCGACCGACAGCTCGGAGGAAGGAGTGCGTGCGGTCGTCGAGGACGCGGAGAAGGTCTCCCGCTACAGCGAGTTCCCGGCGAAGGACGTGGAACTGCCCTCCGGGGGCACCTCCGGCGCTCCGTCGCCCGAGGTGGTGGACGCGGCACTATGGAACGATGCACCCCGTACCCTGGCCGCGTACACCGCGTCCCTCATCGCCGCCTTCGAGGGACGAAAGGGGGTCGGGATCAGTTTCGGTTCGGTCAAGGCCCTGCTCGTCGAGGTGACCCTCGCGAACTCGGCGGGGCTCTCGGCGTCCTACGCGGAGACCGTGATCGCGCTCGAGGTCGCGATCAAGGCCTCCGGTGGCCCCGAAGGGGCGGCTCCGGGCGAGTACTGGATGACGAGCTTCGGTCGACGGCTCGAGCCCGACCGACTACCGCAGGAGGCCGACGACTGGGCTCGATTCGCCCAGGACGCCCGCCGGGCGAAGTCGCCCCCGAACGGGGAGCTGACGGTCGTCCTGCCTCCCTCGGTCCTCGAGGGGATCCTTCCCGCCTCGCTCGGAATGAAGCTCTCCGGGTCGGGCGAGCTACGGAAGCTCTCCCCCGCGCCGGCAAGCCAGGTCGCACCGCCCGGTATCGACCTGTACGACGACGGGACGATCGCGTGGGGGACCGGGTCCGCACCTCTCGATGACGAAGGGACCCCTCAGCGCCGACGCACCCTCATCGCCCAGGGCAAGATCTCCGAGCTTCTCTACGACTCCGTCTACGGCAACGCTCTCGGTCACGCCTCGACCGGAAGCGGAATCCGGGTGGACGCCTTCGGTGGCGCCGGATGGCGTCGGTTCACTCGCTCGCCCGAACCGCACACGGCCACGATGGTGGTTCCCCCCGGGGACGGCGGGACCGATGCAGAGCTCGCCGAGCAGGCCGGCGAGGGGATCTGGGTCCAACAGCTGGGCTGGGCCTCTCCCGATCCGTTCACAACTGCTTTCGGCGGGGAGATCCGCATCGGGTACCGTATTCGCCACGGGAAGATCGCAGAGCCGATCCGGGGGGGAACCCTCGGGGGTCTGGTATTGGGCCCGCAGGGCGCGCCCTCCCTCCTTGCGAACCTGTCGTCGGTCGGCTCCCGTCCCGAGCTCTCGGGCCGGGTCTACGTCCCGCCGCTGCTCGTCCGCGGACTGACGGTCTCCAGCGACGAGCGGCCCGCGGCTACGGCCGCGCCTTGAGCTGCAGCAGGATCGTCTCGCAGTGGGGGCAGCGCTCCCCCGGAAGGTTCGCCGACGACGTGATCCCGAATGCGGTGGGTACCAGGACCTCGAGACCCTTCGGGCGGAATCGGGTCGAGCTCCCCTCGTGGGACCAGAACAGGCCGGACCCGCTGGTGCTCGTCACGAAACCCGCTTCCAGGGGCCCCCCGCACACGCTGCACTTCGACTCCGCCATGACCGACGACCGAGTCGAGCCCACGAAGCTCGGGTATCTCTTGTTTGCGTTGGCGGACCGTCCAGGCGCCACCCATAGTTTAAAGCGGGGAAACACGGCTACTGTCGCTCGGGGCCTGAAAAAAGGGGCGACCCCCGTGGAGCCGGGTACTCCACGGGGGCCTTAGCATCGTGAAATCAGGCCGGGCCGCCCTTTCGGGAAAAAAAGGGCGACCCCCGCGGGGCCGGGTACCCCGCGGGGGCCTTATCATCATGAGTTAGGGAGGACCGGCCCTCGTGTTCACCGTGGTTCCTCCCGGAGCCGGGTGGTGCGGTGACCCCCCGACCGGTACGTCGGCATCAGCCAGTTGGGCCAACCCGACAGGTCGTAGACATGAGTGCGAGGGGGAGGGGCCACGGCGATCAGAAGGTCCCGCGCCAGGGTGTGGGGCGCGTCGATCATGCTCGGGGCGAACGAGAGGCGAGCGCGTTCGGTCCGCAGCATTAGTACACACCCCCCAGGTCGGGCGGGGTCAGCCACGGAACGGAGAGGGAACGGATCCGCCGGTCTCCAATCGCCTCGCGCGGGGGGAGGGGGAGCGATCCCATCGAGACCGGGGTGTCGGCCTCCCGGGACCTCGGCATGTCGGGGACGAGGTGGGCCTCGATCGGGGCCGAGGGTCGGGTCACGATCGAGTAGTTGCCGGGAATCAGCGTCGGGCACTGGCCCGATCCGCGATGGAGGAAAGCATACTGTCGGTCGGAGTGCATCTGACCGCAGGAAGGGCATACGTCTGCCACCTCGAGCATCGTTCCGATGCCCCCGAGGTAGGCGCCGCTCTCCTGGTCCGCGCTCATCACAAGGGATAGTGTGGCGAACTTGATACTTAAAGCTCAAGCATTATTTTGTACAAACTAATTCTAAGTAGTCGGACAGCTCTCGTCAGGGGGAAGATGGCCGGGCAGAGCTACCTCCCGATCGAGGTTCTCGACTACGTGGAGACCCACGCCCCCCCCGAGGAGTCTCCGTACGGCATCAGCCA
>JBAWFC010000007.1:0-3253 GCA_049591535.1 Thermoplasmata archaeon | reverse complement strand
CGGGAGTTCGGGAGAGGTAGCCCCGCCCTTCGAGCTGGAGGATCATTCGGTGGGCGGATGGACCCCGGACGGAGAAAAAGTCGGCTATCTCGTTCTCCGAGGGCGGTCGCCGGTGGATGATCGTGTAGTAGTGGATATAGGCGAGGTACTGCCCCTGAGTGCGCGTGAGCGTCCTAACCACGGCCGGGACTCCGCCCAGAAGCAGCCTTCGGCGCGCATGAGCTTCCCTAGTGGGCCGTAACTGAAGTAGGTACATTATTGTACCTGCTTGCGTTACAGTCCTCCATGCGCCTCGCTCCCTCGATAGTGCTGGCCCCCGAAGAACGTATCGAACTCGAGCACTGGTCCCGCGGCCGCTCCATCCCCCAGCGTTTGGTTCTCCGCTCTCAAATCGTCTTGCGGGCCGCCGAGGGACAGACCAACCACCAGATTGTCGTCGATCTCCACACCAATCCCATCACGGTCGGCCGATGGCGGTCTCGCTTCGCCCTCCTCCGTATCCCGGGCATCCGCCAAGATGCTCCCCGCCCGGGCCGACGGCCCGAACTCCCTCCCGAACTGGTGCGTGGGATCATCGACCGAACTCTGCACACCAAGCCCCGCGGGGAGACTCACTGGTCGACCCGCACCCTGGCCGCCGAGCTCGGAGTGAGCCACATGACCGTTCATCGAGTCTGGAAGGACCACCACCTCCAACCTCACCGCACCCAGTCTTTCAAGCTCAGCACCGACCCCCGGTTCGAGGAGAAACTGGTCGATGTGGTCGGCCTCTATCGGAATCCCCCGGAGAAGGCCGTGGTCTTCTCGGTCGATGAGAAGCCCCAGGTGCAAGCGCTCGAACGCACTCAGGCCGTCCTACCGATGGGACCGAACTTTCCGGAAGGTCGTCCGCATGACTACGCCCGCCACGGAACGATCGACCTGTTCGCGGCGCTCAATGTCCTCGATGGCACGGTGGTCACCGAGTTCCATCATCGGCATCGTCACCAGGAGTTTCTCTCCTTTCTGCGGACTCTCGATGAACAGACCTCAGCCAATCTCGCCGTGCACGTCATCATGGACAACGCGAGCTCGCACCTGACCGAGGAGGTGGAGCGGTGGCTCCACCGTCATCCGAGGTTCCAGTTGCACCAGGTTCCGACAGGGTCGTCGTGGCTGAACGCGGTGGAGGGGTGGTTCTCGAAGCTCACCAAGAAGGCGCTCCTTCGAGGGAGTTTCCGCAATGTCGCGTCACTCAAGCGCGCCATCGAGGAGTACGCGCAGGTCAGTAACGAGAGGGCGCAACCCTTCGTGTGGACCAAGGATGCCGAGTCG
Organism: Thermoplasmata archaeon; assembly: GCA_049591535.1. Classification (GTDB taxonomy): domain Archaea; phylum Thermoplasmatota; class Thermoplasmata; order Lutacidiplasmatales; family UBA184; genus Lutacidiplasma. The sequence goes on along the minus strand of JBAWFC010000007.1, from coordinate 1,939 downwards.
ATCCTGCGAAAGGTCCGCAAAATACAACGTCTGTCAGTTACGGCCCACTAGGATCGATCGGAACGCGATGCCCGCCATCAACCCTCCCAGGCTGATACAAACTCGCGCCGGCTGGGCCCCGGTGAGAGCAGCCCACGCCTCCTGCCGGGCAGGAATCCCGACCACTACACCGGTTACCGGCGTTACGGGCCCGCCGGGGCCTTATAGAATAATCTATTAGAACCCATGCTCCCTTACCTTCCTCATGGGACCGAACCGTACTCCCCGCCTCGTACCCTTCCTCGCTGAGTCCGACGACCGACGCCGCTGGCACCGGAACGTAGCCCAGGGAAGCCGCGCCACGGCCGACGTCTACGTCCGGCGCCTCGCCGCCTTCTCTCGCCTCATGAAGGTCACTCCCGAGGCTTTGTCGCGCATGGGCGACAAGCCGCTCCGTGACCTCGTCATGGACTTCGTTGAGGTCGAGTCCCGAGCCAAGCACGCCGGCTCTTACATCCACAGCACCGTGAAAGCCGTCAACTCGTGGCGGAAGCACAACGGACGTCTCGCCGTGACCGGTGTGAACATCAAGGGGCGGGAATCCACTCCCACGTTGGTCGACGAGATCGCTCCATCGCCCGGGCAGGTACGGACCGTTCTCGCCCGGGCTCCCCTGAGGGACCGGGTGACCTGCGCCCTCATGGCCTACAGCGGTGTCCGTCCCGAGGTCGTCGGCAACTACCTCGGCGACGACGGTTTCACCCTCGGGGATTTCCCCGAACTCGACCTCTCCGGGAGTGAACCCAAGTTCCGGAAGGTCCCGGCTCTGGTGGTCGTCCGCGAGTCGCTCTCCAAGGCAAGGCACACCTACCTCACCTTCGCACCGCTCCCCACATGCAAGGCGATCGAGGACTACCTCAAGCTTCGGATCGCGCAAGGGGAGAAGCTGACGCGGGCGAGCGACCTCGTGAGTCCGGGACGCGGACGGAGACCCTTCCTGCGGACAATGAACGTCAGCGGTGCGGTGCGGGCCGCGTTCCGGTCGCTCGACATGAAGGACCGGCCGTACGTGTTGCGGGTATTCTTCGAGACTCGTCTCGGCGTCGCCGAGGGCCAGGGGAAGGTCGTGCATCGGTTCGTGGTTCACTGGGGCGGCCACACGGGCGACATCACGGCCCGGTACTCGCTCAACAAGAACCGTCTGCCGGGGGACCTCGTCGAGGAGATGCGGGAGGCATACCGACGGTGCGAACCGATCCTCACAGGAGAGGTCGCCTCGGAGGGTGATGTGCGCCGCGAGGTCGCGCGGGTGCTCTTGGGATCCCTTGGCTACTCCGAGAAGGAGCTGGAAGGGGTCGACTTGTCGAACCTCGAGCAGGTCCGGGCGCTTACCCAGAAGCGTGTTGCCCCGACCCCGAAGAAGCAGGCCCTCGTCCGCGTCGACGAGTTGCCCGGGTATCTGGACGCGGGTTGGACCTTCGCGGGAAACGTCGGTCAAGACCGGATTCTCCTCAACCCGCCCGAAGCAGGAGCAGGACCCACGAGTCCGCCTTCGCCGCCAGTACCGCACGGGGGAGACGGTCCGGTTCCCCCTCGATGAGTAGGCGGACCGGGTCTCCGGACGGGAGGTGCCGGGCCACTCCCTTCAAGGGACGCAGATCCACGAGGTCGTCGAGGGACTCTCTGGCGACAGCATCTCGTTCGTCCGGCGCCGCGATCACGGCCTCGTCATCGGGATTGTATTCGTCGTGGACCCCGGTCGGGACACCGGGCTGCTCGATCGAACGCGGTTCGGTAGGAGATCGAATGGCGGCGCTCACCCCTTCCCCTCCATCGGAGCTTCCTGCTCTCCGTAGACCCCGGCGAGCTGGAGCGGGAAGGCGGCCCGGAGCGCCCGCTCCTCCGCCGCCTTCCGGAGCATCGTGACCGGCATCTCCGCCCACGGTCTCGTAGGCTGGCC
>JBAWFC010000006.1:0-34618 GCA_049591535.1 Thermoplasmata archaeon | reverse complement strand
GACTTCGGGAGCGGGGCACGGGCACGGATCGCCTCCCAGACGGCGTCGATCCTCTCGTAGAATCCCGCGCCGGCGCCCTCGGTGGAGAGGATCGTCCGCGCCTCCTCGACCCGCGGGGCGAGGTCGGCGACCTCCACCCCGTGGGTCCCGGCCCAGGCGACCGACGCGGCGGCGAGGGCGAGCTGCTCGTCCGCGAACTTCCGTGCGCGCTTCGCGTCCTTGTCCGCGGCGGGGAGGGCATGATCCGGGTCCCAGTGCGGGGGCATCGGGGCCGGGATCGCGACGCGCAGGGACCGGAACGGTTCGGGGAGCGTCGTCCACCGCGGCTCGGCGAACCGTACCGAAAGGAGGTCGAGCGCGCTCAGTGCGTTCGGGTAGTCGGCGGCCGCGTACGCGCTCTCCGCCTTCTCGAACGGCGTGGTCAGCTCCGCGCTCGGCGCGCCCTTCCACTGGTCGAGCAACAGCGCGATCCGCGCGGGGGCGAGCCGTCGGAGGACCTTTCGGTCCGGAGGGTCGGTGGCCGGAGCGGGCGGCGGTGGGGCGGGCGCGGTCTCGGGCGGCCGGTTGGGGGCGCCGGGCATCGTCTCTCCCTCGACGCGTTCAGAGGAACGCTTCGAACTCCTTCGTCACTTCCGGGTACTTGTCGTGAACGGCCTTGAGGATGTTGTGGACGTTGAGCTTCTGGAGCTTGACCCCCTGGAGCGCGTCGATCAGCTTGTTGAACGTCTCGTCCGAGATCGTGCAGAGCTTCTCCTTCGCGAGCCAGTTGCGGTAGAGCTTCTCCTCGAGACGGGCGCGCCATCCCTTCTCGTAGGCCTGGAGGAAGACCGCGGAAGAGTCGCCCGCGTGGACCGCGTTGGCGGCGACCTCGCCGCAGATCTTTCCGGCGATGCAGCCGTTCGCGATCCCCCCGCCCGTGAGCGGGTCGATCATCCGGGCCGCGTCGCCGACGAGCATCAGGCCGTCGAGGACGGTCTGCTTCAACGGCGGGGAGATCGAGACCCCGCCTCCGACCATGTCGATCTTCTTTCCCTTGGCGTATCCCGGGTGTTTCGCGATCCAGTCGTCGAGATACTTCCGTGCCTCGGCGGTCGTCTTGATCTGGCTGACCTGGACGCCGATCCCGACGTTGGCGACCCCCTCGTCCTTGGGGAAGATCCAGACGTAGCCGCCGGGCGCGACCTTGCCGAGGTAGAAATCGCAGTACCGCACGTCCGAGTCGACGTTCGTCATCCGGTACTGCAGGCAGGTGTCCATGTCGCGGAGGGCGAGGTTCGTGGGGAGGCCCGCCCACCGACCGACCTGGCTCTCGAACCCGTCGGCGGCGATCGTGATCGGGGCGCGGATGTCGAACGTCTGTCCGGACTGCTTGACCTTCGCGCCCACGACCGTACCGTGGTCCTTCAGGATCTCGACCGCGGCGGTCTTGAGGACGACGTCGACGCCGGCGTTCGCGGCGTCGATCGCGAGCTGCTTGTCGAACCCGTCCCGCTCCACGACGTAGCCGACTTCGTTGCCCGCGCTCTTCTCGTTGATCTCGAACGCCTGTTCGCGGGGCGAGTAGATCCGCGCGCCCTCGACCTCGACGTTGATCCACTTGCCGGGCTTGATCTCGACCTCGGTGAGCCACTCCTTGCTCATTCCCTCGCCGCAGCGGACGGGGCTACCGATCTCCTGGCGCTTCTCGATCATGAGCACCTTCGCGCCGTGCTTCGCGGCCCACTTCGCGGTCATGCTGCCCGCGGGGCCGGCGCCGATGACGAGCACGTCGGTCTTCAGGTCCGTCCCCATGCGCTTCCCTCAGAGACGGAGCGGTTGCCCGATCTCGATCGCACCGACCGGGCACGCCTTCACGCAGATCTCGCACCGGGTGCAGATCTTCTCGTCGAACGTGATCCGGGTCTCGTCCAGGTAGATGCAGTTCAACGGGCAGATGCCGACGCACGCGCCGCAGTAAATGCAGAGCTGGCCGGACGCCTCGATATGGAGGTGCTTCTTGCTCGGCACTCGGGCGACCTCGACTCGCACCGGTCCGTACGTTATTAAAGGCTACCGCGGAGGGGCCGGTCGCGGGGGGGACGCGGGCGCTGCGGCGGGGGTCGCCGGCGCGGCCGGATGCTCGGCCAGCCACCGCTCCGCGTCGATGCTCGCCATGCAACCGGCCCCGGCCGCGGTGACCGCTTGGCGGTAGCGGTGGTCGTGAACATCCCCGGCCGCGAAGACCCCTTCGACGCTCGTCCGGGTCTGGTCGTGGACGCGGACGTAGCCCCGTTCGTCGAGCTCGAGCGCCCCGCGGAACACCTCGGTCGCCGGGTCGTAGCCGATCGCGACGAACAGGCCCTGGACCCGGAGTTCGGAAAGCTTGCCGGTCGGCACGTTCCGCAACCGAAGACCCTCGACCGTTTCCTTGCCGAGCACCTCGACGACCTCGGAATCCAGCACGAACGAGATCTTCGGATGCGAGCGCGCCCGCTCCTGCATGATCGCGCTCGCCCGGAGCGCCCCGCGACGGTGGACGATCGTCACGTGGGGGGAGAAGTTGGTGAGGAACAACGCCTCTTCCATCGCAGTGTCCCCGCCGCCGACGACCGCGAGCTCCTTGCCCTTGAAGAAGAACCCGTCGCAGGTCGCGCACGCCGAGATCCCGTGTCCCTTCAGCGGCTCCTCGGAAGCGATCCCGAGCCAACGCGCGTTGGCGCCGGTGGCGACGAGCACCGCGTCCGCGCGGTACGACCCGCGGGTGCCGGTCGTGATCAAGTACGGTCGCCGACCGAAGTCGACGCGCGTCACGTTGTCGTCCACGAACTCCGCGCCGAAGCGCACCGCCTGGCGCCGCATCCGGTCGACGAGCTCGGGCCCCTGGATCCCCTCGGGGAAGCCGGGGTAGTTCTCGACGTCGGTCGTGACCAGGAGCTGGCCGCCGGCCGGGACGCCCGAGACGACGAGCGGCGCGAGCTCGGCGCGCGCCGCGTAGAGGGCCGCCGTGAGGCCGGCGGGTCCGCTCCCGATGATGAGGAGGCGGACCGCGCGGGGAGGCTCGTCCATCGCTCTACGAGCGGACGGGGAGGTTAAAACCGCACCCTACGGGCGTCGGGGCGCGAGGCGAAGTCGCTCCGGCCCCTCGGGCTCGGCGTACCCCGAGCGGAAGTAGATCAGCGGGACCGTCTCCCGACCCAGCTCCTCGTGCACGACCGCTCCGACGAGGAGGACGTGGTCGTAGGTGGGAGTGCGCGAGACGACCCGGCACTCGACCGCCGCGAGGGCGCCGTCCAGGAGCGGCGAACCGTGCGGCCCCCGGTGGACCGGTATCCCCGCGAACTTTTCGGCGGGCGGGAGGGTGCGCGCGAACCGCTCGCTCACCGCACGCTGGTCCGCGGCGAGAATGCTCGCGCCGAAGTGTCCGCTCCGTTCGATGACGGGCAGGGTGTCCGCGTCGGAGGAGAGGCTCGCGAGCAGGGACGGGGGGGCCAGCGACACCGAGAGCAGGGCGTTCACCGTAAGGCCCGCGTCCGTTCCCGCGTCGTGGGCGGTGAGCACCGCGACGCCCGTGCCCCATCGCCCCATCACCGCCCGGAACCGGGCGGGGTCGCTCGCGATCGGGGGGGTCGGGGCGCTCACTCGTCCCGCCACTTGAAGAACCGGATCGCGAGGACGAAGATCACGATCGCGGTCACGAAGACGATCACCACGTCGGTGAGGGCGCGCGCGTTGTTCGAGAACAGCATCACCTGGTTCATCCCGTCGATGACGTAGTAGAGCGGCAGGATCCGGGCGAAGCTCTGGAGCGCCGGCGGGAACATCGACACCTGGAAGAACGTTCCCGAGAGGAACATCATCGGGAACGTGATGATGTTCCCGATCAGCGCCGCGCTCTCGGGGGTCTTCGCGACCGAGCCGGCGAGCATCCCGAGGGAGACGAACAGGAGCGGTCCGGCGATCAGGAACGGCACGAGCCCCAGCGTGATGTTCACGTGGGCGCCGAACAGCTCGATGCCGGCCCCGATCATGATCCCCGCGGTCACGAACGTGAGGGCCATGTACCACAGGATGTGGGAGGTGAGCCACTCGGCCCGCGTGAGCGGCGTCAGGGACAGCTCGCGGAAGATCCCGTCCTTCCGGTACGACGAGGCGACGTCGACCATCGAGAACATCGGACTGGTCAGGATCGAGAATCCGATCAGTCCCGGGATCAGGTAGTCGATGTAGGTGAACACCTGGCTCCCGACGTTCCGCTCCGTGATCCCGACGATCGGGGTCCCGTTCACGGCCCGGAGGTTGAACTCGTTCGAGACGAGCTGGACCGCGCCGAGCACCGTGCCGCCCGCGCTCGCGTCCTCGGGGTCGGTGTAGACGACGATGTTGACGGTACGATTGGCGGAGTAGTTCGCCCCGAAGTTGCTCGGGATCACGATCCCCACGGGGTCGTCGTTCTGGCCCAGCTGGGCGGCGAACGTCGACTCGTTCCAGTCGACGAGTTGGACCTGGACGAAGGTCGTGTTGTTGAGCGAATCCAGGAACTCCGCACTCTGCGGGGAGTTGTGGTCGAGATTGAGCACCTGGACGGGAACGGGAGCGTTGCCGACGGCCGAGAAGATGAGCCCGAAGAGCGCGATGAGGATGATCGGGAAGATCAGGGAGAAGAACAGGGCGACCGGGTTCCGCAGGTACGAACGAACGACGATCTTGAAGTCGGCGGCGATCCGTTGGGGCCTCACGAGGGCACCTCCGACTTGAGCGCGCCGTCGTCCATCTGTCCCACGAGACGGACGAAGACGTCCTCGAGGGTGTCCTGGGCCGTCGAGAAGTTCTGCCACGGCAGCCCGCTCGCCTCGACCGCGGTGAGGACGCGGAGGGCGTCGCGCTGGTCCTGGAGCTCGACGTCGACGCGGCCGTCCGCGGCGCTGACCGTGAGGCCCAGCTTCGGGCGGAGGTACTCCGCGAGCTCGGGCGATGCCTGGAACCGGATCCGTTCGGGCCGGCCGTGGGCGCGGATGATCTCGTTCGGGGTCCCGGTGGCGATGATGCTCCCGTGGTGGATGATCGCCACCTGGTCGGCGAGGAGCTCGGCCTCTTCGAGGTAGTGGGTCGTCAGGAACACCGTGCGGCCCTCGGCCTTGAGCGTGCGGATGACCTGCCAGATCGCCCGGCGCGCGGTCGGGTCGAGACCCGTCGTCGGCTCGTCGAGGAAGCAGATCTCCGGGTCGTTCGTCAGCGCGAGCGCGAGCCCGAGCTTCTGTTTCTGCCCTCCCGAGAGGGTGTCGAACCGGGCGCCGGCCTTGTCCGCCAGCTGAACGCGGGCGAGCAGCTCGTCCGGGTCCGGGCTCGTGCCGAAGAGCCGTGCGTAGTACTGCACCGCCTCGCGCGGGGTGATCTTCTCGAAGAAGCGGAAGTCCTGGGGGATGACACCGATGCGCAGGTGCAAGGCGTAGGCTTCCGCCCACGGGTCGAGGCCGAGGACGCTCACGCTCCCTTCCGTCCGGCGCCGGAGTCCCTCGAGGATCTCGGTCGTCGTGGTCTTTCCCGCGCCGTTCGGCCCGAGGAACGAGAAGACCGTGCCCGCCCGCACCGTGAAGTCGATGCCGGCGACCGCCGGCAGCGCTCCGTAACGCTTCACGAGGTGCTGGACCTCGATCGCCTCGGGCATCGTCGCCGTCTGGGTCCGAAGGATAAGAAGGCTCCTCCGGCGGGCGCGCTCCCGGCCGCCCGGGCCGCGAGCTAGGACGGCGTTCCGAGGGCGAGCGCGTTGATCTCCCGCGTCCCGATGAGGGGCTGCGGGGCGCCCTGGCGCGCGACCGCGATCATGGCGCGCCCGACCCGGTCGGTGCACGTCATGGAGTCCGGAGAGACGAGGCGGACGAGGAAGAGGAACGGGCGCATCACGGTGTAGAGGACCCGGTAGCTCCGCGTCTTCGAGCGGATCCCGTGGAGCGGGCGGATGATGCCGGGTCGGAACATGTACGCCGCGCGGAAGGGAAGCCGGAGCAGCGCGTTCTCGGTCGCTCCCTTGACCCGGGCCCACATCGCGCGCCCGTGTTCGGTGCTGTCGGTGCCCGCGCCGGAGACGTAGACGAACGTCATCGTGGGGGTGAGTCGGGCGAGGGTGGTCGCGGCCCGGACCGTGAGGTCGTAGGTGACCGTGCGGTAGTCGGCCTCGGTCCTACCGGCGGAGGAGACGCCGAGGCACCAGAAGCAGGCGTCGTAGCCCCGGAGCTGAGCTTCGACGGTCGAGAGGTCGCCCACATCCGGGAGGGCGACCTCGCGCAGTTTCTCCGACCGTTGGCCCGTCGGGCGGCGGACGACGGACAGCACCTCGGAGACCTCCGGGTCGAGCAGGCACTCTCGCAGAACGCCCTGGCCGACCATGCCCGAGGCGCCGAACAGGATCACCTTCATCGCCGGCCCCCCAGGCCGGACCGGGCCCAAGAAGGGTTCGCCTACCCCGCCGGCAGCCCGTGGGAAGGCAGTGCGGCCGGGGCCGCCGCCTATCCCGAGGCGACCGTCGACACGTCACGCTCGGAGCCGGGCGCGACCGTGACGTCGCCGGAGCCGGTGACGACCGAGAGGGGCCCGGGGCCGGACCAGCGGACCCGCAGTCGTTCCGGCGTCCAATCGAGGGCGACCGAACCGGGTCCGATCCGCAGACGCTCGAGGGAGGCCGCGTGCCAGTGCGGGGGGAAGGCGGGCCGCACCGTCAGCCGTCCCGCGCGGGCGTCGACCGTCAGCCCCCACAGACGTTCGAAGAGCAGGGTCAGGAACGGCGCGACGCTGAACCCGAGGAGGAAGCAGGAGTCGAACGGTTCGGCGCGGTCTCCCCGGTAGCACTCGTTCGCGAACCCCCCCTCCCGGTCGAGCCGGTCGGCGATGGTCGAAAGGTACCCGAGGCCGAGCTCCACGGCGCCGACCGCGAGCGCCGCATCGGCCGCCCACGCGGTCGCGATCGTCCACACCTGACCGTCGTGGTACGCGATCGGGTCATACGCCGCGTCGCGCGAGGAGAGCGTGCGGACGCCCCAGGGCGACGTCAGGTCGTCCTGCGCCGCACGCTCGACGAACCGAAGCGCCGGGGCGGGAGGGAACAGCCCCGCGCCGACGGCGCGCAGCGCGTTCGGGCGCACCTGCTCCACCGGGCGACCCGCCCGGTACGAATCGTACAGATACCCTTCGGCGTCCCACGCGTACCGGGCGCGAAGCGTCCCGGCGAGGCGGTCGGCCAGCTCCCGCATCCGACGGGCGGCCGGGTCGCGCGGCCCCCCGAGAATGTCGCCGGCGGCGCCGAGCGCGCGCCACCAGAGGACTTGGATATCGATCGCGTGGTCCCGTCGGTCCGTAGAATCCCAGATCGTGGTGTCGGGCGAGTCGATGCCATAGCGCACCCGGGCGAGCGACTGGGTCGCGGTGCTGATCGCCTCGACTTCGCCCCCGTTCCGAAGGAGGCCCGAGGTCGGGTCGGTCCGTGCCTCTCCCCAGACGATCATCCGCCGGACCGCCTGCTTCCATTCTTCGGAGGGACCCGTGCCCCCCGCGTGCCGGTGCAGGTCGTCGATCAGCAGAGGGTAGTACAGCGTCGTGTCGGAAGTCCCGTAGAAGAAGACCGGCCCGGGGGAGATCTGCATCGGGAGCTCACCGGTCTCTCCACCGAGGATCGGCACCTCGGATCGGGATTGGAAGCGCAGGACCGTCGCGATCGAGCGTTCCGCCCATTCGAAGTCCCCCATCCAGAGGACCGAGCGGAGCATCCAGGCGAGGTCGCGGCACCAGATCGCCGAGTACCACGGATAGCCTGCGACGAGACCGGTGAGCCCGTCTCCCGGAGCGGTATACAGGCGGCGAAGCGCGGATCGCGCGACCCGGTACCCTCGTTCGAGGAGGGGGGAGTCGGGAAACCGGAGGCTCGGGGTCGCATCGACCCAGGCCCGGTCGGCGCCGTCGACCGCTGCGGCCGCCTCCCTCGGACCCGAGAGCACGGCCCGAGCTTCGAGCGCGGACGCATCCAGGGTCCGGTCCAACCCTCCCGAGACGAGGAGGCTGAGTTCGGACGTCGCACCGGGAGCGAGCGGTACGGAGAATTCGACGCCCAGCTCGTCCAGACGACCGCGAAACCGCCCGCCGATCCACGACCCGCGGTTGAGGAACAGCCGGGTCGGGGGCTCGGTCCACCGGACCGAGAGCGCGAAGCCTCGCTGTCGCACGCGTACCTCGTCCGAGCCCGTGTCGGCTCGGAACGTGTGGGGTCGGATCCCCTCGACCAGAACCGGCAGAAGGTACGGGGCGAAGGTGCTCGTGAGGGTGAGCGACGGGGGTGCCTTCCCGGTGACGGAGCAGCGGAACGTTCGCACGACCCCGGGAACGGGGCCGACCGCCGCAACGTCCTGCACGACCTCGAACCCATTCCACCGGTGGAGACTCCTCCATCCGCCCGGCGCCCGTTCGGACGACACGAAGCAGGCGGGCAGGGAACGGTCCTCGCCGTCGGCGGAGAGCGCGACGCGCCACGGCCCGGTGAGCCGGACGCACTGACCGAACACTCCTCCCCAGTCCACGGGCGTTCCGCGCATCTCTCGGAGCAGCTCGAGGTCCCCCCGGCCGTCGAGGAGAGCGGCTGCGCTGAGGCTGGTCAGGAGGACCGGGGCGCCGGGCGCGGGCGGACCGGCCGCGCTCACGGGGGGCGCTCCGCATCGGTCGCGGTCTCGGTGAACTCGAGCCAGACCCGAGGGGGAATCGCGGGCGTGCGGAGTTCGATGCGTACCGTGACCGGATCCCCGGGTCGACCGAACCTCCCGTCGACTTCGACTTCCGTTCGGTCGCCGGGCGCCAACGAGAAGCTCGACCCCGAGGTCACCGACTCTGCGGTCCGCCAGGGCGTCCCGGCGCCCGGTCGGAATCGGACGCGGGCCCCCGACACCGGCTCGCCGTTGACGCGGACCGCGAGCGAGGCGAAGGCACCGACCCGCAGGAGCGGGTTGTCGAGCGCGAACGCGATCCCCTCGGCCGTACGACGGAGGGAGCCCGCCTCGTAGACGCCTTCCTCGATCGTCTCCGCGACCCAGAGGAGCGCCTCGACGGAATGAGGCCCGAACTGCACGCTCAGCGTCAGCCCTTGTCGGACCAGCGAGAGGAGGTTACCGGCGTGGTGGGTGCCCACGCCGGGGAGAGCGGCCGCCCCGACTTATCGATTGGGAGGCCCCGCTGGGTCGCGGCGGGGTCACACGCGGAGCCGCCGCGGCCCCGGCATCCGCCGAGGACCCCGGGGGCTCCGGGGAGGAGGGAACGAAGGCGAGCGGACCGTCGTTGCACCGGGGTCCGTCGCGGTCGCACGTTCGATCGGCCACGGCCCGAAGGCCGTCCACGGCACCCCGCACGTCGACACTCGCACGGTCGGGTCGAGCCCCCACCGACCGTCCGAACCGCTCCCTGCTTCCACGGGAATGTTGAGGGGTCGGTGACTATTTGGATATAGTAACGTGAATCCCGTTAACTCAGTGAACTACGGGGGGCGGCCGACCGGTCGAGCCGCCCGAACAGCGCGAGAGCGACCCTCCCCTGCTCGGTAATCGTGACCCGGGCGCGGGGCCCCCGGGCCTCGGTCCGCACGAACCCCCAACGCTGTTCGAGCGGTTCGAGTCGCCGCGAGAGCCGGCCGTGCTGTGCCTGCGGCGACACGGACGGGCCGCCGTCGTCCCCCGGGCGGTCGAGCCGAAGCTCGCGGAGCAGCTCGCGTTTCCGGAGCGATCCTCCGCGGCGCTCGAGCGCCTCGAGCACCTCGACCAGCTCGCGCGTCGGGGCCCGGAGCTCGTAGACGTTGACCGGTTCGACCCGGTCGATCACGTCGTTGACCGACCGGACGCGTGGGGTGCGGTCGGAGTACCACGACCGGGAGACCTGGACGTAGTAGGGCTCCCCGTTCCAGAGCATGCAGGCGAGCGTCCCCGCGATCGCCGTGATCTTCGTCCCGGTCGATACGTTCACCCGGAGCGGGAGGACCCCCGGGGCGCCCCGCTCGGTGCGGCCCTCGGCGGCGAAGATCGCGCGGTACGCCGCGAGCGCGTCGAAGACGCTCCACAGGTCGGTGCGGACGATCCGGACGTCCATCGACCCGCTCATCCGGGCGAGCCGTCGCTGGACCTCCTCCACGAACGGCGCGGCCGCATCGCGGTCCGTCCGGGTCACGAGATAGACCCGGTCGGCGCGCTCGGTCGCGAGCGGCTCGGTGATCCGTTCGACCTCGAAACCGACCGGAACGATGTGGACCCGGGCGTGGGGCGCACCGGGAGCCGTGCGCAAGGGGTCCTTCGCGCGTCGGCTCGGCACGGAAGCGCGAGGTCGGTCGGTCGGATGAAGTTACGGGAGCGCGGGGCGCGCTCGCGCCCTGGTTACCTCCCACGACCCGGCGTTGCGCCGCCCGCAAGGTGCGCCCGCGACGAAACGCTTTATCGCGACACCGGTCCCGTCCCGTACCTCCGAACGACCAGGGGACCGATGGTTCGACCGCTTGCCGAAGCCCTCCGCCGACTTCCGCTCTTCTTCGAGCCGGTACCCCCGTCCGCGCGCGCGAAGCCGGCTCGGGCGGCCGCGGAGGTCGACGCGGTCGTCGAACTGATCCGATCGGTGCCCCGGATCGACGCGATCGATGTGCCCGAGCTCGTGGACGAGAACCACGAGGGGCGGCCGCTCTACCGGTCGGGAGACCCTCGGGAGTTCGGACGGACGCTCTCGGAGCGGACCGGGCGGGAAGCGATCGTGAACAAGGTGGTCGCGCACCTGGAAAGCCCCGAGGCGATCGAGCGGTGGGCGTCCGAGACCGTGCTCCTCGGGATCCGCCACGTCGTGCTCGTGGGGGGAACCAGCCGCTACATCCCGTACCCGGGCCCGGCCGTCACCGAGGCGAACCGGATCTGCCGACCGATCGTCGAGGGCGCCGGTGGCCTCGTCGGGAACATCACGATTCCGCAACGGGAAGGGGAGGCCCACCGAATGCTCTCGAAGACACGCGCCGGGGCCGCCTTCTTCACGACCCAGATCGTGTTCGACGCCGATGCCGTGTTCGAGATGGTCCGGCAGTACGACCTGCTCTGCCGGCAGGCGTCGCTCGCTCCCGTCGCGGTCCTCCTGAGCGTCGCACCGCTCGTGGACGAGCAGGACGCGGAGTTCGTCCGATGGCTCGGCGCGGACGTCCCCGAAGCCGCCGAACGTGCGATCCTCGACGGGGAAGAGGGTGGCGCGGCACAGCGGAGCGTCGACCGGGCGCTCGAGGTCTGGTCGTCGGTCAGCGACCGGGCTCGGGAGCGCGGGCTCGAAGTTCCCCTCGGAGTGAACGTCGAGCAGATCTCGATCCGCCACCTCGGCCACGCCGGAACGTTCCTCGCGGCGTTTGCGGAGCGGTTCGGGTCGTAGGCGGTCGCGCCGCTCGGTGCGCCGCTAGTGGGAACCGACCGTCGGGGTCCCCCCGGCGAGCCACGGGCGGCCGTCCGCGTCGGCATCCGCTCCCGCGAGGGCCGAGAGGTAGGAGAACGAGGTGCGCCGCGGCCCGCGATCGAACGACCGGTCTCCCAGGAGGAGCCCGAGGGTACCCTCGGCCAGCTCCTGGAGCTCGGGCGCACGGGAGATCGCCGGGTTGAGCCCGACGGTGAGGGCGACCGGACGTCCCCGGCTCCGGCCGGCCCCGGAGTACGCGGACTCGAACGGCTCTCCGCCCGCCTCGAATGCGAATTCCGAAAGCCGACCGCGCGAAAAGGTCCACCGGGCGCCCACGGCGAGCGGGGGTTCGACGAACCGGTCGTACGCCGGTCGGTTGCTCTCCCATACCCCTTCGGCCGCGCCCCCGGTGAGCGGGACGACGAGGAGGCCGGACGGTACCTCCCCCCAGACGTCCCCCGGCGCTCGGCCGGGTCGGCCCGATCGCACGAGCGGCGCCGCGGGCGCGCGTCGCACCTCGAGATCCGTGCCGTTCGGGTGTCGGACCCGTATCCGGCGGGCCCGCCCGAGCCGGCCGAGCACGCGACGGGCCGACCGTTCGAGCCGGCGGGGATCGACCAGGCTCGCCCGCACGAGCTCGGCCTGCCACGCCTCCCGATCGACGCCGTACCTCGCCGCGGCCGGTGCCGTGGCATCCGCTACCGCCAGGCGCACCGCACGGGTCCGACGGCGGCGCGCGGCCACCCACCACCGCCGGTCGTGCCGCACGGCGAGCGCATCCCGATCGTGGGCCGGAAGGCCGAGGAGTCGGGGGAACGCCTCCGGGCCCCCGAGGTAGACGTAGGCATCGCCCAGGTGCGGGGTCCCCGCGCCCATCCGAACGGACGAGGGGCCCGCGAGTTCCAGGGAGCGGAAGAAGGCGCTCTCGTCCTCGACGAGGAGGACGGGCCGGGCGCCCCGTCGTCGGGCCTCGATGACGAGCGCGCGAGCCCAGGGGAGCGCGTGGCTCCAGGTCTCGACCGTGACCGATTCACCCCGGCGCACCCCGAGGTGCCGGTCGAGCACGCACCGCGCGAGCGCGTCCTCGGGTGGCGGCGGTCTTCGGCTCCGCATGGGAGTGCCCCCGAACCGACGGGGGTTCGTGAGGGTGGCGGTGGCGGGTCCGGTCCCCGGGGCGGCGACGCCCAGCCCGCCCCGGCGCCCCAGCGGTAGGGTCAAGGGAGCGATCCGGTGGGGGTCGCCCTCACTCTTCGAGGATCGGGCGCCGGTGCTTGATGAAGCTCCCGTCCTGGAGCTCCCGCACCGCCGACCGCAGTTCGTCCTGGGTGTTCATCACGATCGGACCGTACCACGCGACCGGCTCGTGGAGCGGACGACCGGAGACCATCAGGAACCGGAACCCGTCGTCTCCCGCATGCACCCGCACGGGTCCCCCCGGGCCGAACAGTACCGTCTCGCCGGGAACGACCGGCCGGCGGTCCGACCCCTCGAACGTACCTCCGCCGTCGATCGCGTGGCTGAAGGCAGTGTAGCCCGGTCGGGCCGGGAACTCGAACTCTCCGCCGGCCGGCACCCGGACGTCGAGGTAGGTGGGGTCCACCGGGATCCCCCGGACAGGACCGTCGACCTTCTCGAACGTTCCCGAAACGACCTTGACCCGGTTCCCGGCGTCGGTCGTGACCTCGGGGATCTCGTCGGCGGCGAGCCCCCGATACGCAGGCGTCGACATCTTTTCCTGGGACGGCAGGTTGACCCAGAGCTGGAAGCCGGACATCATCCCCTCGGTCCGCTGCGGCATCTCCTGGTGAATGATCCCGCTGCCGGAGTTCATCCACTGGACGTCGCCGGTGCCGATGACCCCCGAATTTCCCAGGGTGTCGCCGTGGGCGACGCGGCCGTCGAGCACGTACGTCACGGTCTCGATGCCGCGGTGCGGGTGCCACGGGAACCCGGCGAGGTAGTCCTCGGGGTTCGAGGAACCGAACCGGTCGAGCAGCAGGAACGGGTCGAAGAGCGGGATCTCGTTGTTCGAAAAGGATCGCCGGAGCCGTACGCCGGCCCCTTCCAGGGTGGGCACGCCGGGAAACCGGCGTTCGATCGATCGGAGCGGTTCGGTCATTGAAGTAGCCTCACTATACTCGATTACTAAAGGTTACTTAAAGGGTCCGGGAGTCGCGGGTAAGTTGCTGGCCCTCGCGGAAGCGGAGTCTCCCCGGACTACGGGGTGTCGCGGCCTTAATACCGAGGAACGGGCGTCGGGTCGGACATGGCCGCCCGCTTCTGCCCGTACTGCGGCCGACCGGTGGTGACGGGGGGTGCATTCTGCGCTTCGTGTGGCGGTGCCGTCGGCGGTTCCGCCCCCCTCCCGGGGGCCCCCGGTGCCCCTCCTCCGGCCAGCCCGTGGGTGACCGGGCCCGCGACCGTCTATCCTGCCGGCGACGCGGGCTCGGGCGTTCCGACCCCGGCCACCCGACCGACGGACCTGCGGGCCCTGGAGAACGTGAGCCTCGGCGCGATCCTGACCCTGGTCGGGCTCCTGGTCGGGTTCGTGGTGCTCTTCGCCACCCCCGTTACGGGCGTGGTCGGCCTGTCGAACAGCTCGGGGACCGATTCCGTCGTACTTTCGTTGAACTCGCTCTATGCGTTCGCCGCCGCGGCCGCGGTCAGCATCGTGTTCACCGTCCTGGAGCTGCTCTTCTATTTTCGAGCCTTCCGGACCCTCGCACCCCTCGACCACCGGTTCTCGACCCCGTCAACGGCGGTCCTGGTCGTACTCGTCGCGCTGCTGGTGTTCGTCGTCGTGGGGATCGCCGCGGTATACCTGCTTTCCGAGGCCGTGGCCTGCGCAGGGAACGCTCAACCGATCGTGGCCTCGTGCATCAACGCGAGCGGGCTGCTTGCGGTCCTCGGGGTCGCCGGGGTCGCAGGGATCGCGGCCCTCATCGGGTACATCGGGCTTCTCGTCGGGATCTGGCGCCTCGGCACCCGGTACCACGAAGGTCTGTTCAAGGCCTCCGCGATCCTTCTGTTCATCCCCCTGCTGAACGTCGTCGCGGTGATTCTCATCCTGATTGCGGTCCGCTCGACGCGCGCCCGGCTCTCGAGCGGGTCCTCGGGTCCGATGTTTGGGTAGGGTCGCGCCGGGAAGCGACTGCGGGAAAGCCGGTGACCGTCGCACTCGCGAACGGAACCCACTCGCTCCCGGTCGTGCGCTCCGACGGCCCCCCCCTCACCCCGAGCTCCGGGACCCTCACGGTCTACGGCGCCACGCAGACGATCACGGTCGCGTTCGGTCTGTGAGGTCGCCGAGGGCCCGTGGGCCCTCCCCGAGCCCTCACCCCGGCGGGGCGGGGGGGACGCGGGGGCACCGCCGGCCCCGCTCCCTCCCCAGGGCGAGCCGAATCACCCTCGCGGGCCCATCGCCTTCGAGGGATGGCGGGCAGCGGCGCGTCCCGAGTCTCGGGGGAACCGTCGGGGTACGGGCGGCGAGAGCGCTGACGTACCGTCCGCCGCGTCAGTTGAGTCGAAAACCGAACAGCCCCAGCCCCTGGCGGCGCAGGGGAGTGCCGCGGCGCGTTCCGGCCCATCGTTGGAGCGCGGTACACAGTTCGCCGGTCGGACCGTGGTCCGCGATCGCTACCGACCCGGCCGACATGCGCGGATCGAGGCTGAGGAACTCCCCGAACGAGGTGACGTCCCGGTGGGGAACGTCGTAGACGAACAGTCCGACCTCGGGAAGCTCTTCGGCCAGCAGCGGGAGAACGACCGCCTTGTCGCCCAGTCGCAGGTCCCAGCGTTTGCGCAACCAGAGGGGAACGGCCCAGCCGGAGGCTCGGCCGGGCGGCAGTGTCCACGAGCCGCCCCGGGACGGCCGAGGGGCGGTCCGGCGCGGAAATGTGGGGAGGTCGACGGAGTGGAGGGTGCCGACCCCGTTCCGGTCGAGCGCGTCGAGAAGGTACGCCGACGAAACGCCGGACGATACGCCGACCTCTACCACGTGGCGCGGGCGGAGGAGCCGGACCAGCGCGTAGAGCTCGAGGGGCGCATCGATCTCGACGTACGACTCCCGACTTTCCCGGGCATGCTCCCGTGCCAGGTGCCGGTAGAGTCGCTTCTCCGCGGCCGCCTCGCCCAAGAACCGGGTGGCCTTCGCGGCCGAGCAGCGGGTCAGGCCGGCGACCCAGACCCCGTCCGGTTGCTCCTCCGGATGCACGGTACATCCCTCCGATCGCCCGGCGTCCTAGGCGTCCGCCAGGCTGCGCCAGTCCCCGGCCCACTCCTTCACGTGCTGGGTCTGGGGTCGTACGGCGCGCACCCGGTCGTACGCCGCGTCCAGGGAGAGGCCCTCCTGGCGATGCAGGTACCACGCGCCGGCCAGCGGGCCCCGGCGCACTCCGTGCCCGCAGAACAGCAACACCCGCTCGTCTCGGGCGCGGGCCGCCTCCACGAGACCCACGAGCCGGTCGAGGTTCTCGGGGATCGGCCGTTCGGTCCCCTCCTGGTAGATGGGGAGGTGGAGCTCGCCGGGCAGCTCTTCCTTCGGGGCCTCATCGAGCACGCAGAGCCGGGTGCCGTGAAAGCCGACGGCATCGCTCCACCCACCGACGAATACGCCGGGGGCGATCTCGGACGGGCTCGACGTTCTCTTCGTACTTCGGGCGCGTGCGGTGCGTGCGGTGCGCGTCATGGTCGATCCGACGCCGGAGCGGCATAACTAGTCGCCGACCACTGGAACATCCGGACCACATCTTATACAAATCTCGCCCGCGACGGCAGAGTAATATTCCGTCCGGGACCCTCACCTGCCCGTGCGGGTCGCTGCCCCGGTCGATCTGAGCCCTGAGGAGCGGGCTCGTCTGCTGCGGCTCCGCGGTCGGCCCGGTCCCCGCGCGCTCCGCTCGGAGATCGTCCTGCGGGCCGCGGACGGCGCCCCCGACCTCGAGATCGCGCACCGGCTCGGTATCGACCGGCAAACCGTCGCGAGGTGGCGCCGGAAGTTCCTGACCGCCCGCGTCCCCGGGCTCGACCCGTCGTCCGCCGCGAATCGAGCCGGCCGGATTCCCGAAGAGCGTCTGCAGGCGATCGTTCGGTCCACGGTCGCGCGGTCCGGCCCCCACGGACGGCCCTGGTCCACGCGGGCCCTCGCCCGGGAATTCGGGGTGAGCCACATGACGGTGCGACGACTGTGGGAATCGTACGGGATCCGTCCGGCCCGCATCGAAGCGCACCCGCCGCGACCGGACCCGGTCCCGACGCGGGTGCCGTGGGACGTCATCGGGCTCTATCTTCGCCCTCCCGTGGCGGCGTTGACGGTCACCCTACACCCCCCGGTCGCTCTCTCGCGCTCCCGGCCGACACCGGATCCCCTCCCCGCCCTCCGGTCGTATGCGAGCGAGAGTGGGGTCACCCGGACCGCCCCGGCGTTCCGTCCGCTCCCCGCGCTGGCCCGTCGGGAGGTCGCAGGCTCCGACCCGACGGCGCGCCTGCTCGGCTACCTCGCGGAGCTGGCGGCGCGCAGTCTCGGAGGGCCACCGGTGCGCGTGCTCCTGACCGGGATACCGGCATCGGACGTCGCGCGGCTCGACCGATGGCGCGTCCGCCATCCGGGCATCGAGTTCGACGTGACCGGGGACCTCGACGAGTGGAAGATCCGGGCGAACCGGGAGCTCTTCGCGGCCGCCCGCGCGCCGGCCCCCCGTCGCCAGTTTCGGGCCCGCGCCGAGCTGACGTACTCCCTCGCCCGCTCCGTGGGCGCCTACTCGAACGAAGGGCGAGCGTTCGAGTGGACGGCGCAACGGCAGGAGATCGTCGCCGGCGAGGCCGCCTATCGCTTGCGCTACGACCTCGCGAGCACCGGCCATCCGTCCTTCAAGACCCGGCCCGCCGTGGCGAAGGGGATGGGCACGGTCCGCGACCGAGGGGGGCGGGAGGCCCAGTCGGTCCGCCACGTGCTCCGGCAGTACCTTCGCGTCCGACCCCGCGAGCGGGTGACGATCGACTGCTGGACGTCGACCCTCGACTACGCGAACCTCTTCGTTCTCGAGACGCTTCGACTCGGAGCCCGCCCGCTGCTCCTGTACCAGGACGAACCGACCTACTGGGCCGCCACGACCGAGGTCCCCGCGACGTCCCTCGAGAGCATCGGGGAGCATCGTCGGGCCGCGCTCGAACAGACCGACGTCTTCGTCAGTTTCTTCGGGCCCAGCGACCGGGAGCGGTTCCACTCCCTCGCGACCGCGACCCTCCTGCGGCTCGGGGAGTACCAGGACGCCCTGTACCGCGCCGCCGCCAAGGCCGGCGCCCGTGCGGTCCAGATGGCGATCGGTCGCGTGTCCGAGGCCTCGGCGCGGATGTACGGTGTGGATGCCTCGGCCTGGTGGGAGGAACTGGTCGACGCGACCCTGGTCCCGCAATCGGTCCTCCGTCGGCGCGGTCGTCGGCTGGCGGAGCGGCTCGAACGGGGCCGGGAGCTCGAACTCCGTCACCCGAACGGGAGCCGCCTCGCGCTACGGCTCTGCGGGCGGACGCCCCACGTTTCGGACGGGTCGGTCTCCCGCACCCCCGTCCGGGGGAGCTGGGACCTCGTCACGCTGCCCGCGGGAGTGGTGCAGGTCGCCGTCGACGAATCGTACGCGGAGGGATCGTTCCTCTCCAACGTCGAATGCTCGACCGGGCTTTCCAACAGCGTGGGCCGCTTCGTGGGCGGTCGCTGGACGTTCGATCGGGGGCGGCTCCGCCAGTTCAGCTATGCGGACGGCTACGAACTCTTCTCCCGGAGCTACCGCCGCGCGCGCGAGGGCCGGGATCGACCGGCGTCCGTCTCCATCGGGCTGAACGAACACACCGTGAACGCACCGCTGCTGGAGGACCAGAGTCTCGGGACGGTGGGGCTGCACCTCGGTCGGAACGACCACCTCGGCGGGAAGACCCGCACTCCCTGGTGGGCGTGGATCTTTCAGCGCGGCACCACGGTCACGGTGGACGGAAAGCCCGTCCTCCGCGCGGGGAGGCTGGTCCCGTGAGGGGGACCGGGTCCACGCACGGCCGGCGTGCGGGGAGCGGTCGCCGCGCTCGGGCGGGCGGCGTCGAGGGACCCGGCTCGACCGACACCGCCGCTCGCGGGCGCCAGCAACGCGCGCCGTCGCCGGGGCGAACCGACCCATGAGGGATCCGATCGCGCGAGGGAGCGAATGGGGGGTCTGACCGTCGACCTGCTGATCGTCGCGGCCCTCGCCTTCGCGGTGAGCATCGGGGCCCACTACACCGGCGCCTGCATGGGGATGCCGTACGCGGCCGGAGCGATCCGTGCGGGGCCAGCCCTCCTCCTGATGGCCCCCCTCGCCTTCCTGGGCGCAGCCCTCGCGAGCGAGCGGGTCGAGACGACCGTCGGTCACGGGATCCTCTCGGTCCCGACCGTAGCTCTTGGCCTCGCTCTGACGATCGTGACGTCGGCTCTCGTGCTGACGAGCGCGTACAACTTTCTCACGATCCCCACGTCCACGATCCAGATCCTCGTCTTCTCGACGGTCGGAGCCGGCCTGGGCGCGGGTCTGCCGGTCGACTGGGCGACCATCGGGACGTTGCTCGTGCTCTGGGCGGTGGCGCCGTTCGCCGCCTTCGCCCTCGGGTACCTGATCGTCCGGGCGGGAGACCGGCTGCGTCCCCCGGGGGCTCGGCCGTCGGCGCTCGCCCGGCCGGTGGTCCTGGGACTGGTGGGGGTCGGCGCGGCAGCGTCCTTCGCCATGGGCGCGAACGACGTGGCGAACGCGACCGGCGCGTTCGTGATGACGGACGTCTTCGGGGTGTTCCTCGCGGCCCTGGTGGGAGGGCTTGGGCTCGCGGTGGGGGTGCTGACCTGGGGCCAGCCGCTCCTGCGACGGGTGGCGTTCGACCTCGTCCGTCTCGACCCGAGGATGGCGACCTCAGCACAGCTCGCCCAGGCTACGGTCGTCTTCGTTTCCGTGGCGTTCGGGCTGTTCACCTCCCTGAACCAGGCGCTGGTCGGTGCGATGATCGGAACCGGGGTCGCCCGGGGTCAGTCGACGGTGCTCTGGAAGACGATCCGCAGCATCGTCACCGGTTGGGCCGTGGGCCCCGTCTCCGGCCTCGCGCTCGGATACGCTCTCTCCTCGATATTCATCCGGTGAGAGGTCGTCGGGGGCGGAGGGCCGACCTGCTGCCTCTCCGTCATGGGCGCTCGAGGCGTAGACGAGGGAGTGCACTCGCCTCGGCGCTCCCCGGGGTCCGTTCGGCGGACTCACCCGGCTCTACCTTCGCCGCTCCCCGCGGTCGTCGGACGGATGGACCGCACCCTGTCCGAAGGGGGCCCGGGCCCAAAGGCCCGGGCGTCAGGTGCTCTAGTGGTGACCCGAGTGCATCACGAGCGGGACAAAGTCGCCGCCGTTGTAGATGAAGGTCGGCTGGAAGATGCCGTAGATGTAGAGCAGCAGCGTGCCACCGTACGGGGTGAGCGAGTCCGCGTTCACGGTCGTCGCGTTCTCATCGTAGGGCAGAGCGCCCTTCGGGTTGATCGCGCCGTTGTACATGTTCGGGCTCGAGGCCGAGTTTCCGTAGTCCCACCAGAAGTTGCCTCCCTGGTACGACCCACCGACGATGCTCCCGAACAGCGGGAACAACGGGAAGCCCGCCGCCCAGTGGGCGACGAGGGCCGGCTGTTTCGCGATGTTCCAGGTTTCGGTGTACAGGAACGAGTCGCCCGAGTAGAGGTTCAACGGGAGCATCCACGCGGTCGTCGGGGTCGCGAAGTAATTGTTGTAGACGAGGTCGTCCTGCTCCGCGAGCTCGATCCCGAGCCCGACGTTGAAGCCGGACCAGTCGGGGGCCACGCTCAGGTCCGATGCCGGGGTCGGGGACTCCAAGAACCAGTTGCCCCAGACGGTGTTGTTGCCGCCGCCGACGTTCACCGGCCCGAAGATCGTTCCACCGCTGAACATCAGCAGGGCCTGCCCCTCGGTGTCGAAGCTGTTGCCCGCGACCAGGTTGTGCGACGACGCGTAGAAGATCACGTTGAACGTGTCCCAGTCGACCGGGTAGTACGCGCTGGCGCCGAACCATCCCGAGATCACCGAGTCAACGAGCGCGACGTTGCTCACTCCCGCGAACCAGAACTGCAGTTGATTCGTCGCGGGGAGGTACTGGCCCGGGTACTGGAAATCGTTCGTCTTGGTCGTGAAGCTCGCACTGTGCGCGAGGACGACCGACGCCGTCGTTCCCTGCAGGAAGACGCCGGGAAACACCGGGAACACGTAGTCGTTGTACACCCCGAAGACGTCCGAGAGCGCGGCGTTCTGTGTGTTCGGGAGCACGTACGGGTCCGACGGCACTCCCGCGCCGAGCACCGAGAGCGCCCGGAGCTGGGAGTTCGAGAACGCCCAGAGCGGCGTGTAGACGCCCATCTTCATGTTTTGGTGCAGGTGGACCACGAGCGTCGTGGCCGATGAGACGGTGAGCGTCACCGTGTAGGGCGAGTAGTCGCTCAGCCACACGCTGACGGTGTACGTTCCCGGCGTCAGCCAGAACGTGTCTCCGTAGACCCCGGGAACCGCGACCGTCTCCGAGATCAGGAAGTTGCGGAGCTCGGCGCTCGAAGTGTTGACGGGGGTGAAGATGTCGAAGGCGTTGGCCGGAGTGACGGCGATCGTCACCGGAACGCGGCCGGAGGGAGTCCCCGTCCCCCAAAGCCCGCTCAGGACGGTCGGTCCGCCGGACAGCGTGCCGTAGTGGTCGAGTCCGCCGGGGCCGGTCGGAGGTCCCGAGGCCCACGCAACGGTGGCGCCCGTGACCGTCTCCCCGGTCTCACCGCCGTAGTTGTAGGCGCTCGGGGTCGCCCGGTAGGCGTTGGCCGCGGCGTCCCAGTAGGCGAGTCCGAGGTTCGCGTCCGCCGTGGCGATGTCCGCGTTGCTCCCGCCGTTCGGGCCCCCGAGGACCAGCTCGAAGTCATCGGTGAGGCCGAGCGGGTTGTACGCGTAACCGTTGGCGGTGTAGTTGGACGGGCTCGTGAGCCGCGCGCCGCCGGCGGCCCTCGAGTTGAACACGACGTAGTCGTACGCCGCGTTGAAGTCCTCGGACGGGTGCGCCGTGCTCGCGACTCCCGCCGTGAACGTGACCGCGTCGCGGCCGTTGACGAGGGACGAGTTCATGTAGAGCGTGAGGTCGAACGGAGAAACGACCGGGAACGGTACGACGACCTCCGAGTAGTAGTAGCCGAGAGAGCCGTAGTCGCTGAAGTCGTCGACCCCGATCGTCCCGCTCGCGTAGAGCGCGTTGGGGGAGATCGACTGGCCCGAGAAGTTCCAGACGTTCGAGACCAGGATCAGGAAGCCGGCCTGGGCGTAGTAGAGTACGACGTTCTGCGTCCAGAACGAATAGCCCGGGGTGCCGAACAGCGTGATGTTCGTGGCGACCGAGTTGAGCTGGATCCCGTAGCTGTCGGGAGAGCTGGCGAAGAGGTCCTCGGGCTGGATTCCCGACCCCTTCATGTTGACCTGTCCCCGGACGCTCGTGGTGTTGAGGATCGAGGGCACGACCTGGCCGTTCTTACCGGCGGAGAGGCCGTAGTACGCGAGGCCAACCGGCGCGGGAATGCCGGTGTAGAGCGGAGTGACATGACCGACGGATGTCGCCTGCGAAACCTGCGCGGCCGAAGCCGAAGGTCGAGGGACGGAGATGACGCGAGGATTGAGGCCCGCCGCGCTGGTCGCGGCCAGGGCATGGGATGCCATCTGAGATGCGGTATTCGGCGCATCCGTGACGGTACGCGCCGGGGACACGGGGGTCACGGCCGTCGCGCTCGCGCCGCTTGAGGCAGCGGAGAGCGACGGCATGGCCACTCCGGCGCCCGCCACGGGGGCTAGCACCATCGTCACGGTCAGAACTAGGGCCACGAGAATTCCGGTCTGGAGAGCTCGCATAGCGAAGCGCCCACAATCGAGGGGTCGTATAACACCTTCGACGAATGTCGTCGGCCGTTTTCCCGCGGGGGGCTCACCTCGAGCCACACATGGTCCCAAGGGGTCGATTCCCTCCGCCCGGAGACCTCCCGCGCGACCGCCCGGGGGGAACGATGGCGCGGTCCGTAAGGCTCCGCCAGCCGAAGCGCGTCGGTGCCCTGGCAGCGGCACCACGCCCGATCGGGAGGGCGCCCTCCGCAAGCGACGCGCATGGATCCACCCACGGCCCCGCGATCCGGCTCGCCGCCGGCGTCCCGATTCGACGTGCTTCGAATCCTGCCCTGCGGATCCGAGAGACCCCGGTCCCGCGAGCTCCGGTGGGATGCGAGAAATATCCGTCCCGGCGTGCCCGAGGGGGGCGAGATTTGGATCGAGAAGAACCCGGAGTCCGCTGGCTCCTCCGATCGAAGGACCCCTCGGTCCGCTACTTCACCCTCACCGAGATTCTCGGGGAGAATGCGAGGTCCGGGGAGGTGCGCGAAACGAAACGTCAGATCCCTCAGGGGCATCGACTTCGGGCGCTCCTCTCCGGCCCGCGGGCCGACGGAGGGTTCGGCGTCCACTGGTACAAGAAGTGGGCCGGAGCGACGTGGCGTCTGGTCTCCGCGGTCGAGTTGGGGGTCCCTCCCGATAGCGAGGTGGCCCAAAGGGCCGCGAACCATGTGCTCTCGGGGCTGCCGTTGTCCCGGTCCGAGCCCCACCGGATCCGGGGACGGTTCCGCCTTCACGCCTCGGTCCTCGGTAACCCCCTGGGGGTATGCGCCCGGCTCGGGATGGCCGACGACGTACGCGTCCGGCGACTCGCCCATTCGCTCGTGCGCTGGCAATGGCCGGACGGCGGCTGGAACTGCGATTCGTCCGGGGGTGCGCGACACTCCTCCTTCTACGAGAGCCTCGCCACCCTCTGGGGTCTGAACGAGTACCTCCGAGCAACGAACGACGGCACCGTGCGTACGGCGGTCGACCGGGCGACGGAGCTGTTCCTGAGGCATCGGCTGTTCCGGTCGTGTCACGGGGAGGCGGTGGTCGATCCCCGATGGACGCGTCTCCACTATCCGGTCTACTGGCACTACGACATCCTGCAGGCGCTTCGAGTCCTCGGCCGGGCCGGCCGGTTGAGCGACCCTCGGACCGAAGAGGCCCTCGACCTCGTCGAGTCCAAGCGAGGCACAGACGGCACCTGGTCGGTAGAGGGACGGTTCTGGCACCGGGGCCCTGTGAATGCTGCGAATACGGAGGTCGTCGACTGGGGGAAAGACGGTCCGAACGAAATGATCACCTTGAACGCGCTGCGGGTGCTCGTCGACTCGGGCCGCCTCCCCTGAAGCGCATCGAGACAGGTCTACGGTGGAGTGTTCGACGCTCCCGTCGCCGTCGGGATGCGGCGAGGCGGAATTAATAGGTCGGGGACAACTTCGCCCGCCCCGTCCTGGGAGAGGGGTCGACATGCTCGTGGCGAAACCGTGAGCGCCCCCGACCACCCGCGTACGCGCACGATCGGCTGGCAAGATCCTCGGGTATTCGCCGACGCGATGGCGAAACTGGGCGGGTTGGAGTTCCTTCGGGGATTCCTGGATGGGTCCCTGCCCCCGCCGCCGTTCATGGAGCTCCTGGGGGTCCGGGTCGTAACGGTCGAGCCCTCGGCCGTCTCGTTCGAATTCGAGCCGGCCGAGTTCATGTACAGCCCGCTGGGGACCGTCCACGGCGGGATTGTGACCGTACTTCTGGACACGGCGATGGGGTGCGCGTTTCACACGACACTTCCCGCCGGGGTGGGCTACACCACCCTGGAACTCAAGGTCAACTTCGTTCGACCGGTGTCGGTCCGTGACGGTCCCCTGACGGCGGAGGGCCACGTAGTCTCCGCGGGCGCCCGCGTCGCTACGACCGAGGCGCGGCTCCGGGACCGGGAGCGGAAGCTGTTCGCCCACGCGACCTCGACGCTGCTCGTCCTCCGGCCGGAGACGACGTAGCGGGGCGCGGCGGCGCGCGGCGGCCGCGCCGCCTCACGAGGGCCGCGTCGATGCGACGCGAAGGATCGCCGCGGCGGAGCGGTTGACGTCCTCCTCGGTGGTCGCCCATGAGCTCACGCTGATCCGCCGGGCGGCCGTGCCGTGCCAGACCGTGCCGCCGCACCCGCACGTGCCGTCGCGTTGGACCGCCTCGATCACCCGACGGGTCTCCTCGTCGCTGCCGAACGAGACCAGGACCTGGTTCCGCACGACCTCGTTCAAGATCCGGCACCCCCCGGCGCGAAGGAGCGTCGCCATCCGGGAAGCGTGGCGGCAGCACCGATCGACCAGGTCGGCGACTCCCGATCGCCCGAGCGACCGGAGCGCAGCCCAGGCATCGACGCCCCGTGCTCGGCGCGACATCTCGGGGACGTACTCCATCGCCTCTCCCAACTCCGACTGGGGAAGGTACGCGGCGGCCGCTCCCGACACCGCCCCTCGAAGGTGCCGACCCTCGCGCACGAACACGACTCCGCTGTCGTACGGGACGTTGAGCCATTCGTGCAGGTCGATCGCCCACGAGTCGACCCCCTCGACGCCGGCCGTCAAGGCCCTACGGTCCGGGCTCGCATGGGCCCAGAGGCCCAACGCAGCATCGACGTGCACCCAGGCGCCCGCGCGATGCGCCCGCTCGCAGACCTCGCCCGAGGGGTCGAACGCACCGGTGTTCACGTTCCCGGCCTGGGCACATACCACGGTCGGCCCGCGAAGGTCCGGCAACAGGTCGGCCCGCATCCGCCCCCGGTCGTCGGCGGGGACCCGGACGACCCGGTCCCTTCCGAAGCCAACGAGGGCGAGCGCCTTGAGCACCGAAACGTGGACCTCCTCTCCGACGACGACGGTCACCGGGGGAGCGCCGAAGAGACCGCGGGCCCCGACGTCCCAACCGGCCGTGGCGAGGACCGCGTGCCGCGCGGCGGCCAACGCCGAGAAGTTGGCCATCGTGTCGCCGGAGACGAGGGCCCCTCGCGCGACGGAGGGGATCCCCAGCAACTCCCGGATCCACCCGACCGCCGTTGCCTCCAACCGCGCCGACACCGGGGACGTCATCGCCACCGCGGCGTTCTGGTCCCATGCTCCGGCGAGCCGGTTGGCCGCGAGCGCGGCGGGGAGCGAACTCCCGACGACGAACCCGAAATACCTACCTCCCGCCGAGGCGACGGTGGCGGGGGACCCGAAGTCGTCGCGCTGTTGCAGCACGGACGAGGGATCCTCTCCCTTCTCGGGGAGCGGCCCGCAGAGGGGGTCGATCCCCCGCACCGCATCGTCGGTCGGGACCGCCGCGCGGGTCGCGAGCGACTCAAGGTAGCGGTTCGCCCGAGCCGCCGTGTCGGTCAGTAGGCTCTCGCCGATGCGGCCACCGGAGCGCGGACTCTCGTCCTCGCCTTGAACTTTCCGACGCCGAGGGGCGCATCGTCCGGTGGCGGCGCCGACGATGCGCTGGCCCGATCCGATCGGAGGGAAGGGCAAACGGGTCCTCACTCCCCAGGGCGTGGAAGCCGCCCATCAGCCTATACGCGGGGATGAGTTCGCCGGTCATGACTCCGAACAAAAAGGTCGTAGAGACCTACCTGACGGCTCTGGGCAATCTGGATTGGAGCACCGTCGGTTCGTGTCTCGCGGACGACGTGGAGAGGATCGAGTGGGGCGACGGGTTCCCGGAGTCGGGAGTACCCGTGCGAGGGAAGACCGCCGTCCTCAAGGGGCTCGAAGCCCCCCAAAAATTCCAGATACAGACGATTCGGATGACCGAGGAGAACAACGTCGTGGCGACGGAGGAGGTCGTGCGCGTCCCGTTGAAGGACGGCGGCGTCTTCCTCGGGCGCGCCTGCGGCATCTTTGAGCTCGAGGGCGGAAAACTGAAGCGGATGTCTTCGTGGGTCGCCGAGGACAAGCGCCCCGCGTAGGGCGTCGGTACTCCTCCCGGAACGCACGCAGCGGCCGTCGACCCTGTACCTCCCAGAAGCTCGCGCTCTGGGGTCCGGTCTTTGCGGATCGGGCCCTCTCCCCGAGGTGATTCAGCGGCCCGTGTCGGCGGCGTTAATCCATCGACCGCCTGACGGTGTCGCATGACCGAAGTGGAGTGGTTGCGGCGGTGGTACTCGTACAACACGGCCGCCCGGCATGGGTATTTCGAAGCGCTTTCGCAACTTCCCCCGGCGGAACTCTCCCGAGACCGCGGGGCATCGTTCCCGGCCCTGCTCGACATCCTCGGCCATTCCGTCGGCGGGATCGAGACGTGGATCGTTCGGATGTCCCCGCTGACCGGAGCACCGCTCAAGGCGTATGACGGTCCCGATCCGGAGTCACTGGACGACCTCCGAAGGTATCAGCGGTCCGTAGAGGAACCGGTGGACCGGTTTTTCTCCCGACTCTCGGACCAGGACCTGGACCGGACCTTCCTCGTTCCCAAACTGCCCCCTTGGTGGGATGAGGATTTCACGGCGGGGGTGCGGAGCACGATCCTGCACGTGGTGGAACACGAGCTTCAGCACCGGGGGGAGCTCAACGCCCTCCTTTGGCAGATCGACGTGGAACCGCCCATCCTCGACTGGGAGGAGTTCGAGAAGCTCTCGGCATCCTCCTCCCAGACACGACCCTCCCGGACGAAGGGCCCCCGGTCCGGCGCAAAGCGATCGACGAAGCGCACCGGGCCCGGTTCGAAGTGGCGTTGACTGCGTCGCCCGTCGCAACGTCGGGTGAGGTCGCGGCCGGTGCGATAGGGAAAGGGAGGCGGCCCGAGGGGGCCCGCTCGATGATCCGACGCAGTGGATGCCGTTGCCCGCCGAGGACGCCCGGCGAAGTACCCCCGACGGCGAGTTCGGCTCGCGGGGGCCGCGTACCAGGGCGCCGCCCATCCTCCCGTAGCCGAGCGAGCTCGGTCCCCGATCGTGCTCGCGAGCCGTCGGCTGTCGAGCGAGGTGGCCCGCAGTCCGCTCGACCTCGAATGGGGTCAAGTGACGGTGAAATCAATTCGGGCGATCGTCGTGCCCGCGGTCGCGGTCAGCCGGTGCGTGCCCGACGGGATGTTCGGTACGGAGACCTGGCAGCTCGCGAAGACGCCGCGAGAATTCGTGCGGCAGGGTGCTACGGTGGATGCCCTCTGCCCGTCGATCGTGAACTTCACCGTGGTTCCCGGCACGAACCCCCTTCCCGATAGCGAGGGGTGGCTCAGCGGCGCCCCCGAGTAGGCGGACGCGACCAGGTGGGTCAACTCGAACCCCGCGGACTGATTGTCCCCGGCGCTATCCGTGACGTAGACGAAGTAGGACCCGATCGGGTCGTTCGGAACGTGGAACGTCGCGGTGAATCCCCCCGTGCCGATGTAGCCGGACGCGACCAGCTGGGGGGCCGAGACGCCGTTCCAAAGGTATCCGTTGAACGGGACCCCCGGGTAGAACCCGGAGCCCGTGATCGTGACCCTGTTGCCGTGGGATCCCGACGGAGTGGAGAGCGTGATGTAGCACGGGGCGAACGGGATGGCGCAGGTGTTCGCAGCGGGGAAGGGGCCGGGGAGTCCGGAGGTTGAGGCCCACGCGCCGCCGGCCAGGAGGAGAACGGCGACCGACCCCGTCATCACGACAGAGACGACGGCCGCTCGAGTTCGCCCCAGACGCCGCATTCCGGCACCAGCCGCCCGCACCACTCGGGCCTGCCGCGCCCCCGAAACCGGGGCGGTGGTTAAGGACTCGGCTCGCGTTCGCGCTCCTCCGATCGGCCCACGCGGCGGGGACCGGCCCCGGCTCTCCGCGGCCCGTGCCGACGGTCGAATCCACGGAGCGTCCCCCCGGACCCGTCCGCGGTGTCGCCCTCCTCCGCGCCGAGCCCCACCGGCATCGGGCAGAACCCGGCCATCGGTTCCGGCGGCGGAGGTCCGGCTACCGGACTCCGACCGGAGGGACGGCCCGGAAGGCGGGCGGTGGGTTGCGTCCCGCCGGGACGGGCCCTACCGGACGGCCTCGTAGTGGAGCAGGATCTCCCGGTCCTCTCCGGGTTTCGTCTCGATGAGTTTGAGCGTACACTGGGCGTCCATCGTCCCCCAGTATCGAGGGCCCTTCCCGTACACGACGGGCATGACGAAGAACCAATAGTCGTCGGCGAGATTGCGGCGAAGGCACTCTCGGACCACCGCGGGTCCCCCCTCCAGAAGGATGTTCCCGCCTTTCTCGCGCCGCAGTTTGGCCAAGATCCTCGAGAGGTCTCCGCGGAGGATGCGTGAGTTTTCCCAGTCGGTGGACTTGAGTCGGTGAGAGAGGCAGATCTTCTCCACGCGGTCGAGATAACGTCGGTAGTCGAGGAGCCACTTCGGCTCGCCTGGCTTGAGTGCCTTTTCACTCCACACGCGCTGGTGCCCGAGGAAGGATCGCCGACCCATGATGACCGTCGTGACATCGTCGAATCGGTCGTACCACATATGGCGGAACAGTGCGTTGAGCTCCGTCGAGGGCCGGTCGGACCCCGGATACTTCGGGAACTCGCCGCGGCCGTCCAAGGTCATGTACACGTTCGCCGTGATTTTCCGCATCTTCCCGTCCCCCGACCCTTCGAGCCTCGCGGTACCCGCACGGCACCCGATGCCGCCACTTCATGCCTAAATGGACATATATCCCTTTGGGCATGCATTGACGGTGGCCGACGTCTTTCAACTCCTGGCGGAACCGTCGCGCCGGCACCTCCTCGAGGCCCTACGTGACGGGGAGCGTTCCGTCAACGATTTGGTCGACCGCACCCACATGTCCCAGCCCTCCGTATCGAAGCAGCTGCGCATCCTCCGGGACTCGGGTGTGGTCTCCGTCCGCGCGGCGGGCCGCCATCACCTGTACTCGATCCGCGGGCGATCGCTCCGGGAGGCATCCGAATGGCTTTCCTATTACGAACGCTTCTGGCAGGACGGCCTGAGCCGGATGGACGACGCCCTCCGGCGGGAGCCCCGGCCGAAGACGCGGAGGAAGCCGTGAACCCGCACGACGACTCGGAGGTCGCGGTCCGGATCGAGAGGATCCTCCACGCTCGTCGCGACCGGGTCTTCCGCGCCTTTCTCGACCCCGACCTGATGCGTCAGTGGATCACCCCGGACGACCTGGAGGTCGACCGGATCACCGTGGACGCTCGGGTCGACGGATGCGTCGAGGTATGGCATTCGCGCGACGGCGTGAGCACCGGGAGGTTCGAAGGGCGCTTCGTCAAGATCGATCCACCGCGGGAACTCGTCTACCGTTGGGCGTTCGTAGGAACCGAGCCCGAGAAGGGGGAATATTTCGACACGCTCGTCAAGATCCAGCTCCGTCCCTGGCGCGACGGACAGACGCAGGTCACCGTCGTCCACGAGAGGTTGGGGGAGCTTCGCCGAGGGGTCCCCCACGTCCACCGCCGGCTCGTCCCGGGTTGGGAGAACTGCCTCGACAAGCTCGAACGTGCCGTCCGCGAAGTCCCCCCGGATCCGCGTTGATCCTCTGAACCTCGAGGTGGGCAGGGCCGCGTGCCCCGACCGTGGCGCGAGCGTCGCCGGGGGAGGGTGCGGCCGACGTACTTGTGCCGAAGCGCTCGAGGCGAGTCTGTCGCGAGGACGGTACCGACTGAGCGGCTTCGCGAGTCCGCGTGCACCAGCGGGCGAGCGGATCGGCGGGGGCCGAAAGGGGCGCCTTCTCCGGCGAAACGGGCTCGAGCGGACTCCGCGGTCCGGACGACCGAGTCAGGGACTCGGTCGCGTCTTGAAGGGTACGGCGCGGTGTTCGACGGCCTCGGGAGGCGCGGCGATCCAGCCGATCCGGGCCCCCGTTCCTCCGGCATCGACCGGAAGGACGAATCCGAGGAGGATCCCGTAGGCCCAGCCCGCGATCGACTCCGAGGCTACGTGGGCGGGGGCGGGGCCGGGGAGGACGGCGGCATACCGATGGCGGGTGGGGCAGGCTGGCCGAGTCTCTTCAGGACCATATGCGCGCCGATGAACACGAGGATGGGCGCGAGGATGCTGAGGACGGGGATGATGTAGAGGATGGCACCCACCTTGGCGAGCGTACTCGAGTAGCGCGTGCCGAACCGGTAGAGGCCGAGGATCGCCCCGATGAGCCCGATGAACCCGAGCAACCCACCGCCGTAGCCGAGTGCGACCTCGCCGTGACCTAGGGAGGTCGCGTTGTTCTGGCACGTCGAGTTCGAGGAGGGGCACTCGATGGCCGAATTGATCGCGGAGGCGTAGAAAATGACGAACCCGCCGATGAGGGCGAGACCCAGGAGTCCAATCACGCAGAGTACCATGGGCGTGCTGAATCGACGGTCCGCCTTCCGCAGGCTCGCGAACCCCACGGTGTACAGGACGAACGAGAGGAGAGCGAGGAACACGCCCACCACAATGAGCACCACGGCGAGCAGGATAGTGTGCAGCAGCGACACGTAGCCGGACGCCGTGACGTTCGTGACGCCGAGCCCGACGTCGACAAGGACGACCAGTGTACCGCCAATGGCCAGCGCGAGCCCGAGAATGCCGAGGAGAGCGCCCCACTTGATCCGGGACGCCCCGGCGATCTCCTCCGGCGCAGCCGGTGTCGGACTGGCTGTACTGACGTTCGGCGTCCAGGTCATCGGGGGCGTCGATGCTCCCATGGCCGAAATGCACGGAAGTCGTGCTACATCAACCCTGCCGTCCTCACGAGGACCCCCTGCGTTTGGCTGGCCGGGCCCTGGTTGCGAACGAAGAGGGCCATCGCCCGGGGAGGCGAGTTCTATCTGCGCCGCCGATCGATGGCCGAGGTTCGGTGACCGTACCTCCCGTGGCACCGAAGCCACTTCCCCGCGCACTACCACTACGAGCTGCGAGTGGGGCTCCGGGCGATCACCCGATTGGGGTAGGGGCGGATCCACGCGTCCGACTCGCCGTCCGGTGGCCGCCCCGAAATCGCCGCCGGGACGGTACGTGGGCGATGGATGCGGACCCTTCTCAACTGGCCCGTCCAGCGGCCGAGCGGGCGTACTGGCCGCTGCGGCTGGAAACCCCGAACGAACCGAGCCGGTGGGTCACGGCCGATGCGCTCCGCGCGCTCGCACGGCTCGCGGGAGAGTGAGTCGAGAGGCTTCCAACGAACGACTTTCGAGTCGAGCGCCGCTAGCGGAGGGCGCCCTTCCAAGCGGGCGGCACTCGGGAGGTGAACGCCACCGAGTCGGCTCCCAGGAACGCCGCGAGGCGATCGAGCTCCTCTCGGATCTCGGTGGCAACGGCCTTCGCCGTCGGTGCGGCCGGCTCCGCGAAGATCGCGTGGACCTGGAGCCGTCGCTTCTCCTTGTCCAGACGAGCGTCCAGGCGCCCGATGAGCGCCTCTCCCCGAAGGATGGGAAGGACCCACATTCCGAACCGACGCTTCGCCTTCGGAAGGAACTGCTCGCGGACGTAGTCGAAGTGGAACAACCGTTGGCCCCGAGCCTGGCTGCAGACCATGTTGTCGAACGGAGGAAGTACCGCGAGCCGCGGCGAGAATCGATCCCCGGTCAGATCGTCGAGCAGGGCTACGTCGTCCGCGTGGACGTATCGTTCGTCCCGGTCGCGCAGCCCCGCGATCACGACCCGGCGGATTCGGGAGTCCACCGCCAGGGTCTCCACGGTCGATCGGATGTCCCGGTAGCAGCCCCGAATGAAGTAGTAGCCGACCTCCTTCGCGGTCGCGACGCCGAGCCCTCGTAGGGCCCGTTGGGCCGCTTCGAGGTCGGCCTCCTCTTCGGAGAGCACCTCCCGATTGACCCACGACGGAAGGAAGGTGCCGGGCAGCCCCCAGAGATTCTGGTTCCCGTCGTGACCGACGACCATCGCTTGGCCGGACATGAGCAGGTGCCAGAGCATCTCGGAGACCGCGCTCGAGGGCTCCCAGTCTCCGGCGGTTCTCTTGGTTCGTGCGTGGTCCTTGAACTGGTTCACCTGCAACGGACCGCCCTGGAGCTCCGCGAGCACCCTTGTTCGAAGCTCCCCGTGCTTCGCCAGGAACGCTCGGGCGCCGGCGCGTTGCGCTCCCCAAGAGTCGGAGAGCGACTCCGGATACCGTCGCATGAGGGAGGCGTAGAGCGGATAGTCCTCGGTCGCGACGACGCCGGCGAAGGGAATCCAGTGCTGGAGCAGTCGCCGCTCGGACCAGAGCAGCCGGTCAAAGTCGGAAAGCCGAAATGACCCGACTCGCGCCCAGAGGGAGAGGAGGTGGGAGGGGGCGACCACGCTGACCGGATCCCACTGCACGTACGGCAAGTCGCGGACGGTCTCCACAATGCGCTCGGCCGTGGCGCGTCTCGGGCGCGTGCCGGAGAGGTGCTGCTTGGTGACCGCCAGCCGTCGAGCCGCTCGAAGGGAGATCCGGATCGGAGCCGAGGTCATCGCGGTGGGCCCCACTCGCTCGGACCCTAAGTAGCCGTTCGGTCCCGGCCCTACCGTTCCTACCGGTCGGGAGGCCACCCTCCCCGGCGGGAAGCTCGGTCACGCCCGGATTGCTCCTGGGCAGTAACGAACGGAGGCAGCGTCATGGACATCTTCGAGAGTCTCTGACTTTTCCTTGGCCTCGTCGAGGAGCGATTATAGGAACATCGATTGCTGCCCGCGGGGCCATGTCCATGATCGAGATGGCGAGGAGATCGTGACGGACCCTGCAGCGCCCAATGTCGGTCCCGACGCCCAAATTCGCCCTCGGGTTCCTCACCGCCGGCAGAGGGTGATCCCTCACCTGAGCTACGAGGATCCCTTCGCGGCGCTCGCCTGGCTGTGCCGAGTGTTCGGGTTCACCGAGGAGAAGCGCTTCGACCGCGGCGAGGATAACCTCACCGCGCGGCTCGAGGGTCCGGACGGCGGGGTCGTGATGATCTCGGGGCACGACCGCGACTTCAAGGGGTGGATGCGCGAACGAGCACCGCACTTCGAGGAGGCGACCGGCCGGTCCTGGCCGCTGTTGACCCATGCCGTAACCGTGATCGTGGAGGACGTCGCGACGCCCACTGCGAGCGAGCCAAGCGACAGGGTGCGGCCGTGCTCAGTGCGCCGAAGGACCAACCGTGGGGTGTGCGCAGCTACGCCGCCCTCGATCCGGAGGGACACCAGTGGGAGTTCGCCAGCGTGACCCATCGATCCCACGGGGAGTCGGGCGGTGGGGGTGGAGACGATCGTGCGTGACTCCGAAGGCGCTCGTGCAAGCGTCCAGGTACAGCGGTCGGTCCCGCGAGCTGATTCGCTACGGACCGGGGGACGTTGTGGCCCGCGCAACCGAGGCAAGCAGGTCCCCCGGCCCGCGTAGGTCGAGCGCTACCTCCCCCAGCTCAACGACGTGCGCCACGCGGTCGGCTCGACGCGGGGCGGTGGGCCCCCGGAGGTGGTCGTTTGGCGCGCGGAAGCCGCCTGTCTGGGGTCGTGCGGGGGTGGAGTCGATCACCCGGGTCGCCTCGCCCGGGGAAGCATGGGGTCCCGCAAGCCGCTTCGAGGAGCGAGCGGACGGGAGGCGAATCCCTTCCGGATCCGGCAGAACGCTTCGCCCGACGGGAGGTCGTTCCCGGGGTGGGATCCATAAGGAAAGTGGCTACGGGCCCGAGAGTGCCCGAACGCATTTGCATCTGACACGTCGGGCCCATGAGCGAGCATCGACCCAGACCGACCGCGGTGGCGGGGGTATCGGCCCGCTACCGCGATTGCGGCTGGGAAATCGATCGATGGCGGAAGCGCCCGCCGGTTCAGTAGGATTCGACGGCCAACGCGGGAATGCGGTTGAACCCCGCGTCGCCGGTAACCAGAATGCTGTGATGCCGAAGGACGGTGGACGCGATCATCGCGTCGAGCATCGGCAGGGAGATCCCTCGGCTCCGAAGGTCCGCGCGGAGCTGGCCCGCGATCAGACTGCACTCCTTATCGAAGGGAACCACGTCGCGCCCCGCGATCAGCTGCATCGCCTTCGCCAGGTACGCACCTCCGGCAAAGTACGCCCCATCCAGGAATTCAGCCAGCGCGGGCGCGGGTATGGTGACGACTTCCGATTCGGAGTCGAGGAGCTCCGCTTTGCCGACCGCTCCGCGGTGCCCCCGGAGGACGTCGATCAGGAACGAAGTGTCGAGAGATCGAACCATTTAGCGTCCGGCTCTCATGAGCCGCTCGAAGCGTTCCTCATCGAGTCCGCGCAAGCGTTTGCGGTTGGCCTGGATCTCTCGAAACGTCTTCTCCGGCAGGTCCTTCCAAGCCCCGGCGAAGCTCGCCAGGGGACGGCGGTTCTT
>JBAWFC010000005.1:0-48754 GCA_049591535.1 Thermoplasmata archaeon | reverse complement strand
TACTTCTCGCCCTACCGGTGAACACCTTGGCCGACCAGGGCGTCGTCGCCACCGGATTTGGCCCCTCGTCCACTCACATCAAACATATCGTGATCATCATGATGGAAAACCACGCCTTCGACAACTTCTACGGCAAGTACTGCCCGGCCGTCGGGACCTACTGCATGTCACCGGTCAACGGTGAGCCGGCCGGGCTGTGCGTCGATAAGAATCCCTCGAATCCGTCGCTCGGCTGCGTCAAGCCGTACTTCCTGGGAACCGCGGGGATGATGACGCACGACCTGGCCCACACCTGGAACAGCACGCACGCGGCCATTAACAACGGCAAGATGAACGGATTCTATGCCGCGGAAGACTCCGGGAACCTCCCCTTCGGCACCTTCGGTTCCCAGGCGATTCCGATAGAGTGGGACCTCGCAGAGGAGTACGGTCTGGGGGACTACTTCTTCTCGTCCGTGGCTTCGTATTCGCTTCCGAACCACTGGTATCTGGTCGCTGCGGACGCGCCGCCGCAGGGAATCAACCTCTCGATGCCGAACAACGGGCACGCTACCGCCGCCTACAAACACGCCTACCTCAACAACGCTAACTCGACCAAGACCGTGGAGGACCTCCTGAACGTTACGCCCAAGGTATCCTGGAAGTATTACGACTGGTCGTTGCCGACGTACCAGAAGTCGATATCGGGCGGCTGGGGGGAAATTGGCGCATACAACTACTGGAATCCCCTCGCAGCCACCGCTCAATCCTACGAATCAGAGTTTTCACGTCACTTCGTGAATCGGACCAACTTCTTCACGGCCGCGGCCGCCGGCACGCTACCCGACATCTCATGGGTCATCCCCGGGGACACATTCTCGCAACATCCACAACTCGGGAATCTCTCGAACGGGAGCGCGTACATCGCTCAGATGATCGACGCTGTAGAGGAGTCGCCCGACTGGAAGTCGACCGCCATCTTCCTCACTTGGGATGAGTACGGTGGATGGTATGATGGAGTAGCGCCCCCCAAGACCGACTCCAACGACGACGGCTTGGGCCTGAGAGTTCCTTTGATTGTGATCAGCCCATATACCCCTCTCGGAGAGGTATCTGGCTCGTTCGGGGACTTTGAATCACTCCTGCACATGGTCGAGTGGCAGTTCGGGCTGGGCTGCCTCAACTCGCTGGACTGCAGTGCTCCGCTTCCGTTCAGTTATTTCGACTTCAATCAGACCGCACGCGCGCCGATCATCTTTCCCACGGGGGATGCGTACGCGTCGTACCCGATGAAGCTCCAGTCGAACCCCACGAAAGAATTGCTTTGTCCCACGAATTGTACCATTACTCCGGATCGGTGGAACAATCCGACGGTCGCGCCGCCGATCATACCGGGCGTAGACTACAGTTAGACGTAGCTCGGTCCTGACCTCGGGACCGCCACTTTCACCAGCCCCGTCGCCTCACGAGAGAGGGCGGCTGTGGAAGGACTTGGTACCCAACATGTGTCTGGTGCGCCGGACGTCCTTATGATACCCTGTCGCTACGGCCGGTGCGTAAGGAGAAGGAACCCGACCGTGACACGAACAGCAAGAACCCGCCCGAGCCCAGCGAAGAAGAAGCGTCATCAGAAGCAGCGCCAGCGAAGGATCGCCGCCCGACGACGTCAGGTCCCGCTGGGTGGGAACCGGGCCCGCCGATGAAGCCCGACCCGGGGTTGCGTTGACCCAACGGGTCCGTAGCGGTGCCCGGGGCAACCCGAGTGCTGACCCTCTCGTTCCGTCAGAGTTCGCATTCGAGTCCATGTGGACTTGTCCGGGCATGAGTCCCTCCGTGGTTAGTAGGCGCTGGTTCTAGGACTCAACCGGCCTACGGCGACTTCGAATCTCGCCGCAGAGCGCTGAACCAGACGAAGCCCTTCTATCGCGTGGCTTGCTGCGGACTACGTGCAACCGCCGGCGCTCACGGCCCTCGCGGGACTAGTCGTTCTCTTTGTTTGCTGCCTCCCGTTGGGGCTCGTTCTACTCCGGCTAGGGGAACGGTGCCTTGGTCAACGTATCCAGTTGACCACCCCGGAACGCGTTGTGACGGCGTTCTACGCTACGGGAGCGTTGTTCTTCGTCGTGACCTCCTTCCCGTTGCCCCTCTTCACTGAATCGTTCTTCGTCGCCTCTCTCGCCGTTGGCAGCCTGGCGACGCTCGCCATTTGGTGGCGAGAAGAGTGGAAGCCCCTGCGGACGGCGGCCGCATGGATCACTTCCTGGCCGGGAGCGGTCCTTGCCGTTGGCACGTTCGGCCTCCTCTGTCTGGAGGTAGCCGCCGCAGGAAGCTTCCCGCTCGGCAACGCATACGACGCGAGCTTCCAATCCCTCCTTGCGAAGCTCATTCTCACTCGCCATATGCAGCCGTGGAGCCTCGAGCCCTTCGCCTCGGCGGTCTCTGCCTATCCGCAGGGGGCGGCCGTTTGGCTGACCGTGCCAACGCTCCTCTTCCAGTGGCCGGTCGGGTCTGCACCCGTCCTTCTGCCACTATTGTTTCTCAGCCTCTCCGTAGTCGGCGCATACTGCTGGGGAGAACGTCTGGGAGGAGTTCGGACTTCGCGCGGTTGGCAGGTAGGACTCCTCTTCGCGGGTTTCTTCGGCCTGATTGCGAGCTGGCCCCGGCTGTTCGTCGGCGGATCCTACGACTTTGCGTTCGCCCTCCCGTTGTTCCTAATGAGCATCGGGTGGCTCCGGCCCTTCGTCGCCAGTACCCTACCCAACTGGAAAGAGGTCGGGGCGTTCGGTGTTCTACTCGGCACCGTCTGCGCTCTCAGCCTGGCTGTGGGTGAAGCCCTGGTTCTTCTCATGATAGCGTTCCTTCTCGCGTTCCGAATCCCGCGACTCGCCTCCGAGATCACCGGCTGGCTGGCCCGACTGGGCTCGATCCTTGGGATCGGCGTCCTATTCGTCGCACGCAGCATTGTAGCTCTGGCAACAAGCAGTGCGGCCGCAGGGGTGCCGCTGGGGTCGGTCGGCAACCCCCCCTTCGCGCTTCCGCCTCCCGGGACGTTCCCGTCGTGGACCTATATCCAGGGCAGTCTCGACCCGTTCGTTGAAGGGAGGCCGATGGTCTCCCCGATCCCCGCGCTCAGCCTGGAACTGGAACTCCTGCTCGCAGTCGGAATTGGGGTCTTCGCGCTAAGTCGAACGAGGACCGGGAGACCGATGCGCACCTACCTCCCGGATGAAGTTGCTCTCCCGATCTTCGTCCTCACGGGTTTGATGTTTGCGATGACCTCCGTCCTGCTCATCGTCAGCGTCACGACACTCGGGACATCGCTCCTGAACGGGATCACATCGTTGTACGAATCATCTTACCTTCTATTCATCGCGTACCAGGCCGTCGCGCTGTTTCCTCTCCTGATGGCAGCGGAATACCTCCGCTCACTTCGGCGAACGTCCAAGAACCCACTCGTCTTGTGTGCGCCGCGCGCGAGGAGCCCTCATCCCGGGCGGTCAGAGAATGCGAGTGCTCGCCTTCGAACGGCGACCGGCATCGCTGCTTGTACCCTCATCATTGCAAGTCTGGGCGTGGGAGCTGCGGCGACCGTGATCACTGCCCCAGGATACCTTCACGACCACTTAGAAATGTTCGCGAACGTATCGAACGGAGACCTGGCGGCCCTTGCCTGGGCGGGGAGCAACCTCCCGAGTTGTTCGCGAGTCCTCGCGGCGCCCGGGTCGGCAGCGATGTTCTTGCCCCTCTATGCGGAGGTCCACCTAGTGTTGCCGATGCTCCCTATCCCTCACAACTTATCGTATTCGATCGCTGTCTATAATCTAACTCACGACACCTACACCAATTCGACCCGGGGCGCTCTACTGAACCTAGACATTACCGAAGTCTTCGTCACGGGGCAGACGTCGGTCTCGTATCCACCGTTCAATTCTCCCGCTCTAACGAATTCCTCCGACTTCGCGTCGCTCTACGCTTCCGGCGACGCTACTATCTTCGCTTTTGAACCCGGCCTCGCGGATACGCAGTGTCCGAGGTAGAACCGTCAACGTCTAGGGCATTAATTGGATTACGGCGAGGTTGGCCTTCGACGTGCCCCCTTCACTCGAGTGGCAACTCGCGATCGTTCGCGTGGGCCTCGTCGAGGTCAGGAGGAGCGAGAGCGAATTTCCCGGGCGTAGAGCTGCCTCCCCAGAGCCGGCGCAATCCAGAACAGCAAGAGGGCCATGCCGAGGCGGGTCTCACACTTTACAAGATAGGACCTTCGCAGAGCGCCGAGCTCGCGGCGCAGCTGGAGATACTGAGATCGTGAGGTCGACGCGTCTCTCAGCGCCAGGTATGCACGCTGGACCACCCACAGCCCCTCCGCTTCGTCGATCGCGGTCTGGCTACCCATCGCACGTACAGCGTCGATCAGAGGCGGACCGCTCTGGGCGGCAAGCCGCGAATATGATTCTCGCGCGGCGAAAGGCGCCGCCTCGGTGAAAGATCCGGAGGAGATGCTCCCTTGATGAATTCGATACTCTGTGAGAGGGCTCGGGTCGACTCTGAGTGACATGGTCGAAGCGAGCGTCGCGAAGAAGGGCAATTCGTCCGGGAGACGGGGGCCGGGAAGCCTCAGATGGGAAATCAGGCGCTGCAGCAGAATGCGCCGGACCGAGATGCAGCTAGAGTTGAAGTCTATCCCGACGGCGGGGAGTTCCCTCAGCTTCACATCACGATCCGGTCCCCCTATCGTAACGGACCCCAACCGTTCGCCCGACGTGCGTTGGGCGGCTCGAAACGGGTGGTTAGGGAGCGGATGGCCGTTGGAATCGATGATGGAGAAGCCGTTCCGGTAGAAACCAAGGGTCGGGTCCTCATGAAACGCCGAAGCCACCGCGAGGAGCTTCTCCGGGCGATAGCAATCGTCGTCGTCCAGAAACGAGAGAATCTCCCCTCTGCTTGCCGCAACCCCGGCTTCTAGGCCAGATCCGAAGTAGCCTGGGGAGACTATGACGGATCGGCCCTGGGCTTCGACCGTGGCCCTTTCCAGGGTCGGGTTGTGGTAGTCTTGGACGACCACAAGCTCGAAGCTCCTCCGATCGAGTGTCTGACGCCGTACGGACTCTATGGCATCCGCGACGAATTCCGGATGACGAGAGGTCACCAGAATTACGGACAGAACGGGCGCAGGACCCCTCACCTGCTCGGGCGAAAGAGACGTCGGAGCCGTCGAGATTCTGGCGCGTTCGCCTCGTGAATCCTCCGCGGAGGATCGGGCAGATGCGCGCCCCTCCGAGGTCGTCACCGCAAGAGGTGGGAGGAGGGGGTTAGGCATCACGATTTAGGCGTAGCGCTCGTCGGTTTCGTCGCGGAGTGATCCATGTTAGCTAGGCGTCCGAGCATCGGGTCGTCGCTCTTCCTGACCGGGGCTACCAGTATTTCTTCGAGTGGGTCGTCGCCACCGAGGCGGTCCCACAGGGTCTGGTGGTCCTCAACGTCCATGGATAAGCCAAGAGGCACACCGGACACCATCTATTTTAGCGTCCTCGGGCGACCCGCCCTCATTCCCTTTGGAAGGGCGGCCGTTTGCCGAGCTCCTGCGCCCCCTGGGCCCTACGCAAATCCGCATACGCCACGGCGAGTGGATCTGGGCGCAGTACGGACGCGTGCGGCTTCGCATCCGGCCTCGCGCCGGCATTCAAGGTTATCTCCCCGACCCTAGTACCCTCACGATCGTTCCCTCTGGGTGCCGGAGTTCGATCGCATCGCATCTGGCAACAACATGGAGATGCCGGCCAGGTCACCCCTAGTCCCAGACGTTGCGTTCGTATGCGCCTCTCGAAGGTTCGATGGGATCTTTTTCGCCTCTCGACAGATGATCCAGGCCCTTCGTAGTCAGGGAGTCACGGCGAGCTGGTACCAGTGCGTCGATCCGTCGTTCGAGGGCGGGTACTTCACACAGGAACAGGTCATCCGCGGTTTCCGGGTACCGATTCGCTCGATCGAGGAGGGATTCAACCGACTGTGGGCATTCCCGCGCAGGGTCCGGAAGGT
The DNA here is from genome assembly GCA_049591535.1 of Thermoplasmata archaeon. GTDB lineage: Archaea > Thermoplasmatota > Thermoplasmata > Lutacidiplasmatales > UBA184 > Lutacidiplasma. Next base: position 42,739 of record JBAWFC010000005.1, on the reverse strand, counting down.
GCCGGAAAGGATCCTAGTCGCGACGGATCCGACGCTGGCGAACCTCCCCTTAGGCGGGAGGAAGGGGGTGGTCATCGTTCACGACCTCCGACCCCTCACCCCTTACGGGGATCGCGTGGACACTCGAGCGATGTTCCTCTACGCTCTTCGACGACTCAAGCGATTTGACCGGATTCTGACCTTCACGGACTACCTCAAGTTACAGCTCGAGGAGACCGGCTTCGACCCCGAGAGGATCGGAGTCGTCCCGCTGCCGTCTCGCTTCCCCACCTTGCCGACCAGCCGAGTGAGGGAGCTGGTCGCACGCCGTCACCGGGGGGACCGGCTCAACGTCACGTATGTAACGACGGACCGGTCCTACAAGAACCTCGACTTGTTCATTCGCCTTGCACGCGAGTTCGGCCGACCGGGTTCGCCCGATCGGGCCAACTTTACCTTGGTGTCGCGACTCCGGCCCGCGACACGGCGAGCCGTTGCGGCGGCCGGTCTCGAAAACCTTCGCGTGACCGAAGCGGTGGAGGATATGGCCACGGTCTATCTCGAAACCGACGTCCTCCTTCATCCATCCCTCCATGAGGGCTTCGGCGCGCCGCTGGTTGAAGCGATGGCTTTCGGGATACCGGTGGTCACGAGCCGACTGCGTCCCATGTCCGATCTTGTAGGAGACGCAGGACTTCTTGCGAATCCGCTGATCGACGACGAGTGGGCACATTGCCTCCGGGAGTTGACAGATCCTCACCAGTTCGAGATGTTCAGCCAGCGATCGATGGACCGCTCGCGACTGTTCTCGCTTGCTCGGTTCCAGGATGGCGTGGCAGCCGAGTTCGGCCCGCTCCTAGGGCGAGCGCCACGCTGACACGCCCACCGGGAGGGGTTATACTGTCCCAGCCGGGTCCTGCTTTGTTAGCCAAAGATTCATCAAGGGTACACGGCGTCGTCCGAGTGTCGGACGCGGCCCTAGGAATGCCGTTCGAACTAAATGGGAATACCAAGAATGAAGATCCTCCTCGTCTTTGATCCGCTTCCATCGGGATACTCATCGCAGTTCCAATTCTGCGCAGCCATCGCCTCTGAGCTAATGCGGTTCGGGGAGGTTCACGTCGCGTCCACCTACATCCACCCGGAGAAGGTCGCTGCCTTCCGACGGATGGGGATTGAGACTAGAACCCCATCAGTCGCTGCCCCCGGAATCCTCCCCGTCCCGCTCCGCCTCGCGCCGTATGAGTCCATGGTCTGGTTCGGCAGTTGGATCAACGAAGCCCTCCTTGGGTTCAACAGTCGCGCGACTCGGAACGCTATTTCGGGAGACTCATACGACTTCGTGATCAATACTTCCTCCACGATTCCGTGCGAAGCCGACGTATTCTGGGTCCAGGGCCCGCCGCTCCTTTCGACTCTCACGGCAATGGGAAAGTCCAGCCGCATTCTGCGATCCAGCCTGCGGCTCGGCGGCCGAACGATCCAAAGGCTTGATCGCAAGGTCGCTTCCCGGACCGCGAGCTTGGCACGTGCCACCATCGCCTCCTCGGAATACGTCCGTTCCGTATGGGAGGACTTTGGGTTTTCAGTGCGCGGCGTCGTAGCGACGAGCGCCGCGCTCACCGGATTCACGCCGACTTCGAGTGACCCCACTCGCGATTACGTTCTAGCGTACCTGGGGAAAGAGGTTGAGCAGAAGACCCTGGTCGACCTTACCGATAGCGGCGTTCCCGTCGTGGCGTTTGGGTCCAAAATGCCGGCGACTCCGCGACTGGAACGACTCGATCACCGGCTCTTCCAGTGGCTCGGGTACGTCAGCCCGTCCCGCCTCGCCGAACTCTATTCCAACGCGCTGTTCACGGCGTTTCCCTTTACCACCGAGGGACTGGGCATGGTTCCCCTTGAGTCGATGGCCTGTGGCACACCCGTGCTCACCTACAACCGAGAGGGGCCGTCCGAGACCGTGGTTCACGGCCGCACCGGATGGCTCGTGGAAAACTCCCGCGAATTCATTCGAATGGCAGTGCAGATCTGGGACGAGCGATCCACAGGTATCGCTTCCAGGGACTGCATCAACCAAGCCCGCCGTTTCTCGCCCCAGCGGACTGCGGAGGAGATTGTCCGATTCTCTTCCGGCCGCTAGTTTCATGATTCGGCTGACGCAACGCTTCGCCCAAGACCGAGAGTGCCGCGCGGTGTCCCGACGACTGTTCGCCACCCTGCGTGAATGTCATCGCGGGGACAGGGACACGGCTTCGGGGCGTGGGGTCAAGGCCCCGGAACAACACTAGGCTCCACACCACGCTATGCTGTCCGGTCGAGGGAGTGCCATTTCTGGAGAAGACGCCCCTCAGCAAGACGTTGGCCCCGCAACTCCTCCGCCGAGAAGTCCCCCCTCGGGGGGATCCCCGTGGCTCACATGGGCGCCCGTAATTGCGCTCGTTTCGGTCGCCTCGGTGCTCTACTTTTTCGCGAGCCTCTCGCGCTACGAATCCTTCTACACTTCCAACTGGGACCTGGGCATCAATATGCAGATGCTGTGGACCAATACTCACGGTTACCTGCTCTTCGAAACAGGGGATGCGATGTCCTACGGAGTAGGGTCGTTCCTGGCGGTTCACACAACGTACGTCGCAATCCCGGTTTCATATCTGTACGGCGCGTACCCCTACGCTTCGACGCTTTTCGCTCTGCAAGCGATCGCGGTCGCCGCGTCGGCCATCCCTCTTTACCTCGTCGGTCGAGACGCCGAGGTACCCCAGTGGCTGCTCCTCGGCGGACTGGTCGTCTACCTCCTCTCCCTTCCGATCCTGTCGTCCGTTCTCTACGACTTTCACTGGGAAGCATTCATCCCGGGGGAGCTCCTCTGGACCTACTACCTGTGGAACCGACGGCGCTACCTGCTCGCAGTCATCCCGGCGATCCTGGGCGTGCTTACCCTTGAGGTCTTTCCGTTCCTCCTGCTGGGACTAGCTCTCTACTTCTCTTACCCCTACCTGCACTCCGTCCTCTACAAGCCCGCGACGATCCGCCGCTGGAAGGAGGCCATCCCTGGGCTGCTGCCAATCCTTGGCCTCGCCATTCTCGCAGCCGCGGCGTACGGCTCGTTGCGGCTCATAGAGTACAACGTGATTCCGATGCTCACCGGAAGCGCTGTCGTAGCTTCCGGAAGTCAGGGGTACAACGCAGTGGGCGGATTTCTGACCGTCCATATCACGTGGGCGCACACTGTGCCATCGGTGGTCTACTGGTTCCTCCTGATGGCGTCGTTCGGGTTCCTCCCTCTGCTCACGCGCCGTAGTCTCCTCCTCGCGAGCGCACCGTGGTTCGCATACAGCGCTCTGATCAGCCCGTATGTCTCGAAGGCCTACGGAAATCAGTACGCGTTCATCGCTGTGGCGCCGCTCGCCATCGCATTTATCGAGGGACTCGGAATCCTGTACCGGGCGAGCGAGAAGCCAACGAGGTTGGGCACGACGCTCTTCGAGTGGCCCGTCGTGGTTCTCCCGTTATTCGTCGCTGCCTGCTTCGAATCGGTAGCGCTCCTTGGAGTGACTCCCGCGGGGCTGGAGACTGCCCTCGCTCTCGCCATCGTTTCCGGGGGCATCGTCGCGACGGACCGTACGCTCCGGAATCGAAGGGTCTCCACGCCAGCCCCCGGGCCTCGCGCTTCGGCCGCCGGAGATAGGCGGCAGCGGTTGGCCAAGACCTCCGCGATGGTCGCACTCACACTGCTGGTAGCTGCCGGGCTCTTGATGTCGCCGCTGAACCCCGTGAACTTCGAGGCAACCGTTCTCCCGGGCTATCAGTACACCTATTCCGAGAACCCGGTGTACCCCTACCTGCCGGGCCTTCAATCCGCCATCCCCTCGGGCGCGTCGGTGCTCGCCTCGGATAATCTATTTCCTTTCGTCGCCAACGATCCTCACGCCTACTCGTTGTTATGGGAAACCGGCCTCCTGCCCTTCTTCCCGTTCAACGATAGCCACCTCCCGCAGTACGTCCTGATCAGCACCAGTCAGTGGTTCGCCGTCCCGACCTTTCTGCCCCCCCTGCTCTTCAATACCTCGGAGTATGGGATTGTTGAGATGGTGTACTACACCGGGTACCCGGGGTCGGTTTACCTGTTCGAACGTGGGTACACGGACTCCCCGGTGATCCACGAAGTGGTTCCCTTTTCCACGGATCAGACGATCTGCCCGTATACACTAGGACTCGGGGCCTCGGGGTCGTTCATCGGATCCCGCAATTCCCTATGCGGTACGCTCGTCGGAAGCCGCCCGTCGACTAACCTCTCCGGCAACGGACGACAGATCTGGTACAGCCCCTCGCTGGTGCTCCTGCCTGGAAACTACACGGTCACACTGTCCCTCGCAGGCGGTTTGGATCTACCGACCGCACCGCCGCAGAACATCTTCTTTACGAACGCCAGTGAGCCCGACGGCGGGCAACTGTACTCAGTGAATGTGAGCTCATCGCTTCTCTCACCCGAACGTTTCACGAACCTAACCTTCACCTTTGATCTCCGAGAACCGTTGCCTCAAGTGGTGTTCGGTGGGTTCATCGTGCCGTACGACGGGGGAGCCCGTGGATTTGTCCTGATCAACTTCCTTCGTATCCAGACGAACTGAGGGCCCATTCCGGTGCGGCTCTTACGAAGTCTCCGAAGATTCGTCGGCCCACAAGGGATCTCGCGCGTATCGCAAGGTTGACAAACCCCCAACCAATCGGGGATGTTCCAGGTGAAACCATGCAGCAAAACCTACGCGCCCGTATCGCGGCTGGGGCAGCCATCTTCCGAGAGGACCAGATCCTACTGCTCCATCGCTCACCCCAGGCGTCGAACCCCGGTGCATGGGACCTCCCGGGAGGCCATGCGGAGCCCGGGGAGACCCTTGCTCGGGCGGCGCGACGTGAAGTGCGGGAAGAGACCGGCTTTGACGTGCGTATCGGCCCGCTCTTCCACGCGGAACTGTTCGGCTCCCTCTCCAAGCGCGGAAAGATACGACCGACCATAGGAATCTACTTTCACTGCGACGCCCCAGCCCGGAAAGCGCCCTCACTTGACCCGGAGGAGCACACCGAGTACGCGTGGGTCCCCGCGTCCGAACTCGCGGACTACCCGATGGTGCCGGCACTGACCCGGACGGTCCGTGTGGCGTTCGACACCCGGTACAATCGCTCACCCACCCGGGCCGGTCTGCGCGGCAGCCTGTATTCCCAGCTGACCCATGTGCCGTTGCCCATGCCGGCTTAGGGCGGGAGCGTGGGGCGGGTGTCCGCTACGACGGGTCCTTGGGAACGTCGTTCGACTCGCTGACGCTGGGTTGTTCCCCCAACTGCTTCGGGGTCTTCTTGAACATTTCCACGCTCATCCGTTCGAGTCGCGCGATCAACGCATCGATGTCTTCCGGCTCGGGAGTCGCGGTGGCCGACGAGGTCGGGACCGCAGGAGGCACCGCATCGGAGTCCAGTTCGGTGCCCGGGATTCCCGCCGGAGCGACGACCGCCACGCGGGAGCCCGTTGCGGCCTCCTCTTCCCAAGGACCGGGCGTCTTGGCGCGAGCCGGTCGGGGGGGACGCGGGCGTCCACCGTGACGCCGCTGCTCGTATACCAACCCGGCGACCAACAGCGCCGCGATGACAATTGCGATCGCGACCACTACCTCCCACCACGGGAACGGGCTTGCCGACGCTGGCCCCGGTGGCGGAGCGGGGAGCACGTTGAACAGGACCGTGGGTCCGTGGGCGCCCTCGGAGACCGTGATGATCGCGACTCCGGCCACGACAGTCGGCACTTGGAACGTGCACGAGAAGCTGCCCAGCGCGCTCGTATTTCCCGAGCAGAGCTGCGTGGAGGAAGCGTTCCAGCCGACGAGGTAGGTGCTGCTGGCGTCGAATCCGACCCCCGATACCGTCACCAGAGCCCCGACCGCGGCACCGGTCGGCGACAGCGTGAACGCGGGCGTGACTACGAATCCCACGTCCGCCTGATTGGACCCCTGGATCCCCGCGATCGTCCCCGACCCCGCGGGCGTGGCGGGCAATGTGAACCGGCACACAAAGCTCCCGTTCGATTCGGTGGTCTCCGCGCACAGGGCGGCGCCTCCCGTCCACCCGACGGTGGCCGATGAGGTCGCCCCGAAGCCGGTGCCCGAAGCCGTAACCGACGTACCCGGTGGCCCTACCACGACGCTGAGGGAGAGATAGGGGGTCACGGTGAAACCCACGGACGGCGCACTCATGCTGCCGACCGCGGCGATGGAATGGGCCCCCGCTGGTGCGGCCGGCACCGTGAACGTGCACCCGAAGTTTCCGCTGGGGTCCGTTGTGTCCGCGCAGAGGACGGTCGTCGAATCCCAAGTGAGGGAATACGGAGAGGTACCCCCGAAACCGATCCCGGTCACGCTATCGGAGGAGCCGACGAATCCGGACGTCTCGGAGATCTGGAGGAACGGCGCCACCGTGAAGCCGGCCGTCGCCGAGTTCAGGTTTTCCACTGCCGAAATGCTGTGCACGCCTCCGGGGGCGGCGGGCACGCTGAAGGCGCACGAAAGGGCGCCGTCCGATAGGGTCGACCCGGTGCAGAGAGTGACGGTCAAGTTCCAGGTCACGTTGTACGCGGCGTCTGCATCGAATCCCTCGCCGGTCGCTGTCACGGAGGTACCGACGGTACCGCTGCTGAGCGAGAGTCGCAGAGACGGTAGTATGGTGATCTGGGCAGAGGCGCTGGTGCCCGCCGTGCCGACCACCGTGTGTGGCCCTTCGGGCGACGCGGGGAGGGCGATAGAACAACCGAACGCACCCTCGGCGCTCGTCGTTGATGCGCAGAGGGTCGCGCTCGCATTCCATTTGACGGTAAACGCCGTCGTCCCGGCGAACCCAGCTCCCGTGATCTCGACCGCTGCTCCGACGTACCCTTGACCGGGGGTGGCCGTGACCGACGGCTCGACGAAGAACTGCGCGGACGGGAGGTTCGTGCCGTCGGAGGCCGTGACGGTGGTCTCTCCACCGGCCGCGGCCGGGACGATGAACTGGCAGGAGAAGTTCCCGTCGGCATCGGTCGAGTTTCCGCTGCAGACCGTGGTCGAGACGTTCCACGTTACACTGAACGAGTTATCCGCAGCCATCCCCGTACCGTTGGCGATGACCAGGCTTCCTACCTCCCCGCTGCCGGGCGTCAGGCCCACGTTCGCGGTCAAGTTGAAGACGGCCAACCCCACGAGGGCGGTACTCTTGGAGACATCCACGTTGTACAGACCGGCCGGTTCCGCGGGAACGGCGACCGAGGTGCCCCCCGGGACATCACCGCTCCCGGTGGAAGTGAACGACGTGGCGGTATCGGCGGGACACGCAGCGCTCTCGGTCTGGAGGCAGTAGGAGTAGGTCGTCGAGGCCGTGAGCCCGCTGCCGCTGAGGTCGATCGAGGTGCCGACATGGCCGTGCGTGGGGGAGAGCAGGAGGCTCACAGACGTAACGAGGAAGGCAGCGGAGGCGACCAGGGACCCGTTGAGCGACACGTCCACGAAGTAGCTCCCGGAAGAGACGCTCGGCACCGTGATCGTCGTGGCCCCCGGAATCGATCCATCAGAACCGGTTCTGAACGACGACCCGGAGGAGCAGGCGACTTGCATCGATTGGAAACAATAGAGATAGGACGTGCTCACGTAGAACTCCGAGCCGTTTAGGGCGACGGTGCTACCCCCGGTCCCGGACGTCGGCGCCACGCTGAGCTGAGGGGGCAGAACGGTGAAGTTGAACGTCCCGTTGTTCGTTCCGTCCGTAGCATTCACGGGGTACGTTCCTGCGGGAACCTCGGGGACCGTGAATACACAGCTGAAGCTCCCGGTCGAATTCGAGCTGTTGCTGCCGATATTGCAGGCGTTGATTTCGCTCGCGTTGAACGTCAGCAGGAGAGGGGCGTTCGGCGCGTACCCGGACCCGGAGGCGTTGACGGGGGTGTCCACATAACTGGCGTTGGGAGTGACGGTGAGGTTTGCCAGGTTCGTCCCTTCGGGTCGCAGCAGCACTATAGGGACGATCGCTGAGGTTCCGGAGCTTCCGAACGGGACCACGAGTGTCGCGCCCAGCACCGTCAGAATCGCAACCGCGAGGAGTAAGAGCGTGGCCCGCTGCCGTCCTACCCCTCCATGGACCGAGCTCGAGCCCGCGGTGCAGCGGTAACCTCTCCGAGCAGCTGGGAACGCAGTCCCCCGGGTTCGAGCCATGGACGCCCTCCGGGCCTCACCGACGCTGACCGGCGAAGTCTGGGGCTCGCGGGCAGAAAGCCGGGAGATACGTCGTCCGGCGCCGGCGCCTGAACATCGAGATCGAGCGGACTCCTTCCCGGCGACGGACTCGTAGTCCGTTACGTAGGATAAATGGTGGACCCGGCGTGATAAACCCTGCGGAAGGTCACACGCGCCCCCTTGCGGCGATCTGCGAGCGCGCTAGTCTCGGGATCTCCAGAATTCGAGGGTGTCGCTCAGTGTCCGATCAAAGGGGATCTGGGGAGCCCACCCCAGGGTCCGGAGTCGAGAGATATCCGCCAGGTGAACCGGCTCATCGACGCGGCGAACAAGAGACGGGTCGACCTCGACCTCTACCGGTACCTTCGCGAAGGAGACGAGAGTTTCAAGGGTCGTGCGCACGGACCTTCGCACCCCACTCCCGATGTTATACGCCTCCCCCGGCACCCCGCGATCTGCGACCAGGGCCATCGCTCGTACCGCATCCCGTGCATCCGTGACGTCCCGGTCCTTGTCGAGGTTCCCCACCCGGAGGATTCGCGGGGAACCGTGCCGCTCCACCGTGGCGATGCGACCCGCGAAGTCGTTCACGGAGTCCGCCTTCCGACCCGGTCCGGTCGTCCCAAAGATGCGGTAGCGGAAGACCGGGACCTCGTAGCTCGCGTAGTACTGGTAGCAGAGGAGGTCGGCGGCCGCCTTGCTCGACGCGTAGGGGCTCATCGGACGGAGCGGAGAACTCTCGGGCGTAGGCACCACCTCGGCGTTCCCGTACTCCGTCCCGCTCCCGGCGAAGGCGAATCGCGTATTCGGTCGGTGGCGACGGATCGACTCGAGGAGGTGGAGGGTCCCGAGCAGGTTCGTGGCGAACGTTCCTTCCGGATCCTCCCAGGAAGGGTTGACGTCCGGCTGGCCCGCGAAGTGGTAGACGACGTCGGGGCGCACCGCGTCGACCACCCGCTCCACAGCCGGGGGATCCCGAACGTCCATCACCTCGAGTCGGCTGCCCGGGACGGGCGAAGGTTCGGTGGCTGTCGGGGCCGTGTGGGATGTAACGGTGACGTCCACGCCCTGCCCCTGGAGGTATCGCGCGAGATGGCCGCCAATGAACCCAGTTCCACCGGTGATCAGCGCGCGCATAGCTCGAACCGTACGGGTCTCCGACCCCTGCTCCGATGGTTAAGCCTTCGGCCGTGCGCCGGAGAGCTGACCGTAGGTCGCTCGCAGCGCGCGGTAGAACCCGTCGGGTGAGCCCACGGATCGCCACGCATCCGCGGGCTCGAGGACGAGCGCCGCCACCCGTCCCCCGCCCGCGAGTAGGTCCGCGATTCCGTGGGTCAGCTCGAGTTCCGATCCGCGGGGCGCCTTCCGACGGGCGCTTCGGAGCGCGTCGAACACGGTCGGCGCGAACGCGTAGACGGCCGTGGCCGCCCAGTGGGACCGTGGGTGGGTCGGTTTTTCCTCCATCCCTGACACATCGAGGCGCCGCCACGACCGATAGCGGGCGACCTCGCGTCCGACCACAACTCCGTACCGACGTGCGTCCGGCACTCGACGGACCAGGAGCACTGCGTCGAGGCTCTCCCGACGCAGCAGCTCCCCCATCCCGTGCGGCAGCGTCCCCCGGGCGGGTTCGAGCAACAGCGCGTCGCTGGCGTGCAACAGGAACGGAGCGCCCCCCAACCGGGGCTCGGACCGGAGCACCGCGTCCCCGAACCCGGTCGGGCGGGGCTGCAGCGCATACCGGATGCGGAGGTCGACCAGTCGCCGATAGAACTCCCGCGTCTCCACGAGGCGCTCGGGATGCTGCCGATGCTGTTCGAGAAACGACGGGTCGACCGTGAAGTAATTACGGACGAGGGCGAGGTCGGTCGGCTGGACGACCAGCGTCACGTCGGAGACCCCGGCGCTGGTGAGGGTCTCGAGGACGAGATGGGCGAGCGGCTTGAGGACCGGGCTTCCGTCGTGGCCGCGGTCATACAGGGGGAGGAACTCCTTGCGCAGCCCCCGGGACCAGGGGAGCATCCGCGTGCCCGCTCCCGCGAGGGTCAGGACGCCCCGCAGCGGCCGCAGGGCCCTGCGTAGCTTCCGGGAGTTCGTTGGGAGGTCCGTCCGCATCGGATTTGGCGTGCCCCTCGCTCGGACCCACCGATGGGCGGCCTTAGTTCTTTGCCCTGAACCGGTCCTCATCACCCGGGACCGATCCCGGGGTCAGTGCGCCGAACGAACGGCCCACGTCTGAAGGCCGGCGCTCTCGAGAGCGAAGTCGGTGATCCGACCACCGGCGTCCCCGACGGCCCGGCCGACCTCCGCCCTCCGGGCGGCGTCGCAGAACAGCAGCAGGTAGCCGCCGCCCCCGGCACCGACGAGCTTTCCGCCCAATGCACCCGCGGCGCGCGCCTTCGCGTAGATCCCATCGACGCGGGTGTTGGAGATCCCTTCCGTGAAGGTCTTCTTCAGCTGCCAGCCGGCGTCCAGGAGTCGCCCCATCTCGTCGATGTTCCCGCGGAGCAACGCGTTCTTCATGTCGACCGCGAGCCGCTTCGTCGCGTCGAGCGCGTCGACCGTCACCGCGCGTTTCTCGGTGTAGCCCCGCTGCTGCGACTCGATCAGCTCGTTCGAGTAGTGCCCGCCTCCGGTATACACGAGGAGCAACCGGTACGCGAGTTCGTTGGCGACCTCGGGGCGGATCTTGAGCGGGTTGACGATCGTGCGCGAACCGTTGAACTCGATGAAATTGAACCCTCCGAACGCGGCGGAGTACTGGTCCTGCCGCCCGCCCTTGATCCCGAGTTCCGTCCGTTCGATCCGGTAGGCAAGCTCCGCCACCTCGTAGGAGGTCCATGCCTCCCGGAGGTAGTGCTGGAACGCTCCCACGATCGCAACACACATCGCCGACGAGCTACCGAGGCCGGTCCCCGGCGGGGCATCCGTATGCAAGAACAACCGGACGGATTCGTTCGGTGGCTCCGCCGCTCCCGGTGGGGGCCGGAGGACCTTCAGCGCGGCCTTGATGAGGTCGAGCTCGCCGTTGTAGACGAGGTCGGACGGGCGTTCGTAGTTGGCTTTGAGACCGAAGTCGAGCGATTCGACCGTCGTACCGCCGTTGCCCGTCGCGCCGGCCTCCAGGGTGGCGTACGCGAACTTGTCGATCGAGCAGTTGAGCACGGCGCCGCCCTTCTCCTCGGGATAGGGCGAGACGTCGGTGCCTCCTCCGGCGAAACTGATCCGCAACGGCGCCTTGCTCCGGAGGATTTGCATTCCGTTCGGGGAGCGACCGCCGGCAGCGCCTTAATCCTTGCTTCCCCTCTCTCCGCGGTCGGCCTCCCCGAGGCGGGACCAGTTTGGAACGGCTCATAACGGGCCGACCGCTCGGTGGAGCGTGAGTCCGCGGTACGAGAACCCCGCATTGACCGTGGACGCGGTGTGGATCCGGAACGGCCGCGCCCTGCTCGTTCGTCGCGGTCGTCCGCCGTTCCGGGGTTTCTGGGCGCTGCCCGGCGGGTTCGTCGAGCTCCAGGAGACGGTAGAGCAAGCCGTGGTACGCGAGCTCCGGGAGGAAACGGGTCTCACGGCGCGGGTCGGAGGCATCGTCGGGGTCTATTCCGGACCCGACCGAGACCCGCGGAAGCCGACGACGACGATCGCCTTCTCGATGCGGGGGACCGGGGGCTCGCCGCGCGGAGCCGACGACGCGAGCGAGGCGCGCTGGATACCGGTGGGTACGGTGGGCCGCCTCGCATTCGACCACAACCAGATCCTGGCCGATGCGCTTCGACAGAGACGAACGATCCGGCGGCCCTGAGCTTTCCTCGGGTATCGAGATCGATCGTGGGCATCCCCCCTCTCCCTTCGAGGGACCGGTGTCGGCTCAGGGTTCGTCCGGGAGGACCGGAGGGACCGGCGACGGAGCGACGTCGGGCGTCGGAAGCGACGCCTCCCGGCCCCGCGACCAGGAGAGCAGCGCCGCCACTGCGAGGACGACCGCCGAGCCGTACAACGCCGCGTGGATCCCCGTGAGGAAGGCGGGGCCGACCCCTCCCACCAGGTTCGACGTGCCCAGGAATACCGCGTACGCCTGGTCCCGGGAGATGCTCGCGGACGCGATCGTGAGGGCGAGGACGAAGCTGAGGAGGGTGCCGATGTTCATCAACGTCACCCGAAGCCCGCTGATCTCCCCGAAGGTCCGGGGCGTCGCTTGGCTCATGATCGCGGTGGTGTTCGCCGGGTAGAACATTCCGCTACCGATCCCCGAGAGCAGAGAGATCATCGGGATCCACCCGAGCCAGGACGAGAGGTCGAGCAGAGAGTAGGCGAGCACCGCCGCCGCCATGAACAGGATCCCGAGCGTCGCAAACAGCCGCGCTCCCTGTCGATCGACGCGCCGACCCATGATCGGCCCGGCGACTGCGCCGAGCAGATACCCGGGGACGAGGAGTAGCGACGCATCGAGGGGGGAGAGCCCCCGGATCCCCTGCAGGTACATCGTCAGGAGAAAGACGACGGCGAGGTACCCCAGGCTCTGGAGGAAGCCGGCCAGCAGCGAGAATCCCAGGAGCCGGTTCTTCAACTGTCGAAGGTCCAGCATCGGTCGTTCCAGCCGGAGCTCGAGGAGGACGAACACGGGCACGAGGACGAGGCCGATCGCAACGTAGGCGAGGCTCGCGACGGTTACTCCGAGTACCGCGAGCTCGATCATCCCGTAGCAAAGGAACGTCAGCAGTGCCGAGAAGAGGACGAAGCCCACCACGTCGAAACCCGTCTTGGACGTCGTCCCCGCGGGCAGCGCGCGAAGTCCGAGGGCGACCGCGACGACGCCGATCGGGATGTTGATGAAGAAGATGTAGCGCCACCCGAGCTCGGTCGTGATGACGCCGCCGAGCAGGATGCCGAGGATCGCCCCGACGCTCCAGCCGAAGACCAGGAAGCCGAATGCCCGCCCCCGCCGTTCCGGCGGGAACACCGCGGCGATGAGCGCGGCCGAGTTCGCGAAGACCAACGCCCCGCCAATGGCCTGGACCGCACGCGCCGCGATCAGGGTCTCCGCGTTCGGGGCGAACCCCGAGAGCGCAGACCCGACGGTGAAGATCGCGAAGCCGGTATTGTACACCCGGCCGCGCCCGAGCATGTCCCCGAGGCGACCGGCCTGGGTCGTGAGGGCCGCGGTGATCAGGAGGTAGATCAGGATCGTCCAGATGATGGACGAGAGCGGCGACGCGAGGTCCCGCGCCATCGTCGGCAGGGCCAGGATGACGATCGTGCTGTCGACCGCGACCATGAGGGTCCCGATCGTGGTGAGCAGGATCACGATCCTCTCCCGGGAATCCCGGGCAGCTCCGCTCGCGGGAGCGGCTGCGGAGAGCGAGGAGGACGACACCGGAGCTCCGGGCGACGTCCTTTCGACGCGCGACGGGATTTAGGGATTTGCACCCAACGCGGCTACGGGAGGGTTAGTTCGGGGCCGGAACACCATCGGTCCGCCGCTGCGCCGGCGTCAGGCTCTTATCGGCCCCCGCTCGTGGGAGACTCTCCATGGTTTCCAAGCACGAGCCGCACGTTCGGCCCGGGTTGCTCTCCGACTTCATCCTCGGAAGCCAGGACGGTCTGGTCAACGTCCTCGGGATCCTGCTGGGCCTCTCCGCCGCGACGTCCGACACCCGGCTGATCATCATCGCCGCGCTCGCCGCCCTGGGAGCGGAATCGGTCTCGATGGGGGCGGTCGCCTACACGTCGACCCTCGCCCGTCGCAAGGTCTACCAGGCCGAGACCCAGCGCGAGCTCCAGGAGATGAAGGACCTCCCGGACGCCGAACGGGAGGAGGTCCGGACGATCTTCCGGAACTGGGGCTACGAGGGGGCCGAGCTCGAGGAGATGGTCCGCAAGATCGAGGCGAAGCCGAAGGCGATGCTCGACCTCATGATGGCGTTCGAGCTCAACCTCGCCGCGGTGCCCGCCGAGGCGCCGCAGAAGAGCGCGCTCGTGGTCCTCGCCGCGACCGTGGTGGGCTCCGCGATCCCCCTCATCCCCTTCCTCGTGGGAGGTCACGACATCCGGGCCGCTGCGATCGCCTCGGTCGTCATCAGCGGTGCCGCGCTGTTCGGGATCGGATGGTACGAGGCCCACATCACGGTGGGTTCGTTCTGGAAGAGCGGGCTCCGCATGCTCCTGATCGGCCTGGCGGCGGGACTCGCCGGGTACCTCATCGGCGTCCTGTCGGGGACGTTCTAGGACCGCGGGTTCGGAAACCCGGGCTCACGAGGGTCGAGAGAAACTTCGCCGAGCAGCTCCCCGTTCGCCACGAACCCACGGAACGCGCAGCCGGTTCGGGCGGCGCACCTCGTGGCGGCGGCAGGAGACGCACCACACCACCGTCTCGGCGGGAGCCGCGAGTTCGGGGGTCGCGAGGTGGTCTCGGTCGGGGTGGCCGCACCGCGGAGCGAGGCACGGGTGGCCCTCGCGCGGTTCGTCGGGCGTGCTCATGGGTATAAGGTGTGCGCATCCATGCGTATTAAACCTGACGAAATGCCTCGGGGCCGCCCCCGACCCCGGTGGTTCGTCGGCCTACGGGGCGAGCGCGCGCAACTCCTTCGCGACCCGGGCCTGCTTCTCCTTGTCCGTCAGGTCCCGCATGTGGACCGTCACGGTGATCGTGCCGTTGAGCTCGATGCTCTCCTTCAGGAGCGGCAGACGCACCGTCAGGTGGTCGAGTCGGATATCCATCTGCCCGTGGCGGTCGGAGGCGGCTTCGACGAAGTCGAGGAAGAGGTTCGACTCGGACTCCGGGCGCGAGGTGGGGGGAACCATGTTTCCCCCTACGCACTGAAGGAATACGAACCTATCGTCCGGCCCCCGGGTCGGGCCGCCTCGGACCGTGGCTACTTGCCGAGCCCGGCCCGATGTCGAAGGGCGTGGTAGAATCCACCGAAGCTCGTCGCGGTCGGCGTTCGGAGTCCCTGGAGCCGCAACTGCTCGCGGACCTCCTTCGCCCCCTGGCGGAGGTCGAGGATCTTCGCGGTGTCGTACTTGTACTGGAACGTCCCCGGCGGTCCCCGAGGGAACGACTCCCAGTCGCGCGGGGTCGTGGTCCGCAGCTCGTGGATGCGCTTTCCCTCCTTCGGCTGGAACGCGGGCAGGGTCAGGTGCTCCTCGGTCAGCCAGATCATCGTGGCGTCCCGGATCGCCTGTTCCGTGGTGTCGTCGAGGGCGCCGGGGGCGACCTGCCCCTGGACCCACTGGACCATCGCGTCGAACGTCTTCTCCGAGTTCTCCTCGAGCATGACGAGGACCGCCAGTCGGATCGCGCTGCGCCGTAGCTGGGCGATCCCGGTGTCGGAGAGGCGGAAGTCGGCCGTGAGGCCCAGGAGCGCCTCCGCGTTGTCGGCCAGGTCGGCCAGAGGCAACACGAAGAGCGGCCCGGGCGCCTCCTCGCGGCTCACGAACCAGAGGGAGAACTCGCGACCGTTGGTGAGGAGGACGAGCGGTACCTTGGCTTCCTTCGCCTGCTCGGCGACCTTGCCGGGTTCGGTGACGTTCGCGGTCCGCTCCCGGACGTCGAGGAAGAGCCGCGGCTGACCTTCGGAGTTGTACAGTGCGTAGTCGATGTGTCCCTCTCCCGAGGGAACGGGGAAGTCCAGGTAGACCTGTTTCTTGTCGTCCGGGTTCCAGCCGAGCGAGACGAGGAACGGATTCACGATCCAATGCCGGATCTGCTGCTCCGTGACGTTCTCGACGTCCTGGAGGACCTCTCCGGCGACCTGGCTGAAGTCTCCGAGACGTCGGCTGAGATCGACCGCTTCCATGCGGACGTACGAAGGCGGCATCCGCAATTAAACGTGCCGCCGGCGGTCCTCAGGCCGTTCGCGCATGCCGGGCCGCCTCGGCGGCCAGGAACGGTTCGACCGCCGCGAGAGGCCGGTCCAGACCCTCGTACGCCGGCGGCCCCAATCGGTCGGAGAGCAACCATTCGACCTCGTAGGCGTACAGCCGGCTCGAACCCAGCGACTCGAGGAACCGTGCGAGGCGCACCGACCCCCGCGGGCTGAATCGAACGTACCGCGGGGGGCGTCCGAGCAGTTCGAACATGCGATCGGTGAGATCCCGGTACCTCCACCGGACGGGACCCCCGGCGCCGACGGTGTGCCGCTCCCGGAGCCCTGCCTCCCGGCGGAGAATGCGCGCGAGGTCTTGGGCCGCGATCGGGCTGAGGTGATACTCGCCGTCGCCGAACATCGGGAATCGGTGGTAGCGGGCGATCGTGCCGAGCATGACGGTCAGGAGCTTGTCGTTCGCCCCGAAGAGCATCGTGGGTCGGACGGTCGAGTAGGACAGTCCGCTCGTCGCGAGCGCACGGTCGACGATCCGTTTGTAGACGAGGTAGGGCAGCTGCGCTTCGAGGCGCTCGGGCGCGTCGGGCACGCTCACCTGGAGCCAGCGGGGCGTACTGGCCTTCCCCGACGCGACGATCAGTCGTTGGAGCCCCTCGGCGAGGGGCCGGAACACACGCTCCGAGCCGTGGCGATGCCACACGAGGTTCACGACGAGATCGACGTCGACGAGCAGGGGCGCCCAGTCCCCGATCTCCGATGCGTCGGCGCGGACCCATTCTACCCCGAGCTGACTCTCCCGCGGTGCCGGATGACGGTGGACCGAGCGGATCGTCCAATCCGGGGCGAACTCCTCGAGGACCGCGCGACCCGCGAGGCCGGCTCCGCCGCCGACGAGGAGCATCCGGGGACGCCCTTCGGGCGTCGTCATGCGGGCGTCGGGGGGGTCGCTGGAGACGGTCCCTCGCGCCGCGGCCCCGACGCTGCGACGGCGGGCGTCGCACCGAATCGTCGAGCCCAGGCGTCGACGACGGCCGGCTTGACGGCGTCGAGCGGAACGGGGCGGCCGAGCTCCCGCGCGACCGACGTCATCAGGGACCCATCGAGCCCGCACGGGCGGAACTGTCCGAACGGTGCGAGGTCGAGGTCGACGTTGAGGGCGAACCCGTGGAACGTGACCCACCGTTCCACTGCGATACCGATCGAGGCGATCTTTCGCTCCCCGTCGACCCATACACCGTGGCGGCCCGAGACGTGGCCCGAAGCAAGCCCGTGAGCGGCGAGGGCATCGACGACGACCTCCTCGAGTTCGTGCACGAATCGCCGCACATCCCGGTTCCTCGCATCGAGGTCGACGACGGCGTACCCCACGAGCTGGCCGGGACCGTGGTAGGTCGCTCGCCCGCCGCGCTCGACCGCTACGACCGGAAACCCGCTCGCCGCCGCCGCGCCGTCGTCCCCTTCGACGCCGACGGTCACCACCGACGGGTGCTCCACGAGCATGAGCGTGTCGGGGATCGTCCCGGACCGTCGGGCCCGGACCATCCGTCGCATCTCGGCGAGCGCGTCGAGGTAGTCTCGACGTCCCCAATCAACGACCTGCGGCATCGGTCCTCCGCCGCGCGACGTGCATCGGTTCCCCGAGCCAGAGAAGCCCGGCTTCCTGGAGTCCCTCCGAGAACGTCGGGTGGGGATGGATCGTCAGCGCGAGGTCCCGGACCGTCGACCCCATTTCGATCGCGTGAGCGGCCTCCGCGATGAACTCACCCGCCTGCTCGCCCGCCGCGTGCACTCCGAGCAGCTGGCCCGTGGCGTCGTCGGCCACGATCTTGACCCACCCCTGGGTCGCGTGACTGGCGTGAGCTCGTCCCAGCGCCGCGTTCGGGAATTTCGCCTCGCGGACCTTGTGCCCCTGGGCCTCCGCGTCGTTCTTGGACAGCCCGACCGTGGCGAGTTCGGGCGTCGTGAAGACGACGCTCGGCATCGCCTGGAACTGGAAGCGCGTCGGCAGACCGGCGATCGCCTCGGCGGCGACGACCCCTTCACGGTACGACTTGTGGGCGAGCATCGGAGGCCGGGCCACGTCCCCGACGGCGTAGAGGTGCGGCTGGTTCGTTCGCATTCGGTCGTCCACTCCGATGAACCCGGTCCGGGGGTCGAACGTGACCCCCGCGTCCTCGAGGCCAAGGTCGCGACTCGCGGGTCGCTTGCCGACGGTCACGAACAGGCGTTCCGCGGCCAGGTCCTCTCGACCCGCGGCGCCTTCGACGGTCATCGTCACTCCCCCTGCCCCCCGCCGGAGACTCACCGCTTTCGTCCCGACCCGCACCTGCACTCCGAGGCGTTCCAGGGTGGCCGTCAGCTCCCGCGAGAGGTCCGGTTCGAGGCCGGGAAGCAGCTGCGGCAAGAGCTCCACGATCGTAACGCGCACGCCGACGCGGGTGAGGAACTCGCCGAGCTCGCAGCCACTCACGCCCCCGCCCAGGATCAGCATCGACTGGGGGAGGGTCGACTGCTCGAGCAGCTCCCATGCGTTGACGACCTGCTTTCCGTCGGTCTCGAATCCGGGGATCGTCGACGGAACGGCACCGGTCGCGATGACCGCGCTCTCGAAGTCGACCCGCTCGTGCCCACCGTCCGGCGCCGCGAGGTCGGCGGAGTGGGGGCCGGTGAACCGGGCCTCGCCCGAGAGGACGCTCGCCCCGGCTGACTTGAGCAGGGTCGCCACGCCCTGCCGCTCCTTCGCGACGACCTCCTGCTTCCACTTCATCGCGGTCGGGAGATCGAACCGGACCTCCGGGGCGCTCACGCCGACCTCCGGTCCTTCGGTGCGGAGGGCGTGGTAGAGCAACGACGCGTGGATGAGCGCCTTCGAGGGGATGCAGCCGCGGTTCAGGCACTCTCCGCCGAGGTCCCTCTTCTCCACGAGGAGCACCTTCTTTCCGAGCTGGCCGGCCCGGATCGCGGCCATGTAGCCGCCCGGGCCGCCGCCGATGACCAGCACCTCGGTCTTGCGCGCGTAGGTGCCGGCCATCGTTCGTTCCTATCCTAGCCTCGGGAGGGCGCCGTCCGGGAACCCGGAGGGGCATAGACGTCTTCGGTCATCGACGACGGAGAGGGCGGCGGGGTCGATTCCGCCGTCTCGACCGCGACGCGCACCTCGGCCTCCGCGTCGGCACGGATCCGCTCCCGGCGGTCGTCCGTCAGGAGATCGTGCTGCGACATCCACTGCTCGAGCCGTTCGACGGGGTCGTGGGCCTCCGCCCGAGCGGCCCAGTCCGCGGGCTGGTAGCGTGTCGGGTCGTCCGAACTCGAGTGCGGGGTCATGCGGTAGGTGACGAACTCGAGGAGCGTGGGGCCGGCGCCGGAGCGGGCGTCCCGGAGCGCGCGGGAGAGTTCGGAGTAGACCGAGACGAAATCGGTGCCGTCGACCCGCCGCCCGGCGATCCCGTACTCGGTGGCCTTTTCCGCGAAGGTGCGGGTCGCCGACTGTCGCGAGACCGGCACCGAGATCGCCCACTGGTTGTTGGCACAGCAGAACACCACGGGGAGCGTGAACACCCCGCCCCAGTTGAGGCCGGCGTGGAAGTCGTTGGAGCTCGTCGCTCCGTCGCCGAAGAACGCCAACGCGACCCCGGGGGCGCCCTTCTGGCGAAGGGCGTAGGCGAGCCCGACCGCCTGGCTGATCTGCGTCCCGATCACCGACGACATCGAGACGTAGTGGACGCCCCGCGCGCTCGGGTGGCACGGCATGTTGCGGCCCCGGCTCGGGTCCCGGTCGTCGGCAAACAGGTGGTGGGCGTAGTCGAGCAGTGGGTGGCCGCGCACGAGCGCGACGAGCTGTTCGCGGAGTCCCGGAAAGATCCAGTCGTCCCTCCCGGTGGCGAGGCCGGCCGCGACGTTCACCGCTTCCTGGCCGGTGGCGGCCCCGTAGAACCCGACGCGTCCCTGTCGTTGGAGCCCCTGCATCCGTGCGTCGAGGGCCCGCCCCAGGCGCATCCAACGGTAGGCCGAGAGCAAGGTATCTGCCCAGCCCGGCCCGAGCAGTTTCGGGAGGGCCTCGGCCCGGTACGGAAGCGGCTCGAGGGGGCGGTCGCCGCTCATCGAAGTTCGGCGAACAGCTGGTGCGGGTCCTCGAGGTAGCCTTTCACGGTCGACATGAACTGGGCCGCTTCGATGCCGTCCAGGAGGCGGTGGTCGACCGTGACCGAGAGGTTCATCAGGTCCGCGGGTCCGATCGTTCCGTCCGCACGGTAGACCGGCCGGCGGACGATCTTGTGGACGCCGAGGATGCCGACCTCGGGGTAGTTGAGGATCGGGGTCGCGAGGACCCCACCCAGCGCACCGAGACTCGTGATCGTGAATGTGCTCCCGGTGAGCTCGGCGCGGGAGAGCCCCCCCTGCCGTCCGCGCTCCGAGAGGTCCTGGATCTCCCGGGCGATCTGGGAGAGACTCTTCTCTTCCGCGTGGTGTACGACAGGGACGATGAGACCGTCGGGCGCCGCGGTGGCGATCCCGATGTGATACGCGGAGCGGACGACCAGCTCGTTGCGTGCATCGTCGACAGTGGAGTTCATCCGGGGATGCGCCTTGAGTCCCGCGACGACCCCCTTCACGATGAACGGGAGATAGCTCAATTTGACACCCTGCTTCTCGACGTGCTTCGCCATCTTCTCCCGGAGGAGTACGAGCTCGGTCGCGTCGACCTCTTCCACGTAGGTGAACGGGGCGGTCCGATGGGTCGCCTCGATCATGTGTTCGGCGATCACCCGTCGTAGACCGCGGATCGGGATCCTCTCCGAAACGTCGCTCAAGGCATCGGTCGGCGCGGTCCCCGTCGTGGTGGGCATCGGCAGGGGAGCGGCGGACGCGGGGAGCGCCTTGCCCGCCGACGGGGGGGTTCCGGGCGAAGCGAGGTCCGCTTCCGTGATCCGTCCTCCGGGCCCGGAGCCGACCACCCGACCGAGGTCGATCCCCCGCTCGTTCGCGAGCCGGCGCAGGTACGGAGAGGCCGCGACCCGGCCCCCAGAGGCCTCCCGGGCGGCGCCGGCCGGGGGCGGTGGGGGTGCGGGCGCCACTCGAGCCGGAACGGGCGCGGCGACGGAGGGTGCGGCGCCTGCCTTCGGAGCGGGAGGGGTCGAGCTCCCGCCCGTGTCGATGGTGACGAGGAGACCCCCGACCTTCACCTTCTCGCCCACTTGCGCGTGGATCTTGGCGACGCGGCCGCTCTTCGGGGACGGGATCTCTACGTTCGCCTTGTCGGTGAGGACGCTGACGAGCGGGCCGTCCTCGGCGACCGCGTCGCCCTCCTTGACGAACCATTGGACGACCTCGCCCTCCGCCACGCCCTCCCCGATGTCGGGGAGGCGGAACTCGAACGCCATCGCGACCCCCTACGGCGCGCGCACGGCAGCGCGGGCTGCGTGCGCGATCTTCTCCGCGTTCGGCAGGTAGAGGTGCTCGAGAGCGTAGGTGAACTGGGTGTCGTAGCCGGTGACCCGGGTGATCGGGGCCTTCAGGGAATAGAACGCCTTCTCGGCGAGCAGCGCCGCGATCTCCCCGCCGACGCCGCAGAATCGGGCCGCCTCGTGAACGACGACCGCCCGGCCCGTCTTCTCCACCGAGGCGACGATCGCGGCTTCGTCCAGCGGTACGAGTGACCGAGGGTCGATGACCTCCGCGTGGATCCCATCCGCGGCCAGAAGGTCCGCGGCTTCGACCGTGGGAGGCACCATCGCCCCGTAGGCGAAGAGGGACACGTCGGTCCCCTCGCGGACGAGTCGCGCCTTCCCGAAGGGGACCCGGTGGTCCCCGTCCGGCACCTCACCGGTGACGGAACGATAGATGCGCTTCGGCTCGAGGAACATCACCGGATCCTCGTCATGGATCGCCGTGAGCAGGAGGCCTTTCGCGTCCGCCGGCGTCGACGGGATCACGACCTTGAGTCCGGAGGTGTGGCAGAAGTACGCCTCGGTGCTCTGGGAGTGATAGAGTCCGCCCTTGATCCCACCCCCGTAGGGGGTGCGGATCACCACGTGGCACGGATACTGGCCGCCCGAACGGTAGCGGAACTTCGCGAGCTCGCTCACGATCTGGTCGAACGCGGGGTAGATGAAGTCGAGGAACTGGATCTCAGCGATCGGCTTCAGCCCGTAGAGCGCCATCCCGATCGCCGCTCCAACGATCCCCGTCTCGGAGAGAGGCGTGTCGATGACTCGGCTCTCCCCGAACTCCTTGAACAGCCCCTCTGTGGCACGGAACACCCCGCCGTTGATCCCGACGTCCTCGCCGAGGATCAGCACGTCCGGGTCGGCGCGCATCGCCTCTCCGAGGCCGCGGTTGACCGCCTGGACGAGCGTGAGCTCGCTCATGCCTTGGGGGGAACCCCCGGTCCGAGTCGATCGAACTCCGCGCGCTCCTCCTCGAGACGCGGTGAGAGCTTCGCGAAGACGTCGTCGAAGATCGAGTGGGGGTCCATCGGTGGCGTGCGTTCGGCCTCGTCGATCGCCGCCGAGAGCTGGGACCGCGCGGCCTCCCACAGCTTCTGGTCGGCCGCTTCGTCGAGGAGATGGGCCCCGATGAGCTCGCCACGAAGTCGCGTGAGCGGGTCCTTCTCCTTCCAGCGGGCGACCTCCGCATCGGAACGGTATCGCTTCGGGTCGTCGGACGTCGAGTGCGGTCCGAGTCGGTAGACCTGCGCCTCGATGAGCGTCGGGCCGTCCCCGGCCACCGCTCGCCGACGCGCCTCCGCGACCGCGTGGTAGACGGCCTTGAGGTCCGCCCCGTCCACGACGACCCCGGGGAAGCCGTAGGCGTCCGCCTTCTCCGCGAGCGTCTTGCTGCGCGTCTGCTTCTCTCGAGGGAGCGAGATCGCCCACTGGTTGTTTTGGCAGAAGAAGATCGTAGGCGTCCGGAACACGCCGGCGAAGTTCAACCCGGCGTGGAAGTCGTTCGAGCTCGTCGCACCGTCCCCGAAGAACGGGACCGTGACGACCGGATCCTTGCGTCGTTGGGCCGCCATCGCGGCGCCGACCGCCTGCGTGATCTGGGTTCCGATCGGACTCGAGGCGACCACGAAGCGGTGCGCGACGAACCCGAAGTGGTTCGGCATCTGGCGACCCTTCGAAAGGTCGGCGGAATCGCCCATCAGCTGGTCGACGATCGCCTTCAGCGGAACTCCCCGGACCAGGGCGACGGCGAGTTCACGGTAGGCGGGGAACGCCCAGTCCTCGGGCGACATCGCCAGCGCACAACCGACCTGCGCCGCCTCCTGCCCGAGGAGGGGAGCGTAGAAGCCGATCCGGCCCTGACGTTGAAGGGTCAGGCACCGCTCGTCGGTCGAGCGGGAGAGCACCATCCAGCGGTACGCCTCGAGCAGCCGTTCCGCGGGCAGGTCGAGAAGCGAAGCTTCGGAAGGGTCGGTTCGTCGGACAGCCGCCGAGACCACGGACGTCACCGGAGGCGGCGACCCTCGGTCCCGATATAACGGTGCGGAGCGGAGAGCGGACGCCGCGGCGGTCCGGCGCGGCCCGGAGCCCCTCCGGCCATCCCGAGATGCGTTTCACGACCTCCCCGTGGCCGATATGGTATTAGTACGGGTGACCCGGTAGCGCCCGCTCCTCCTCCATGACGAACTCCCTCGCAATAGAAACCCACGGGGTCACCCGTGTCTTCGAGAGCCGGAAGGGGTTCCTCTTCCGCGAGCGGACCCGCACGGAGGCCCTGAAGGGCGTCGACCTCTGCGTCGACGAGGGCTCGATCTTCGGCCTGCTGGGCCCGAACGGGGCCGGCAAGACGACCCTCGTCAAGATCCTCTCCACGCTGCTGCTACCGACCGGCGGGCAGGCCCGAGTCCTAGGGCACGACCCGGTCACGGAGACGGCGTGGCTTCGTCCCCGGATCGGTCTCGTCCTCGGCGGGGAGCGGGGACTCTACAATCGCATCAACGGCCGCGACAACCTGCGGTACTTCTCCGACCTCTACGGAATCCCCCCGAACGAGAAGGAGGAGCGCATCCGCGGGGTCCTCGAGCGGGTCGGCATGACCGAGGCGGCCGACCGGCGTGTGGAGGAGTATTCGCGCGGAATGAAACAGAAGTTGCACATCGCCCGGGGCATCCTCCACCGGCCCCAGCTATTGTTCCTGGACGAGCCGACGATCGGCCTCGACCCGAAGAGCGCGCGCGAAACGCGAAAGCTGGTGCGCTCCCTTGCGGGGGACGGGGTGACGATTTTCCTCACCACCCACTACATGTTCGAGGCCGAGGAGCTGTGCCCCCAGCTCGCCGTCATGTCCCGGGGCCGCATCGTCGCCCGGGACACGGTCGCCGGGCTCCGTCACCTGGTGGGGGGAGACCGCACGCTCGAGGCAGAGGCGTACGGATTCGAAGACCTCGAAGTGCAGACGCTCCGTCACCTCCCCGGGGTGTCGAAAGTGGTCAGCGAGGAGTATGGCCCCCGTACTCGGCTCACGATGCGGCTACGCACCCTCGAGACGACCCCCGAGGACGTCCAGGCCGCGCTGCCGGGGCACACGGAGCTTTCCGTACGCGAGCGCCGAACCTCGCTCGAGGACGTCTATCTCGACCTCGTCGAGGAGGAGGCGCGCTAGATGGCCTACGGAGAGCCGGCCCACGTCTCCCGTTCCCGGACCTCGGTCGCCTCGCTGCGACTTTCGGTCCAGATGTTCATGGCCGACCCGCAGTGGCTGATCCCTTCGATGATCGCACCGGTCGTCTTCGGGCTGGTCGCGTTCGAGCTGTTCCGGGGCGGCGGTCCGTACTTCCTGACCTACGCGATCCTCGGCGCCGGGATGATGAGCATGTGGGGGCAGACCCTCTACGGCAGCGGTTGGGCGATCGGGCAGGACCGGGAGTTCGGAACGCTCGAACCGACGATCCAGTCGCCGTCGCCCTACGTGTTCGTCGTCCTCGGTCGCGTGATATGGAACGTCGTCTCGGGGCTGTTCGGCGGGGCGATCGTCTACCTCGTGGTCCTCGTCGCCGCCGGGAGCCCGCCCGCGATCGCGGACCCCATCGGGTTCGTCGTGCTCTTCGTGTTCGTCATGCTGACGCTGGCGAGCGTGGGGATCCTGTTCACTGCGGCCTGGGTGTACACCCGCTATGCGGGCTTCATCCAGAACGTCGGGGAGTTCGCCTTCTACGTCGGGACGGGCTGCATGTTCCCGGTCGTGCTCCTGCCGTTCTGGACGAACCCGGTCGCCCTGCTCTTCCCTCCGACGTGGGCGCTCGATGCGCTGCGCTACCTCTCGATCCCGGGATACGTCGGGTTCGGGTGGGGATTCTGGGTCGACATCGCGGGGGCGGTCGGCACGACCCTCGTGTACGTCGCGATAGCGGGCAGCGTGTTCCACCGGGTCGAGCGGCACGTGTTGGCCGAGGGAAACCTCGACCAGTACTGAGGAGGGGAAGAAGCACCGTTGCTCGCGAGCGCATCGCCCTCGGTCAACCGCGTCTCGTTCTGGCGCACGTTCTGGACGAACGCGGTCATGGCCCCGAAGACGACGCTGGGGTTCATGCGGATCGACTTCGTCCTCGGGACGGTGTTCATCATCCCGCTCACCCAGATGGTGTTCTTCGTCTTCGTCGTCCAGGTCGGAGGAGGCGGCGCGTCCGAGATCGCCTTCACCGCGCTCGGGAACGCGGTCGCGACCGTCACCTACTCGAGCATCTTCTCGGTCTGCCAGACGACGGACCAGGAGAAGCAGCAGGGGACGATGGAGCACCTGCTCGTGACACCCACGAACCGGCTCGCGCTGTACTTCGGGCGCGGCGTGATCCCGATCCTGCTGTCGCTCGCCACCGTGGCGGTCGGCATCGCCTATGCCGTGTTCCTCTTCGGCGTCAGCGTCCAAGTCTCTTCGTTGCCTTCGCTCGCGGTCTCGGTGACGCTGACGGCCTTCGCCATGGTCGGGTTCGGCCTGCTCCTCGGGGGCGTCGCGCTCTACCTGCGGACCTCGATCATCCTCGCGAACCTGTTCCTGTTCATCGGACTCCTCCTCTCGGGGGTCAACTTCCCGGCGTCACAGCTCCCGGCGGTCCTCCAGTGGATCGGGTACGGCTTTCCCCTGACCTGGGGCCTCGCGGCGGTGCGCGCGTCGGTCGCGGGAGACCCGCTCGGCACGGTCGCGATGTACTGGGGAGCGGTCGCGATCGCCGCCGCGGCCTCCTACGGACTCGCGATCGGCCTCTGGGAAGTGTTCGAGCGGCGCGCGCTCTCGACCGGGAGCATCGCCCGGTTCTGAGCCCCGGGACCCTTCGGGGACCCGCCGCCTCTTAACCCGGGGCGCGGTGGGCGCCCCTCGTGCCCCCACGACCTACGCTCCGGCTCCTCCCGACGGAAGAGCGTCTGCTCCGCCGCTGGGCAGCGGAGGAGGGCGGTGGATCCCGTCGCGCGCGGCGAGCCCGGATCGTCCTCGAGCTCGCCCGGGGAGCTTCGCACCGGGAGATCGCCCACCGCACGGGCCTTCACCCGGAGACGGTGGCGCGATGGCACCGACGCTTCCTCGCGAACCGCATCGAGGGCCTCCAGCAGGAGGCGCCCCGTGTCCGCCCGTACCACTCCGCCGCGTCCGCGATCGTCGAACGGATCGTCCGAACGACGAAGGACCAACGATCGCCGGACGGTCGCCCGTGGACCACGCGTTCCCTCGCTCGAGAGCTGCGCGTCAACCACATGCTCGTCCACCGCGTCTGGCAGTCCCACGGCCTGCCGGACCCCAGCGCCCTCGCCGGCGAAGCGGCGATGTCGGCGACCGAGCAGGTCGGGGTGGCGGGCGTGTTCTTCGAAGGACCCGCGGTCGTCGTCTTCTCCCTCGAGCGCGCCGAATCGACGCCGTCGGGCCCCTCGCCATCGGGAAGGGTCCCGAACGCGAGCGTCTCGGGGGCGTACCGCGCGGGAGCGTACGTCCGTTCCGCCCTCGGGCTCCTCGCGACGCTCGGGCACGCCCACCAGACCATCAGACCCCGGACCGGGGCGGAACGCGGAGCGTCCCACGAACTCCTGGTGTTCCTCCGGTCGATCGACGGTCGTTCGCTCGGTCGATCCGAGTTCCACGCGTTCTTTGACGTGGCCCCGCCCGAGCTGAATGGCCGGATCGACGCGTGGCTCGCGACGCATCCGCGGTTCCGGGCCCACTACCCCCGACCCGGGGAGACGTGGACCGCTTCGATCGACCGGTGGCTCCGGGAGGTGCCGCTGCGGCCGGGCGCCGACGACCGGATCCGGGTGACCCCGACGTTCAACGAGTCGCTCGCCCGAGTGTTCGCGGCGCGATTCCCGGGCGACGCGACGTGAGACGTCGGTCTCAGAGCACCGCGTGGTACGGTCGGCGGAAGATGCTCCACGCGCCGGTCGTGGGGTCGAACTTCGAATTGACGAAGCAGTGCCAGTCGGTGTCGTCTACCTTCGGGAAGTCGGACCGGTAGTAGTACCCGGGCCACCGCGTCTCCGTCCGGAACAGGGTGTGCCGCAGGACGGTTTCGGCCGTCCACAGCCGGTGGTCGAGCTCCCACGCCCGTCCGAGCTGGTGGAGGTCCGCGGCGCCGATCGACCCGAGGTCCTCGCGTAACTGCGAGAGCTGAGCGATCCCGCGAGTGAGGAGCTCCCCGTTGGTGGTGTAGTTCGCACCGACCCCGCCCCCGTACTCGTCCATCACCTTCTCGAGACGGTGGAGTCCCTGCTCGGGGAGGAGGAGGTTGGGATAGACGGAACCGGCCGTGATCTTCGGTCGGGCCTCGAGATACCGGACGAGCGGAGCGAAGATCGTGCGCTGCAGGCCCTCGACGGCGGGGTCCGCGACGATCGGGCTCCCGGGGTGGTCGTTCAAGAACCGGACCGCGGCCTTCGCGGCGAGCCGGCCTTCGGTGAACGAGCCGCTCGAGAACTTGTGGGCGGAACCGCCGACCGTATCCCCCGCCCCGAACAGGCCCGCGATCGTGGTCATCCGGTTGTACCCCCAGCGGTAGTCCTCGGGAGCGACGTCCGCCGGACCGCTCGTCCACGCGCCGGCGCAGACCGCGTGAGAGCCGAGGACGTACGGCTCCGAGAGGATCAGCTCGCTCGGCACTTTGCTCGGGTCGGTTCCCTGCGAAGCCCAGGTAACTGCCTGACCCACCGTCATGTTCAGGAACGCGCCCCAAGCGACCGCCTCCTTCTCGGGAGTGTCGATCACCCGTTCGGTATGCATCAGGATCGGGCCGCGACCCTCTTGGATCTCGCGGAACATCAGGTGGTTCCGTAGACAGGTCGGCATCGGTTTCGCGTCGGCGTACGCCCCGACCATGCTCCGCAACTCGGGGAGTCGGGTCGTTTCGTAACTCTCCCCCGCTGCGTTCGTGGCCACGGACTTGAGATAGAGGAAGAACGCCCCGACGGGACCGTAGCCGTCCTTGAACCGGGTGACGACGAGACGATTTTCCATCTGGGTCATCTCCGCGCCAGCTCGGATGAGAAGGGCATAGGCGGAGCCGGTCGACCACGGCGGGTACCAGGTCCGCCCCCATCCCTCTCCCGAGGAACGGGGCCGGAACAGGTGGGAGGCCCCGCCGGCCGAAACGATCACGGCCCGTGCACGGTATACGCGGTACGTCCCGTCGCGGACGCTAAACCCGACGGCGCCCGCGATGCGGTTCGGGTCGTCCGCGCTCGGGAGGAGGTGGGTGATGAGGATGTGCTCGTCGATCTGGCTCGCCGCTGCGCGCGCGGCTTCCGCGACGATCGGCTTGTAGGACTCCCCCTGGATCATCAGCTGCCAACGGCCCTCGCGCACAAACTTCCCGGTCTTCGGGTCCGTGAGGATCGGGAGCCCCCACTCCTCGAGCAGGTGGACGGAGGAGTCGACGTGCCGGGCGATGTCGTAGACGAGGTCCTCCCGGGAGAGCCCCATCAGGTCGTTCCGGACGTACCGGACAAAATCCTCGGGGCGGTTCTCGCCCCAGCGCATTCCCATGTAGCAGTTGATGGCGCTCAGACCCTGCGCGACCGCACCGCTGCGCTCGATCGCGGCTTTCTCGGCGACGACGACCTTGAGGTCGCGCCCCCAGTATCGGGCCTCGAACGCTGCCCCACAGCCCGCGAACCCGCCTCCGACGATGAGAATGTCGCAATCGACGACGTGCGGCGCGACCGGGAGCCCGTCCTCCATCGCGCCCCCGGTACGTTCTACGGATTGGTCGAGGCCAGCAGCGTCGGCAGCTCGTCAATTGCGAGGTAATCCGGTTCGAACGAAAGGAGCTCGGTGGAGAATAACTCCGCCGTGGGGGCGGGCTCGGTCTTCGGGGACGAAATCGTCCCCCACTTCGTCTTGCGGATCGGGAACGAGAACTCCTTCACCTCGCCGCTCCGCATCGTGATCGTCCAGTAGATCCGGTCCGCCGTGCGGTTAGGAACGACGCGGTGGCCGAGCGGGGCGAAGTCCGCGTACCCCCTCACCTCAATCGCCCCCTCCGGGCACGCCTTGACACAAGCGAAGCACTCCCAGCACATCGCCGGCTCAATGTTGTACGCCCGACCCTGCGACGGGTCGATGTGCATGATGTCGGACGGGCAGATCTCTACGCACTGCATGCACCCCGTGCACTTCTCGGGTAGCACGTAGGTCGGCATCCGCTGCTTGGGGAACCGGGCCCCGATAAAAGGTTGCTACGAACGCACTCCCCACCGGTCCCCACGAACGGCCACGACCTGGTCCGAGGGGAAACACCGAAGCACGGGGACCCGCAAGAAAGCAGGCGTTACGCCATATGTTCCAGGATCGGCCGCAGACGCTCGGCCACCCTTTCCGCTTCGCGGACGAACTCCTCCTCCTCAGGAGTGAGACTGTATGGTGGGTCGTCCGAGGACTTCATGGCCACCCAACATATCTCCTCCGTCGAATTTAAAGGCGGGCCCAACGTGACGAGAACGATCCCCCTCGAGTTGACGAACCGGCTCGGGCGAAACGCGGTGCTGGCCATCTGGAGCGGCGCAGCCCAGACAAGCGGACACCGCTCGAGCAAAGTCCGCTATCCTCAAACAGTGGACCGAATCGTAGCGTACGTGCGCTCCGAAGGCGCTCGTCAGCCCACGACGACCGTCGCCGGCACCGTACTCTATCGGTTCGCCGGCGACCAGCCATTCGGCGACTGCAACAAGAGGACGGGCCTCATCATCGCCACCGAACTCATGGAGGATGCCGGGTTTCACCTCGTGCGTCCGGACCAGGAGGTCTGGCTCTATCTCAACAGATTCGCCACGAACCACCCCAGCCTCGACGCATTCCTCGAGTGGTTTCGAGACAGTTTCGAAGTCTCGAACCGTGAGTAGGTCGGGCCGCCCGTGGGTGAGTCCATGCGATTCCGGGGATGTCGACCTGCGTGCCAAGGGGCAGCCGCCCCACCCGTTACTCGAACCGCCCGACGAAACCCGAGTGACTCTTCCTGCCGGGAGGGGATTTGTCCGCGTTCCTCGGCCGCGCTACACCGAGCGCGCAGCCCCGCGGACGCGTCCGATGAGTTCGCCCGTCGCGTCGCTCGCACCGTGGGCGCACTTTGCGTGCTCACGGAATCGCAGCTCGACCTCGTCTTGCGTGGCCGCGCGAAGTCGCCACTCGCACGGCAGGCCGATATCGAGGCACGCGAACGACCAGCGTGAGGAACCGGGAGATTCGGTCATGCTGCAGCCACCGTGAACCGTCGGCGGATATGACGGGGCGTCTCAATCTCGTCGGCGATAGCTACCGCGTAATCCTCGGCAGAGATGCGGCTCTCTCCCTTTGCGTCGACGAGGAGTTGATCGCCTCCGGCTCGGTAATGACCGGTACGCACCCCGGGGGTAATCAGCGCCGCCGGGCTGACGACGGTCCACTCAAGGTCCGGCTCCTCGCGGTAGATCGCAAGCGCCGCCCCGTGAGCGTCGGCCACCGGCTTCCACGCGGGAGGGAACTGGGCGGTATCCGCCAGCTGAACACCCGGGGAGACTTCGAGGCTCCCGGCTCCACCGACCACCACCAATCGGCGCACTCCGGCTTTCCGCAAACCTTCCAACAGGCCCCGGGCCGCGTTGAGGAGCACGGAGGCTTCCTGGCCCTCGGCAGGCCCAACCGCCGACACCACCGCGTCCGCGCCTCGAACGGCTTCCGCCACGCTCCGAGGATCGGTGACGTCCGCGATCACGATCGCCGTCCGGGGACGCGCGGAACCGGGCTTCTTGCCCGCCCGGACGACGACCTTGACGGTGTGGTCGCGACGGACCAGTTCGGCGGTAATGCACGTCCCGAGGGCGCCACCAGCGCCAAAGACCACGATCCGCACGGACGGCCCCGAGTCTGGAGGAGGCCCGGGGTATTTGAAGCCGGAGCGCAGCCCTCGCATGCGGAGCGCTCCCCGGTAGAGTTCGCAACGCGGGCCGAATACGCCGCATCTCGACGCCCTCCGATGGGTTTATCACAGGGTTATCCGCCATTCGTACGTATGCTTACGCATTCCGCCTCTTCGCCGGAGCTGATGCATCGTATCCAAGCGACTCTGGACGAGACCCCCGAACGTCCCTGGTGCGTCCACCGTCTCTACGAAGAGCTTCTCGCGAAGGGGCCGAGTCCCAGCCGTGACGACGGCCTCGTCGTGACACAGGGTGCGGCCGATGATCTCGTCACGGCCGGTCGCGCCCACCGGGAGTTCGTCTCCGCAGTGGGGATCGGAGTTCATTGCGAGGACTCGCTCTATTGGTCGCGCCACTCCGAGAAGACCTCCCTCGCGGAGTTCGGCCCAGAGTACGAGTCGCCCACGGTCCTGCGCCGGCTCGCATCGCACTTTCAGTGCCACGGACTTTAGGGGAAGGCGCTCGGCGAGCGCTCACACGGGGCTCTCCGGTCTTGTGCCCCCGGAGATGTGCCACCACGACGCTGCAGATACCCCGGCGGCTCAGACATCGGAGACTGCCGAATCGCGAAACACGATTGAGCAGAGTCGAAACCCGAAGCGGGCTCAAGTAGAGGGACCCGCTACCCGCGACCCATGTCGCATAACCGACCGGCCGCGACCGTCTCCCTGATCGGAGTTGCGCTGGTCCTCATCCTATCTTCGTCGGTGAGCGGGACAGTGGGTGCAACTTCCGTTGCACCCAGGTCTCCCTATTTCGAGCCCGCATCTCCTTGAACGAGCGAGTCAGCTCGACCGCGCTTCCGTGCTCGCCCCTGGAAACGAACCTCTTTCCATGACATCCCCATTCTCAACCCAGCCGACCGCGGTCGGCAGACGCTGACGGGCGATGCGGCTTGAACCTCGCCCATTCTGTAATTGGAAGGTTCGGCGGCAACCGGTCGGACCCATCTCTAAGCCAGGGTTTTGTAATCGATGCCGGGCAAACGTCTGTGTCTCGTCTCCGCGCGCGCACATCGTGGTCCTCCGATCGGCCGCTTGGACCCCTCATCACGGTCGAAGCGACCTGCGGCCGTCGTCCCCTCGCACGGATTACGCAGAGCCGAGCAGCGGAATATCACTGCATGCGCTAAGTTCCCTCTATGAAGCCGTCACCTACGTTTCCCGCCAGCAGATGGCCCCACCCTCCGCTCCGAACTCGTCGGCTCGTGTTGCGCCTCCTTGAGTCTTGGGACGTGGGGTTCATCCACGCGGCGGCCGCCCACCCTTCCACGAGATGGGGGGGTACACCTCCTTCCTCGACCGTATCTCCGACGTCACGCCGTCGAATTCGTGAGTCGGGAGACTCCGCCGAGCTGCCAGTTCTGGAGCAAGGTCCAGCGCGCCGGTCGGGGGCGGAGGGGGCTCAGTGCGACCCAGTAGCGGGCTTCTGGGCAATGACCACATCCATCGCCTTCCGATGCGGAACGCCGCTTGCGTCGGAAATGAACTCCACCTGGCCCGAGTCCAGGATCTGCCAGTCCCAGTAGTAGCCCAGCAGCTCTCCCGAGCGGAACGGAGACGCAAACGGATTCGTCGTCTGGGGTGGGATGTAGGGTTTCGCCACGTCGGCGTTCATGGCGTTGATTCCCCCCGTCGCGGTGTTGGCTTTGAAGTGCTCAAATCGGGTTGCCCGAATTCGACGGGGGAGGTTATTCAGGGCACCCGAGCAAAACACCACGTCCGTTCGATGACTCAGTCGGTAGGTCCGCAGGTCCCCGACGAGAAATCGAGCATTGACCCCGAGCCGAGACGCCCGGCGCTCCGCCTTTCGGACTCCGACACTCGAGATATCCACGCCCAAGACCCGGTACCCTCGCCGGGCAAAGTAGATCGAGTCACGGCCCTCGCCGGAACCCAGGTCGACCAACGTACGGGGCGAGCGCACAAGCGAGCGCGCAATGCGAACGACATCCCGTGCGAGTTGGGTGGGGGTGCTTCCCCAATACAACCCGGGCCGCGAGTAACGCTCATCGTAGATCGGCTCACTCAAGGTTAGCGATCCACCCTACTCGCGGCATAGCCGCCTCGACCCGATGGGAGGTTGCCGCTGAATAAGAACTCGATGGGATCGACCGGGATTGAGACCCGAGGTCCAACTGCTGGGCGGGTACGCACGAGGTCCGTCCGAAGCGAACCGGCTCGGCGACTGGATGCGAACGACCCCTCGCGAAGTCGTTCCGTGATGACTTATCTATGCGTACCGGCTAACCCGCGACCGTGTCGTATAACCCCCGACCTTCTTGGAGCACACCACTTCTCGGGTCGTCTCTAACGGTGATCGGAGCCCTCGCACTGGTCCTGATCATGGTGGGTTCGGGGCTCGCCGGCGCGTCGGCTCCGTCGGCTGCCGCCTCGGCGCCCGTAGTCGCGTCGGTGCCCGCGACCGCGACTTCCCCTTCCGCGACGACCCCCGCAACGTTCGCCACCAACCCCCTCCTCGCCTCGACCGTGGCCGCGGACAAGGCGTCCCTCGCCTCCAGCGGACTCAACCCTGCTGCAATCCATCCGCCGAACCTTCACCAGGCCCCGTCGCTCGCCTCCACCGGTGGCACGATCACCCCGCTCTACAGCGTCGCGCCCGCTCCTATGGGCGCAGGCTACTTCGGTCTCAGCAACACCACGGGAACGACGAAGGGGACGACCGTCAACACGACCAGTCTCGCCGGCATCTATTCCTCGAGTGACCTTCTCGGTACCCAGACGGAGGAATTTGACGTACCTACCGGCGCCAGCTACGACGACATCCAACCGGCGTACGACTCCTACGGCGCGCAACTCAATTCAGTCCTCACGAACGTCACTCTATTCGGTCACACCACCCTCTACAATCCGAACGACCCGGACGCCCCTACGGGATGCCCCGGCTACGACGGGAACCCATCTTCCGGCGTCGCGCCCTGCCCGAACGAGTTCTGGATGCAGAACTACATCGAATACGTACCCGCGACTCACTCGCTGCAGATCGGCGACGAGATCTGGAACTTCTCCAACCCGACGGCGAGTTGGGG
Organism: Thermoplasmata archaeon; assembly: GCA_049591535.1. GTDB lineage: Archaea > Thermoplasmatota > Thermoplasmata > Lutacidiplasmatales > UBA184 > Lutacidiplasma. Next base: position 8,265 of record JBAWFC010000005.1, on the reverse strand, counting down.
GAGCTACAACCCCCACTCGAGCGTGGACAAGCAGTCGCTCGTCGGCTTCGGCTCGATCGACTACGGGCTGTACTTCCTCACGAACACCCCGAGTGAATACGGCCCAACGATCAACATCGCCTACCCGTTCACGCTAATCCTCTACGTCAACACCACAAGGGGTCCGTGCCACCTTGACACCGTCCCCGGGACGGGCGTACCGAGCTGCACGGCGCACGGGAGCACCGTCAGCATGACCGAACCCGTGAACGAAGTGTTCTTCAACTACAGCATCTGGAAGACGCCGAGCCAACCCTGCCCGTCCGGCGACGTCTGCACGGGCCAGCATGTGTGCCCCGCGACCGAGCCGTATCCGGGAGTCGTCTGCGGGGAGTATGATGACGTGTTCTTCAACTCGGTCAACCCCGCGACACCGACTGTCGGTGTGCCCGCCCACGGCCCGCACGGGCAGATCGGTTCCGCGGCGATCGAGGCCAACGGATCGGCGTACGACCCCGTCGGACTCACGAACGATTTCGAATTCGACTACGGCATCGGTTCGGACGACGGCGACACGAACGGGGTCGCCTACGCGAACGGGACGGTCGGGATCGACTACTGCCCGCAGGTACACAGTCTCCCGAGCGGAAAGTGTACGCAGTACAGCGCGACGCCGGCGGCCGTGGACTTCGGCGGAGAGACCGGAGAGACGAGCACGGGCGAGGTCGGCTACTGGGCGCCTCAGGCCGCTCCCGGCGGCGCCGGTTCCCTCCTCAAGGCCGGAGCGCCGCTCGCACATCTCGTGACGGGGCCCTCCTTGCTGATCGGCCTGTGGAACATGTCCGGGAAGCCGTACCCTTCGGGCGCCGGCACGCACGCGCTGAACTACGCCCACATCAGTCCGGCCAACGCGTGGGTCGGCATCGCGGCCGGAGTCAACGTAACCGATCAGGCCAATTTCCAGGTTGCCCCCACGTTCGGGTGGTTCTCCTTCTGGAAGGGCTCCGGCGGGGATCCCGGCTCGACCGCCCTCGGCGCGAACCTCTACCTGCCGTCCGGCCCGTACACGATCGAGGTCCTGCTGGGCGGATACACGCCCTACATCGGGGCCCTCAACCTTGCCAAGTCCGACCAGTCGCCCGTGATCGCACTGGCCCGGAACGCGAGCACGGGCGTGTACACGCCCCTCTGGGCGTTCGGCACGACGGACCTCGCCAACATCTCGACGAACGGCCAAACCTTCGGGGTCGGGAGCCTCGGCAATCAATACCGGGTCGAACACGCCGCCCCCACGGTCGGGGCCCCCTTCGGGGTCTCGGGCTCTCTCTCTTGGCTGTTCTCGAACCTGAACGACTACCTCTTTACCGTCTGGATCGGAGAGTACCTCAACTCGACGACCGCGTATGCGCAATCGAATCCGGCGCCGTCCTACCTCATGGACTACCCGTCCTGGCAACTGTCCAGCCTGGACTACTTCGGAGTTCCCACGACCAACCAGTTCCAGATGTACTTCTACCACGTTCAGAACTTCACCCTCGCGGGGACCCCGAAGGTCTACACTTGGGCGAACGGAGAGGCCGTCCCCCTGTACAGCGTGGTCTGCAACAACTGCAAGAATGATCTCTTCGCCGACAATTCGTTCCGTGTCTCGGACATGGGCCTCGCGCTCATCAACGGCGGTGTCACGGTTCCGCTGGGCGCCACCCTCGGGACGACGCGAAATGTTGTCTGGGGGAACACGTTCACCCCCGACCCGCAACCGGCGTTCCCGGGACTGCTCACTCCGTCGACCTCGCTTCGGGTTCGTGAGAGTTTCGACCGGATCTACAACAATGCCTTCGATTCGAAGGGGGCGACGCTCAACTCGTTCGTCTCGTCCCCGGCCAAGTTCTCCGACTGGTGGAACGCGACGTGCCAGAGGGGCTACAGTCCCCTCGCGTCGTCGGCGTACCCCGGCACGACGGTGTGTCAACCCCTCTCGTACGCTCTAGCGGTGAACGGGTTCAGCCTGACCGGGAGCATCGACGGCGTGGGCTACCAGGGCGGGAACTTCTGGAGCACGTACGGAAACGAGGCGAATCCGTTCGCCAACCTTCCGTTCCAGGACCGTCTCGTCACCCCGACCGGGGCCGCGGGGATCGGGAGCACGACCCCGTCGTTCGCGGGGGACTACGCGCCGCTGATCAACGACACCGTGTACCGCGTGACCTTCACCGAGAAGGGCCTGCCGGCGTCGACGCAGGCGAGCGCGTTCACGGTGAAGGTCTTCAACCGGACCGGGACCCTTCTGCTCTGGGCCAACGGGAGCGCGACCGGGGCGACCTCGGGCGGCTGCCCGTCGGGGACGACGTGCGTGGTCTTCTACGTCCCGGACGACAGCTACCGGTTCGTCGTCCCGAAGACCACGCTGTCCAACACCACCTACGTCCCCCATCCGAGAACCGGGGCGTTCACCGTCAGCGGGGCACCGATCGCCAAGATCGCGATCTCCTTCACGGCTCCGGCGGTCGCGGCCACCCCAGGGGCCGCGGGCGCCGTAGCCGTACGGGCGGTTGTTCGCCACCCACGGGAGTAGGAGCATCGACTCCGGTGCGTCCGGCCGTTCACCCCGGCGGCCCGAAGGCATCAAGTTCCCGGGGGACACTCTCCCCTGTCGACCGACCGGCGGTACGTCGACCCGCTACGGAGAGCCGCTACCGAACCGATGGACCCCTCGAACGTACCGCCGGACCCGCACCCTCCGCCTCCCCGGGAGAGGCGCCGCCGGGTGGTTCCACTCGCCGCGATGCTCGCACTTGTACTGATCGCGATCCTTGTCGTGATCCCGTTTCCCACGTCGTACGGCTTCAATGACGCGGTGGTTTACGGCGGTGGGCCTTCGACGGGGCTCCAGGGGAGCGGTGCGGTCCGGTTGTGCCCGTCGGGGGCCGAGGCGCGCGTTTCGTACGTGGCATCCGCCGGGCTCTCAGTCTACGTGAACCTCGTGAACCCCGGCGGGATCACCTTCTGGAACTCCACTGCGGCCCAGAATAGCACGACGTTCGCGGTCGAGTGCGGCACCTACCTGGTGAACTGGGGAGGTTCCGGCTCCGGTTCCCTCCATGTGAGCGGGGTCGTGTCCTACTCGGCCCCGGTTCTGTGAGCGGTCGTCCGATCGCCCGCGTCCCCCTGGCCGCCCACCCTGAGGCCCGAGTCCTAAGGGGCCCGGTAGGGATCTGACGACGCAGTATCCCGGAGGGAGCTCCGACGGGCGAGGGCTCAAAGCATCGACGCCATCGAACCGTCGAGAGGCGAATTGCGCCGGCGTGGGGACCGCGGGCGACCGCTGCCCGAGATATCGCCTCCGTGTCGTTCTCCGTGGGGTTGCGGGAGCCTCCTTGCGCTCGAGTCGTCGGACCGGGCCAGCACTTCGGGGATTCGCCCTGACGAGCCGCCTTGGCCCGACTCTGTCCGCGGCGACCGCTCCTCCTGACGCGGTGGGACACGCGCGAGACCATCGGGCAGACCTATTTTCTCGCGTTCCTTGGGGAGGGCGTGACGCTCGGCGACTCGATGGTGGAAGTGTGGCGCCAGGCCCTCTCGGAGGGTCGCGCGGAGGTCGAGGTCGCCGGTCGGAGATACCCGGTGACTCGGACCCGGGCGCGAGGGCTCGCGGTCGTGGCGTTCTCCCGGGACGACCGAACGTTCGAAGGGATCGAGCAGAACCCGGAGACGAGGTCGCGATGGGCGGTCCTCGCGCGGGCCGGGAGCAAGATCATGCAGTTCTCCTGGGAGGGGCGTTACATTGCGAACGTGTGCGACGGCACTCTCACACGCTACCCGAGCTGGAAGGCCGCCGGGCTCGGTGACTGAGCGTCCCGGGCAGTTCCCTCGCGTGGACTCCCGGTTCGTCCCGGGGAGGGCACCGACGGGCGAATCCGGGAACGCGGGCCGGGGTCGGCGCCTCAGATCCGTGCGGAGGTCGCCGCGTCGAGGGTCGGGTTTCGGATCCCGCGACGGGTCACGAGCCCGATGACATGCACCGGTCCGGTCGTCGTCATCACGGCGGCGACGTCGGTCTCGAGCTCGTCCATGCGCCGCAGCGCTTCGAACGCCGAGAGGTCACTCGGAAGGACCAAGTCCACCGGTCGGACGAAGTCCAGCATGCACAGCTCGTCGCGCTGATCGGGGGGTACCCCGATGAGGTCGACCAGGCGTACCCCTCCGAACCACTCCCCGTCCTCCTCCACGGACAGGTTCCCGTGGCCGTGGGGGACCGCGATGTCCATCGCTTGGCGCACGGTCATCGATGGCAGGACCGACTCCGAGTCCTGTCGGGCGATCTCCCCGACCGGGATCTCCGATAGGAAGTACGTTCGGTACTCCTGCAGGTGCGCCGGGCTCTGGATGCGGCTCGGAAGCTGTTCGCTGTAGATGTGCGAGCGCCCCGTCGCCACGTACGCGACGAAGATCGACAGCATCGCCGCAGGGAGGATCGTGTACGTTCCGGCCATCTCGACGACCATGATCAAGACCCCGAGCGGCGCCTTGGAGATCCCCCCGAAGAACGACATCATCCCGATGATGGAAAACACCGGGATCACCGCGAGGGGAACGAGACCGGGCAGGACGTCATGCGAGACCCCACCCACGGCGGTCCCGAGGAATGCACCCACGACGACGCTCGTGCCGAATAGTCCGGCGCTCCCGCCGCTTCCGACCACGAGGGAAGTCATCGCAAGACGCAGGAAGACGGCGGACAGCAGGACTGCGAGCACCGTCACGGTGAACCCCCCCGTGGTCAGTTGACCGAGCATCACGGCCTGCACGAAGCCGTAGCCGATCGCGAGGGAGGAGAGCGACGCAAAGTGCCCCTGTTCGGGCAAGGCGAAATAGACGGCAAGGAAGATCGCGCCCGCGAGAGCGGCCCCCACGGCCGGCCGGAGGACCGCGGACCACCGACGGGTGCCGAACCAAGAATCGGCGCGCTGGAACATCCAGATGAACACGATGCCGACGGCGCCGCAGACGATGCCGAGGACGGCGTAGAGAGGCAACCGGGCCGGGTCGAACAAGTAGCTCGCGAGGGCGAGCGGCGTCGCGAAAAGGGTGTGGAAGCCGAAGATCGTGGAGTAGACCGAGTAGGCGACCACGGACGCGATGATCGCCGGCACGAATACCTCGGGTTCGAAATCGCCGGTGTAGAGAATCTCCGCGGAGTAAACCGCACCCCCCAGCGGGGCCCGGAAGATCGCACCGATGCCCGCCCCCATGCCCGTCGCCAGAGCGATGCGTCGGTCTCGGTCTCCGAGTCCCGTCAGGTCGGCCCAGAGGGACCCGAAGCCGCCTCCGATCTGGGAGACCGGCCCCTCGCGTCCCCCGCTGCCTCCGGTCCCGAGGGTGATCACGCTCGCGATCGTCTTCAGGAAGGGGACCCGGGCCCGGACCTTTCCGGCGTTCTGGTGGAACGAGTGGATCGTCGCGTCGGTCCCGTGGCCGGCGACCTCGGGGGCGCGCCAGCAGATCGCTCCGACCGCGAGGCCCCCGACGATCAAGAACCCGGGAACCAGAAGGATGCGAGGAAACGAACTCGACCAGGTCAACTGGGATAGGACCGCCGTACCCTCCGAGGGCAGGGTGAGCCCGGCCACCCGGACGAGCAGCGTCCCGGTGAGGAGGTTGATGAGATAGTAGAAGAGTGCGGCGCCGACCCCCGCCACGATCCCGATGGGAACGGCAAGGATCGCCCAACGTCCGAGGTCTCGCGATACGCTGGCCCACTCCGTCCCCGGGCTGCTCCGAACTCGGGCCCACCAGCGCCGGACCGGCCCGGGAGGCCGGGGTGGTTTCGTATCGGAGGTCATGGAATCCGCGGGGGGCTTACCGGCGCACCGCGAGAGTCGCGGCTTGCCCCGGCGGGTGGGAGCGGGAAGGGCGTATGGGTCTTTCGGGGGGACGGCGGCCGGACTCAGCGCCGAACCAATCCGTCGGGCTCGAGGCGCTCACCACGGCACCCCCAGCCGGCGACGAGTCGTCGTGCGGGAGTATGAGCTCATGTGGAAGAGAGTCATCCGGTAATCGATGCTCGCGATCGCTGACGTGGCGGTGGTCGTCTCACACGCGAAGGCGTCGGCCAAGTGGTGGAAGAGGAACCTGGGTTTTGCGAGCTACACAGTCGGCGGGAGCGGGCATGCCCTCCTCGTCGCCCCGCCGGGGGACCGCTTCGTCCTCCACCTGTGCGAGGGGTTCGCGCCCCTAGAACCCGGGGACACAGGGATCGCCTTCGTGACCGACGAGATCGATGCCCTCGTGGCCCGCATGCTGAAGGGAGGGGTAGAATTCGCCGTCCCCCTGAAGAAAGAGAGCTGGGGAGCGACGGCAAAATTTGCCGATCCCGACGGGAACATATTCTGGCTCCTCGGGGCGCCATCCGCTATGGTCCGCGCGGCCCGGAACTCCCGCGCCCCGCGCGACAAGCACGCCCCGCGGCCGGCTCGCCCTCGGCGTCGAACGACCCCCCGCCGATAACTGCCGAATCCTGTGCGCCGAGCGCCCGGGCCGCAAGGTCGCCACCTCATCGCTGCCCCGAGGGTAGGAGAGTTTCTCGCGGACTGCTTCGCCCGCCACCGTAGGGCCCTCCTCGTCCGTCCGGCGATCCCCTTCTCCCGACTCCGGGAATCGCGGGGATTGTCGCTCGAACGGAACCGGAGTGATTTGGTTCGCTCGCGACGTCGGGTCGCACGTCGGCTCCGAATCGCGCGTGGGGGGTTGGGTGGACGTATAACGCGCCGTACGTGTTCAGCCCCCCCGATGAGTCACGGCCCATCGTGACCTGATCGCTCTTTCGTTCCTCGCGTACCCAAATTGTAAATCCGGGAAGTCGTTAGCCTTCTACCCGAGGGCAGATGGTCGCTCGGGATCCGATGGTTCTCCTCGTTCCCGAGGAGAAGGGTGACGAGATCGTCGTCTCCAAGAAGAAGCTGGACGAGCTCTTGCGGCAGAAGGACCGGGAGATCGAGCGACTGCGGAAGGAGGCCGCGGAACTCCGTCGCCGGCTCCAAGTCCACGAGAACCCGAACGTCCCACCCAGTGTGCGTCACCACGCGCCGGGCTATGCTCGGGACCGACCGCGCGTTCCACCGAACGAGCGGAAGCGGCCCGGGGCTCGGGAAGGTCACGAGGGCATCACGCGCGAGCCCCTGAGGCCCGACCAGGAAGTCGCCCTCACCACCGACACCTGCACGAAGTGTCGGGGACATCGACTGAAGCTTCGTGGAGAGGAGGCCGAGCAGGAAGTGGAAGTGGTGCGCCAGCGGGTGGTGACCGACTACGCGGTGGCGGTCTACGACTGCCTCGACTGCGGTGAGACGGTGCGGGCCCGCCTCCCGAGCGGGCGCGCACCGTCCGGGTATGGTCCGCAGCTCCAGACGGAGATCGTGCTGGGGAAGATCGAAGAGCGGCTGCCGTATCGGAAGCTGGCCGCTCGATTGGAGCGAGACGGGGTCCCGGTCTGCCCCGCCACGCTCCAAGGAGTGGTCTGGGGCGCGAGCGAGCGGCTCGGAGGGACCTACGCGGAGATCCTCGAACGGATCCGTCAGGTCCTCGTGGTCTACGCGGACGAGACCAGTCTCCATGTCGACGGGGAACGTTGGTGGCTGTGGACGTTCAGCACGACCGAGGATGCCCTCTTCGTGCTGCGGCCGAGCCGAGGCGAGGATGTCGTGCGGGAGGTGCTGGGCGATGGGTTCGTCGGGAAGGTGGTGGTCTGCGATGGCTGGAAGGCCTACCCGCATGCGGGATGGATCCTCCAGCGTTGCTGGGCCCATCTCCTTCGAGTGGCGAAGGTGGGAGCGGAGGAGAGTCCGAAAGCGAAGGAGCTGTACGGAGCGCTCGGCGAGGTGTACACGCGGCTCACTCGGGATCTCGAGCACGCGAGCTCCCGGGCCCGAGCCCGTCGGGCGGCGTGGGGCGAGCGGCGTCTCGCCGAACTGATAGCAAGGTTCGGGAGGAGTTGGGCGCGCGGCGTGCGGAAGGTAGTGACGTACCTCGAGAACGGAGGGAGGTGGTGGCTGACGTTCCTGCGACAGACGGGCGTGGAGCCGACCAACAATCGAGCGGAGCGCTCGATCCGGGAGGCGGTGGTGATCCGCAAGATCGTGGGAACGTTGAGGAACTCGAAAGGGGCCGAAGCGCTCTCGCGCCTGTTGAGCGTGCTCGGGACATGGAAGCTGCGGGGGGAATCCCCGTCAGCAAATCTCTACGCAGTGCTCAGCTGACTCAGTCCCCTCTCGGGGCTGAACACGTACA
>JBAWFC010000004.1:0-45975 GCA_049591535.1 Thermoplasmata archaeon | reverse complement strand
GGGGGTGCTCCGCCCTTCGGCGGCATCCCGCCGGCCGCCCGCGGTGCGTCGGCCGCGACCTCGGAGCCGGTCGGGGGCTCGCTCATGCCGGCGCGCGGTGCCCCCTTCGTCTGCTGGACCTTCCACTGGCTGAACGGCACGTAGGTCGGCTGGCGCTTCCACCAGTCCCAGAACGACCCCTCGGTGTAGTTGTCGCCGAGCTCCTTCTTCCCCTCGGCCCGGAACCTCTCGGTGAAGTCCGCGTACGCCTGGCGCTCGGGGTCGGACTCTCCCTCCCCCGGCTTTCCCAGCAGCTGTGCGCTGCATTCGGGGCAGAACTGGGAGTTGGCCGGGATCGTCGAGGAACAGCGACTGCACCGGACGAGGTCCGATTCGAACTCGGCACCGCACTTCGGACACGCCGTCGCGTCCTCGGGGATCAGCTCGCCGCACTCCCCGCATTCCACCAGCTTCCCGGCGGCCTGACGGCGGAAGAGCAGCAGCACGACCAGGATCGCGACGACCGCCGCGGCGGCGATCGCGAGCCAGAGCCAGAGCGGGAGGCCGAGGAACTTCTCGTACAGGAAGCCGCTCGCCGACGTCGAGGCGGGGACCGAGTAGGTTCCCGGGAAGTTGAAGACCGCCGGCGTGGCGGTTCGGTACGTCGCGGTGGCCGCGATCGTGTAGGTCGTGCCGGGCTGGAGGTGGTTCTGCAGGGACGTCCCGTTGTTCCACTCGAAGTCGAACGAGCCGTTCAGTACCTGGACGTAGGCGAGGGTGACCGCCCCGCCGCCGCCGATCGGACTCGCGACGACGGTGACCGTGGCCGCGCCGGGGCCGCTGATCGAGATGACACCCGTCGAGGCGTAGATGTCGTTCAGGTTGAGGGTGCTGGGCGGTACGGTGAACGAGATGAACTTGACCGACGGGGGCGCGACGACGACCGTAACGTTCCTCCAGTCGGGGCTCTCGTACCCGTGGGTCCCGTTCGCCACCCCCGTGGGATAGGGGCTAACGGCGAAGTTGATCCAGGTAGTGTTGTTCACGTAGGGGGCGCGAAGGTCGACGTGGTAGCTCCCGAGATAGACCCCCGTCGGGAGGGAGGCGTTGGTGACCTCGGAGGCCGCGAGGAGGACCCCGGCCTGTCCGTTCCCGTTCGAGACCCCGTACCCGGAGGCGCCGTGGACGTGGTCCCAGTAGAGCAAGTATCCCCACATCGCCGGGTTGGTCGCCTCGATGTCGTTCAGGGCGTTCGCCGTGGCGTTGCTTACCTGGTTGTCGTCGTAGGCGTAGTATGCCGTGACCGTGGCTCCACTGATGTTCTGGTGCAGCGAGCTCGTGAGGTTGAACCCCGCCCAGCGGTAGAAGTAGACCGTGCTCGCGGGGTCGGTCTGCACTGCGGAGGCAGAGTAGACGCCCGGGATGCGGCTCGGGGTCGATACGTTGGCGAGGTACCCGGTGGAGCCGTTGTCGAAGAGGAACTTGTTCGAGGTCCAGGGGAACGGAGAGGCGAGCGAGTTCGGCGAGGTCGGCGTGTTGTTGTAGTTCAGGTCGAGCGAGGAGTCGACGCTCGTGACCGTCGTTCCGGTCCCGTTCGCGACCAGGTTGTACTGCAGCTCCGCATCGAACTGCAGGCCGACGTTATCGAGGCTGATCGGGTTCACGCCGCCCGTCAGGGCGGAGAACTGGACCGCGAGCGCGGAGGGGGTGCCGAAGGACCCGGTGCTGTTGAGGAGACCCAACGCCCCCACGGAGTTCACCGCGGCGATCAACTCCGAGGGCAACGGGAGCTGGAGGTACGCGAGGAACGTCTTGTTGGTGAACGACAGCGGTCCCACGGGGTAGTTGAGCCCGTCGAACCAGACAGAGACGCTCCCGTTGGTGGTGGTGTTGTTCCCGGTGTTCGAGTAGAGGATGCCGAGGTCGCCCAAGGAAATGGGGTTCCGGTAGTTGAGATAGTCCAGCGTCAGGTCCGACGCATTCCCGGGGGTCGAGAGGTCGGTGACATTCGTCCCCGCCCGGTCGAGCGCCACGTCGGTCGCGTTGACCGTGGGCGAGCCGGGGAGCCCGTTGCGCGTCGTGTTGTCGGCGTAGGTCGCGTTCACGACGCTGTGGAACAGATTCACCTTCGCGCCCCCCGTTGCGAGGAGGCTCGCGGCGTACGAAGTATCGCCCTGGATGGCCAACGGCTCCTTCAGTGTCGCCACCGCCGGGTTCGATGTCATCTCCGAGTTGTTCAGCGTCAGGTCGGCCGACGTCCCCGAGGCGGTCACCCAGCCCGGGAACTCAAAGTGGGAGTTCCACAGGGTCATCGTGCCGGTCACCTGGAGGTTCAACTTCGCCCAGGCGTTGAGCACCCCGAGGTCGGTCGTGAGGGTCGAGTTGTAGAAGTTGACCGTTCCGGCGTCCGAGAAGGTGTAGATGTGCGACAGGCGCTGGGCCGTGGTTCCGGTCGTGGTGACGAACTGGACGAAGATGAGTGAGACGTTCTGCACGTTCAGCGTCCCGCCGGCCTCCACCGTGATGTTCCCGCCCTGGTAGTAATCCGGGGTCCCGCCCGACGGCTGGATGGTATAGTTCTGGCCGGACGCGACGACGAGGTCGCTGTGGGTCACCGGAGCGGCCGGAACGACCGCCGGCGCGCTCGGGGCGAGGGAGGCGGGCGGAGCCGCCGCAACGACCAGCACGAGACCCCCCACTACCATCAGCAGCACGACCAGGGACGCGGATACGGGTTTGATCCAATTCCGAGGGGCGCGCGCCGCTTCCCCGGAGTGTGGGGAGCTGCCCAATTGACGGCTCACGACCGAAGAGAGGCCGTATTCACCTATTTGAATACTGTGTCTCTCACCGATGGCGCGGACGGTCTTCCGGCGGTCCGGCGCCCTCGTCCGGAGGGAGGGTGACCACGATCTTACCGAACAGGTCGGGCGCGTCGAAACGGGCGAACGCGGCCGCCGCTTCCGCGAACGGTCGCTCCGAATCCACGACCGGGTGCAGCCGGCCCGCCGCGAGATGCGCGAGCACCTGCTCGAACTCCCCGGCATCGGCCATCGTGCTGCCCCGGATCGACGCCTGGCGCCAGAACAGCGTGCGCAGGTCGATCTCCGCGACCGGCCCCGCCGTGGCCCCGATCACGACCACCCGTCCGCCGCGGGCGAGCGCCCGGACCGACTTCGGGATCGTGGGAGCCCCCACCGAGTCGAACACGACGTCGACACCGCTCTTCTGGCTCCACGTCCAGAGTACCCGGTCGAGCGGGTGCTCCGACTCGTCGAAGACGACCGAGTCGTCGGCGCCCAACGCCCGCGCCCGCTCCGCCTTTTCCGCGGACCGGGAGGCCACGACGACCCTCGCGCCCAGCAGCTTGGCCACCTGTACGACGGCCGTCGGGACCCCGCCGCCGGCTCCGATGACCGCCACCCGGTCGCCCGCGGTCACCGCGCCGACGGTCTTCATCGCCCGCCACGCGGTCTGAAAGACGAGCGGGGCGGCCGCGCCCTCGGCGAACGAGAGCCGCTCGGGGAGGGGGTGCACGTTGCGTGCCGGCACGACCACGTAGGTCGCGGCCGTTCCCTGGGTGTGCTCTCCTACGATCCGGTACGCCCGACAGAGCGATTCTCGACCGCTCCGGCAGGCCTCACAGGTTCCGTCCCAGAGGCCGGGATTCAGTAGGACGGCCTGACCGACGGTGAACCCGGTGACGCCTTCCCCCCAGCTGTCCACGGTCCCGGAGCCGTCGGAACCGAGGACGTGCGGGCGGTCGACCGGGACGCCCGGAATTCCCGCGAGCGTGAACCGGTCGAGGCGGTTGAACGCCGCCGCACGGATCCGGATCCGCACCTCACCGGCGCCCGGACGGGGTTCGGGGACGTCTACGAACCCGAGACGCTCCGCTCCGCCGTGCTCCGAGAATCCGAATCCGCGCACGAGCACCTCACGGGGGGGCGGCGAACTCCCACCGGGGACCGTCCGCCCCGTCCTCGATCCGCACCCCGGCGGCCGTGAGCTCGTCACGGATCCGGTCGGCCTCCGCGAAGTCCCCTCGGCTCCGGGCACGCGAGCGTGCCGCGAGCAGCAGGGGGACGACCGCCGCCCAGCCGCCGGCCCGGCCGGCGGCGCTCCGCTCGAAGAGTCCGAGGGTCTCCTCCCCCCACCGGTACGGTGCCGCGAGCGTCTCCAGGGCCGCTCCCGACAGGTGGCCGAGCCGCGGGGCCAGCTCGGAGACCTTCCGCGTCCAGCCGAAGAGCAAGGCGATCGATTCGCGGGTGTTGAAGTCGTCCGCCAGCGTCGAATCGAGCGATTCCACCAGGTCCTGCGCCGCCGTCGCGAGCTCCTCCGGAAGTTCGTCCCCCGCCCGCTCGCCACCGTCCCGGTCCAGGATCTCGCGAATCCGCTCGAGGGGGCCGGCGAGACGCGCATACGCCTCGCGCGCCTCCTCGAGGCTCTTCCCGGGGAGGAAATCGACCGGACTGCGGTAGTGGGCGTTGAGATAGTAGAGTCGAAGCACCCCGGCCCCGAATTCGTCGATCGCCTGCTCGAGCGAGGAGACGTTGCCGAGCGACTTCGACATCTTCTCGCCGGTCAATGCCACGAGTCCCGTGTGCATCCAGTAGTTCACCATCGGCGCCTCGCCGGTCGCCGCCTCCGAGAGGGCGATCTCCGCCTCGTGGTGGGGGAAGATCAGGTCGAGACCCGCGCCGTGGAGGTCGTACTGCGGTCCGAACAGGCGACCGGTCATCGCGGTGTCTTCGACGTGCCAGCCCGGGCGTCCCGGACCCCACGGGCTCTCCCAGCTCGGCTCGCCGGGCGTCGCGGCCTTCCAGATGACGAAGTCCTCCGGAGCGCGCTTGCGTTCGTCGATCTCGACCCTCGCCCCGGGCTGGAGGGCCGCGACCTTCTGGCCCGAAAGGGCCCCGAACTGGGGGAACTTCGCGACGGAGAAGTAGACCGACCCGTCCGTCGCAACGTACGCGAACCCCCGGTCCACGAGCACTCGGATCTGCGCGAGGATCTCGGGAACGTAGTCGGTCGCGAACGGGTAGTAGTCCACCGAACGTACCCCGAGCCGTTCCATCTGGCGTCGGTATCCCTGGAAGTGACGCTCCGCGAGCGCCAGGGGGTCGTCGTTGTCCTCCGCGGCCCGCGCGATCAGCTTGTCGTCCAGGTTCGTCACGTTCTGGACGTAGAAGACCCGGTAGCCCCAGCGCCGTAACGCCCGCGCGACCACGTCGAAGAGCACGAAGGTCCGCCCGTGCCCGACGTGGGCCGGGGCGTACGGCGTGAGCCCGCAGACGTACAACCCGACCCGGGGGGGTACGATCGGAGCAAAGACCCGACTGCCTCGGGTCAACGTGTCGTAGAGGGTGACGCGGCGCACGGTTAGACCCTCGCGAGCGCCCGGCGGACGTCGTCGGCGAGGTCGGCCGGGTCCTCGATCCCGCACGACAGCCGGATCAGGCCGTCCGTGACCCCGTGCGCTTCCCGCTCGGCCCGCGGGACGCTGGCGTGCGTCATCGAGGCCGGGTGGTCGACCAGCGACTCCACGCCGCCCAGGCTCTCCGCGAGCGTGAAGACCTTGAGGCCCCGCAAGAACCGGAGCGCCGCGCTGCGCCCTCCCGTCAGGTCGACGCTCACGATCCCGCCGAACCCGTCCATCTGACGTCGGGCGAGCGCGTACTGCGGGTGACTGGGCCGACCGGGGTAGTGGACCGCCCGCACCCTCCGGTGGGGCTCGAGGACCTCGGCGACGGCGCGGGCCGCCGCTTCGTGGGCGCGCATCCGGACGCCGAGCGTGTGCAGGCCGCGGAGCACGAGGAAACAGTCGAACGGGCTCGGCACCGCACCGACCGCATTCTGCAGCCACGCGTACTTCTCCGCGTCCTTCGCCCGTCGGAGGACGAGCGCACCCCCGATGATATCGGAGTGTCCTCCCAGGTATTTCGTGGTCGAGTGCAGGACGATGTCCGCCCCGAGTTCGAGCGGCCGCTGGTTCGCGGGGGAGGCGAACGTGTTGTCCACCACGACGACCGCGCCCGCTCGGTGCGCGCGGCGCGCGACCGCGCGGATATCCACGACCTTGAGCAGAGGATTCGTGGGCGTCTCCAGATAGACTAGGTCGGTCTTTGCGGCGCGGACTGCGGTGTCGACCCGCGCGAGGTCGGTCATGTCGACGTAGTCGGTGCGGACGCCGAACTGGCGCCGATGGTGCTCGAAGAGCCGCCAGGTGCCCCCGTAGAGGTCGTCGACCGATACGATCCGACTGCCGGAGGGGAACGCCTCCAGGAGCGTCGTCAGCGCTCCCAACCCCGACGAGAACGCAAGGCCCGCCCCCCCGGACTCCACGGCGGCCAGCGCGGACTCGAGGACGTGGCGGGTCGGATTCGCCGACCGGCTGTACACGTACCCCTGGTTCCGGTTCGGCGCCGACTGGCGGAACGTGCTCGAGAGGTAGATCGGCGGGTTCACCGCTCCCGTGAGGGGGTCGGCGGGTTGTCCCGCATGGATGAGGCGGGTGTCAAACCGCATGCGCGCCTCCCTGCTCCGACAGGAACCCCACGAGGTCGTGGCGAGTGAGCAGTCCGATCGGAGTTCCGGTCGCCGCGTCGCGCACGAGGAGCACCTTCTCCTCCTTCAGGTGATGGAGCACGTCCGAGACGGGGGTGTCCGCGGCGATCTCGGGGAACGGGGGCTGGAGGACCGCGGCCACCGACCGCTCCATGACGGTTTCGTCCGCCAGGGTACGTCGGAGGATCTCGTCCTCCTGGAGGCTCCCCACGTTCTGGGTGCCGGAAAGCACGGGCAGCTGCGAGATCCCGTGGTGGCGCAGCATCGCGAGGGCATCCCGCACGACCGTGGTCGGGTCGGCGGTGACGAGGGCCGGGGTGCCGGACTTCCGTGCGAGGAGGTCCCGTGCCGTCGAACCGATGTCGAGGAACCCTTTCTCGCGCATCCAGTCGTCGGAGTAGAACTTCGAGAGGTACCGGTCGCCGGAGTCGGGAAGGATCACCACAACGGTCGAACCCTCCGGGAGCGGCCGCTTTCCCAGCCATCGGACGGCCCCCGCCACGGCGGCGCCGGCCGATCCGCCCACGAACAACCCCTCCTCGCGCGCGAGTCGACGCGCCATCAGGAACGACTCCCCGTCGGTGATCTCGACGAACTCGTCCAGGTACTGGAAATGGATCGACTGCGGGATGATGTCCTCCCCGATCCCCTCGACGAGGTAGGGCGCCGCCTTCGCGAGCTGGTGGGTCCGGAAGTAGGCCCCCAGGATCGAGCCGGCCGGGTCGACCGCCACGATGCGCACCGTCGGACGGTGCTCCTTGAAGTAGCGACCGATGCCGCTCATCGTCCCGCCCGTCCCCACGGTGCCGATGACCGCGCCGAGTTCCCCGGGCACGTCCCGGCCGATCTCCGGGCCCGTGGTTCGGTAATGGGCCTCCGGGTTCCCCTGGTTCTCGTACTGGTTGGGATAGTAGGCGCCCGGCAGCTCCCGCGCCAGCCGTCGGGCGACCGAATAGTGGCTCATCGGGTGGTCGGGGGCCAGGCCGCTCGGGGTCACCACGACGCGGGCTCCGTAGGCGCGGAGCAGTCGGATCTTCTCGGAGCTCATCTTGTCGGGAAGGACGAAGACGACCCGGTAGCCTCGGACCGCCGCGACGAGGGCGAGCCCGACGCCCGTGTTGCCGCTCGTGGCCTCCACGATCGTCCCGCCGGGTTTGAGGAGCCCCTTCTTTTCGGCCTCGTCGATCATCACCGCGCCGATCCGGTCCTTGACCGAACCGCCCGGATTCAGGAACTCGAGCTTCGCGAGGACGCGGTACGGCAGACCGTGCGTGACGCGGTGCAGCGGAATGACCGGGGTGTTCCCGACGAGGTCGAGGACCGATGTCGGTCCGGATCCGGCCGCGGACACGGGGCTCGCGAAGAGGGCCCCTCCCTAAACTCTTGCCGTCGGCGCGGTCGGGCGGGCCCGGAGTACGGCCGGTTCGTACTCGTTCGTTCCCCTCGGCCCGATGCCTTAAGCCACCTCCCGGGCTCGTACGGTAGAGGGGTCGATGATCGGGGCGCTCGAGACGGAGGTCCTCCTGTCTCTCCGTGAGCTCGAGGAAGCCCCGGCCCGGGACGTACGCAAGCACCTCGAGCAGAACGGCACGCATGTCGCCTATACGACGGTCGCCACGATCCTCTCGAGGCTGTTCGACAAGGGACTCGTCCTGCGGCGGCGCGAGACCTGCCGCGGTGGGGAGCGGTACGTCTATCGACCCGCGGCCGTCGAGCGGAAGTACCTCATCAATCTCCTTAAGGGGGTCGTGGCCATGTTCGGCCCCGCGGGAGTCGTCCACTTGAACGAGGAGATCGCGAAGCTGAACCCGTCCGAGGAACGGGACCTTCGTCGGCGCCTCGGGCTGGAGTGACCCGTAGTGAGGTCACCGTGGGAGCTCCGGTCGTCGGGCTCCTCTACATCCCGGTCCTCGCGTGGGTCGGCGTAGGGGTCGGCCTCCTGCTGGCCTACCGACGGTCGACGTCGACCGTGGTGTTCCGTCTCGCCGCCGTGTTCCTCGCCTTCTGGGCCCTCTTCGCCACCACCGGCCTCGCGTGGGTCCTCGCGGGCGGCGGATGGACCGCGGTCGTTCGCCTCGCCCACGCCCCGTGGGTGATCTTCGAACCCCGATTCTTCCTCGTCTGGGTCGCCGGCGCTCTGGGAGCGTTCGCCGTGTTCCTGACCGCCTTCCTCCTGAGCCAGGCGGTCGGTCGGGGCTTCCTCGCCGTCCTCCGGCCGCGCGCCCTCGATTGGCCGGGGCGCATCCCCCGTACCCCCACCCCCACCGACCTCTACGCGTTCCCGTCCCCTCAGATCGAGGCGTTCTCCTTCACCCTCCTCGAGGCCGGTGGGCCGCTCCTCGTCCGGCGCCGCGACGTCGTCCTGCTCTCCGACGGCTTGATCGACCGGCTGAGCGCGGACGAGCAGGAGGCGGTCGTGGCGCACGAGCTCGGTCATATCCGGGAGTTGGACGGACGGTATCTCACGTTCTTCCGGACCCTCTCGCGACTGATGCGCTGGGACCCGGTACTGGCCGTCCTCGCGGACCGCCTTACCCAACGCGAGGAGGTGCGCGCCGACCTCGACGCAGTGACGCTCACGCGACGCCCCCGGGCCCTGGCCCGTGCACTCTACAAGGCCTGTGCCCTCGACGACGGCGGGGCTCGTCCCCTTCCGGGACTGCTAGGCCCGGGGGGCGCCCGCGGCCGTCGCCAGGCGGTCGAGCGGATCCGGCGACTCGTCGCGCTTGCGGAAAGCGGGCGGTTTCCGGAGGAACCCGGTGCGTAGGACCGGCCGTCGGGGGCGTGCGGTGGCCCCGGTCGCCGGCACCGTAGTGGCCCTGCTCGTCCTCGTCGCGCTCGGCGCGGGGGCCCGGGCGGCGGGGTATCCGCCGGTCCCCCTCGCCGACGACCGGGGGTTCCTCGGGAATCTCTCCGCGCCGTACCTCGCGCCCGGGGACGCGGGTGCGATTACGTTCACCGTCGGCGACCCGCTCTCGACCGGTATCACGGGGACCGAGCTGACGCTTCAAGTCTACGCGTTCAACGGGTTCCCGGGCAACGCGACGGCCGACGTTCCCGTCTCGGGGGCCCCGGTCCTCTCGAACGCCACCGGGTCCGGCGGGTTGGTCGTGGTCGCCGTCGGTACCCTGACCCCGGGCGGTCTCGCGTACCGGGGCTCCGTGGAGGTTGCGACGTCCGTGTCCACTCCCTCCGGCACGTTCGCGGTGCGCGCGGCCCTGACGTTCGAAGCGAACGGCACCGAGTACCTCCTCGAGTCGCGCGGATGGTTCACGGCGGCCCAGTGGGCCGCCGCGACCGAACTGCCGGGGGGCGGAGCGACGCTCAACCTCTCCCTGCTCGGCGTCTCCGGAGTGATCCCCGAGACCGCGGTCCTCGTCCAGTCGTCGTCGTTCCCCTGGGCCCTCACCGGGATCCTCGCCGGAGCGGTCGTCCTCGTCGGGCTCGGCGCGTGGGTCTACTTCCGCAGGGGCCCGGGGTCGAGCTCGGGGATGCGCAGCGCGGACGACGACCACCACGCTCCCAGGGCCTTCGGAAGCAAGCGGACCAGCGACGGCGACTGACGCAGCAGTTGGCGCGCCACGTGCGTCGGAAAATCGATGTCCCCGAACGCGACGATCGTCGACGTGAGCTCGGCGCCCTGCAGCGCGGCGATCAGCGCGTCCAGGTCGGCGTCCGTGAGTCGCGTGAGGATCCGCCGGAGGTAGAGTGCTTTCCGGAACTCCTCGCCGAGCTCGGCCCGCCAGCGCCGGTCGTATTCGGCGAGGGCGCTCTCCGAGACGTCCCCGCGACGCAGGGCGTCGTCCGCCACCTCGGAGAGGATCTCCGCGCACCGCATCCCCGTGAAGATCCCGCCTCCGGAGAGGGGCTTCACCTGCGCCGCGGCGTCTCCCACGAGCGCGACTCCGGCGCCGTGGGTCTTCGGCACCGTGCCGATCGGGATTCCCGATACGAGGTGGGCGCTGGGGTTGGCGAGTCGCTCCCCGAAACGCCGCTCGAGGTAGTCCAGAAGGCGTCCGAAGTAGTCCCGGGCGCTCGTGCCGTCGGCGTCGGCCGCGATCCCAACCCGGGCGCCACCCGACCCGTCCGGGATCCACCACCCGAACAAACCGGGAGCGAACCCTCGTCCGAGATAGACCTCGACCCGGTCCGGGTCACCGGGACTCGTGGGGAATTCGGCTTCGAACGCCGGTAGGATCTCGACCGGCCGACGCAGCCGGAAGGCCCGCGCGACCGCGCTCGACACCCCGTCGGCGCCGATCACGAGGCGAGCCGAGACGGAGGTGGCGGTGGCATCCGCGGCGCTCAATCGGACCTGCGTACGTCCGCCCGCCCGCCCGGTGACCGCGTCGAACCGCGTTCCCGTCCGGTAGTGGGCTCCGGCCTTCATCGCTCGCTCGGAGAGGTAGACGTCGAGCCCGGCCCGGTCGATCACGTACGCGCGCGGCTCGGGGGCCCGGAACGACACCGATCCGAGCCCGGGACCGAACACCGTCGCGCCGCGCACGGCGGTCCGGACGAACTCGGTGGAGCCCGCGAGGTCGAGCACCCGCTGGGAGACCAGACCCGCGCACTGGACGGGATGACCGACCTGCGGGTGTTCTTCCACGACGAGGACGGAGTGACCGCGGCCGGCAAGGCGGTAGGCCGCGGTGCTGCCGGCGGGGCCGCCGCCCACGACGAGGACATCGACCTCTTCCACCCGCCGACGAGAGCGGCGCGGCTAATAACGGCGGAGCGGCGCGCGCTAATCGGGCCGCCAGGGCGTGGGCACGAGGTCGGTCCGTTGTCGGGGCTGGACCGCCGACTCCTCCACGCTCACCGTGACCCCCGCGCCGAGCGCGAGCGTGCCGGTCCATGCGATCATCGCGCCGTTGTCGACGCACATCGCGCGCGGCGGGGCGAACATCGTTCCCCCCCGTTCCTCGACCATCGTTCGTACCATCGTCCGTAGCCGTTCGTTGCAGGCGACGCCCCCCCCGAGGACGACGCGGTCCCGTCGACGATGCGCGAGGGCGCGTTCGGTGATCTCGGTCAGCATCGCGTACGCGGTCGATTCGACGGAGTACGCGAGGTCGGCCCGCGCGACCCCCCGGCGGTGCAGGGCGAGCGCCGCGGTGAGCATTCCCGAGAACGCCACGTCCATCCCGTGCACCGAGTACGGAAGCTCGTGAAGCACCGTACCCTGCCGGGCCTCGAGCTCGAGGGCCGGCCCCCCGGGGAACGTCCCCCCGAGCTCGATCCACAGCTTGTCGAGGAAGTTGCCGATCCCGACGTCGAGGGTCTCCCCGAGTACGCGGTACCGGCCCCGTCCGTACGCGATCACCTGCGTGTTCCCTCCGCTCGCGTAGAGCAGCAGCGGGTCGTCGAACCCGCTGAGGACACGGGCGATCTCGACGTGCGCGACGCAGTGGTTGACCGGGACGAGCGGTTTCTCCCAAGCGAGCGAGAGCATCCGGGCGACGGTCGCGCCGGCCCGAAGGCACGGGCCGAGCCCGGGGCCCTGGGCGAACGCCACCGCCCGGATCTCGGTCGGGTCCACGTGGGCGCCGTCGAGTGCTCGGCGAACGAGGTCGGGCAGCACGTCGACGTGGTGGTTCGCCGCCTCGCGGGGGTGGATCCCGCCGGACGGCGGCCGGTACATGTCGGAGGCGAGAGAGAGCACCTCGGCCCGTTCCGAGACGAGGCCGACCGACGCCGTGTGCGCCGTCGACTCGATCCCGAGGACCACCATCGGCGGTCGAACGAGACGAGCATTATAACGCTCGGGACCCGGGCGGGGCCGGCGACGCAGTCCCGCGCGCTATTCTTCCGTCGACTCGATCCGGAAGCCGACGCGCTTGCCCCGCAGCGTCTCCTGGATCCGGTCCGCGAACTCGAGCGTCTCGCGGACCGAGGCGGGTCGTCCCCAGTCGTACTGGAAGTCGTATGCTTCCGTCTCGGGCCGGAACCCAAGGTCTTCGAGCAGCTCGGCGACCTCCGAGTAGGGCGCGCCTTCGCTATCGAGTTGAAGGAGCAGGAACGTCTTCGTCATCGGGTCGGTGGGGCAGTCTCCCGGGTCGTCCCACCGCCATTCGACACATAAGAGTCACCCGTAGAGCGGAACCCGGATACGGACGAACCTAGTTTTCGGGGCCGGACTCTTCGTCCGGGGGCACGGGCGCCGCGAGGTGGGCCGTCACCCGGACCGCGACGCCTCGAGCGAGCCGGGGCATCTCGTGGGGTGCGAGCAGCAGGCGGCCGACCGCGAGGAGCGTGTCGCTCCGGTCGACCAGGAGCGCCGTCGCGTCGGGCGAGAGGTTCGGGTCCGCCCGAACGACAAACCGTGAAAAGAGGCTGCGGCCGTGCGAGACGAACGGCACGGCGTCGTCGGCGACCACGACCCGGGCGCGGTCCTCCGTGAGGAGCGGCGCGAGCTGCCCCGCCCCGTAGAACGTCGGGCGGGGAAGCCCGTCGGTGCCGACGACGAACAGCGGGCGTCCGTCGGCCACGATCGCCCGTAGCCGACCGGTCCGGCGCGATCGTTCCCCTCGGACGGTGGGGACGAGGGCGTCCGCGACCACCCCGCCGTACTGCCAGCCGAGGAGCCCGGCGACCTGCCGGCGCGTCCATTCGTGCGTCCAATCGCGGTCGAAGTCCGCGTCGAGCGTCGCGCGCTCGCGGAGTTCATGAGAGACCGCCGAAGGCGGACGGTGTCGCGGAGGGTGGTCGAACTCCTCGATCCCGAGGTACGGGCCCACCGGGTAGAGGTCCGTGAGCTCGAGGGGGACCGGCCCGAGCGGGGTATCGCATCGCCACGCGATCGCCGCGCCGGACCGGTCGTGCGTGGGGATCCGCCCGAGATACTCCGGCCGAAGCGGCACCCGGGTGAGCCGTTCGGGGAGCGGAAGATCCCGAGCGTACTGCTCCACGTGGCGATGAAAGCGTACGACGGCCGGACGCTGGGAGCTTCCGGTCGTGACCTCCCGGAACGCGCGTCGGCTCTCGGGTTCGGTCGGCAGAAATACCTCGGGGTGGCGCTTCGCCTCGTCGAGCCCCGCACGAAGGGCCGGATGCCCGCTCGCCCGTCGCTCCGCGAGCTCCCATAGCGTCCCTTCACGGATCGCCTGGCGGACCCGGCCGACCTCCTCCACGGACGTGAGGAGGTTGTGGAACGCGATCCGCTGCTCGCGTTCGGCCGGTGGTCTCCGCGCAACCTCGGGGAGCGGCAGCTCCGCGCAGAGGAAGCAGCGACAGACGGCCTCGCGGAGGTCGTCGATCGCGACCGTCCCCTCCGGGAAGAGAAGGCTTCCGCGCCGCGCGAACTTGTGGTAGGCGGAGGAGTCGAGGAGGTCGACTCCCCACAAGGCGGCGAACGCGAACGTCATCGGATGGCCGGTCCCGAACAGATGGACCGCCGCGCCCGGGTTCAGCTGCGGCCGCGCGGCCGCGAGCACACGGGCCAGGTCGGCGAAACGGTACTGTTCGAAGAGCGGGACGACTCCCCCGACCGCGAGGACGTCCGCGAGGGCCGATGCCCCGCTCGCGGAGCGGGCGCGAAGGTCCGGATGGACTCCGCCCTGCACGGGCACCGCGAGGAGGCCCGTGCGTGCGGTCCGCGCCGCGGCGGCGCGCTCGAGTGTCGTCGCGAGGGCCGCTGCGGCCTCGTCGTGCGGGGTTTCGGGCTCTGTGAAGAGGTCGAGCACGGTCGCGATGTCGGAACCGATCGCGGTCTGGAAGGCGACGATCTCCTCGGGGCTGACCTCGACCGACCCGTACGCGTGCTGCTGGAACGCGCCCGAGTCGGTCATGATCGGGCCATCGAACCCGAGCAGCGAGTGGATTCCTGCTCGCTCGGCGACCTCGCGCAGCGGCGGGGTTCTCCAGGTGATGTACGCCGACGTGATCACGGCGCGCACCCCGAGCCGTCGCCGCATCTCCGTCGGGGGGACCGGCTGGCGCATCGGGTCGGGGTGGACGACCGGAAGGAGCGCGGGGGTCTCGATCGGGCCGTGCGGGGTCTCGAGTCGGCCCCGGCGGGCCAGCCCGTCGCGCTCCAGGACCTCGAAGACCGACATCCCCCTCGCCACCGCGCGAGCGGGTTAAGGCTACCGGCGCTCTGGCGTCCGGTCGCCCTCGAAGGAACGCCGTATTCGCTCGAGCAGGTCGACGAGCATCGGGAACGTGAGCTTCCCCGTGTTCGTGTTCTGCGGGCTCGGGTGGTAGGAGCCCCAGAGCAGAGGGCGGCCGGGGCCGAGCACGACGCACGCACCGTGGGCGAACGGCGTCGCGGAGCGGCCGCCCCCGTACACGCGGGGCAGGACGTCGCGGACGGCGTCCCACGCGAATCCTCCGAGCGCGAGGATCGCCCGGGTCTCGGAGAGGCACCGCAGCTCCCGCTCCAGGAACGGGGCGCAGTTCGCGCGTTCGGCCGGGGTCGGGCGGTTGTCCGGGGGAGCGCAGCGCACCGCCGCGGTGAGGAAGAGGTCCCGGTACTGCAGGCCGTCCCCCCGCTTCAGCGAGGTCGGCTGGCTGGCGAACCCGGCGGCGTGGAATGCGCGGACGAGGAATGCCGCGGAGCGGTCCCCCGTGAAGACCCGGCCGGTGCGGTTCGAGCCGTGGGCGGCGGGAGCGAGTCCGACCGCCACGAGCCGGGCGTTGGGGTCACCGAAGCCCGGCACCGGCTTTCCCCAGTACGGCTCGTCCCGGAACTCCCGCTTCCGTTCGACCGCCACCCGCTCCCGGTACCGCACCAGACGCGGGCACCAGGAGCAAGCGATGACCTCCTCCCGGATCACGGCGAGCGAGTCGGCCACGACTTCCGCAAGGATCCCTCCCTTATGGAGTTCGGCGGGTTGGGCCGGTCGCAGCCGGTGCTCACCGAACGTGACCTATTGGTATAGAGCAGGCGGGGGGTAGTCCCGACCATGGCCGAGACCCGCGTACCGCGAAACTCGAGGGCCCATCTAACGAACGTGGAGGGTGACCTTCGTGCGGATGCCAACGTCCACATCGACAGCGACGGTACGCTCACCGTCAGCGGCGAGGCCCGGTTCGACGGGAACGCCGAGGTCGTCGGGAACCTCGAGTGCGCCCGCTTCCGGTCGGACGACGGGACGGTGACGATCTCCGGGAACCTCGGCGTCGCCGAGACGATGGTCGCGCACGACGGGGCGGTCGAGGTCGCGGGCGCTCTCAAGGCCCGACGCGTGGACGTGGACCGGCGGCTCCGCATCGGAGGTCCCGCGGAGGCAGAGCGGTTCGATGTCGGTGGCGTCCTCGAGGGGGCCCAGACGCTGAAGGCCGATTCGGTCTCGGTGGGAGGCAAGTTCCACCTCGTGGGCCGCCTCGAGGCGAGAGAGGTCGAGGCCGGGGGTTCGGTCGAGCTCGGCGAGCTCTCGATCGAGAGCCTCGAGGTCGGCGGCGCGGTCCGCCTCGGGGGCGGAGAGGTCCGCCGGTCGATCGAGATCGGCGGAAAGTTCGTTGCGCGACAGCCGCTGGTCTTCGGCTCTCTCGAGGTCGGAGGCGTCGCGGAGTTCGAGGATTCCGCTCAGGGGGGTTCGATCGAGATCGGCGGCATGTTCGAGGCCCGGAAGGACCTCATCTTCGACTCGTTCGAGGTCGGCGGCCTCGGACGGATCGGGGGCAATGCGAAGGGACGGAGCGTGGCCGTCGGAGGAAAGTTCGAGGTTCGCGGCTCCCTATCGCTGTCGGGCGCGGTGGAGGTCGGCGGCATGATCGCCGTTGGGGAGGCGTTCACCGGTGAGTCCCTCGAGGTGGGAGGGAAGGTCGAGGCGCATCACGCGGTGTTCGCCGGCTCGGTCGACATCGGTGGCGCCGTCACGACCCAGACCGGCATCAAGGGAGCCCGCATCCGACTCCAACGCAAGTCCAGGGCGCGCGGTCCGCTCGTCGGGGGGACGGTCGAGCTCGAACGGGGGGCCCGTGCAGAGGACGTCTACGGGGACCGCGTGGAGCTGGACGGCAAGGCCGAGGCCGGCCGGATCTTCGGTGGGACGGTGGTCCTTCGGGACGGGGCGTCCGCTGAGGAGATCTCGTACCGCCTTTCGGTCGAGGTCCATCCGGGGGCTCGGGTGCGCACCCCTCCCCGAAAGGTCGAAACCCTGCCTCCGTTCCCGCTCTGACGCTGGGGGACGACGCATGCTCAACGGCCGGGAGGAGGGAGGGGCCAACCTCCGTCGAAGGGAGGCGACCGACCTGTACGCGACGATCCTCGAGGTGGTGAAGCGGTACCACGGGGCGGCGCGCATCACTCGCGTCTCCTACGGAGCCGGCATGCCGGTCGACCGACTTCGGAACTTCGTCGACCGGCTGGTCTCCCTCGGCCTCCTCAAGACGGAGGAGCTCGACGGTCGGCCGGCGTACGACATCACCCCGCGCGGTCAGGAGTTCCTGGCCACCTATTGGAAGATGCGCGGATACATCGAAGTGCTCGAGTCGAATCCCGAGGATCGGGGTTCGCGTCGTCGGTCGTGAGCCCCTGCTCCCGGGCGGCGCTCCCCGACGCGTCGACCCGGGCGAGCTCCAACGAGCTGAGAGGGCCGGGCGGGTCCACCGACGATTGCATCTCGCGCGTCGCCCAACGGAGGGTACCTGAGATTGCGGCCCTTCGGTCAGTCGTATCGTGGGACCTTGGGGTCGACGGTCCTCGACCACGCGTCGATCCCGCCGCTCAGGTTCGCGACGTGGGGGTAGCCCTGCCCCTCGAGGAAGCCGGCGATCATCGCGGAGCGGGTCCCCCCGTGGCAGTAGACCACGATCTCTCGGTCCTTGGGGAGCTCGGAAAGTCGCTTCGGAACGTCGCGCATCGGAATGTGGAGCGAAGGTTCAATCACGGCCATCTCCCGTTCGTCGGGTTCGCGGACGTCGAGGAGCAACATGCGGGCGGACCCCTTCTTGAGCTTCTCGGCGACCTCGCCGGGTGAGAGTTCCTGGGCCATCGGCGTCCAACGGCCCTTCGATTGTTTAGGCGTTGTGGTGGATGTGACTTGCTGAGAAAGTCCGAGCCACGCAGCAACACGCCGACAGGGTTTCTGCTTGCGCTTCCTTGGTAGACTGTTATGAGAAGCTGAGGAAACTCCCCGGACGGAGTATCTGTGTCGTATTTTCGCTTCACACTATTAACCGAGAACATGCAACTATAGTTTGGTGAACCCGATGCGGCGTGGCGGCCCATCTCCGGAGTGCTTGGTCCCGTCGACGGTCCTGTTCGTCGTGGCGCTGCTCACTTGCCTTAGCTCTGTTCCCTCCATATCAGCCCTCCCGTACTCCGAAAAGTCATCCCTCGGCTTGGATCCTTTGCCCGGATCCCCACTGTCAGGGGCTTCGGCGGCCACCCTGGTCGCTCCGCCGCCCGCCGCCGACAGCCAATCTATCGCGGCGCGCGGGTTAGCATCCCCGCCTTCCTGGACGAACCTTACGGCATCTCCCGCTCCTTCCTTGCGGGCGATAGCCTCCATGACCTACGACTGGGCGGATCACTACGACCTGCTCTTTGGTGGCCTTGGCCCCTCGGGTCCACTCAACGACACATGGACTTACGCAAACGGCGTGTGGGACAACATCACATCGACCGCCGGAACGCCTCCCCCAGGCCAGTATGGGGTGGCGATGACGTACGACGCGTCGGATGGCTATGTCCTCGCGTGGGGCTGCCCGGGTGCTAACGCAAACGCAAGCACCATGTGCAACGATACATGGTCGTTTATCCACGGGAAGTGGAACCAGATCGCGGCGGTGGTGGAAGCGCCGTCGGGCATAGGGAGTGACCTCATTCCGGTCACGATTCCATACACGACGATGGTCTACGATGCCGCGGACTCCTTCGTTCTGCTAACGGACGGATTAATCACCTGGAAATACTCAGATGCGGTTTGGACTCCGTTCTGTGCCGCTCCCACAAACTGCACCAGGTCGATTCCCGGACCCCCGGGGGGTTCGGCTGCATATGATGCGAGCGACGGCTACGTCCTCGCCCTCGCCGGGAACTATACCTGGAAATTCCTTGGCGGAACCTGGACGAACATCAGTGCCTCGGCAGGAACTCCTCCGCCGTACCGTGTTACGTCCTCGATGGTCTACGATAACGCGAGCGCGGGCGTTCTTCTATTCGGTGGGTCCAGCCAGTCCGGTCGTGTGCTCAATGACACCTGGTTGTTCCATGGCGGATCTTGGAGTAACGCGTCCGCGGGAGCGTCGCCTCCCGCACGCTCCGAGGAAGCCATTGCGTACGACCCGGTCGATTCCGGGGTTGTCGTGTTCGGCGGGAGTGGGCTCTCCGGAACGAACACGACTTGGATGTGGGGAAACGATCCTCCGATGGCAGGACTCGTAGTCTCGGGCGTCCCTGCGGTTCCTCTGCCCGGTGGTAACACGTCCTTCTCTTCATCCGTCGTGGGGGGCGTCGGGCCGTTCTCGTACAGCTGGCGATTCGGAGACGGCGCTACGAGCGCTGCCCCAGACCCGATTCACGCCTTCGCTGTCGAGGGGTACTACTCAGTCGAGCTCTGGGTGAACGATAGCGGAGGTCACGCCTCGAACGCATCGCTTCGAGTCCACGTCTACACTCCTCTCGCCATTACGAGTCTGCGAGCATCTCCCGATCCGGTCTCTTTGGATCAACCGGTGAACTTCACCGCGGTAGCGAACGGTGGGACGCAACCCTACACGTTCGCTTGGGTCTTCGGAGACGGCGGGGTGGGTGGCAATCTGTCCGACGTCACCCACATTTACACTACAAATGGCCCCTTCGTGGCCCAAGTCACAGTGGTTGACGCCGTCGGCGGAACCGCGAACACGTCTATCGCCCTGTCGATTAGCTTGCAGGCTCTGGCGGGTTCTACGACCACCACTGGAGGCGCTCCGCTGACGGTCAGTTTCGTCGGCCAAGCCGAGGGGGGCGTCGGACCGTACAGTTACGCGTGGGCCTTTGGCGACGGCGCAACATCGATTGCGCAAGATCCGAGTCACACCTACAACTCCACGGGACAGTTCACAGCTGTCTTCACGGTTATCGATGGAAATGGCAACCGTTCCACAAGTTCACTCACAATCCGGGTGGGATCGACTTCCGCGGGCGGTTCCGGGGGGACCGGCTGGCTCACCGAAGTACTCCTTGCAACGGCCGCAGCGGTGACCGTGGGTGCGGTGTGGGGTACGAGCGCACTATACCGGCGCTCTCGGCGTCAGGAGGGAGAACGGTGGCTTGAGGAGCTGACGAGAGAGCCGGAATCCCAGGATCGAGGACAGAATCGGTGATCCCAAAGACCGAACATCGCGCCAGATCGTGCCAGCTCCGCAGTAAACGAAGAGGTGTTTGCTCGAACGCCCTGCCGGAAGTTGAGACCAGGGGGAACAATTGATCTGGCTGGAACTGACGATTGCCGTGATTGCGGGGGCAGTCGTCGGCTGGTTTTCTCATGCGCTGACCGGCAGATTAGGCAGTAGGGACGCCGACCTAGATCGACGCACTCCGACCGTACAACGCGAGGCCCCTGCTCCCGATGCCGCCCTAGCGCCTCCCGAAGTCCAAGACGTGGCTTCGCCCCCGAGGTCGCCGAAAATATCTCCAGATGCAGACCTGGCCGGGAGGGTAATTGTGCATCTCGTCTCTCTCGGCCGGCTGACCAACGACGAGGTGGCCCGACTGGGATTCACACAGAAGGGGATTATCGAAGGACTGGGAATTCGGCAAGGGACACTCACCAAGGTGCTTTCGCGCCTAGAGAGTGCGAAGGTAGTGGAGGTGGATCGGAGGCACGTCCAAGGCCAACCGCATCGATTGAAGGTCTACCGCCTCACCGCGCTGGGGGAGTCGGTCGCCCGAGATCTTCGCCACCGCCGGCTCTCCCCAAAGGAGTGAACACTATGGCTCGGCGACGGGGGGAGCGCTCATCAAACTCGGAACCGGACGGGAGAGGCGTTGCGCTTCCCAAGAGCCCTTGCGTCAAGCCGGCCCCGAAAATGCACCAGGCACGCTGGTCGGTGTGCGACTCGACCGTTATGGGATACTCCGGCCCTTCACACTTGGCGGCCCGAGAAAGCACCCGCAAGGGGACTCGGCTGGCTCGACGGATTTCGTGACCATGGGAGGACGCTCAGAGGTTTCTATGCAAGCCGCCACCGCTCAGGGCGGACCTACTTTACCGAACGTGAACGCCCGACGAGTGACGCTGGAGGTCCACCTTGAACGTCCCAGGTATCGTACGCGAGCGGGAGCGGAAAATACTTCCTTCACGAGCGGTCTCCTCGACGAGATCGACGCGCTCCAGATCCCTTCCCGCCTCGG
The DNA here is from genome assembly GCA_049591535.1 of Thermoplasmata archaeon. Classification (GTDB taxonomy): domain Archaea; phylum Thermoplasmatota; class Thermoplasmata; order Lutacidiplasmatales; family UBA184; genus Lutacidiplasma. The sequence goes on along the minus strand of JBAWFC010000004.1, from coordinate 25,142 downwards.
AGGACGCGCTGATTTTCGGGATTCGCGAAGGCCTCTCAGCGAAAACTAGGGCCGGAGCAACCTCGGGACCGCAGGGCCCTCACAGCGGTGGTTGAGAGACCGGGCCGAACGACCCGCCCCCGTTCGTAAAAAAACTCATCCCGAGATGCAAGCCTCCTGGCACATCCGGTAGGTCGCGGAGAGTCGACGCCGGCCCTATAAACTGCCCCGACGTACCGAACGCGATGAAGGTCAAGGACCCGGTCTGCGGGATGGTCATCGAGCATTCGACCGCCGCGGCCCACGGAACGTACGGTGGCGAGACGGTGTACTTCTGCGCGGTGGCCTGCCAGGAGACCTACGAGCGGAAGCACGCGCCCGGTTGAATTCGCCGACTCCGATCTCGGGAGGCGTTCCGCCCGTGGCGACCGATCCCGTTTGCGGGATGTGGGTCGCCGAGGCCCCGTCCTCGCTGCACCTCGCCCGGGACAATCGTCCCTACTACTTCTGCTCCGAGACGTGCCTTCACCAGTTCGCGGACCCCGAACGGGAGCAGCGGCATCTCGTTCGCCGCCTCGCGGTCGCCTGGCCCCTCTCGGTCGCGGTCCTCGTCCTGACGTACGGGATCTCGCCGGGGGCCGCGACGGTCGGCGCGGCCGCCCTCGCGAGCGTCGTGCAGTTCTATCCGGGCGCGACCTTCTATGCGGGGGCCCGGGACGCCTTGCGCTCCCGCAGCTGGAACATGGACCTCCTGATCGCCGTAGGCACGACGACCGCATACGGGTACAGCCTCCTCGCGCTCGTCGTACCGAATTCTCTGCCCCACGACTACTACTTTGACGCGTCGTCCCTCATCGTCACGTTGATCCTGACCGGGAATTACCTCGAGCACCTGACCCGCGACCGGGCCGGCTCTGCGTTGCGCCGGCTGCACGAACTCCTCCCCGCATCGTCTCAGGTGCTCCGCGACGGCGTTGAGGGCTCGGTGCCGGTCGGCGACCTCGTCCCGGGCGACCGCGTCCGCGTACGACCCGCCGAGCGGATACCGGTCGACGGCGTGGTCGTCACCGGGACCACCAGCGTGAACGAATCGATCCTCACCGGGGAGTCGATGCCGGTTTCCAAGGGCCCCGGCGATCGCGTGCTCGCGGCGTCGGTGAACGGCGACGGCGTCGTGGAGGTGGTCGCGGAGCGCGTCGGCCCGGATAGCTTCCTCGCCCAGGTCGGTCGACTCCTGACGGAGTCGGAGATGTCCCGGGTGCCCCTCCAACGGACGGCCGACCGGATCGCGTCGGTGTTCGTCCCCGTCGTCCTGGCGCTTGCGGTCGCCTCCGCCGTGTTCTGGTTCGCGTTCGGGGGCGCGGGCTTCACGATCGCCGTACTCGTCTTCGTCTCGGTCACGATCACGGCCTGCCCCTGTGCCTTTGGGATCGCGACGCCGGCCGCGATCGTGGTCGGTACGGGGAGGGCGGCGGAGAGTGGAGTGCTCTTTCGCGGGGAGGACGCGATCGAGCGCGCGGCCCGCGTCGACATCGTACTGACGGATAAGACCGGAACCCTCACTCTGGGTCGTCCGACCTTGGTCGAGATCCGACCCACGGGCTCCCAGACTCCCGACTCGCTCCTCGCTCTCGCCGCCGCGGTGGAGACGGGCTCGGAACACCCGTTCGGCCGGGCAGTGGTGACGGCAGCGCGACGCCGCGGTGTCTCGATCGCCACGGCGACCGGTATTCGTGCGCTCCCCGGGACCGGCGTACAGGGGACGGTCAACGGGCGCGCTGTGGCCGTGGTTCGAGGCAGCCCGCCCCCCCCATCGCTGCCGGGCGCGGAGCCGCCGATGAGCCCCCTTCCCTCGTCCGAGCCCGAGGGAGCCTCGTGGTCCGAGGTGACCCAGGACGGGACAGTCGTCGGGAGGCTCGCCTTTGACGACGAAGTCGCGGCGGGAGTTCCCGACGCGCTAGGTATGCTTTCGGAAGACGGGATCCCGGTCGTGATCGTCACTGGGGACAACGAGGACGCCGCGCGCAAGGTCGCACGGCGGCTCGGGATCTCGGAGGTTCATTCGAGCACTACCCCCGCCGGGAAGCTCGAGCTGATCCGTCGGCTGCGAGCGGGCGGTCGCCGCGTGGCGTACGTCGGGGACGGGATCAACGACGCGCCAGCGCTCGCCGGAGCCGACCTCGGGATCGCGATCGGCTCGGGCACCGACGTGGCGCGCGAAGCCGGTCAGGTCGTCCTCGTGCGTTCCGATTTCGGAGGCGTTGCCCTGGCGCTCCGGCTCGCTCGGCGAACGGTGCGAAAGGTGCGGGGGAACCTGACATGGGCGGTAGGGTACAATGCGGTGCTCGTGCCGGTGGCGATGGGGATCCTCGTGCCCGTCTTCGGACTCACGGTGTTCCACGTTCTCCCGATCACCGGGGCCATCGCGATGGGGCTCTCGTCCACCGCGGTCGTCGCGAATTCGCTCTCCCTCCGGTGGATCGCCGTGAAGTGAGGGGAACCCGCCGCTCGCGGTGGCCCCGTACGCCGATGCCCGTCGGCGTGGGATAGTGTGAGGGAGTAGCAGGCCTCCCGTAGGCTTTTCAACCTCCCGTGGCCACACCGGGCCATCCAGGAAGCGTGGCCCCGTTGACTCCCAGCCTCGAAGCGCGACAACTGACCAAGCAGTTCGGTGCCTTCACCGCACTCGACCACCTCGACCTCAAGGTGGACGGTGCGAAGTGCGTGGGTTTCCTCGGTCCGAACGGAGCCGGGAAAACGACCACCCTCAAGATGTTCACTGACCTGATCTTCCCGACCGCCGGGGAGGCCTTCATCAACGGCATCTCGGTCCAGGCGGACCGGAAGAAAGCGCTCTCCGTGTGCGGAGACCTGATCGAGACTCCCGAGATCTACCCGTCCCTCACGCCCCGGGAGGCCCTCGAAATGAGCGGCGCCCTCCGAGGGATGCGGCCCGAGGAGATCCGCGCGCGGACTGCGACCGTCCTCGAGGAGGTCAAGATGTCCGACTGGGCGAACCAGAAGGTCGGCCGGTTCTCCAAGGGAATGAAGCAGCGGATCAACATCGCCGCCTCACTGCTCTCCGACCCCGAGGTCGTGATCCTCGATGAGCCCAGCACCGGCCTCGACCCCCGGGGAATGTCGGAAGTGCGGGACATCATTCGGGGTCTCAAGAAGGGCCACCGCCTCATCTTCATGAGCAGCCACATCCTCAGCGAAGTGATCGACGTCTGCGACGAGGTCGCGCTGCTGAACCACGGCAAGCTCCTCCTCTTCGATACGCTCGACAACATCACCCTGCGGCTCGGCGCGGGCGCACGCGGCGTCGAGGTCGAGTTCGCGACACCGATCGACGACGCGGTCCTTGCGGGCCGGGTCGGGGCGCTGGCCGAAGTCGCCGGATGGTCTCGAGTGGACGCCCGCCACGTTACCCTCCAGGTCAAGGGCGGGCCGGCCGAACAGACCCAGCTGCTCGAGAGTCTCGTGGGACTTCACCTCGGCGTGCTCAACTTCCGGGAATCCCGGAGCGCGCTCGAGGAGATCTACCTCCGTGAGATCACCGTGGGGGACGCATGAGCGCGTCGTCCGTCGCTCCGGCGACCGCGCCCCTCGGCACGCCCGACGGGGTCATCGGCGTCCTCCCCGGGACCGTCGGGCAGGCGGTCATCCTGTCGCGGTATCAGCTGCGAGACTACTTGCGGTCCAACCGATTCGTCCTCATGATCGCGATCGTCCTCGCCGCGGGCGCGATCCTGACGACGGTCGTCGCGTACTTCCGCCCGGCGGCGTTGCTCGACAGTTCCAACGACTTCTACGGAGGGTTATGGGCGGGCGGCGCGGCGTTCGTCGTCCTGTTCGCGGGGATCATCTTCGGCGGGGACGCGATCGCCGGCGAGTTCCAGAACAAGACCGGCTACTTCCTGATGGGTCTCCCCGTCAAACGGGCCACCGTCTACGTGGGCAAGTACCTCGCCGCGTTGGCGGCGTCGATCGTCTCGCTGCTCGTCTTCCTTCTCATCATCCTGGGGAACGCGGTGTACTATCTCGGCGCCGGGGCGTTCTCGGACCCGGGCCCGCTCTTTGCGTCGTTCGCTCTCACGCTCCTCTACCTGTTGGCGCTGCTCGGTTTCGTGTTCCTCTTCAGTTCCTTGTTCAAGACGAGCCTCTACGCCGTGCTCGTCGTCGCCGTGCTCTTCCTCTTCGGCTTCTCGATCATCCAGGAGGTCATCGTCATGCTCGTTCACAGTGAGCCGTGGTTCCTCTTGTCCTACGTCAACGCGATCATTGCGTACCCGCTGACCGGGGTACCGGCGCACATAATGACGGTGACAAACCCGTTCTCCCACACTACGTCGAAGAGTTTCAACCCGACCTACTTCACCGGGATCGGGGTGATGCTCCTGTACTTTGTGCTCACGACGCTCGGCGGCCTGTTCCTCTTCGAGCGCGAAGAGTTCACGTAGGGCTGCGTCGGGCCGGATCGCTCGAAGCCCCTGTCCGCTCTCTCAGGTCCTTTCACCCGGGGTTCCGCGGGCACACCCCCCGCCTCGACGGCGGGCGTAGGAAAGCGTGCGATTCCTTCGATGGGCCCGAAGGAGAATCCCCTCGGTCGGACAAATCTACCGTATCCAGGACCGCCGCTCGAAGTACGTCGCCCCGGCGGCCGTGGACCCGGCTCGAAAGCTAAGGGCGGCTTGCATACCCCCCCGACCGACGCCGCTCCCCCCCGACCGATCGAGGCCCACTTCCGCGCGATCCGTTGGTGGGCGCTCCTCCGCTCGAAACGCACCGATGGTGACGAGGCGAAGCAGGCGCTGCGCTTCGCCAAGGGGCGGCTCGATGGAACCCGCTGGGACCAATTCAGATCCTGCGCACCGGGCGAGGAGGCGGTTCTGGTCCCGGCGATTGCGTTCGGGCGACTGCGGGCGACGCCTCCGTTGAACATCGAGTCCGGGCTCCTCGGTCGGCCCGAACCGCTCGAGAAACTCTAGAGTCGCGGCGCTCCGAACGGGCGTCCGATCTCCGCCCGGGAGGTCGAAGCGGACTGCGTCTTCCCGACGAATCCGGTCGGCCGTTCGAAGGTCAATCGCATCTCCGGGTGGCCTTAATTCCTGCCCGCCGGACTCGGACCGCCCGGTCGTCGGGGCGCCGATACCAGTAAGTATGCATGCGCGCCCACGTCCGGCCCCACGGGGATATCGAAATGGACCTGCCGAGCATCTGGCTCGCCATCGTCGCACTCGGTGCCTCGATGATCAACGGGGCCGTCGGCTACGGATTCTCCTCCATCGTAACGCCCATCGCGCTACTCTGGTTTTCCAACAAGGTCCTCAACCCCGCGGTCGTGAGCGTGGAGCTTCTGGTCAATGTCGCGCTCCTGTTCCGGGAACGCGCGTTCATCCCCGCGACCAAGGCCCGGGCGATGCCCGTCGTGACGACGCTGCTGCCGGGAGTCCTGCTCGGTACGTTGGGACTCAGTTATCTCGCGGTCAACGACGTCAAGGTCGCCGTCTACGTGATCCTCTTGCCGATGGTGGTCGTCCAACTCCTGGGGCTGCGACGGCCGTTCACGAACGAGCGCCGTGGCGGGTCGATCATCGGTCCGGGGATCGGGTTCTTGTACGCGCTCACGACGATCTCGGGTCCTCCCTTGGCCGTCTTCTTCCGGAACCAAGGTCTGTCCAAAGACGAGTTCCGATGCACGCTGGCCCAAGTGCGCGTGGCGGAGTCAAGCCTCACCCTGGTGACCTATTTCCTGTTCACGGAGTTCCTCGGCGCCAACCTGGTCTCAGCGCCCTCGCTGGGGCTCGTCCCGTTCCTGATCGTACCCGTCCTCATCGGCGTACCGCTCGGGACGTGGATCATGGGACGCGTTTCCCGAGACGCGTTCACCCGGTTCGTGATGGGCATGGACGGCCTGGTCGTCTCCTTTGGTCTCTCCCAGGTGATCGTGAAGTTGAAGTGGGTGGGGTCGGCGGCGGGCGACCTCGTCTTCGGCGTGCTGGCTGCCGGCGTCGTCGCCCTGGCCTCCTATTCGCTCTACCGGATGCCCGGCGCCCGAAAGCTGGTGGATGCTCGGCTTCCGACGCCCCGGGAGCGAGCGGAGCCCCTGCCCTCGGTCGCCGTGCCCGCTCACCGGGCCGCCACCGACCGCGTGCCGAACGAGCCCGTGGTCGGGGAGGACCCCGGGGGGGCGGCCGATCCCGAGGCGGCCGGAGGACCCGTGGCGGGCTCGGCTCTGCGGCGGACGCGACCCGGCCGCGAGTAGCACCCTCGAGCGCGTGGTCCCCCCCGGGGCGTTACGCCGCGTCGCCGGCTCGCTGGCCCCATCCGGGCCGCATCGCCCCCGCCTCGCCGATCACGCCGTGGGTCCAGGGGCGATCGAGGTACCTGGAACCAGATCGGCTCCCGTGCGTGCCGCGCATCCTCGGGGAGCGGAGTGCGAGCCGTATCCCCCGCGAAGGGGGGACCCGTCACGAGCGGAGCGAGGGCGGTCGCGTTCCGACGGTCCCCCGCCGGCGGGCTCGATAGATCGTCGCCCGACCGACGCCGACGGCCCCCTGCCAGCAGTCGGGCTTCTACCGTGTGCGGTGGATGGATCCGGTGCCGGCGCATCCGCTCACGAGCCATCGTCGGAGAAATTACCGGTCGTGATCGCGGGGCCGGGGTTCCCTTCCGGGACCCGGGTCCTGGGGCCCCCCGGCGAGATCCCTAGCCATCGAGGGTGAGCCCTTCTGGGACACGGACGGGGGGGAGCGGCGCGCAAAGGATTATGGTTCGCGAGCGGGTCGCCGACGAGAGCGATGGGCGACCAGGACCTCACGAGTGAACTGGTCGGACAGGGGTACCAGCTCGTCGGCAAGCACGCCGCGGTCAAGCTGTGCTACTGGACGAAGGAGTCGCTCGTCCGAGAGCGGGATTGCTACAAGGGGCGGTTCTACGGTATCGAGAGCCACCGGTGCCTCCAGATGTCGCCGGCGATCGATTCGTGCAACCTGCACTGCCGGTTCTGCTGGCGCAACCAGGGCTGGGAGAACGACGCGGTCATGCCCGAGTACGACGACCCCGAGCGCTTGCTCGACCAGTCGATCGACGCGCAGCGACGGATCCTCTCCGGTTTCAAGGGCGACCCGTCGGTCCGGCTCGAGCGGTGGGACGAGTCCCAAGCGCCCCGACACATCGCGATCTCGCTGACCGGAGAGCCCACCCTCTACCCCAAGATGAACCGGTTCCTCGAGATCTGCCACGAACGCGGTATCACGACGTTCCTGGTCACGAACGGCACGAACCCGGATGCGTTGCGCCATCTCGACCCACTCCCGACCCAACTGTACGTGTCGGTGACGGCGCCGAACGAGGAGGTGTTTCGTCGCCTCACGCTGCCGGCCTACGAGGATGCGTGGGACCGACTGCGCGAATCGCTGGAGATCGTCCGCGGGCTACGGACCCGCCGGGTGGTCCGGCACACCCTGGTCAAGGGCTGGAACCTGGGATGGGTCGACTCCTACGCCGAGCTCGACCTGCTCGCGCAGCCCGATTTCGTCGAGCCGAAGGGGTATGTCTACATGGGGAAGTCCCGACAGCGGCTCGGTCGCGACCACGTTCCGAGCCACGAGGAGATCGGGGAGTTCGCCCGTCGCCTCTCGGAGCGGACGGGCTACCTCCTGCTGGACGAGTCCCCGGAATCGAAGGTCTATCTTCTCGGGCGCAGCGCCGAGGGCCGGTACCTTCCCGGCAGATCCCCGGTCGGAGCGGTGCTCCCGATGGCCTCAGCTCCGGGCTGACCTACACCAAGCGCCAGTTCAGGATCTCGACGACGATCGCCGCGATGATCCCGAACGACATCACGAGGTACGGGTTCACCTTCAGCGAGCGGGTCTCCTCCATGTCGTAGTATTGGATGAGGCCGGCCGCGCTGGAGAACCCGCGACGGCTGCTGTCGGGCATGGCGATCGATGTGACGGTGCGGCCGGTATATAACCCGGGCGTGCGACCGCCGGGGAGGACCTATCGGAAGAGGCCCGTTCCGGCCCCGTCGAGGAGGGAATCCTCGAGGGACTCCCGGACCCGCGTGGAGATCCCGCCGGCCAGCGAGCTCGCGCCACCGGACATGATCCGGTCCCACAGGGCGCGGGGCGGCCCGACCCGCACGGCCCTTCGGACCGGAACACCGGTGACGCGCGAAAGCTCCTCGAGCGCGGTCTCCCGGTCGCCCAAGGCGTCGACGAGGCCGAGTTGGAGCGAGCGGGTGCCGCTCCAGAACTCGCCGGTCGCAATCGCACGGATCTCCTCGAGGGGACGCTTCCGTTCCCGGGCCACGAGGTCGACGAAGACGTCGTAGCTCTCCTGGGCCACGGCGAGGAGCTTGCCGCGCTCGACCTCGGTGAGGGGACGGTAGCCCTGGTACGCATCCTTGTGCTCGCCCACGTGGAGGAGCTCGACCGAGATCCCGAGCCGGCGGAGAAGGTCCCGCGCGGCGAAGTGCGGGAAGATCACGCCGATCGAGCCGACCGCCGACTCCGGATACGCGAAGATCCGCCGGGCGCCGAGAGCGGCCATGTAGGCACCGGACGCCCCGATCGAGCCGATCGATGCGATCACGGGTTTCACCGCGTCCAGGCGCTTGACCGCGAGGTAGAGGTCGGTCGACGCGATCACCTCGCCGCCGCCGCTCGAGATGTCGAGCAGGACGCCCTTGACGCGGCGGCGTCCGCGCAACCCGTTCAGGACGCGGAGGTACGGCTCGACCGTCCGCTCTCGGATGGTTCCGCGGAAGGAGACGTGGGCCAGGAGTTCGCGCATGGTCGCCCGAGGGGTCGTCGAGACTCCGGGCAGATATAATCTCGGGCCCGCCGCGCGAGCGCCGCGCGATTCAAGTAGGCGACGGGCGAAGGGCCCTCGGTGCGGATACTGATCCGGCCCCGACTGCCGGTCCTCGCGCTGCTCCTCCTGGCGCCGTCGATCCCCGAGCTGCTCACGGGTTCGACCCCGATCTCCACGCTGTTTTTCGACCCGCCCCAGTTCGCGATCAGCTTCCTGGGGGACGTCGGCCTCTACGGGACCGGCGCGCTCCTGATCCGGGAGTTCGTCGTCCGCTACCACAAGGGGTGGGCCTCGGTGCTGCTCCTCGGGGCCGCCTACGGGGTCGTCGAGGAGGGCCTCGCGGTCCACACGTTCTTCGAGCCGGCCGGCCTCCCACCCGTGGGTGCGCTCGGCGCGTACGGCCACGCCTTCGGGGTCAACTGGCTCTGGGCCCTCGGCCTGACGGCGTTCCACGCGACGTACTCGATCGCGCTCCCGATCCTGTTGACCCAGCTCTGGTTCCCCGAGACGAAGGACGTACGGTGGATGGACCGCGGGGCGACGGTCCTGGTCGCGGGGGTCTACACGTTCGTGGTCACTCTCTTCGCGTTCGTGGTCGGTCACGGCCCGTCCCACTCTCTGCTCCTCCTGTTCCTCGCGGTGCTCGCGGTCCTGGTGTACCTGGCCTACCGCGTGCCCCGCGACCTCCTCGCGGTCCGGCCCGGCCCCCGGCGGATCGGGCCCGTCGGGCTCGTCTTCGCGGGTACGCTCTACTTCGACGGATGGCTCTTGATGCTGGTCTTCGCGGGAACGGGAGGTCGGTTCCCGGCGTTCGCGGCAGCGTTGGTGCTCGTCGCGTTCGGTCTCGGTGCGGCACTGATGGTCGTGGGACGGGTCGGGACCGAGGGCCTCGACCGCTCGAAGTTCTGCTTTGCCACCGGGATGCTCGCGATCCTCTTCGTCTGGGACGTTCCGGTCGAATTCTCGATCCCCGGGATACTGCTCGTGACGGCCGTCTTCGTCTGCCTGCTCTACTGGCTCCACCGATCCTTGCGGGCGCGCGAGGTCACCGCGATCCCGCCGGGGGTCGTGGCCCGCTCCGCTCCGTGAACGGTTCCGCCGATCCTCACCGGATCGGGTGACGGGCGAGGAACCGTTGCAAGACGTCCATGTACCGCGCTCGTTCCTCCCAGAAGGCGGTATGCGAGCTCTCGGTGAAGAGCACGAGTTCCGAGCCCGGGATGCCGCGGTGGATCGATTCGGCGACGACGGGCGTCACCTCGTCGTAGCGCCCGGTCGTGACGAGGGTGGGGATCCGGATCTCGCCGAGCCGGGCGCTCTGGTCCCAGTCACGGATCGTTCCGGTGATCGTGAATTCGTTGGGCCCGTTCATCACGCGGTACTTCGGCGAGTTTCCGTGCTCGATCGTATAGGTGACCTCGGCCGGCCACGGCGAGATGCGACAGAGGTGACGGCGATAGAACTCGCCGACCGCCGCGAGGTACTCCGGATGCTGGAACTCCCCCCGAGCCCCGTGCCGGTCGAGGAACGCCGGCAACGGCGGCGGGAGCTCCCGACACAGCCGGGCCATCTCCCGAACCGTCAACGGAACGTCGGCGAGCCCGCTCGCGCTCGTGAGCGTGACGATCGGTTCCGGGTGCGCCAACGCGTAGGCGATCGCAAGGAGTCCTCCGTAGCTCGAGCCGAGCAGGTGCATCCGGTCGATACCGAGGGCCCGCCGGAGCTCGTCGAGGTCCTCGACGTCCCGGTCGACGGAGTATTCGGCTTCATCCCGGGGCCGGTCGGACTTCCCGCAACCGAGCTGGTCATAGAAGACGACGCGGTAGCCGTGCGCGACCATGTCGGCGAACGAAAGGAGGTAGTCGTGGGTCCCGCCGGGTCCGCCGTGAAGGGTCACCAAGGTCCCCGCGGAACCGGGGTCTCCGACGCTCTTCCAATACAACCGATAACCGTGGACCGGGACGAACCCTTCCCGGACACGAAGAGGGAGGTCGGTCACCGCGGCCGCAGGTCGGGTGCGTATTTGGTGCTGCCCTACCAGGACGGTCGCGGACGGACCGCGGGTCTGCGCTCCTTCGGGCCCGGGATGCGGTCGGCCGCGGTGGGGGAGGCCGGCGGCACGGACGGGTTCGTTCGGAAGAGGGTGGCGCTCTCGGCGGGGTTGCGGACGACCAACGCGTTCATCGATATCGGTCAGGGCGGAGGATACCAAGCAGGCAGCGCACGACGGACGCGCACCGGCGCCACTCACTACCGGTGAGGTGCGTCCCCGAATGCCGGCGCGGGAGTCGCCCGGAGCGGGCCGCAAGGGATTTGCCGCCCGGGTCGAGTCGGGGGCGTGTCGTTCTCGCGGCCGACGATCGACCTGCTCGCGCCCCCGAGCGATTTCGACGCGGCGATCGACTGGTTCGAGCGGGTCAGCTACCACCTGGTCCTCCTTGAGGAGTACCCCCTACCGGACGTTCGGCGGGCGATCGACGCGTTCGACCGGGCCGTTCGCGACCATCTCCGCACTTTCAGCGCCCGGCTGGCGCCCGAGGGACCCTCTCCCGCCCCGCCCTCGGACGCCGTATCGACCCTGCGTTCGGACCACGCGTGGTTCCGGATCTCCCTCGACCAATTGGAGTGGTCGTACCGCATCGTGGAAGGGGAGGACCACGGCGGTCACCGTCAGGCGCTCGGCCAGTACGGCCGGGTGTTCGCGGAGGCCCTGCGACGCCATCGTAAGGACGAGGTGAACTACCTCACCCCGACCTCCGGTTCGGCGATGCTCCCGCCCTTCGATACCCCGCCCAAGAAACCCTAAAGAGCCGTCGGCGGGAAGACGGGGCGGACCGGGAATGACGGGACGTACGACCGAGGCCGTCTGGGTCGAGAAGTACCGGCCGACCTCGCTCCGCGACATGCTCGGCCACGACGCGATCGTCCCTCTCCTGCGCTCGTACGCCGAGAAGCGCTCGATGCCGCACCTCATGTTCGCCGGCCCGCCGGGTACCGGGAAGACGACCGCCGCGCTCGCGCTCGCCCGCGACCTCTACGGGGACGAGTGGCGCCAGAACTTCCTTGAGCTGAACGCGAGCGACGAGCGCGGGATCGACACGGTCCGGACGACGATCAAGCAGTACGCCCGCACCTCGCCCCTCGGCGACGTGGGCTTCAAGCTGCTCTTCCTGGATGAGGCGGACAACCTGACCTCCGAGGCGCAGGCATCGCTCCGGCGATTGATGGAGCGGTACTCGGGTTCGTGCCGGTTCGTTCTCTCGTGCAACTACTCGTCTCGGATCATCGACCCGATCCAGTCCCGGTGCGCGGTGTTCCGGTTCCGGGCCTACTCCAACGAGGCGGTCCGCCAGCAGCTGGAACGGATTGCCGCGGCGGAAGGAAAGCGGGTCGACGCCGAGGCCTACGATGCGATCCTCGCGGGGGCCGCCGGCGACATGCGTCGCGCGATCAACCTGCTCCAGTTGACCGCGACGCACGCCGACCACGTGACGGCGAAGACCGTCCAAGAGAACGCCACGATCCCGCTGCGCCGGGAGGTCGAGGGGATGCTCGGCGCCGCGCTCCGCGGGAACTTCGTCGGAGCACGGGACCAGCTCTACGCCCTCTTCACCGACCGGGGCGCCGCCGGCGAGGAGATACTCAAGGCCGTGCACAGCTACCTTCCCGAGATCCCGGAGAACGTGCTGCCGGCGCGAGAGAAGATCCGACTGGTCGAGTACCTCGCAGAGGTGGACTTCCGCCTCGCGCAGGGGGCGGGGGACCGGGTCCAGCTGGAAGCGGTGCTCGCGCACCTCGCGGCGGGCGCACCGACCTCGAGGTGATCCGAACGGCGCGTCAGAAGGACGTCGGCGCCAAGCCTCGCATGCACCGTCGGGCGGTGGCCGAGGGCGTGCTCGAGGTGTCGGCCGCGACGCGGCGCGCCGTCCGAGCGCAACGGGTCGAGAAGGGGGACCCGATCGCCGCCGGCGAAGTGGCCGGGTTGCTCGCGATGAAGCGCACCCCCGAACTGATCCCGCACTGCCACTCTGTCCCCCTTACCGCGAGCCGGGTCGACCTGAGCGTTTCGACGCGCGGCATTCGGGTACGCGCCGTCGCCGAGACGTTCGACCGGACCGGTGTGGAGATGGAAGCCCTCGTGGGGGCCAGCATGGCGCTTCTCACGGTCTGGGACATGGTGAAGTACCTCGAGAAGGACGACCGCGGACTTTATCCGCGGACGTCCCTCGGACCGATTCGCGTCGTGACCAAGCAGAAGGTCGCCGCGAGCACCGGATGAGCGAACCCACCCCCCCGACCGCGAGCCGGCATCACCTCGGCGGAACCCGTTCGCTGGGGTTCGCCGTCCTCTCGGTGTCCGACACCCATACCGAGGAGGACGACCCGTCCGGAACGCTGGCCCGCGAACTGGTCTCCCGGGCCGGCCACAAGGTCGTCCACTACGCGCTTGTCGCGAACTCGATCGCCGACGCGCGGGAGCAGCTCGAGCCGTGGCTCGCCGAGCACGCGGTCGAGTGCGCGGTCACCGTCGGAGGGACCGGGGTCAGCTCCCGCGACCTCACCGTGAACGCCCTCGAGACGATGGGGGGGAAGAAGCTCGAAGGGTTCGGCGAGATCTACCGTTCGGTGAGCTTCCAGGAGGTCGGGCCGCTCGCGATCATCAGCCGGGCCGGGTTGTATCTGCTGAAAGGCAAGCCGGTCTTCGCCCTGCCGGGAAGCGAGCGCGCGGTCCGTACCGCTCTCGAGAAGCTGATCCTCCCCTCGGCGATCCATCTCGTCGAAGAGCTCGAGCGGTAGCCGGCCGTACCGCGGGCGACTCAGCGCTGCATCCCCAGGGCGCCCATCGGCGGCGGTCCGGGGTCGAAGACCTGCGGTGCGAGACCCTGGAGCTGGCAGAAGTCCGCCCAGGCCGCGTTCGCCTCGATATGGTGGGCGAGCAGCACGCCCCGGGGAGAGAGCGCCTCCCAGGCGGCGTGCAACTCGAACCGGGCCCGGGTCGCCTCCGGGCCGTTGTCGTAGAAGAACAGGTCGACCGAGCGGGCCGAGGCGAGCAGTTCGCGCAGCCGGTCCTCCGTGTTCCCGAGGGCGAGCGTCCAGCGCGAACGCAGGGACGGAGGGACGAACTGTCCGACCCCGACGTCGTGGACCCCGTTCGTCCGTCCGACCGTCGGGCCGGGGCCGAGGGACGTGAGGGTCCCCTCGCCGTTCGCGGCGAGCCCGGCGAGGATCCACGCGGTCGAGTACCCGGGCCGCACTCCGGTCTCGATGACCACGCGCGGGCGGGCGGCGCGGACCAGGAGGTAGAGGAGGGCCCCCTGGGGGAGTTCCCGGGTGAAGGCGATCCCCGCGCCGCGCTGCAGCAGGGTGTCGGGCAGGTCACTGCCCCGCAGGTCGCGCCGGTACCGCTGCAGGTCGACGGTCGATACGCCCGTGAGGCGGACGATCCGGTCCAGCGCCGCCTGTCGGAGGAGTAACATCCGCTGACGGATCCCCTTCCGGGCGGCGGGAGAGAGCAGCGACGGCAGGCGCGCGGTCCGCTCGATGTAGGACGGGACCGCGTCCCCGGCGGGGGCGTGGAGTTCGGCCGAGAAGAGCACGGCGTCGGGCGCCAGAACGAACGGCGTCACGCCCCTAGATAGGTCGAACCGTGCTAATAACGTTCGGAATCGGAAACGCCGCCCCGGGGGTTCCCGGACGTCCCGGGGTCCCCCGGACGACCGTTGGTGAAGCCGAGGACCGCGAACGATTTTATATCCGCCCGCGCTCGAAGCCATGGGGTAGTTTCCATGTCGGTTCAAGAGGTCGGCGGGCCCAACTTCGACAAGTTCGCCCAGGAGAACACCGCGGTGGTCGTGGACGTCTGGGCCCCGTGGTGCGGACCGTGCCGGATGGTCTCCCCGATCGTCGACCGCCTGAGCGAGAAGTACAAGGGCAAGGTCGCGTTCGGCAAGATGAACTCGGACGACAACGGCGAGAAGGCCGGTGCGCTCGGGATCATGAGCATTCCGACGCTCCTGTTCTACAAGCAGGGAAAGCTCGTCGACCGGATCGTCGGGGCGTACCCCGAAGAGGTCATCGACGAGCACGTCCGTCGGCTGCTGTGACTCTCCCGCCCCGGGGAAGGGCCCCGCGCTCCGTTCCGCGCGACGCGCGATCGAGCGGGGCCGGCGGGTAGCGCGGAAGCGCCCGGGGGCGGCGCGTGAGCGCCCCGTCGACCGACCTGCAGCTCGCGCGGTACTCGTTCCAGCGCAAGCTGGACGAGATCGCCGCGGTCAAGGGGCGGGCGACCGAGCTCGTCAGCCTCTACGTCTCCCCGGGGCGGCAGATCTCGGACGTCATGTCGTACCTGCGGAATGAGTACGCCCAGAGCTCCAACATCAAGAGCCGTACGACCCGCAAGAACGTGATGTGGGCGATCGAGTCGCTCATGGGCCGGGTCCGCCAGTTCAAGGAGCCGCCGGCGAACGGCGTGGCGTTCTTCGTCGGGTCAAAGGCCGTCGGCGCCGACAAGTCCGAACCCGTGACGTTCATCGTCGAGCCGCCCGAGCCGCTCAACACGTACCTCTACCGGTGCGACTCCTCGTTCTTCCTCGACCCGTTGCTCGCGATGGTCCACGAACCCGACGTTTGGGGGCTCCTCGTCATGGACCGGGCGGAGGTGACGATCGGGCTCCTGCGCGGAAAGCGGGTGGAGACGCTACGCAACCGTCAGTCGCTCGTCCCCAGCAAGCACGGGCGCGGCGGACAGTCCGCCCACCGGTTCGAACGGCTCATCGAGCACGCGGCCCATGAGTTCTTCGTGAAGATCGCCGAGATGTCCGCCGAACTGTTCCTCCCGCGCAAGGAGACGCTGAAGGGAATCCTCATCGGAGGACCCGGCGCGACGAAGGAGTACTTCTACAAGGAATCGTACCTGCAGTACGAGCTGCAGCAGAAGGTCGTGCAGCCGCTCTTCGACACCGGGTACACCGACGAGTCCGGCCTCAAGGAGCTGGTGGAGAAGGCGACCCACACGCTCCACGGTCTCGACATCACGGAGGAGAAGCGGATCGTCCAGCGCCTGCTGAACGAGATCCGGAAGGCGGAGGCCGGAGTCGCTGCCTACGGCGAGGCCGACGTGACCCGCGCCCTCGCGCTCGGGTCGGTGGAGACCCTGCTCGTCTCCGAGGGGCTCCGCAAGCGGCGGATCACGTTCCGCTGCACGGCGTGCCAGAGCGAGTTCGTGCGGACGCTTCCGGACGGCGAGATCGACGCGGTGCTCGACGGTGCGTGTCCCCACTGCGCGCAGCGGATGCTCACGGAGACCACATCGGAGGACTACGTCGAGGGCCTGTTCCGCCGCGCCGCCGAATCCGGCGCTTCGGTCCGGCTCATCTCCACCGAGAGCGAGGAGGGGGAGATGCTCGCGAAGGGGTTCCAGGGGATCGCCGCGCTGCTGCGGTATCCGCTCCCCGCCCGCGCGGGACCCGCCCCGCCCGCGTCGGTGCTCTAGTGCGCCCGAGCCCGAGGGGAGTCCCTCCGCGACCCTACCAGAGGTTCGACAGGGGGTCGTCCTCGGCGGGCGGCGGCGGAGGCGTCACCGGGGCGCCGGCACGCGGGACTGGCGCGGCGCGGGCCGGTCCCCCGGGAGGATAGAGCCCGGCGTTCGGATACGAGGGCGGCGGGACTCGCCGCCGCTCCACGACGATCACGGAGGCCACGATGGCGGTCACCAGCACGATGAGGACCCCGACCGCGATCAGGGGGAGCAGCGCGCTCGTTGCGGAGGGGCAACCGGAATCGCTCACGAGGCAACCCTGGTAGCCGTGGGCCTGCGCGACGCCGATCGGTACCCCCTGGACGGGAGTCGAGCCGACGTCGTTCGAGTCGGCGGCGATCTCCGTGACCCCCGAAGCAAGGGGAGTGACGCTCGTGACGGTCGGGTTCACGGCGCTCGCGGCGTACACCCACTCCGACCCGCCGATCCCGAGGTGCGAGCCGACCTCGGGGCGTGCGTAGAGGCTGGTCATCTGTGCGCTCGCCCCTCCCGTTTCATTCGCGCTCCAGGGGCCCTCGCTCGCGGAGTAGAACAGGTCGACCGCCTGGGGGACGAGGATGAATCCCTCCCGGGCGTCGAACGGACCCTGGACGCTCAGCGAGACGTTGAGGTACGGCACGCCGTCGAAATCGACCGTGCCCCCCGGGCCGGCCCGGGTGCTACCGGTCACGCTCACGTTCCCGCTACGGGCGACGACCCCGGTCGTGGTGTGGGGCCCGTAGCTCGTGGAAGTGTGGGGACCGATGTACGAGTAGAGGAACTGGATCGCATAGGCGCCCGAGGCCGTGAACGCGCTCGTCGCGCTCCAGTTGAGCGGCGCGGTCAGGTCGTTCGGAAGGAGGCCGAGCGGAGTCGCGAAGTTCACGCTCGCTACGGCGGAGACCTCGGTCGAAAGATAGGACGACCGGAGCGGACCGGACGACTGGTCGGTGAGGTTCCCGAGCATCACGGTGTGCGAGCTGGTCAGGGCGATCGCGGAGACGTTCTGTCCGTTCTCGCTGACGACCCCGGCGGTCGTGAAGTTCGCGACCGCGTCCAGGGACTCCCAAACCCGGTGGGAGACGGTCGCGGTCACGCTCGGGCTCCGGCAGTTCGGCGAGCAGTACTCCACCGACACGGCAGCGCCCATCGTTCGATTGACGGAAAGCTGGAAGGTTTGGGTGGACAGATTGGTCTGGTTCAGGATGACGGAGTACCCGTAGGTCGCGGTCCCCTTGTACGAGAACCCCTCTCCGCTGGATCCGGCGAAGTTGACCGTACGGACGGCGCCGTACGCCCACAACGTGTATGAAGGACCCGGCGTGAGTGCCGGGCTGCTGGCCGCGGCGATCCCCGCCGGCACGACAAATACCATCAAGAAGGACGCGATGACTGCCATCAGCGCCGTGGACCGTCCGAGTCGCGACTTCATTCCCACCACCCGACGCCGCCGAGTGAAGGGAATCATGCGAGGAACGGCTCATAAACGAGAGTGTCGCGCCGCTCGCCGGCGGTTGGACAGCGTGCTACGGCGTCGCAGTTGGGAGGGGTTTTCGCAGTGCGGGCGCTGACCGACTCCGAGGCCCGCGTGATCGCGGTGCTCCTCGCGGCGCGGCCGGACCGGGAGCGCGAGCGTCTGCATCAGGTCAGTATCCCGCGGTCGACGTACCACGCGGTCCGTCGGCGCGCGTACGAGGAGGGCTGGTTGCGAGACCGGTACGTCCCCCACCCCGTCCCGCTGGGCCGACCGTACGTGACGTTCCTCGTCGCCCGGCCGTACGCCGACCGATTCGCCGAGTTCACGCAGGCGGTTTCGGCCGACGAAGGGAACGTCGTGCTCTGGAATGGCGCCCAGTTGGCGCTCGCCGTGTTCTTCCACCGAAAACCCGGAGACGGCAAACGGGTATCCGACCGCCTCGAGAAGGACCGCGCGAGCGCTCCGCCCCTGACGATCACCGTGCGCGCGGACGGACCCACGGTGCCGGTATACTTCGACTTCGAGGGTCTCTGGTGCCACCTGGCCGGACTCGAGGGAACCCTCGCGTATCCGCACGGGCTCGGCGGACGGGAGGAACCGGTGGGGAGCGAAGAGGACGCCGAGGTCGCGCCACTCACCCCCCACCAGCAGTGGGCGATGGGGGAGCTCCTCCGGCGACCGTTCACGGCCACGGAACAGGGCAAGGGCGGCCACCTGGTCGGTCCGTTCGGTCTGCCGTTCTCGCAGCGGCGGATGCTCGCCCGCGGGTGGATCACCCATCGCACCCTGCTCGAGCCGTCTCGACTTTCGCCCTACCAGGGGCGTTCGGCCGACCAGGTCGTTCTGGTATCCGGCACCCCGAAGCCCGGCGCTCGGCCCGAGGAACTGTTCTCCACCCTCACCCGGGACTGTCGCGTGTTCCCGTTCCTCTTCGTCGTGGGAGGTGAACGGTGGCTGCTCGGCGCGCTGGGCTCCGGGGGGGCGGCCGCCCAGCCGGACCCGGGACGTCGGGCGGTGCTCCCCACCCTCCGGGACGCTCTCGAGGGGATCGAGATCCTCCAGGAGGTCGCAACCGGCTTTTCCACTCCGGTCGACCACCGGTACGACTCGCTCCTCCCGGCCGTGAGGGAGGCGGCGCCGGCGAAGTCCTGATATCCCGACCACCGGTCGAAGAGAAGGGCGCGTAGCCTAGCCTGGATAGGGCATCGGGTTCCTAACCCGGGGGTCGAGGGTTCAAATCCCTCCGCGCCCGCTCAATTAAATGCTCCTTAGGATTCGGATAATCATGGCCCGGTTCGAGTTCGCACAGAAATCGGTCGATCACACCCGTTTCAAGTCGATTCCCGAGGTACGAACCTGGGCCTCCGAACTGTCCCTCAGGTCGAAGCTGACCTCGGAAAGCCGGGTACGGACCCTCGGCCGGTTCTGTGCGGATTCGGGTCTTGGGCCGCTTGAGCTTGCCCGTCGCGCGACGGCGGATCCCGCGGCATTCCGAGCGCTGCTCTCGGAGTACGCTGCGGCGCAGAAGAATCGGCATCGAACCGCGATCTACATTCGCAAGGTCTTCGACGTCCTTCGCGCATGGCTCGAATACCGAGGAGTCGCGTTCACCGGTTTCCCCAAGCTCGGCGCGAGAACCGGCGAGACCCTGGAGCATGAGGCGGTCCCTACACCCGATGATCTGCGCCGCCTTCTCGGCGCTCTCTCGCCGCGGGGTCGGCTCTGCGCGCTTCTGATGGCGCATGCGGGGCTCCGGCCCGGAGTTCTCGGGAACGTGGACGGCACCGACGGTCTGCGGCTCGGGGACATCCCAGAACTTGATCTCGCGAAACTCGAATTCAGTCGGATTCCGTTCCTGATCAAAGTAGGCTCGGCTCGATCCAAGAACGAGAAGAGTTACCTTACCTTCGGAGGAATAGAACTGGCGGAAGCCATCCTCGGGGAAATCCAACGTCGTCGTTCTGCCGGCGGGAACATTGGGTTGAACTCGCCCGTGGTCGCATCGCTCGGGGCCGGAGTCGGCAAAGCGGGCTCGGCGTCGAAGGGTCCGGGGGATTTCGTCTGCGCGAAGTCGATAACCTTCGATCTCAGGAAGGCGATCCGAAGCGTGCGGCCGGGTGGACAGACCTTCCGGCCGTACGCCCTGAGGGCTTACTTTTCATCACAGCTCTTCGCCGCTGAAGCTCGGGGATTCATGATACGAGACGCGCGAGAGGCAATGCTCGGACACGATCTCGGAGTTTCGGGCCGATACAACCTCTCGAAGAAATTGAATCCTACCCTCCTCGAGGAACTCCGTTCGCTGTATGAGCGGGCGTATCCGTATCTCTCGACCACGGCCCCCCCGACGACGTCGAACGAGGAAGTATTCCGTCTGATCCTGACCGAGGTCTTCAACTACGATGCGGCGGACGTGGCGAACGCCGGTCCACTCACCCCCGATAGAGTGCGTGAGCTTGTCGACGCTCGACGGAAGAGCGAACCGGAATCCGAGACCGGAGCCGCCCCGGGATCACAGAAAGTCGTCGAGGTCTCCGCGGTCGAATCGTACATCTCGATGGGATGGCGATTCGTCGCCCCGCTGAATGGATCGAAGGCAATCCTTGAGGCGCCGGGGGCCTGACGGTCCGAAGACGGAACAATCCGTTACGGTCGAAGTCCTGTGGTGGCCCATCCCTCGAGCATTCGGTTGGCCCTTCGGGCTCGCTCGATGAGCAGAGCGACCGTGGCACCGAAGCGCTGGGCCTCCTCGAGCGTCCACTCCATCATAATCGTCTCTTCCAGTTTCGACATCCTCGGCTGCGCGAGTCGATTCACCTCATGGCAGACGAGCGACAGGGCCTCGGTGGAGTATCCCACGACGGGAAGCCCGGCGGCCCCCACCGCGACGGAAGTAACGAACGAGGCAGGCTGAACCCCGGGCAGCGTCGATACCGACGTCGCGTTGGACACGATCCTGAGGAATCCCCACTCCGTTTGCGCCGGGCTCCATCGGGTGTCCACGACCTGCATGGCGAAGCCTACGACGAATCCGATCGTTGCGGCGATGAATCGGACCACGAAGACGGCTGGGTCTACGCTCGGATCGAACACCTAGTTCAGCACATCTCCGAGGTGGGCGTCGGCCGGCCGTCGCGACGCCAACTGCAACATCTCGTCGGGTCCGCAGAGGTGGCGCTGGTTCACGACCGGGGACCCCGGCCGGCGTATACAATCATGCTGTCGTGCGAGGAGCAACTGGCCGGGCGGTCAGAAGCTCGCCCCGCACGCGGGAGATTTCGACTTCGTCTCGGCGAACACCGTCTCGCAGACTTGGCGGCCCTGAGCCGAGCGGCGGACGTCGGCCCGCGGCTCTTGAGGTCACGGCGCCCTGTTCGGCGGTGAGCCCTCTAGCCGCCCAAAAATTCCTTCATCAATGCCATGTACCGAGACCGCTCCTCCCACCAGGGCATGTGTCCGCTTTTCTCAAAGATGACCAGGCGAGAGCCCGAAATGCCCTTCGCCATGCGCCGAGAAACTGGGACGGGCACGGTGTCGTGACGGCCTACCGTGATCAAGGCAGGAATTCGAATGCGGGCAAGTTCCTCGGTCCGGTCCCAGTCCTTCAGGCTGCCCCGCAGAACCAGCGGCATCGCTCCGATGTTTACGGCCGCAGGGTATAGCGGGAAGCCGAAGTAGGCCTCGTGGACGAACGGGTCCACCGATTCAAATTCGAGCGCCACCTCCCACGGTTGCACTTCAAGCATGCTCATCACCGACAGGCGACGTCGAACCAACTCGCGGACCGCCTCCAAGTAGCGAGGATCTCGAAAATCTCCCGCGTCTTCGCATGCTTCGATCACTTGCGCCATCTCCGGAGGAAGCTTCCGGACGATCCCTCGGTTGGTCTGCATCCAGAACCGCGAACTGTGCCAACCGCCCGAGGAGGTGATACTCCTCAGGTACCGCTGGAACTGCACCGCGGTCTCGATCACTAGCGCCCCGCCCATGCTCCCCCCCCAGAGGTGCACCTCCTGCAAGCCGAGGGCCTCGCGCACCGCGTTTGCTTCCTGGGCCGCGCGCTCGATTCGGTACAAGCGGGCATCCTTCGGACGGTCTGAGAGGCCGCACCCGAGCTGGTCGTAAAACACGACGCGGTATCCGAATTGGGCCAGATCGGCCAGCGCCAGATCGAATACGTGGGTCCCGCCGGCACCGCCGCGGACACAGAGCACAGTGCCCTTGCGCGGCTCGCCATAGGACCGATAGAAGAGTTTGAATCCCATCACGTCGATGAATCCTTCCTCAAATCCGTAGGCGACCGTAGTCCCGCCCCGGGGCGACGCTCTCCCGTACGCTCCGGCTTCCATCGCTTTCCCCTCTCAGATGCGTTGACTACCGTCGGATCGACTCCGAGCGTCGACCGTCCCGATCGACGCCGCACATCGCTCGGCCGGCTTCTTGAAGCCCCGTCGCCGCTGCTCGTGGGGGGTCTTGCGCGAGCGCGAGTCCTCCCGCGAGACCGTACGCGATTGAGTTCTCCGCGGGCGATGGTAGATGTGACATGTTGCCTCACGCGGCCGTCAGTCCGCCGTCGATGGGGAAAATTCCCCCCGTCACGTAGGACGCGCGATCGCTCACGATGTAGAGAATTAGCTCGGCGACATCCTCGGGGGTGCACAAGCGCTTCATCGGGTTGGCCGCAGCGAGCGCCTCGCCCAGCGCCTTAGGGTCTGAGGAACGACCGAGGCGCGCGTCAAACATTCTCGTCCGCACCGTAGATGACGGGGCGACGGTATTGACCCGGATATTCAGTGCCGCCAGTTCCAGCGCCAGCGCCTGGCTCAGTTGAACGACGCCCCCTTTGGATGCGCAGTAGGCTGAGAGGTTCCTCACGCCGACAAGACCGGCGTTCGAAGCCACGTTAATGATCGACCCCGATCCCGCGGAAAGAAATCGGGGAATGAGATGCTTGATCATGAGAAAGGTTCCCTTCAGGTTGATGTCGAGCACGCGGTCCCAATCGGCTTCCGAAGTGTCGGCTACCGAGCCCGTATACGCCACGCCCGCGGTGTTGACCAGCGTGTCAAACGATCCGAGCGACTTCGCGGCCTGCGCCACGGCGTTGATGACCGACGGTTCATCGCTGACGTCCGCCTTGACGAAGAACGACAGTCCTCCCGCATCCTCTATCGTCGAGGTGGTTCGACTGCCACCCACGTCGTCAATATCCACGACGGCGACTCTACAACCCTCTTGGGCTAAGCGTAGCGCCGTCGCGCGACCCATTCCGGAGGCGGCCCCGGTGATGATGGCGCCTCGATTGACCATCAGAAGTCGGTTCGTCATTCGCTTCCCTCGAGTCCACTCTCCTCTCGAATCTGCTCGCGGATTGGAGCGGGGTCCATCCACGGGAAAGCAGGCCTACTAGTAAAAGGCGTCCACCCCCGGGTTGGAACAGAATCCACCTAGGTGGTACTAAGTGCCACCCTAATGGCCTCCACAATTCCGGCCCAGCTGGCGGGAAGTGCTGCAGGGGCGTTTCACTATATATCCGAACGACTCTGGTCAGCAGACCGCGGATTCGGGAGGATCTTGTGAAGAGTCTAAGCGTGGGCGACGTACGAGTGGCGCCGGGGGCGAAGGGTCACGGGTTCTTTCCGGTTGCCGAGCATCCCGACGGATCTCTGGAGAGCCTCCCGTACATCGTCGCGCATGGGACCGAAGCGGGCCCAACACTTTGGATCACCGGGTGCGAACATGGAGAAGAGTCACTCGCAGCGGCGGCGATCATCGAATTCATGACGCACCTCGAACCGGCGAAACTGAAGGGTTCGGTCGTCGCGTTCCCCGTCATCAACAGCACCGCGTTCAACGTCAAACAGCGATACAGCCCGATCGACAGTTTCGATCTGAGCCGCGCTTATCCGGGGTTCGAGAACGGGTGGCTGGCTCAGCAGATCACGTACAAGTTCATCGGACTCCTGGCGGAATCCGCGGAGTACGTGATCAACGTTCACAACGGGATCCCCGGCATGCTGGACGTCAGTCCCTACTGTATCGCCCACTATGAGAAGCAGTCCGAATGGGATTCGACCCTCGGAGGGTTCACCCAATCGTTCCTGATCGACAAGATCGTCCAATGGCACGGCAACTCTTCAACCCGGGGGGCGCGCACCTCCACGATGTCGGCTGCGGTCCGGTCCAAGGGAATCCCGATCTTCGTGCCCGAGATCGGCCCCGACAATCGGGGCGGCATCCAGGTGGGACTGCGTGGCTTCGAGAATTCGCTCCGGTACCTGAAAATGCTGCCGGGGGAGCCGACGCGACTGCCGAGCTACCAGTCGTTCCCCGATATGGTCCATCTGTTCCCGGTCCACGGGGGAGTCTTCACCTCCTACGTCAGCCTGAATGACAGGGTGAAGAAGGGGCAGAAGCTCTGCTCGATTCGAAGCTTCACCGGTCAGATCACCGAAGAGATGACCTCCCCCGCCGACGGTGTCATCCTCGACGTCTGGAGCAACCCGGTGATCAGTACGGGCGACTTCTTCGCGTTCGGCATCGCGACGTTCAAGCCCTTCACGGAACCCTGGCCGTAGCTTCGCTTGGGCTCGAGAGACCCGACCCGACCGGGGGCACCGGACTCTTGGGTCCTCGCTCCGCACACGCCTCGAAACGGAATTATCGGTAGGCTCCGCTGGTCGGCCCTCGATGAGTACGCCTGGGCCTTCCGATGGGTCGATAGGGCGAATTGTAACCGAAGTAGCGGGGTCCGACGATTTCGAGCCCTCGCTTCGTTCTCCACCGGGGGTCGCACGGCATGGCGATGACCGCCGCGCGGTAGCCGTACCGTAACCGCTCGGTCGTGAACGGCGTGCCGGTCTCCGCGTCGAGCACCGCGATCAGGTCCGGGACGCTGGCGACTACCCGCCCCCCGATCTCCGCGATCAGGTTCTCGTTCTGGAACTTGATGGTCATGCTCTTACCGTGGAACGAGTCGATCCCCGCAAGGGTGACCCCTCCGCGCGCGAAACCCGTCTCGGTCCGTCGGTCGACGTCGGCGATATTTCCCCGGAACAGGAGCGTCCCGCGGGTGGTCCCGAGGATCGCGCCGATCGGGTCCTCCTTCTTCGCCCATGCCTGTCGGAGGCGGTACCCGATCTCTCGAGCGTAGGTGATGGAATTCGGGATCAGGGCCCGTTTGGCTTGGCTCCCTCGAAGAGGATAGATCGCCATCATCACCGACCCCCCCATGTCGATGGTGATGTGGCGGGCGAACCGCTCGGTCCAGAGGTTCGTGATCGTCTCCTGCAGCACCACCACGTTCCCTTTCTCGTCCGCCAGCGCCATCGGCGTCGCCGGATACCC
>JBAWFC010000003.1:0-13360 GCA_049591535.1 Thermoplasmata archaeon | reverse complement strand
GCCAGTAGGGTTCGGAGATCCCGAGAGGTCATCGTCCTCGGGCAAGGACCCAAGGAGAGCCCGGAGAAAGTACTTTCGGTCGAGTCGATGCCTACGAGCTCACGGGCCAGGGGGCTGAGTGCTTACGAAAACGGGGTTGTAGTCGGCTCCCAGCGGGATGTAGACTTTGTAGCATCGACCTTCGGGTACCGTTCCCTCAGTAGGTCCTCTCGATTTCTCTTCCGGGCGACCATGTCCCGAAATGGGGGGTGTCCCTATTTAAAGAAAGGGTTTGCCTAATGGACACGGGGGGATTTGAACCCCCGACCTCTGCTTTGCGAAAGCAGCGATCTTCCGCTGATCTACGTGCCCGCAGCGCTCGGGGAGGAGACCCCCGCCTTAAGTTCTTTGCAAATATCCGTGACCGCCGGCCGCCCTGCGCGGCTAGTGAGCGTGGAGCAGCACCCGCCCGTGACGGACCAGTTCGGCGACGTGCTGGGCGACGAACTTTCGCGTCGCCTCGTCGGTGAGCCGTCCGGTCGCGTCGAACTTCTGGGAGGCGAACGGGACGATGACCTCGGGCCGGTTGATAGGGAACATGTTGAGGAACACCATCGCGTGACGTAGGTCGAGCTGGGCACGCACTCCACCCATCGCGCCGACGGAGGCGCTCATCAGGCCGGCGGGCTTCCCCTGCCAGGCGCTGGTTGCGTACGGTCGCGACGCCCAATCGATCGCGTTCTTTTCGGCGGCCGAGAGCGTGTAGTTGTGTTCATTGATCGAGAACAGGACCGCGTCCGCGGCCCGCACTTTCTCCTGGAACGCCGTGACGTTCGCCGGGGGGGTCGCGTCGTTGTCCTGGTTGAACACCGGGAAATCGTTGATGTCGAGGACCTCGATCGTGACGTCCGGAGGGGCGAGCTCGACGGCCGCCTGCAGGAGTCCGGCCGAGAACGAATTGCGTCGGAGGCTTCCCGGGATCCCAGCGATGTGGAAGGAGCTCATGTACGCCGACCCGCCGAGCGTGTACGCCGCACGGCTCTCTTAGTAGGGAGCTAACCCGGACGAAACCGAGGGACGTCGCGGTGCGTAGTTCCTACACGGGGACGGTGGCGAGGGCTCGCGCCTGCTGTTCGGTACTCGGGGCCGCAGCGGTCCGGCGTCCCGGCGCACCCGCGGAGGGCGCGGACGGGGGAACCGAGGGAGGCGGAGGACGGCTCCCACCCGAGGACTTGACCGGCGCAGTCGGGTGGCGCACGGCGACCAGCAGGTGCTGGGCGGCGTCGTACCGGAGGAGTTCGGCGTATCGCCCCCAGTTGACAATGTTCTGCATCGCCTCGTCGGCGGCGGCGGTCGTCACGGAGACCAGCTGCGCCAACTGGTCGTCGGTCAGCTGGTGCTGGGGGGAGCTCTCGAGCGCGCGGAGGAGGGTACGGAACAGGGTCGTCCGGCGCAGCTGGTCGCGGAGGACCGGCTTACGGTCGCGGATCGTCGACGCGATGTAGCGCCGGCCGAGGTCGGTGAACGTCGCACGGCCGTCCGCGACGCGGACCAGCCCGAGGACTACGGCGAAGTCCAAGGAGGGAAGAATCTCGTCGATCTCGAGGTCGAGGTCGTCGGCCAGGAGCGCTACGTCCTCGGAGCCCTTGTGCGAGTTCAGGAGCGCGAGCAGCCCCTGCATCTCGGTGGGGCTGCACTTAGGATAGCTGGTCGGCAAGGAGGCTCTCGTGCGAACAGACCTATCCGGGGGGCTTCCTATAAGGGTTATTGAAGCGACACCGCACCGTTCGCGACCGGAGGTACGGGGGCCGGGGCTCCTCCCTCGGTGATCAGGGAATAGACCCGGTCGGTCAGCTCGTAGAACGCAGGCGACTTTCGATCGCGCGGTCGGGGGAGGTCGACCTTCACGTCGGCGAGGACGTGGGAGGGTCGACGGGAGAGGACGATGATCCGGTCGGCGAGCTGGATCGCCTCCTCGATGTTGTGGGAGACGAGCAGGACGGCGTCGGGGGGCAGCTCCGGGTCCCGCCACAGCTGCAGGATCTCCTCCCGTAGGCTCTCCGCGGTGAGCGGGTCGAGCGAGCTGAACGGTTCGTCCATCAGGAGCACGGACGGCTCCACGGCGAGGGCCCGGGCGAGTCCGACCCGTTGCCGCATCCCCCCCGAGAGTTCGCGGGGGTACGCTTCCTGGAATCCGTCGAGGCCGGTCACCGAGATGTACCGCTCGACCTGCGTCTTGATCCGTTCCGGCTCCCAACCCAGCGCTTCGATCCCGAACGCCACGTTCTGCGAGACCGTGAGCCAAGGGTAGAGCGCGAAGCTCTGGAAGACCATCGCCATCTTCGAGCAGACGGTTCGGACGGGTTGGCCGCGAAAAGTGATCGACCCATCGCTCGGGTGGTCGAGTCCCTGAATGAGCCGTAGGAGCGTCGATTTCCCGCACCCCGAGGGACCCACGATCGCGAGGAAGTCGGAGTCCGCCACCTCGAACGAGATGTCGCGCATGATGCTGATCGGCCCGTGGCGGCCCGCGAACGTCTTGTCGACGTGCTCGACCCGGATCAGCGACATCGTCGGTCCTCTGCGAGCCCCCGGCCGCGGCCCCGAAGCCGGTCAGTCGTACCGGTACTTCTCGACCGCCCGCCGGTAGAGCGGCTTCCATATGAGCTCGTTGATGGCGACGACGCTCGCGATCAGCACGAGCAGCGCGGCGACCATCAGCGGATAGCCGGTGTGGTTCGGCATCGCGTACCCGACGTCGATCGCCCGCCCCACACCGAATAGGCTCAAGGACTGGGACGAGCCGACGTTGAGGTATTCGGCGACGATGAGCGTGTTCCACCCACCGCCGAAGGCCGTGATCGACCCCGTGATCAGCGCCGGGAAGAGACCGGGGAGGAGCACCCGGGTGAATCGCTTCCACCCCTTCAGCCCGAAGGCGTGCGCAGCCTCCTCGAGGTCGGGGGGAAGGCCCCGGATCCCCGAGAGGATGTTGAAGAACAGGTACCACAGCATTCCCGTGATCAGCATCAGGATCGCGGCGCCTTCTGGGGTGATGTACGGGATCAGTTCGAAGATGATCACTGGGAACAGCGCGGTCGCAGGGAACGACGCGATCACCTCGACGGTCGGCATGCCGAACCGGGATGCGCGCGCACTGCGTGCGAGGAAGAGGGCGAGGGGGAGGGCGATCGCGAGGCAGATCGCGTAGGCCGCCGTCACGCGGAGCGCCGAGGCGCCCATGGCGAGCGGCAGGAGCTCGATCTGTCGGCCGACACCGGGCAGGATGGGGCCGGTGAACACGTCGAAGATGCCGACCCCGATTGCGATCAGCATCAGCCAGCCGACGACCAGGATGGCCCCCAAGGCGAGGTAGGAAACGGTGGCCTGGCGTCGTTCGGTCTTCCGTGCCGGTCGCACGGCGATCGCCGCGATCTGGACCAGGGGGGTGCTGATCCGCGTCACGCTTGTCCGCACGCCGCGGGTCACGTAGGCCGCCATGCGGCGGAACCGGTTCGCGGGGTCCTCGGCGGTAACGAGCTCGGCCTCCCCGGAGGGGGACGTATCGTACCGGAACCGTTCGGCCCACTTCCCGAGCGGGCGCCAGACCGCGAAGTCAAGGATCGCGATGACGACGACCAGCACGAGGATGCCGGCGAGGAACTTGTCGGCGTTGTGTGCGCTCGCGGCGAACGAGAGGAAGCTGCCGATCCCCGGGAGGGCCTGCGTTGAGTTGGTCGTGAAGATCTCGGCCTCGACGAGGAAGAACCATCCCGCCGTCCACGAGAGCACGGAATTGTAGACGAGGCGGTTCAGCGTCGCGGGCAGGAGCACTCGGCGGAAGAGGAGCGAGCCGCGCAGCCGGAAGGTGTCGGCCGCCTCCCTGAGTTCGGCGGGGAGGGTCTTCAGCGACTCGTACACGCCGAAGACCATGTTCCAGGCCATCGACGTGAAGATGAGGAACACGGAGGCGAGGTTCACGCCCGGCCAGCTCCCCGGGGTGAGTGCGGCGAAGACCACGAGCGCGATGGGGAAGAAGCCGAGGATCGGAATGGATTGGAGGATGTCGAGGATCGGGATCATCACCCGTTCTCCGGTCCGACGGGTGGCCGCGTAGTAGCCGTAGGTCAGGGCGAACCCGAGCGAGGCGGCGTACGCGGCCCCCATCCGCAGGAACGAGTAGAACACGTCGACCGACGCCGTCGGAAGGTAGCTCGCGAACCCGCCGAGAGAGAGTCCGACGGTCGCGACGGCGAACGCCGTGGCGAAGAGCGGCAGGGCGACGTAGATCGCTGCGGAGCGCTGAGCGGACGGCAGGCGGAAGTCGCTCGCCGACGGACCGGTGGCAGCCGGCGAATCCTGTCCGACCGGGCGGATCTGTCCCCCCTCCGCCATGCGACCTCCCGGGCATGGACCGGGGTTGGACTCCCTCGGCCTATTTGTGGAGTTGGGTCGGACGGCGCGGCCCCGACGCCCACCCGGGCCCCGGCATCGCGACGCTCGTTTCCGGCCCGCCGGAACGCGCCCGGGACCTCGCCCGCGGCAACGTTTATCAACGGAGCGACGCTGAGCGACGCCGTAGCCCCGTGGTGTAGTGGCCAATCATGCGAGACTCTGGATCTCGCGACGCAGGTTCGAACGCCTCGGGGGCCCGCGACCCCACCGGCCGGAACTCCTGCCGGGGCTACTCCGCGGGACGTCTCCTCTTTCCGGTGCGGGGGTGCTCCAGCTCGGCCAATCGGTCCGTACGCGCGGGTCGGGTCAGCGAGGCAGGGCTTAGGACCCTGTTGCCTAGGGCATACGCCGGTTCAAAGGGTCGGTCGGTCCGTGGGGCCGACGACCGGGAACTCCGGCCCCCCGCATCCCAGCGGCCCGCGTAGCCCGAGGGGGACCATCGTGGCCGACGAATCCCCAACGCCCGACGTGGTCCTCAGCGCCTCTCCGGAGGAGGCGGACCAGTGGCTCGATTTCCTGGAGCGCAAGGTCCCGGTCCGACCCGGGTTCGTCGAGCTCCCGTCGAAGGGCTTCACCGAGGCGGTCGTGTTCGGGGACACGCACGGCGACTGGCGGTCGAGCCTCGAGGTCCAACGGGCCTTCCTCGAGGAGCCGGGGGGACCCCGCTGTCTCGTTGGACTGGGGGATTACGTCGACCGCCACCCGACCGACTGCGGTGCGGGCTCCGTGGCGAACGCGTTCTTGCTCCTCGGCATCGCGGCACGCTACCCCGACCGGGCGTTTCTCCTTCAGGGGAACCACGAGACCACGCGCCGGATCCCGACGCTCCCGCACACGCTCGCGGAGGAGGTGGACGAGCTCTGGGGGCCGCAGTCCGACCGGTACACTCGGCTCGTTGCCCTGCTCGAGCGAGGGCCCCTCGCAGCCGCGACCACCACGGGAGCCTACCTCGCGCACGCCGGATTCCCGCGCGGTCCGCTGCCCGCTTCCTGGCGCCGTCGTTTTGAGGAGGTGGACGACGACCGCCTGACCGAGATCGTATGGGCCGAATGCGACGCGTCCCGGAACCGTCGAGGGGTCGCGGAGCCGTGGGGCGCCGACGACCTCGGGCGATTCCTCGCCCGCGCCGGGCTCGCCGTCTTTCTCCGGGGGCACGACCCCGATATCGCCGGGCGACCGCTCTACGGCGGCCGCTGCCTCACGCTCCACACCACGCGGATCTACGAACGGTACGGCGGGGTCCTAATTGCCCGACTGCCCCTCGACCGACCGGTGGAAAGCGTGGCGGACGTCCGCGTAGAGCACCTCGCGACCGAGGGGCGGACGTTCCCACCGGTCGACTGACCCTACCCGTCCGGCCCGCCCCCGAACAGCCGTCGCTCCGCGGCCCGCACGCCGTCCGCGTCGTGCTCGTGAGCATAGGCGTCGAGCCGCTCGCGGTTCACGCCCAGGAAGGCATCGCTGCCGCTGAAGCCGGCGAGCAGCCGCGTCGCCTCCTCCGTGCGGCCCACGAGATACAGCGCCGCCGCCAGCGCCTCGACCGTGTTGAGCTGCGCCAGTCGGCCGTAGTGCTGCGGATTGGTCGCCATCAGCATCGGGAGCCTCCGACGGATCCCCCGCGCGGGCGCCGTCGGGTCTCCCCCGGGGAACCGTCCCCGCTCGCTGAGGCGGTTCCATGAACAGTCGACGGCGAGGATCCCGCCGCGGGACACCGACCGGCGGTCGGCCGCCCCGAGCGGGTCCGGCGCGTACGGGTCGAGAACGACGGGCGCGGGCGAGATCCCCTCGACCCGCGCGACCGCACGGGCCAGACCCCGCTGGAGCAGGCGCCGACCCGTGCACGCCTTCGGATGGTCCTCTCCCGCGAGGACGATGTAGAGGCGGGCGGGGAGGTTACCCCGGGGCTTGCGCGTACTCCCGGAAGATCGCATGGAGTTCCCGGGTGAGCCGGAGCGCGTCGTCCTTCGGTCGCTGCCAGAGGTTCCGGCCGAAGATGATTCCCGTCGCGCCCGCGTCCATCGACGAGCGCACCTTGGCGAGCAGTTCGGCGTCGCCGACTTTCTCTCCGCCGGAGACGAGCACGAGCGCCCGACCCGCGCTTTCCACGACCTTGCGGAACGCGTCGGTCGGGGAGAGCCGGAGCGTATTGTACGGGGCGGGGCTCTCGGCGTCCTTCTCGGAGGCGACCGGGTAGTTCACCTTCACGACGTCCGCTCCGAGCTCGAGTGCGACCCGCGCGGCGTAGTCCACCGCGTACAGACTCTCCTTTCCGCCCTTCTTCGCCACGGCATCCCCCCGAGGGTAGGCCCAGACGATCACCGGCATGCCGAGCCGCGACGCCTCGTTCCGGACGTCGAGGAACTGTCGAAAGTCCCGGTCCTGGGAGGGGGATCCCACGTAGATCGTGTAGCCGACCGCGTCGGCCCCGAGTCGGACGGCGTCCTCGACCGTGCCGGTCAGAGAGCTGAACGCCTGGCTGTCCGACGGGATGCCGGTCTTGCCGTTCAGCTTGAGGATGAGCGGGACGTCCCCGGCGTACTCGTGGAAGTACTTCTCCGCGAGGCCGATATGGAGCGCGATCGCGCTGAACTTCCCTTCCCGGGCGAGGTCGTACTGGTACTTCGGGTCGAGCGCCGCCGGGTTGGCGAAGAAGTCGACGGGGCCGTGCTCGAGGCCCTGGTCGATCGGAAGAACGAGCAGCGTGCCGCCGCCCGGGCCGTACTGGTAGAGGAGGCGCTTCAGGCGCGTTCGCTTGCCCGAGCCCAGCCCGAGCTGCGAGAGCAGCGGTCGGCCCTGCCGGGGGGCCGCGGCCGGTCCGCGAGCGCTCGGCGTCGCAGAAGCCGTCGGTGGCCGGGCAGCGAGATCGCTCATCGGGGGCCTCGGGTCGCTCACCGGTTCCCGCAATTTAACGGTTGGTCTCCCGGAGGCGCGTCCTCGCACCTTCCGTTCCGTCGGAACCCTTAATCTCGGGCGACCGATAGGTGGGGTATCCCGGAGGAGTCCCCGGGAGTTCGATGCGCCCGCAGGTCATCATCGTCGCGACCATCCTGCTGAGCCTGACCCTGTTTGCGGTCAACCTCGTCGTCGCGATTGCCTCCGGGAGCCGTGCCGTACTCGCCCAGTCGATCTACGCACTGACCGACGTCGTCGGGAGCGGGTTGCTCCTGTGGGGTCTGCACGTGTCCCGGCGGCCCGCCTCCCACGAGTACCCGTTCGGTCGCGGCAAGGAGCGGTTCTTCTGGGCGTTCGTTTCGATCGTCGTCACGTTCACGGTCGCCGGGGTCCTCGCGCTCACCGAAGGGATCGACCAGATCCTCTCGCCCACTCCGATCACGCACCTCGGTGAAGGTCTCCTCGTCGTCGGGGCGACGATCGTCGTGAGCGTCGCGAGCATCTGGGTCACGATGCGGGAGCTCCGATTTTCCCGGGTGACGCTCACGAGTCTTCTCGAGTCTGCGAACCAGGGGTTGAAGGCGATCTTCTACCAGGACATGGTCTCGGTCGTCGGCAGCGTCGTCGCGTTCTTTGGTCTGCTCGTGGTCTACCGGACCGGGAATCCCGTGGCGGACGGGGTGACGGCCGCGCTCGAGGGCGTGCTCCTGATCGCCACGGGTTTTGTCCTCACGGCCGAGAGCCGGGAGTATCTCGTGGGGCGGGCCCTCGCCCCCGAGGACGCGCGGGCGATGCTCGCGGTCGTCGAGCGCAACCCGAGCGTCTCGAAGGTCCGGAGCCTCCAGTCGATGCTCCTCGGACCGGAGGACGCGCTCCTCGCCTTGCGCATCAACTTTCAGGACGGCATGACGACCGACCAGCTGGAGGCGGCGATCGACCAGGTCAGCCTCGCGCTGCGGACCGCGTATCCCGTCCTGCGCCACATCGTCATCGAGCCGGAGTCGTAGCGGGGGGAACCGCGGTCGCGCGCGCGTCGAGGTACCGCGCGGCCGTGAGGGCCACGAGTCCGAGGGCGATCCCCCCGAAGAACACGTAGTATCCGTCGTTCCCCAGGCGGTCGACGAGCTGCGTCCCGAGGATCAGGCCGAGGATCATCCCGAGGGAGATCGTCAACGAGTAGATCGCCATCGTCGTCCCGCGGCTCAGCGCGAAGGCGAGGTCCGCGAGGGCCGCGAGCGCGGCCGGGCCGTAGGCGAGGGCCGCGAGCGCGCTGACCCCGACCGCCCCGAGGAGGACCGGCTCGGGCCCGAACGCGACGAGCAGCGACGCCGAGGCCATCGCCCCGACGAACCCGATGACCCCCACCGTCATCATCCGCATGCGACCGTAGCGGTCGGCGAGGCGACCGAAGCGGGGCTGAGAGAGCACGAGGAGGAGGCCCCCGCCCGCGATCCCGAGGGCGATGTCGGTCAGCGGGAGGCCGGAGCCGGTCGCGGCAGTGCCGATGAAGACGAGGATGTAGCCGATCAGCATGTAGATGACGAGCCACGGAAGCGTCACCAGGAGAACGCTGCGGCGGAACGCGTGGCGGAAGATCTGAGCGAGCGGGTAGCCGGGGACGGCGGGAGCCTTCGGGGAGCCGCGGAGCAGGTAGGCGGCAAACCCGAGACCCGCGAGAAGCGTGAGCGCTCCGACGACGAAGACGTCGGGCAGGAACGAGAGCGGGAGCCGGTGGTCCTGGACGAGTCCCAGGATCCCGATCCCGAAGGCGAAGCCGGCGAGCCAGCCGGCGAGGTTCATCGCATCGAACCTGCCCATCGAGAGCCCGCGGTCGTCCACGGGGGAACGGTCGGCGATCACCGCGAGGCTCGAGGCGAGGATCGCGCCGCTCGCGATCCCGAAGAAGAAGTTCAGGGCCCCGAGGGCGATCGTCGACCGGGTGAGCGCCACGAGGCCGAAGAGGAGCGCGCCGCCCCCCATACCGGCGAACAGCACGTGGAAGCGCCCGACACGGTCCGCGGCCGCTCCCGCCAGGAGGACCGTCGTGAACTCCCCGACGGGGGCCATCGCGCTGACGAGCCCGACCGTGCCGTAGTCGTTCCCGCTCAGACCGGTCGATCGGCCGAGGATATAGCTCGCGAAGACCGCGAGCGTGATGCCGAAGGCGAACCGCACGAAGAACGTCGCCCCAAAGACCGCGAACAGCGAGCGCCGGCCCACGGTCCCGGTGGGCTCGACCCGCGCCGTCGCCACGGTCGCCGGCTCATCCCGACGTCGGCGCGCGCTCGATGAGCTCGATCCAGACGTCGTTCGGGTCGAGGATGAAAGCGATCCGAGACGTTCCCCCCGAAAGGCGGTACGGTTCCTTGGCGATGCGCACGTCCTTGGTCCGGAGCCGGAGGAGGAACCGGTCGAGTTCCGCGACCTCGAAGGCGAGGTGGTCGAGCTGCTCGCCCGCCTCGAACTGGTCCTTGCCCTCCCAGTGCGTCAGCTCGATCCGAGCCCCCGAGGCCGGGTCCTTGACGAAGGCGATCTCGGCGTGGTTCTCCGGGATCGTCCGCCGACGCTCGAACTCGAGGCCGAGAACTTCGGTGTAGAACCGGAGGCTCTCTTCCATGTTGCGGACCGTGATCGAGGTGTGAAGAAAGCGCACGGCGGGTACCGGGCCCGAGACCCCGCCCGGCCTTCTAAACCTTCGTTTCGAGACTCAGGGGTGACCGTAGACCACGCGCAGGGGGGTAGCTCCTCGTTCCCAGGTTCCGTCGACCCGGACGAACCCGACCCGCTCGAACTGGAAGATGTCGCGAGGATGTGCGTCCCCGAGCGCCCTCTCCCCGACACCGCTCGAGTGGTTCCCCTCGACGTCCAGGAGGTCCACCGGTACCGCCCCGTCGACCCCCACCCACTGCAGCCGGGGGAGCTTCTGATTCTCGCGGCTCGTGAACGTCGCCCGGAGACGGCCGCCGGGGCCCGGGATATCGCCGGGGAGCCGGAGGTTCAGGAGGTCCTTGAGGCGGATCTCGGCCCCCGGCCGCGTCGCGAGGTCCCGGTGCGGGAGATAGAACGCGGGCCCGGCGGCGACCGTCCGCCGACCGAGGGCGGGCAGGTCGGGATGGTTTGGGAGTTCGACGGTCGGGAGGTCCGCAGGGTATCCCTCCACCTCGACCCGGACGGGCTCGGGGACGTACGCCCGGCGGACCGTGGTCGCATCGATCCGTTTCCGGTTCTCCGCGTACAGGGTCTCGGCGGGGACTTCGATGTCGGCGAGCGACATGCCGAAGGAGAGGGTAAAGTCGCGGAACGCGCCCATCGAGATCCCGCGTCGGTCGAGCGAGCGGAGCGACCAGGTCCGCGGGTCGGACCAGCCGTCGTAGAGTCCGCTCTTGACCTCGCGGTAGGCCTTGCTCTTCGCGACCTTCGCTTCGCGGACTCGCAGGATCCCCCAGTGAAGGAACGGGGGTCCCGCGATCCCGAGCAGGTCCCAGATGTAGCGCTGCATCCGGTCCTCGATCACGAGGTCCTTTCCGCGGAGCACGTGGGTGATCCCGAGCTCGATGTCGTCGACCGCCCAGGAGAATTCGAGGAGCGGCCACACGCGATACCTGTGGCCGACCCGGGGGTGGTCGAGGTCGCTGATGCGGAACAGGACACGGTCCCGGAACGCCGGGTCCGGATCTTTGAGGTCGGTCTTGAGCCGAAGGACCGCGACCCCGGGGGCGTACGCGCCCGCGAGCATCCGCTCCCATTCGTCGGCGGCTTCGGGGGGGGACTGGGCCCGTTCGGGGCAGGCGATCCCCTCGGCCCGGTTGTGACGGAGCAGCTCCGCCGGACACCGGCAGACATAGGCGGCGCCCTTGTCGATCACTCGGCGCGCCCACGGGTAGAAGCGCGCGATGCGATCCGACTTGTAGATCACCTCGTCCGGTCGGACTCCGGCGAGCTCACAGTCGCCGAGGATCAGGTCGAAGAACTCGGTCTCGACCCGCTTTTCCTCCGAGCCGATCGTGTCGTCGAAGACGAGGAGGATCCTCCCGCGGTACTGCTCGCGGTAATGCTGATGGACGTAGAGCATCCGTCCGTGACCGATGTGGAGCACACCGCTCGGGAACGGCGCCATCCGCAAGACGACCTTTCCCTCCACTGCTCCGGGAAGGTCCGGAAAATCGCCCCCCGCCGCTCGCACTTCCTTCGGTCGCTCGGGCTCCGGCCCGCCGAGGGCGGCGAGCTCGGTCTCGAGTTCCGGGCGCGATAGGGTTCCGACCTGCGCGACCAGCGCCGCGACGACCGTGCGCAGTTCGTCGGCGTGCGATCGCACCGCGGGCTCGGTGGCGAGCAGACGGGCGACGATCGGCCCCGCCCGGGGAGCCCCCTCGTGTGCGAGGGCGTTCTCGATCGCTACCCGACGGACGCGGGTCTCGACCTCGGGAGGCAGCGTCACGGGAACTCCGACCGCGCGTCGGATTAAAGGCGTTCTCGACGGGCTCTTCGGCGTCGGGAGCGTCGTTCGTCGCGCCGCTCGACCCCCCGGGAGCCGGAGGTGCCGGCGAGCGCCTCGGCCATCGAGATCTCGCCGCGGAGCACGCGATGCGCCGACGACCGGGAGATCGTGACCCGACCGCCGCTCCCTTCCCGGCTCAGCCGCTGGAGGTTCGCGATCTCTCCGGGCGTGAACGAGGAGGGCAACGGCACCCGGACCGGCCGCCCGACGCCCTTCGCGATCGACCGTGCCGCAGCGGCGTCCCGGGGGCGGCGGTGCCCTCTCGGGGTCGTCCCCTGTTCGTCGACGAGCTCCACCGTCCGCTGATGGCTCAGGAGAACGTTGACGATTCGGTTGCGCGCCGGCGGGTCGCCGCTGCCGACGCGGAAGCGGACCCTACGGGACGGGAATCGGTGGTGGAGCTGGCTGGCGAACGCCCCCGCAGCCTCCGGGTCTTCGAGGATCCCTTCGCCGATGTACGCAGCGCCCGAGAGGATCGCGTAGCCCGGTCGGGGGCCGGGATCGATGCCTACGACCAGTTCTCCCGCTGGTGAGCCGGCCTCCAGCGCCTGCTCGACCGCCGCACCGAGCGCCCGCCGGTCTCCGTCCTCGGCGACCACGAGGACGTGGGGGTGCGAGATCTCACCGGCCTCGTCCGGGGAGGTCAGAACGACCGCCACCCGATCCGGGATCCGCTGCCCGGGAAGGAGACTGACCGACGGCAGTCGGCGCTCCCGCAGGAAACCCGCTAGCTCCCCGTAGAGAGCCGGGTCCCGGGTGACGAGTCCGACCGACCGTAGTCTCAACGATGTACCTGACGGTGATATACACGATTAATCTTGCCCCCGCCGTGCCCGTCTGTCTCCACTGCGGGGAAAACGCGCCGGACGGCGCGCTCTTCTGCGCCAAATGCGGCTTCACGCTGCCCCAGGGCGACGCCCCTCCGATCTCTCCCCTCCCTCCGTCCCCCCGCGGAGGGATGGCATCCCCGGCGCCGCCGCCTCCCGCTCCCCCGCCGCCGCCCCCGGTGATGGCCGCCGGAGGACCGTCGGCCTATGCGGTACCTCCCGGGTCCATCGGAGCGATGACCGGACCGATCGCTGCGCCCCCGTCGGGGAAGTACTGCGTCCGCTGCCGCACGATCATCTCTCGAGCGGCCGTGTACTGTCCGGTATGCCAGCAACCGCAAACTCCGTGAGACGAGGCGGCCGCCGGGGCCGGAGGACCGCGGCGATGGTCCGCGTCGCGCGCGAACGGATCTTCACGCTGTTCGCACTCGCCGAGCGGGAGGCCGCCACCGGCCACGTCGAGCTCTCCGACCGGTACGTGACGCTCGCCCGCAAGGTGGGGACGCGGTACAATGTGCGACTGCTCGCGGAGTACCGCGAACTGTACTGCCGGGGGTGTTCGGCCTTTTGGGTGGAAGGGCTCTCGGTCCGAACGCGTTTCAGATCCGGTCACCGGCTGCGGACCTGCCTGCGGTGCGGGCGGGAGCGCCGGACGCCGTTCCGCGGCGTCCGCCCGCCCCCCGACCTCGGGCTCGACGCGGGACGGGGG
>JBAWFC010000002.1:0-3332 GCA_049591535.1 Thermoplasmata archaeon | reverse complement strand
GTAAAGCAACGGGCGCGCCCCCGTCGATCCGGAGCCCGTTTTGGGCTGGGTTCTATAAGAGAGTGATTATGGGCCCAGTCGGATTTGAACCGACGACCTCCCGGTTATCAGCCGGGTGCTCCAGCCAAACTAAGCTATGGGCCCATACGTCAGAGATTTTCCGTGCCGGCGGCCTCAGCACAGCGGCCCTACTAAACCAATTCGACTGTCTCGCGGGCGATTCCCTCTCGGGTACACCGGAGCGTATCCTCCTCGTCAACCCGACGTAGTCGCGCTTGACACTTGGGGAGGCGGCCGGTCACTTTTTTCCGGTTCGCGCGCAGCGAACGAGGGGCCGGAGGGCACACATGAATCAGGGTACGGAAGATATGGTTCGACAGGGGGGATCCATTCGCGACGGGGGTCCGAAGGCTCTCGGCAAATCGGTCGCCGAAGCTTGCTCTACGTGGCTCGAGCGGTGATGGGCAGTAGGCCGCGAAAGTTCCAGGACACGCCCACGCGCCGGGTGGGGGCCGAACCGCCGTCAGATGCTCGAGTGGGGGCGGGATTCTCGGGAGCCAGAGCGGGGGAGATTCTTGGACAGTTAGAGAAGTCCCGGCCGCGATCTCCCGCCAATGCAAGGGGCTCAGTTCTCTCGGCTCGTGGGCGCGAGGCACCGGCCAACATCTATATGCGCGTCCCGGGAACTGAAGCCTGAAGCCAGGAGGGGGCACTGTGGAACCTTCAGAAATCATCGACAAGCAGATTGCGGATCTGGGGGACTGGCGTGGCGAGATGTTGGCTGCGATTCGTCGGGTCGTTCACGAGGCGGCACCCGGGATCGTCGAGGAGTGGAAATGGATGGGTACCCCCACCTGGAGCCTGCATGGGGTAGTCCTCATCGCAAATCCGCACAAAGACAAGGTCAAGATGACCTTCGCGCAGGGAGCGCACCTGCCCGACCCGGACAAACTCTTCAACAACGGGCTGGACGGCAATCGTTGGCGGGCGATCGACCTTCGCGAAGGGAGCGCCCTCCACGAGGCCGCCCTGAAGCGCCTCGTCCGTTCCGCCGTCCGCTACAACACGACCCATCAGAAGACGAAGCCCACGGGAACGCTGCCCAGTGGCCCCGCGGTCGGTCGCTCTCGCAAGGTCCCCCGTCGCGTCAAACGCCCCTAGGGTCGCCGGACACACGGCGGGTGGCGTCCCACGGATACTGTGCCCCAGCCGCCCCGAGGGGGTGGTGCGGCTCCCCCCACGGACCCGTCCGTTGCAAAGTCACTGCGAGATTCGCTGCGGAGACTCCCGACCCGGTTCGGACTACGGTGCTTGTCGAGCACGCCCCTCCCGAACCGGTCCGTAGCGGTCTCCGCATGCGTCTCATTGACATCGAGCACCGACCCACGCCCGGCGCGTTGGCCCAACCGCCGGTAGCGTGCAGGCGAGAATGGTCTGGGCCGGAGGACGCCCCAGTCGGCCTACGACCGGTGGACCCTAACGGTGAACTCACGCGTGAGCGTTGCACCGGTCAAGTCGGTGACCGTCAGCTTGACCGTCGGGGTGCCCGGCCGGCTGAACACGTGGGTCGGGTCTTGCGCCGTCGACACGCCTCCGCCCCCGAAGTTCCACGAATAGGCGTACGGCGGAACTCCGGCCGTGCCGGCGGACGTGAAGGAATCGCTCAGCGGAGCGACTCCCGACTTGGCGCTCTGGCTCGCGGTCACGCCGAGAGCCACGGAGTAGGCGACCAGGTCGTTCCCGGCCCCACCGAAGATCTCCCCTCGGGAGAACGAGGCGGGGGCTACCATCACCCCGCCGGGCGAGCCCGCATACAACACGCGACCGGAGCTCTCCTGCAGCGCGTAGAGCGTGTTTCCGATCGGAACGAGTACGACGTGATCGACGATGAGGGGGGTCCCGTAGCCGAGGGTGGGAGTGGTGTTGGTCACGAACTGCCAGACGTACGCTCCGTTGGTCGCGTTGATCGCCGTCACTGAGGCATTGTAGGTGATCCCGCCCAGGGTCGGGCCTCGGGAGACCGCGAATACCTTCCCGTTCGACTCCGAGGTCGAGTATCGGTCCCCGACCTGTGTCGTCAGGCTGTCCTCCCAGCGGAGCGTCAGATTCGATTGATACCACTCGTAGAGGCATCCGTTCTTGTTCATCGCGGTCACGACACCGACCCCGTCGGCGAGTTTGAAGAGCGTCGGCGTGACGCCGAAATCGCCGTCTCCCACGGTCTGATCGGCCGGCACCTGCCAGGCCGCGAGGACCTTGAGGGTGGTCGCGTTCAACGCGACGATGGACTCCGAGTACGTGGAGGTGTGGGTGGTGTATGGGTTACCGGTCGCTACATAGACCGTGTTCGTCTTCGCGTTGACGGCGGGGCTGCCCCAGATGCTCGAGCCGTTCGGGTCCGGCGTGCTCGAGTTGAAGTAGGCGATCTCTGCGTGCGAACTCAACGAGACGCGCTCCAGTCCCGCGGGCACCATCGGCTTGTCGCACTGGCTCGCGATGCCGATGTACGCTGAGTCGTTGTAGAGTAGGGGGCTCGACCACAGATAGTACCCCATGGCGTTCGTCCCCCCGATGGGGATCTTCCACACGATCTTCCCGGTCGCGGCGTTCAGCGCGTAGAACATCGAGTACCCGCCGTTGACGTAGACTCGACCGTCGAAGTACGTCGCCGTCGATGTGATCCCCGGCGGAGGTCCGCCGCAGGCGGGGGTGGCGTTGTCGACGCCCAGGAAGGTGCTCCACAGGTGAGTCCCGTTCGTGGCGTAGTAGGCGGACTCGTTCCCATCGCTGGACCCGACGTAGACGATTCCGTTCACGACGATCGGTTCGGAGTTCACCGACTTCGAGGTGTTGACCGACCAGATCGGCTGAAGGTCGTGCGCGTTGCTCACAGTGAGGGGCCCTTGTGGGCCGAGGTTGCCGTCCCGGACGTCACTGTAGAGCTAGGTAGGGAAATTGGTTCCGACCCCGAGCGGTATAGATCCCGCTGCCGAAGGGAAGGTCGTCAACGGTGCAGTCGCCCCGGGCGCGAAAGACGGTGCGGCCCACGCAGACGAAAGTCCCATGATCGCCGCGATGCCGACGACGAGCACCAGACCGAGGATGCGGAGTCCGGGCGGTCGCACGCCCACCCCGTGTGTTCCTCCGCGGCTCGCTCGCGACACAGAGACGAAGACCCCATGTCTCCTCGATTGATAAGGCGCGTTGTACGTGTTCAGCCCCGAGAGGGGACTGAGTCAGCTGAGCACTGCGTAGAGATTTGCTGACGGGGATTCCCCCCGCAGCTTCCATGTCCCGAGCACGCTCAACAGGCGCGAGAGCGCTTCGGCCCC
>JBAWFC010000001.1:0-60813 GCA_049591535.1 Thermoplasmata archaeon | reverse complement strand
GGTCTGAGCTCACTTCTCCCTCCCCGCACGGGAGGCGGCACGGAGCGTCGGGCGGAGCTCGCACGGGTGGGGTGGACTGCGGGGGTCGGGCGGGCCGGTGCGGCGTTACGGCGGAGGGCGTGATCGTGCGTTGGCCAATCCGACGGTCAAGGCCAGCCCGCAGGCCACCGCGGCCCCGGCCGCTATCCAAAAGCCGATCTCCCAATAGTCCGCGGCTGCCACCGGGGGACCGGTGATCGGGCACCATGAGGTGACCGACGGGGGTCCCGGGAACGGGAGGGAGGTTGTCCCCACCTGCCCATTGGCACCGACGACGACGAGCTCGACCACGAAGTTCGCAGGCGTGGTCGCCGCCGGATAGGCATGGGTCACCGTGCCACCTCCCCCGAGGGGAGCTTCGTCCCCGAACGACCAGAAGTATCCGTACGGAGAGGCCCCGCCGATGGACGACGCTTCAAACGTCCAATTCACGGTCGGGCCGCACGCGCTCTCGCTCGCTGCGAAGAATCTCGGCCAGGGGGGTGACGAGGAGTTCGTGACCACGACAGTCACCACGGAGGTCGCGTTTCCGAACGTGTGGTTCTCGGGATCGTACCCCTCGACGGTCGCCGAGAACGGATAGATTCCCGGGCTCGAGTAGAGGTGCCAGTGCGTTGTCCATTGGCCGCCGGAGCCCGCGGAGCTCGTCCAGTCTTCGTAGGTTCCGTCGCCGAACGAAAAGTGCGCCGCGACGGGCGTGTACGAAATCGGGTCGAACGTGTAACTGACGTTGAGCGGCCCCACTCCGATTGCGCCGGTGGTCGCCCCGGCCTCGAGGCCAGTGAAAAACTGCGTCGAGCGCGGCGGATACACGGCCACCGACACGTGACTCACCGAACTGTTTCCGGCGCCGTCCGTCACGGTCAGTGTCACGATGTAGCCGCCGGGGTGCTCGAAGGTATGGTTCCAGGATGGCGAGGTGCCGGTCCCCGAACCGTCGCCGGCGTTCCAGACGTAGCGGTACGGGGGCGCGCCGCCCGTAACCTGCGAAGTAAAATTCACCGAGTACGGAGCGAAATTTGTCGGGGGTGTGGTCTGCGCCAGGGGTGTCCCGCCCCAGTTCGTCGTGTTGGGTAGCTCAATGTCCGCGATCAGCGGAGCCATACTCACCGCGGCCGGGAGGTCAGCCGGCAGCTTGTCGGCCCCGTGAGCAGCGCGGCCGGCGGGGACCGTCGTGGCTCCGAGCGAGGCGAGAAGACACGCCGCGATTCCGACGGCAACGACGATCCGTGCCGCCTGGGTCCCCAATCGAGGGCGGATACGGACAAACGACTCCCCTCGGACGAGAGCGGCAGACGGAGGCTCGGTGGCGATCGCGCCCATGGCCTGCACGGCAGCGGAAGCCTCGAGCCGACTAAAGGGTGGCTTCTCGACCCCATTGTCCCCAAACACCTGCCGAACCTCCGCGCGTCATG
The DNA here is from genome assembly GCA_049591535.1 of Thermoplasmata archaeon. Lineage (GTDB taxonomy): Archaea > Thermoplasmatota > Thermoplasmata > Lutacidiplasmatales > UBA184 > Lutacidiplasma. Next base: position 59,359 of record JBAWFC010000001.1, on the reverse strand, counting down.
CCGGGCGGGGCGTCGCCCACAGGGGCAAGACCCGGCGCGATCGAAATCACACCCGCCGTCGCGACCGGGGCGAATCGTGGAGGAGTGGGCAACCGAGGCCGACGGACGGAATCCTGCAGCGGGCGAGGCCCGCTTCGGGCGTCGAGTCCGTCGGTCTCCGGGAGGAGTGCAGAGACGGATGTGGCCCCGGGGTCTCACGGGGGTCCGCGTTCATCGGCCCGATCGGGTTTCGGTGTCCCTGGACGATGGCCAGGGCATCGCTCGCCGACCGGGGTCTCGCACACCTGCAATGCGGCCGGTGGGTCGCACCGGCGTTTGCGATCTCGAGCCGGCGGCTCAGGTCTTCATGATGTGACGGCCCGCGGCCCGCTTTGCGATCGGGCCTTTGCCGCCCGCCCGCTTGGACGATCGCTTTCTCGCCGCTACCATTCTCGCGCCTCGCGTCTTCTTCGCCATGGCCCTTCCGTGCGGTGTCGGAGTACTTCCACCGGAGCTTAACCCGGGTTAAGCGGCGACCGCACGTTCCGCAGGGTCCCCCCGGCCGCCGGCCCGGGCCGGTTCACGCCGGGCGGTGGGAGTTCGGGGAAGCTCGCTTTCGGGCCGAATCCTCGGCCGCGATGACCGCATTGGCCTCAACGATCCGATTGAGCTTCTCCGCGAACCGGGAGAGGTGGTCTCCTCGGATCCCGACGACCATCTTATCGATCCCAATATCGGTGTAGATCCTCGAGCCGGTGCATCCGAGCGAGACGCCGACGGGCGTCCCGTGGTTCAGGATCGGCATGATCGCGCACATCGGGCGGCCGTTCATGGTGACCGGTTTTGCGTCGGTCCCCGAACCGGCCGCTTCGACCGCCAGCATGGCGGACCGGGGATTCGCGAAGAGGAGGACTCCAGTGGGAGGTACTGGCAACGAGCCCAACGGTCCGTACGCCACGAAGTTGGGCGCCTCCGCGTTGTGCGGTACGAGCGCTTCCTCGCCGGGGTTCAGGTACCCCACCGTTTGCATTCGGCCGATCGTTGACATGAGTCGACCCCCGAGGTCGCCGGCCGGCGGAACCCCGAGGACGAAGGCGCCGACCTCACAATCCTCATGCTGGGGGAGCGAAGCGTAGAACGGTCGCTCGGACCCGAACGCGAAGAACGTGCATACCGAGGGAACACCCCCGGGGTGCTCCGCAATCCCCGTGGGGCGCTCGCGAAGGTACGAGACCTGTACCGGAGGCATTTCGAGCCCGAGCTGCCGCGTCAGTTGATCCGCGATGGTCTGAAGCCCCTCGGTCAGGTCCGCCATCGGAATTCGCAGAGCCCGAGGCTATACATCATTTCCTTTTCCGACTCGTTTCCACGAGAGCGAGATGTCCCGGGCTGACTCCGGTCGGCGGCCGGGTACCCCCTACCTCCGTACCGACCTCGGGCCCGGCTCATCTCCCGTGCCGCCCCCGAGGAAGATCGGCGCCTGCGGCTACGGTTTGTGAATCACGGATTCGAGGTACTCGGATTCCATCAGTACCGTGTCGTCTCCCGAGCGGTTGAACTGCGTGGTGAGAGCGATGAGCTCGCGCTCCAGTTCCGCCTGCGCTGCAGGATCGAGGACCTCGAACGCCTTCACCACTGGGCCGAAGTATCGGCGGAAGTGGGCGACGAACGCCTCGGGCGTTTCCCCCCGGATGTTCGCAACGCGTCGTTGGGACTCGATCCTGGCCGTGCCCCCGAACAGTTCGCGAATTCCCGCGTCGGTCCCCCATCGCGTGGGCGGTTTCAGACCCGGGGGCGGTGGAGCGCGCTTGCTGACGGTCTTGAATAGACTCCCCGCCCAACTCTCGGGCGTCCAGCATGCGAGACCGACCCGGCCCCCGTCCCGGCATACACGAAGCAGCTCGGCCGCGGCCTTCTCCTGATCGGGAGCGAACATGGACCCGAAAGTGGACAGCGCGCAGTCAAAGTTGCGATCGGGAAACGGCAGGCGCTCCGCGTCGCCTTCCCGGAAGTCGACCGGGAGCTGTTCGGCCTCCGCGCACAAGCGAGCTCGCGCCAGAAGGGCGGGGACGTAGTCGACCCCGGTCACCACACATCGACGGCGCGCTGCCGCCAGGGCCGTGTTGCCAGAGCCGGTGGCAACGTCCAGCACCGACTCCAGGGCGTGGAGGCGCACCGATTCGCACAGCGTCTCTCCAACGAGGACCGTGACCGTCCCGATGCGGGCAAAGTCGCCGGAAGCCCATGTTGCCTGCTGTCGCTTCTTGACCTCGTCGAAATCTACCACTACCGGCCCCCAGGAGTGGCCCGGGAAGGGGATAGGCGTACATAGCTACCCGCGACGACTGGCGCAGCCGAGTTCTCCCATTCGGACAGCAATGGTGGGTGCAACGGCCCTTGCACCCCCGCGCCCCGCGTCAATCACGGGAGCGCGACCTCCTCGGTCAGGCGCAGCGCCCCCTCCCGAAACTCCGGGTCCTCGCGATCTCCCGGATAGCCGCGGTGAGGCCGTAGGGTCGACCGCTCCCGACGCGCTCACGAAAGCCCAACGAAGGTCGCGGCGGCGGCGGGCGGCTCGAACAGCGCGAGAACCCATCGACCGGAGTCCTCGATACCGGCCAACTCGGTCCCGAGTCCCGTCGCTTCGATCGCCGGTGCACGCAGTAAATGCGAATTCCAACGACTCCGGCGGGTTTGGAAAGCTGGTAGAGCCCTCGCTCCCGTGGGTCCATCGGATGACCGCATCCGAGCAGACCTCGGAGTCCGAGAAGGATTCGGACCCTTCGCCCCGATCTCCTCCGTCTCGGCAGGACAGCCGCGGGGGGGCACCTATCCCCGCCCTCGACTGGTGCGACGCCGACCGGTGACCCGTCCGGCCCACGACCGGCCCTGCACTCCCACGTTCGTGGTCCCACACCGGAGGTGGGAAGATTCGCTGGGTTGGGGTACCTACATATCCTAGGTCAGGCTCGGCGACGATGGATGCCTCCCCCTCGTAGGAGAGGTCCGAACGAAGGTGAAAACGATGTTCTCTGACGCTCGACTAGCCACCCTGATCCCGATCCGCGACATGGACCGCGCGCTCAAGTTCTACACGAAGCAGCTCGGCGGGAAACTCCAGTACCGTGGGACGGGAGAGATGAAGGACTTCTGGGCGTCCGTGAAACTCGGCTCGAACGAGCTCTGGTTGATCTCGCCTCAGAAACGCGAGAAGCGAACGCTGGCCTACTCCACATTCTTGGTCAAGAACATCCGAGCGGCCGTCAAGGAGCTCCAACGCAAGGGCGTCAAGTTCCAGCGAGCCGACCGCATGGGGCCGGAGACCAAGATCGAGGGACCGATCGCGTTCGATTCGTTCGGGTCGTCTGCGTTCTTCAAGGACACGGAAGGGAACCTGATGATGGTCTGGCAGAACAACCCCGCGATGTGACCGCCCTCGTCTCGCGTCGATAGACCTGTCCCAAGAACCGGGGCCGGAAGTCCGTGGTGCGCGCGCTGGGAAGCGACGCAAGGCTGACTCCGCGCAGCGAATAGGGACCGAGACGATTCGGAGCACCGGTACGCCCCGGGTGAGGGACCCTCAGCCCAACGACCCGGACGGCCGCCGAGGTCGATGGATCGACCACCGGAAATTTCGCCGACTGCTCGAAACCCAACCGGGGGGTACCGAGCGAATCGGCTGCATCCTGACAGGGTGAACGATCCCCCACATACTCCGGGAGTACTATCGAATCCCCAGTAGATCGCGGGAACGGATGGTGAGGCTCCGGAGTCCGCAGGATGCGGTCGCAACGCCCCCCAAAGGGGAGAAAGGAGCCGCGCTTGAGGCGGACGGAGCACCGGCGGTGACGACGGTCCGAACGGTCGCGGCGCACGAAGTGGTCAGCGCCGCGTATCCCCGAACGGTGACCGAGCGCGATGAGATCGGAATGGCCGTCGGGAAGGCGATCGACGAGACCCTCTCCCACTGGAGTTACGAGTACCGCCAGTCGCGGCGGCCGACGGCGACATCGATGCACCGCATGGCCGCCGAGATACTGGACCGGGAACTCGCGGACGCCGACGTGCAACTCAGCACGTCGGATCGCGATCGTCAACTCGCGGCGGTCTCGGGAGTGCTGAGCGCGTTTCGCCAGAGCGAGGTGATGGGGCTTTCGCGCCCCCGAAGTCGCCTCATCCTGATCAACGAGCGGGTCGGGGTCTACGCCCAACCCGACTTCTGGGACGGCCGCGACCGGTTCTTCGAGATGAAGAGCTACTACGCGAGCCCGACGCCGCCGGACGTCGTCCTCCAGGTGCAGCTCTTCCAGTGCGCCTTTCCGGGTTTCCGCGGCTACCTGGCCTGTTTCGACCGCCACCAGACACCGGTCACCACCCACATCGAGAGGCTCGCGCCGTTGGAAGCTGCGCGGACGGAGGAGATCCTGCGCGTCGCGTACCGCACGGGATTGGAGAAGGGGGTCGATAAGGTCCTGGAGTACGTGGATAGCCCGAGCGTCCGCTACGCGATCCCCCCGGACGACGGCCGGTAGCGTTGCGGAGGCGAGCGCCGCGTTGTTCCCCGATCGGCCGATCCTCGGCTCCGTGAAAGGGTTCGGAAGACGTGTGTACCCTCTGCCCCTTCGGTCCGGGGGCCGGAGCAAAGGGATCATGGTCCTCCGAGAGACCACCTTCGTACTGGGCGGGGCGTTGATCGTCGGGCTCGGGGTCGCGATCGTAGCGGGACTGATCTGGGCGGGCGCAGGGTTCGACTACTTCGAAGCCTGGCTGGGAGCCGGGATCGCCGCCGGATTGGGGGCCTTCTTCATTTACGTGGGCCGGGCGGAAACGGAGGATCGGCGCCAGCGGCTCCGGGCGCAGGAGTCGGACGTACTTTCGACCCACGGCCGTTGAGCGAGGTTCGAAAAGGCACCTACCGTCCGTCGGGCGAGTATGCGTCCCGCGGGTCCCGGAGGGTCACCGAACGATCTCGACCGTGATCACCCACGCCTCGACGATCGCAACGAGGAAACTCGTGAGGGTCGCCGGGACGAACCAGTACACTGCGGCGGGATCGGCGACGAGGAGGAGGACGGCGCCGACGATCGCAAACCCGCAGGGGAATTGGATCTGGAGCGAGTGCGCCCGGAGCGTCCGCTCGTACGCCGGGTCGACCTCGTGCCAGCTTCGCCACTCGATCCAGTCGAGCGCCGCGAGAAGCGCGAGCGCGACGGCGAGCACCTCGACCCCCTGCTCGGTGGTCGACTGGCCCGGAACGAGCAGAAGGGATTCAATGCCGAGAGAGCCGACCAGTATCAGCAGGGCCTGAAGGGCTCGGTTCGCGATCATGGGTAGCGCGATGATCCGCTGTAGGTTGATCGATATCCCAACGAAAATGAGGCCCGCCAGGGCAGCAGACGCCCCCACTTCCGCCGTGAAGAACGAGTCCCAGGTCACCTGCCCCCCTCTCGCCGACGGTAAGCGGTTGCTCGGTCAGGCCCCCGGTGGGGGAGGACCGGGCGGAGGGGGTCGAACCCCTTTACGGTGTCGCGCGAAGAGGACGGCGGCAGCGATGAGCGCAACGACGAGCACGGCCCCCACGATCAGGGCGAGCTCGAACCCGCCGGACGAATTCGAGCCGGACGAGGTCACGGTCAGTGCGAGGGAGGTGCTCGCGTTCCGGCCGTCGGCGTCCGTCACCGTGAGTCGGACGGTGTACGTTCCCCCCGCGGCGAAAGTATGGTTTACGGAGTTGTCCGCAGACGTTGACCCATCGCCGAAGCTCCACGCGCTCGTGAAGGGAGAGGTGCCGCCGGTAGCGGACGACGTGAAGTTCACGCTCTCCCCGGTGCGGGGGGACGATGGGCCGGCGTGGATCACGAGGGCCGATGGCGCAGCGAAGGCGGTGACGGTCGCCATCGTGACGGTCGAGCGACCGACGAGGTCGGTAGCGTTGAACTCCACCGTATACGTTCCGGGGACGGAGTAGGCGTGGGTCGCGTCCGTCACACCCGTCACGAAGTTTCCGTCCCCAAACGAAAGGTTCGTCAGAACGGGTGAGAGACCGCCGACAAAGCCCACCGTGACCGTCACGGGGGTCCCCACGTCCGTCCGGCTGGGCGAAGCCGTCAGCGGAGTGCTGGACGGCCCGGAGGAGTAGGCGTACATCCACTGCGTTTCGCTGCTCGCCGGTCCCCCGAGGCCTCCGAACAAGAGGAGGGCGCCGGACGGATCCGTCGCGATCGTCGCACCCGATCCGTCGGGAGGGAAGAACCCCGTCGGGGTGATGTTGGTCCAGTTTCCCGCGTGGAACTCCCAATCCACCGCGTAGGCGATCTGGGAAGCATCGTCGGAGGGGAAGACGATGGAGGCGAGAGCGAACACCGTGGACGTTGCGGCGTCGTATCCCATCGCCGGGAAATCGAACGTAGGGGGCGCCCCCACTTCGGTGGGAGTAAGGTTCTGCCACGTTCCGCCCGTGAACAGGTAGGTGTACCCCAGCAGCGGGGCAGCGGAGTACCCGGTTCCGACCAGAAGAACCCCCGATTCCGCCGGGTCGTAGACCCCATTCGCCTCGAACAAGGGGGGAGGTGCCGTCCCCACAGAACCCGAGATGTTCGACCACTGGTCGTTCTGGAACAACCAAGTATCGTCCAGAAAGCCGCCGCTCCCGCCGCCGGGCAGCGCGACCGCTCCCCCGTACAGGATCATCTGCTGGGAGGCGAGGTCCGCTACGAAGATCGCCTGAACGCGGGGGGAAGGAGGCGTGCCCGCGTGGGCCGTGATGTTCGTCCAAACTCTGTCGTGGTACGTCCAGGTGAGGCTGAGATTCGCGTGGGTGAGCGAGGCGCCGCCGTAGAGGACGACCTCCGAGGTCCAGGGATCGTAGGCCATCCCCGGAAGGATCGGAGTCGGAGGCGTTCCGGCCACCAACCCGGTGAGGTTCGTCCACGTGCCGTTTACGTACGACCACGTGTCATCGCGGACGACGGTCCCGCCGTGTGCGATGGAGGCGACTCCTCCAAAGAGCAGAACGTAGCCGTCCGATGCGTCCCATGTCATCACGGAGAGGCGCGGGCTGGGAAGTGGTACTACGTGGGTCGTGAGGTTCGACCAGATCGGACCCGGCGGGGTCGAGTCCTCACTCGGAGCGGCAACGCGGCAGGAGGCGCTCCCCGCCGAGTTCGAAGCGCACCCGAGGGGTGCTCCGTTGGCCGGGCCCTCGGCGTGGGCGAGGGACGCCATGGCGGAGCCCAGTTCCGCGGGACCGATCCCACGGAACGCGAGCGACGGCGAACCGGTTCCTGCGATGCTAGTCCACGTCCCGGCCAGGAGGGACAAGGCGCAGACGACCGCGACGGCCACCACGGTTCGGCGCGAGGTGGTGGTTCCCCGGCTCATCCTCGGTCCGGGACGGCACTCCCCCTTTTAGATTCGCCTCCGAGTTTCTCCTTGAAGAGATTCCCCCGCCCGACCTCGGTGGAACTGGCCGTGTAGCATTCCCGCTAAACGCCCTTCTCCGGCCCGTCACCGCGTTCGTTCGACGCCGGCGGGTGGAGCGTGCAGCGGGCGGCGAGCGCGTTAGTCGGGGCAGCGACGGACCGCGCGGAGCGCGGCGCGACGCGGGGTCGCGTGCGCCGGGGGGAGCCATATCCTCCGGTGCGCGTGCGCAGAGCGGACGCGGAGGAAGTCGACCCGACCATGCCGGAGATGAACTCGGTCGCGCGCTTCTTCGTGAACCTCTCGGCGTCGCGGCGCGCGGCGAGAATCTGCAGCTGGATCCGTCGCGAGGTGTCGATCCCCGGCGGGGCGCGCTGCCTCGAGATCGGATGCGGAGACGGAGAGCTGGCGATGCGGTTCCTCGCGGAGTTTGGACCCACGACCTACCTCGCCACCGACGTCGACGCCCGCCAGGTGGACGAGGCGCAGCGGAGGGTGCAGCGCCGATACCCCGCGGGCCCGCCGCCGGCGCTCTCGCTACGGAAGGCCGACGTGCTGGACCTCCCCTTTCCCGACGGGTCGTTCGACGTGAGCCTCGCTATCCTGGCGATCCATCACTCCGGGCCGAGCCATCACGACTTCACCCAGATCCCGACCGCGCTCGCCCAACTGGACCGAGTCCTCCGCCCCGGCGGGCTGCTGATCTATCAGGAGTTCCTGCACCAGGAGCCGATCCGGAAGTGGCTGATCGATCACGGCTACTCCATCGACCGGGTCCGCCGTCGATGGCGCGTCGAATCGGTGGTGGCCCGGAAGGCGGACGGCCCCCCTCGGCCGGCCCCTTCTATGGCCTGAGTCCATGGAGTTCCTGCGCGCAGCGGCGCCCTCCGGACCGCACCTCCCGCGGGGCCGAAGGGCCGGTATCGACCGGAGCGCCTCTCTTTAGCCTCCGACTGCATTCTGCATCGAAAGTGCTCGACGTGAAGGGGGACCAGAATGACGACCGAGTGTGAGACTGCGGGCTGCATGCACCAGAAGCGGCTCCACGGGGCCGATGGGCGTTGCCGGGCCTGCGGATGCTCCGATTATACTCGAACCGGCCCGGGTCACCAGACAAAGGCCGCCCGGAAGCAGATCGCCGCATCGCTGCGGAAGTGGTGAGCCGGGACCGGTCGGGCCCGACGTCCTTCGGTGGGCGCGGGAGCCAAGTGTTGGGCCCGGCGATCGTTCCGCGTTGACTCGAGCGGCACGGGTCCGAGGACCCGCATCTCGGTCCGGTGACGATCGGCCCTAACCGCGCGCCGGAAGCGATCGCTTGCCGACCGACGTCTGGTGCCGAATCACGCGAATGTTGATGTCCGACTCGAACCGGCGGACTTCCAGTGTGGAACCCTGGGCACGGAGGGTCTCCAGGAACGCGTCGGCCCCGAGGCCCGGTCCGTCCCTCCACTTCGTGACGAAGAGTGACGCCCCCTGCTGGCCCGGAATGGCGACTCCGGTCGCCACGAACGCGCGAAATTCGTCGTCCGACAACGGCTGGAACGCCGTCTTCAGCATCGCGCCGCGTCGGGGATAGTGCTGCTTGATCTTCTTCATTTGTTGACTATGACCCGACGAACGCGGTACCGCTTATCCTCATCGGTGACGCACGACTCAGGGAAGACAAACGAGGGACTTCGGCTAGGTCGCGAGCGGAGCGGGCGCGGTCGGCGCCTCGGGGGGCGTGGCCCGGGCCACTGCGGAGGGACCGGGAGGTACTCGAGATGTACGGGGTTTCCGGGGGGGCTCGCTCTGCGGGGCGTTCGTCGGCGCCTGGTTGCCGCGGAGAAGGCCGGCCCGCTGGAGCTCCTTGGTGATCTGCGCGACCGCGAGACCCACGTCCGAGGGTCGGCGCGCCCCGGTGCAGACCAGCTTCCCGCTTCCAAAGAGAAGGACGACCACGCGAGGCTCTTCCAGCCGGCACACGAGACCGGGGAACTGCTCGGGCTCGTACTCCACGCGGTCCAGTCCCAGCGTGACGGCGATCGAGTTCAGGTTGATCTCGCTCTCCAGGTTGGAGGTCGCAACGATGTTCTGGATCTCGATCTTGGGGTGCATCGTGACCTTCTGGCCCCCCTTTCGGATGAGTCCGGAGACCGTTCGGATCGAGTCGTCCACCTGTTTCCAGCTCTTGCCACCCGTGCAGACCACCTTGCCCGACTGAAAGAGCAGGATCGCCGTCTTGGGTTCCTTCAGTCGGTAGATGAGACCGGGGAACTCGGACGGCTCGTACTCCGCCCCATCGAGGGTCCGGGCGATCAGCTGGAGGTCGAGCTGGGCGCCGAGGGAGGTAGACGCCACTACGTTCTCTATCCTGATTCGAGTCATAGCGTTATATATAGTATTTAAGCAAGTATTAAAGGAGGTGCCTCCGACCTCCCGAGGCACCGAAACTACGAAAACGGCCCCTTCTCGGGGGTGGGGGCGATCCTTCCCCCGCCGCGCCTCGCAGCCGGGGGCCCCTAGGGTCGCGTACGACTCCACGGCCGAGCAGGGAGAACGCTCTTGCCCCGACGTACCTGGAGGTGCGCATGGTCCCACTCCGAGAGTCGGAACCCGCACTCGCCGCGCCCGGCGTCGGCCAGTTGCTTGCCACTCCCCCGGGCACCAGCACGGGCCCTCGGTCGAACCGACGGAGTAGAAATCGCCCCTACAGTCATGTTCACCTCGAGATCGACCTCGACCCCAGGCCGACGGATCCGACCGGTGTACCCCCGTTGGAGCAGCTCGCCGGGTTCCTCAACGAACGGAAGATCGTGGAGCGCGGTACCCTGATCCTCATCGCCGGTGCCACCCTGCACGCCCTCGCGGCCCAACGGTTCCGTCGGGTGGACCATTGGGAGGTAGCTCCCGGTGGTTGGCTCCCCCCACCGTCCCCGGGAAAGGACCCGGAAGCGGACGAGCCGGTCGGAGAGCTATTGGAAGCTCTCCGAAGCGGGGCATGGACCAAGGTGGGTTCGGCCCGATCGTTCTCGGCCCGGCTCTCGAATCTCTCGGGAGGCCGGATCGATGTCACGGTTCGTCGGGTGCATCGAGCACGGCGGCACTCGATATCGCTCGACCTCTGGGGGAATTGGACCAAGGCGACCGTCGAAGACCTGGAGGGCTCCATCTCCACCCGCCTTCCGGTGGTCCGGAACACGATGACGAAGTTCCGGTACGCCTAAGGCGGCGCCGTGATGCGTCGGGGATCCCACGGAGAAGCCGTCGACCGGCGGGGCGTCACGGCGATCCCTTCGGGATCGCCCTTTCGGCGCAGCGCGCCGCCAACCATCGACAGGGCCTGAATCGGTGGTGGTCGCCCGAGTGCGGTTGAGGTGGACCGGGACCACGGGACTCCCTGCGAAGGACGCAGCGGAGCTCGAAATTCGGTCGCTCGTGTCGCAGGCAACGATTTGTCGCCCTGCCGGCTGACGTCGACGGCATCCGCGAGCGGCGGAGCACTCTACGGAGGAACGTGGCGACCAATTCTCCGCGCGTCGTGGGCGAGGCGATCTCCGACGGCGTGGGTCGAATTCCGGGGTTCGTGAACAGCTACACCCTCCGTGAAGGCGAGGAGATCTATCTCATCGACACCGGCATCGCCCGGAAGGCCAAACCGATCGTGAAGGCGTTCCAGAGCGCCGACGTACGCATCGGACAGGTCCGGAAGATCCTGCTGACCCACTACCACATCGACCACTCGGGAGGGGCGGCCTACCTCCTCGAGAACACCCATGCCCCCGTCTCCTGCCACGCTGAGGACGCCCCGTTCGTGGACGGTCGGGTCCGGCCGCCGTTGCCGCTGCTCATGCGCCTGTTCGTGCGGATCCACCCTGCCCCGGTCGCCACGGTCCTAACGGACGGCGACCGGGTCGGACCCCTGGTTGTCGTGCATGCACCGGGTCACACGGCCGGCGAGGTCGCTTTCTATCACCCGGGTCGGAAGATCCTGTTCTCCGGGGACGCCGTCACGGAACGGAAGGGCCATCTGACCCTACCCGCCCCCAGGTTCGCAGCCAACCTGGGTCAGGCGGTCCAGTCCCTCGCCCGACTCCGCGCGCTCGACGTAGAGCTTCTGCTCCCCGGGCACGGGGTGCCGGTCACTAGGAACGCGTCCGCACTGCTCGATGACCTCATCCGGCGGGCGCCGACGGAGTTCCGGCCGCGCTCGCCGTAGACCATCGAGGGCCGCGCCCCGGATCGGCACCGGTGGGCGAGTGACCCTCCCACCGTCGACCGAGCAATACCGGAGCCCGAGGGTCGGGCAATCCCTAGACTATATCCCCAGTTCGACCGCGGAATCGCTAGCGTATTTCAACACTTCGGGACCTTCTAGACATCGCACCTCAAGGAGGATCGAAATCGATGAAGGCGAACAAGGAAGGGAAGGGAGTAGAGTGGAATCATCGCGGGGCCGGTCGTAGGGGAATCTCTTCGGTCGCGGCCACGATGGTCCTGGTCGTATCCGTGGTAGTCGTGGGGGCGGCGGGATTTGTCGTGCTGAATGCCCTTGCCCATCCCCACACTACGTCTACGACCTCGAGCAGCTGCACGCCGTCGACGTCTCCGCAGTGCGCGGGGTACGACTCGCCCAAGAGCGTAAGCCACGAGCCATCCGCGTCGGCCGCCCTCCTGGCGAGATAAGCTAAGCCGAACGGGGCCGGACCCGACGCGGGGGGGAGGTCCGGTTTCGTCTGGGCCGACGATGTGGGGTGCCTGCGGAAGGTCGGTTCACCCCGGTAGTAGCGGTGTGGAATCGCCACGTCAGTGGTTGCATCCCGAGAGTGTTCGCTCGCTACGGCCGGTGCGCGCAGAGTCCGGGGATTTTCATGTTCCGTTATCCGGTCGTCATTCTGGGGGCGTCCCCCTGGCTCGTGGCGTCGGGGGGCCCCACCAGTTTACTGGCGGAACGCGGTCATCTCCATGACAAGAAGGGAGGCGACCTTGTTCTCCCCTTACTGGTGCCTTTGGCCGCTACTCCCTCGCCTTCGGTAGGTAGGGGCAGTACGGGTCACCGTGACGGTCGTCGCCATTGGATTCTTGGTTCCCGTGAGCCGCCCGACCCAAGGGACCCCTCACGGACAAGCCGGCAGTGAATCGATCGGATCGCATGTTCTTGCGGGCGGTGTTCCCGACGGAGCTCAACCGCCGAGCCTCCCGCGTACCACGGTGGTTTCGGCGGGGGGGGCGCGCGGCTGCTCGTGAGGCGCCTTCTCGACACCCGATGGTGAGCGAAACCTCGGTGCTCGACTACCAGATGCTCGTACCGGGTAGCTTCTTTGCCCAAGGGGCCGCAGGGCCCCAGGTAATCGCCTTCGACACGGCGCGGGGGAGCTCTTCGTCGTGGAGGGCGCCACAGGTTCGGGGACGATCCTCAACGTGACAACGCACGCGAGGGTCAGCGTTCATGGCGGGGAACCCCACAGACCGTGAGTCACGTGGTGCCGGTCGGATCGATCGTCGCACCCTACCCCCGAGCTGTCCGCTCGCAGTGGACAAAAAAAATCACGCGAGAGTTCTGTCACATCGGAGCCGAAATTTGTGAGATCGGAAAGAAGTGGGCGTCGCATTGGTCTAAGACTGTTCCACACATCCGGGGGCTGGAGATGGCTTCGAGTCGGTACCATCGAAATACTTTTTCGCGGGGCTCTGGGCCTCACTTTTGCGTACGTTTAACTAACAGAACTCGTTCCGCCGCGCGATGAAGCAGCCCGACCGCGCTCTGTGGTCCGCGATTCTCGTCGCCGCACTGATGTTGGGAATGTCGTTCGTTGCGCTCACCGCCGCCCCCGTTTCCGGGTCCCCGGCGAGCGCCGGCCTGCCGGCGTCGTTCGTCGTACCGCCAACCAGCGTGTCCGTTCCCGCCAATAATCCCTCGGCGAGTAGCACCGTGGCCCCCGCCTTCTGTTCTCAACTCCAGACGGCCAACAACGACCCGCAGTACGCTCAGTTCGTCAATCATGTCGATGAGATCGCCCACGACGCGGCGGCCGGGGGCCTCCCGGACGCGGCGGAACACCTACCCTACACCGGGCCGATCCCGAGCCAGTCCGTGAACGGACTCGACATGGCGGGGAGCCAGCTCAGTAGTGAGTGCGCTCAGGGACTCGAAACGACGTCTCAAACAGACCCCTCGGGGGTCTCCTACAACGGACAGACCGACAACGCTCCCGCCGGGGTGGTGGACCAAAAGATTGACTCCAACAGCGTCGCCGGCATCCTGACGGTCAACTCGCAGACCCAGAACTTCTACCCGGGCAGCGGCACCCCGACCCAGTGGGGCGCTCAGGAGAACGTGGTTCTCCCGAACGTGACCATTTTCGGTTCGAACTGCCCGACCGCCAGCTGCCGGAGCTCCCCGATCTCCTCCGGGAACTACGCGTTCTGGGTGCAGAACGTAATCTCTTACGACTCGTTCAACGACACGATCTCGTTCGTTGACGACACCTGGAACTTTACGTCGGGGAGCGCGGACATGTTCAACTCCTCGCTCGCCGCCTGGTCGCCCAACGGCGGAAACTACACGGGCGTCTGGGTCGCGTTCTCTCCGTACTACTACGCGCCTCCCCCATTCACGGCCACCGCATACGTCAACACGTCCGTCAACGCGGAGGGCGATCAGGTCCTCTGGTACAACTATAGCATTGAGAGCCAGGGCCACTTCGTCGGGAACGGGAACTACGACTACCTGGTCTTCAACTCCCAACCCGAGACCGGTGGCCCGATCGCGCTGGCGCCGCCGGATTTCGAGGCGAGCGCCGTAACGAACCATGAGGTCCCCGAACACTACGAGTTCGACGCGTTCATCGGAGCCGACGACGGCGCGAGCAACCTGCCGCTCAACGTGAACGGCTCGATGCAGGTGCAATACTGCGACGAGGCCCCGTACTGTACCCCGAGCAGCTTCTCCTATGCGAACGTTCCCGCCGCGACCGACGTCGGCGGCGAGACGGGGGAACAATCCGCAGGAGTCGGCGTCAGCTTCGACCCGTACACCGAGACCGCGAACCTCACCTCGGGGCCGCTGATCTCGCACGGGCTGTGGGGCTACTCGGCGCAGACCGGTGTGGAGCCCGGTTCGGTCCTGGTCGACAACTCGTTGAACGTCTCCGGAGACCCGGAGGGAACGCTCTCGGAACAGCCGTACTTCTTCGTCTTCCTCGAGGACACCGCCTACGCCAGTCAAGGATACCAGTGGATGCCGGACCTCCCGCAGTGGTCCCTGATGCCCGGCACCTACGACTACGAGATCATGCTCGCGGACTACACCGAAGTCACCGGGGTCCTCACCGTTCCCCTATCGGAATCGGCGCCGGTCGCGCTGCAGGCGACCCTCCCGTACACCCCCTCGCTGGGAGTCTACACGCCGTTGTGGGCGTTCAACAATAGCGCACTCGCCGGGATCTCCGCTTCGGGCGCCGGGACCCTGTCGAGCCAGTACGTCCCCTTTAACAACCCCACTACGACGAACGGCGGGTTCACGCCCGGCTTCCTCAGCGCGAACTTCTACTCGTTGGACGACTACCACTTCCCGACGTTCACGGGTGTACTGTTGGACGGTACGACGGCGTACGTCGACCTCAACTCGCCGCCCACCTTCGAGGTGCACACTGCGACGTCCCGCGGGGTCACCAGCAACTACTACCTGGGGATGGAGTTCTTCGAGACATCCCATGTCACCCTGGCCAACGACAACGACATCCTCGGATGGCCGAACTGGGAGGAGATCTCGTTCTACATCAGCGTGCCGGGAGCGCAGAACCCCGCGCCCCAGGCTGAGGTGTTCGTCTGGAATTCGACGGACGATCTGATCATGTCGAACACGTTCGTCGGCACTCCGCCGGGAGGGGGATACGTCGCCCCCGACGCGCTCGTGCTGTACGGCGGCTCGAACAACGTGGTATGGGGCAACACCTTCGAGGACCCCGCCCACACGGCGTTCGGCGGTACCTACGCAGGGATCGGCCTAGCCGACGCGCACGACCTGATCTACAACAACAACTTCAGCGTCGACAACCCGGTCGTCTACCTGCCCTACAACTGGGACAACGTCGCCGACTGTCTTCCCCAGTCGCTCGGCGGATGCTCGCAGAACGAGGCGGGCAACGGCTGGTACTACAACAACCTCGCGAACGTCGAGGGCGACACCTGGAACGTCACGCCGCAGGCCGCCTCGAACGTCGTGAACACGGTCAATGGGTTCGCGCTCAGTGGGAACGTCCTCGGTCCGTCGGTGACGACCCAGGGCGGCAACTACTACTGGAACCTCGGGACCGGCCCGAACAACCTGACCACGACTCCCTACGTCTCTCGGTTCTACTACAGCGACTGGTCGAACATCTTCCCGCTCGGCTGCGGGACCATCCAGGCGCCGGGAGCCCCGTGCGGTACGGCACCCCCGGTCGTCGGGGCTTACGAGAACGGGATCCAGGTCGGCGGCGATTACGCCGCGTACGGCCCGAACGTCACCTTCACGGAGACTGGCCTGGGCAGCGGTGTTTCGTGGTCGGTGGTCGTGGGCGGGACGACCTACTCGACCACCACCGCCAGCCTCTCGATCCCCGAGCCGTACGGAACCTACGCCTACTCCGTGACCCCGATCCCTGGCTACACCCAATCGGTCACCTCGGGCTCCGTCGTGGCTTCGGGCGTGCCGACGATCGCGGTGATGTTCACGCTGGTGACCTACTCCGTGACCCTGACGGAGACCGGGCTTCCGAGCGGCACGAGCTGGACCGCCACCGTCAACGGGGGGACCCAGGTCACCACCGGGTCGGCCATCGTCTTCTCCGAGCCGAACGGCACCTACAGCTACATGGTGTCCACCGCAACCGCCGGGAGCTACTCGGGATCGCTCACCGTCAACAGTGGACCGACGAGCGCGACCTTCGCCTTCCACAGCGTCAAGTTCGTCGAGACCGGCCTCCCCTCGGGCACGACCTGGCAAGCCACGATCCACTCGGTGACCCTCTCCTCGAGCGCGGCCAACCTCCGGTTCTACCTGCTGAGCGGCACCTACTCCTACCAGATCGGCGAAGTCGGCGGGTACCACACGACGGACACGGGTTCGATCTCGTTCTCGACCACCGCGGTCGTGGTGAAAGTACCGTTTAAGCAGTCGACCTACTCCGTGGCGTTCACCGAGTCGGGCCTCCGTGCGGCGTGGCACACCGAATGGTCGGTGACGTTCGACGGAGTGACCCACACCGCAGTCGCCGGGACAATCCGGTTCTACGGGATTGCGAACGGAACGTATGCATACACGGTCGGCCCAGTGTCGAACTACACGCTGAACGGCGGAGCATACTCCGGAACGCTGGCGATCTCGGGCGGGGCACCGGCGACGCTGGCGGCGACGGTCGCGACGCATTGGACGCTGGTGACCTACTCGGTGGTGTTCCACGAGAGTGGACTACCGAAGAGCGGGAGCTGGCAAGTCACGATCAAGGGCGTGACGAAGGTAACCACCGCGAAGCAGCTGACGTTCACGGTGTCCAACGGGACGTACGAATACACCGCGATCGCGAGCGGGTACTCGAACGTGACCGGGAGCGTGTCGGTGAATGGCGGGTCTCAGAGCGTGGCCGTGGCCTTCACTCCGAGCTCAGCCCCGGCGGCAACCCTCGTCGCCCGCTGGCGATAGGCGACTCGGTCGGCACTCAGCGACCCCCCCTCAGTACCCAACCCCTTCTCCGCTGCCTCGGGTGACACGCCGGGTACCTTCCACGCGGGCCCGGAACAGTGACCGAGATCACGCGGACGAACTCGGACCGTTGCCTCCCTCGCACAGGCGAGGAGGCTGTGATCGATGGACCGGGATCGGTTGGACGGGACCCGGAGTACAGGCAATGACCATCGGACCTGGGGATCGGGCGCGTTTACTTCCAAGAACGCCCCGGCATGGCCCGTACGGGGGCGGCCTCGGTCGCGAGAAGATACTGGCGTAGCGTGCGCCGTCAACGGCGTGACCGGAGACCGCGGCATGCATCGACACCCGACCCACTTGTGTAGATTCGTCGTGCGGGCCCCAACCTCGATCTTGATCTGACGAGTGGGGAGCTGTGTCGGGGCCCCGGGCGGACTGCCGATCGCTCCGACCATCCTACACCCTAGCGTATCTATTCGGACGCCATCTCTGACAGCACGGGACGCGGGACTGACCGGTACGTCGGCAACGCCCACGGAGACTGCGGAGATGACGCGGAAAGCCCAGAGCCCCGAGCGAGTCCCGACCGGCCGAATCGTAGGAACCGGGGCCCACCGGCCCTTCGGCCCGCTCAAAGGGCGGCCGACCCGCTCGGTGGGAGTTCTTCTACTGTTACTGGCCATCGGCTCCCTCCTGCTCGCACCAGGCGCATTGGCCCAGCCCGTCGGTGCGGGCACTCCCACCCTGCGGTGCCGACGGGTGGGTTGTCCGCAACCGGCGTGAGCGTCAACGCCTCCTGCCCCGCCGGATTTCACTCCAGCACCCCGGGATACAACCCGCTGAGCCACGATGTCTACGTAGCGAACGCGGCTTCGTGGAACATTACGGTCTACGACGGCGGGTGCAATGTCGTCGCTACCATTGAGATCCCCAACGCGACGATCTCCTCGGTAACGTTCGATCCCCGCAATGGCTTGATGTACGCGACGAACTGGTCGGCCTATCCGGGAGTAAACCCAGGTCAAGTGTGGATGATCCACGGACTGACGGTGGTCGGGACCATCCGGAGCAACCTCTTGGTGAGTTTAGAGGAGGGGCTCTGGGATCCGAACGCTTCCATGATGCTGTTCAGCGACGATGAGAACCCAGGGTCCGTCACCGGCATACAGGGGACGACCGTCGTCGGATCTGCGCCGCTCGGTGTGTTCCCACAAGGGATGTGCTATGATCCCCGGGCGGGCACGGTGTGGGTCACCGACGTGTACTCCGCCTCCGTCAGCATCCTCAACGCATCCAACCCCTTGGCAGGGCCCATCCGGACCGTCTACGTCTCCGGGGCCTCCTGGAACTGCGCCTTCGACCCGGACGACAATCTGGTGTACGTCGTCGCAGGAGGGAGCGACTCGGTCTCGGCGTTCTACGGCCACGGACAGTTCGTGGGGAATGTCCCCCTCCTCGGCGGTTCGGACGGGCTGATGGTGGGCTGGGATCCAGTGCACCACCGGATCTTCGTGACCGTGGAACCGTCGGGGGCCAAAGGCTCCTTCTATGGCTTGGTGACGATCAGCGGCCTGCAGTCGAGGAATAGTCTCCGGTTCCCCACGTTCTACTACCCCGGCGGGTTCGCGTTCGACGCTCATACCGGGCAGATGTACATCTCCGCTCAATCGGCGATCGTGCTCGTCTCGTAGCCGCCGCTCGCCGGACAAGTCCCGACTTCCCGTAGGTCCATCCGGGCGGACGGCGTCGCGGCGCGCCAGATCGCCCCAAGCGCGTGGCGAAGTCGTGGGCGCAACGTAGATTGCGCCCCGTGGGCGAACTGCACGTTCGCCGACGGCGCCGGTCTACCGACCAGACAGACCTAAACAGGGCTCCACCTAGCGTCGCCGACCTCCGAGAGTACTGTCCGGCGCGGAGCGCGGGCCGCGGTCAGGGGGTGGGAGTTCGGAATGTCGGCCGCCGCAGAGACCCTGCCGCCCGGTCCTCAGGAAACTCCTCCCAACGAGCCAGGATCCCCTGTGAGTCTACGGCCGCAGAAAGTCTCCGCGGACATCCTTCGATGGGCCCAGGTGCTGCTGGGCCTCGTCTCGGTAGGATATGCCGTCGTGGTTCTCGCGAGCCCGGAGCTCTCCCTCACCGGCCTCCTCCTTCTCCTCGCGGCCGCGGTCGGACTCGTTTGCGCTCAGACGGTCCTTTCTGGTGGCCGGCTTCTGACGGCGCTCGGTCCGGGGCTCCTCACCGGCGGAGGGCGATGGCGAGCGATCCGGTCTCTCGGCATCGTAGTGATCGGACTGATCGCGTTGGGAGTGGCCGCCTTCGCGGTGTTGGATCCGGGGCTTGCGCTGGTCGTCGCCGTGTTCGCCCTTGCGTTGGCGCTCGTGACGCAGGGTCTCGCTCGGATCCTCCAGGGTTCGGGGGTCGCTCTCCCCCCGTGGCTCCGGGGTTCGAACCTCGCCACCGGCGTACTGAGCGTCGCCCTGGTCGTTGTCTCCGTGGCGTTCTATGGCTACGCGATCACCGCGTTTGCCATCCTGGTCGGAGTCATCCTGGTCATCACGGGGATCGAGACCGTCGTAGCGGGCATCCACCCGACCGACCCTCGCCAGTTCGTGCTGCTGAAACTCGTTCTCTTTGCGGCGTTCTATGGCCTGATCCTGATCAACTGGATCGACCTCTTCGGAAAGAGCGTCCCGGGCTACGGGGTGTGGCTCATCCTGACCTACATGGCCCCGTTCGGGGTATTGATCGTCTTCGAGGGGTGGAGGTCGTGGCCCTTGGCGGTGAGCCTCGGGCTCCTCGTCTCTCTCTTCAATGACCTCGGGTACTTCTTCGTGGGGAATCTGCTCTTCGGGTTCCACGAAGCGCTCGCCCCGTGGATCACCGGTCAGCTCGGTTTCGGTGGCTCGGAGATCGTCACCATCTTCCAGGGCGGCCGCTTCATCCTCGACGTCACCTCCTGGATGATGGGGCTCTCGATCTACCTCCGGGCAATCGTCGTCGCCGTGATACTCCTCTTCTGGTGGCGCCACCCCGGCGAGATCGTCGCCCGGTCGGCCGACGCCTCGGCGCAGGTACCGGTCTAGGCCGCGCCGCCCGTCGGGATCTGCGGATGGTCTCGAGATCGCCCTGGGAGAAGGCCCCCGGCCGTGGTTTCGAGCCGGGAACTCCACCCGCAGCTTCCCGCGGGGAACGTCGCGGGCACAGGTCTTTATCTCGGCGTCATTTCTCGAAAACCGTGAGCGGCGCATCCAAGGAAGAGATCAAGGCCATCGTCGCAGGGCTCCGAAAGTCCGCGCTCCTCTCAGGTCTCAACGACCGAGACCTGAAACGCCTCGCCCAGATCGCGCTCGTTCGCCAGATCGCGAAAGATTCGGTCATCGTCACCCGGGGCGAGAAGGGGATCGGGTTCTACGTCGTCCTGAGCGGCCGCGTCCAGGTCCGCAAGGGCGGCAAGGTCGTCGCCCACCTGGGACCCGGCGACTTCTTCGGTGAACTCGCGCTCTTTGAGAACCGACCGCGTTCGGCCGACGTGGTGGCGGTGGAGTCGACCCGCGTCGTGGTCCTCTCCCGCTGGGAGTTCTGGGGATTCGCGTCCGAGCGGTCCGACCTCCTACGAATCATCATCCAGGAGATGGCGCGCCGGATCGCGCAGACCGAGGCGATCTAGCCCCGTTCCGCCCGCCTCCGGGTCAGCTCCGCGACGGGGCGAGCCGTCTCGGTGCCCGCTCATCCGCGCGCGCCATGAGCTCGAGAGGGCGAGTCCCGTGGGCGACCCGACTCGCTCGGTGCACGGCGACTCCGTGAGGGGGCGGCAACGTGAGGACCGTGAAACCGGGCTCCCCGGTTATACATCGGGTTTGATAACCCCCCACTCCTTCGCCGTTTTCGCCGGGGATTCGTCATGCATGAGTTGAGTGTCCACACGCTGGTTCGAGCGCGAGCCAGAAAACTGACCTTCGCGGGGGCGGCGCTGGTGGTAGCGATCGTCGCATTGGAGGTCCTGAGCCTCTGCGCCGTCGGGACCGCCACGGCGGCTCCGCCCCCCGTCGCAACTGCCAGCGGATCCTCGGGTCTAGTGGCGGCCCAGCAGTCGCTGGCTTCGGGAGAAAAACCTTCGGCGGTCACGGTCTCCCCTTCCGCTCGGGTCGACGCCGTCATGACCTACGATACGAAGGACGGCTACGTGCTCCTCTTTGGGGGAGCCAACGGCAGTGGACTCCTCCACGACTCGTGGAAGTTCGCCGCCGGTACGTGGACCCCTCTGTACCCCGCCGTGGCCCCCCCCGGGCAAGCGTGGCTCACGATGACCTACGATGCGAAGAACGGCTACGTCGTGCTCCTGGACGGGCTCCAGACGTGGAAGTTCGTGGGCGGGGTCTGGTCGCAACTGTCCCCGAAGCGTTCCCCCACGCAGTTGATCGGGGCCTCGATGGCCTACGACGCGAAGGACGGCTACGTCGTGCTCTTCGGCGGGTTCAACGGAACCACGTACTCCTCGGCCACCTGGAAGTTCGTCGGCGGTCAGTGGACCAAGCTGAGCCTCGCGGTCCGTCCGTCCGCCCGAACGTACGTTACTCTGGCGTACGACGCAGCGGACAGCGCCATCGTCCTGTTCGGCGGCTGCCACACCGCGGCGCCCTGCACCAGCGGATACTTCCTCGCGGATACCTGGGAGTTCAGCGGCGGGACCTGGACGGAGATCGTCACTACTCCGCACCCGTCGGCTCGGGCGGGCTACATGATGACCTACGACATCACCGACGGCTACATCCTGCTGTTCGGGGGTTGCGACCAGTCGAACTGCAGCACGCCGTTCGCGGACACCTGGACGTTCTCGGGCGGGAAGTGGACCCATCAGATTCCCTCTCCCCATCCCGAGGCCCGGGTCTTGGGGCTCATGGCGTACGACACCAAGTCGAAGTACGCAGTGCTCTTCGGCGGCGTGGGAACCGCCAAGGTCTACAGTGACACCTGGAAATACTCGGCCGGGGCGTGGAAGAAGCTCTGAGACCGGCCGGGAGCCCGATGGGCCCCCCCCCGCACCGTGACCCTCGGGCGGAGACACGGTCATCGGTGTGTTCCCGGGGGCGGCCGCCCGCAGATGCCGGTCTAGTCGGGTCGTGCCGTCGTTAGCGCGATGGCGTCCTCAGGACACGCCACGACGCAGAGGCCGCAGGCCCGGCACGCGCTCGCCCGGGGCGTTCGCGCGGTCTTCCTCTCGTGGGAACGAGCTTTCAATCGTCCGACGAACCCGAGCGCGGCGTACTCTCCCTCCGTGAGAACGCCGAGTTCGAAGACCGAGTACGGGCAGACGTCGACACACTCGGTCTTGCCTTCGCACTTCCCCCGGTCGATCGTTGGCACCCATCGACCGGGATCCGCGAGACACTTCTCCCCGGGACGGTGGGGATCCGCCGCGGCGAGTCGGGCCTTTACGGGTACCCGAGAACCCGTGGGAAGGGAGGGAACCGCGGGAGGGTCCGGCATGACCCCGGGTCCAGTCCCGCCGTGCGCTTGAGCGTTGTGCGAAGACCACGAGCCTGCGGCTGGAGCCCCGGGCTAGATGCGGGCTACCCGCCGACTCCCTCGGGGATCGGCCGGGGCTGCCCGGTGGTCCCGGTCGGGCTCGGCACTCCCGGGGTGGCCGACGGCGTGGTGGAGTCCCGCACCTCATCCGACCCGTTCGCGGAAGGGGCACCTACCGTTCCGGGGTCACCCACCACCCGGGCTGTCACCGAGACTTGTTGACCGCAGTTGGGACACACCGTCCCTTCGCCTTCGACTTCCTGACCGCAACTCGTGCATTTCAATGGAGACACCCCTTGCTTTCGCGATCGGACGACCGGGGACCTGCGGTTAAGCATCCCCTCAAGCCGAGTTGAGGGGACGTCGTCGTAGCCTCTCGAGGGGATCTCCCCCGGTCGGGCCAACGTCCCGCCGCTCCCCTCCACCGGGGAGTCGGTTCGAGCGCGTCGGACGACCCAGCCCGAGGCCGAGGCGCCGGGGGGGACCCCGTCCGCCCTCTAGACGAAGACCCGAACGAGGCCGTTGGCGGCGTCCGTGGGCAACGGAGTGAGCGGTCGGCACTCGATCCGGGCGAAGATCGGGGCCATGCGCGCCATTCCTTCGAGAAGCTCGGGGGGCAGCTTGTCCATTCCCGGCATCGACATCACCGGCTGTCCGCGCACCGCGCCGGTGCCCGCGTCGAACACGGCGTTGTGCTGGGGGCACTTCAGTACCCCGCTCTTGAAGGTGCCGAGGTCCAGCGGCGCGTTCATGTGGCCGCACCGGTTCACAAAGGCGTGGAACTCCCCCGCCTGATTCACCACCAGCACGTCCTCGCCACCAGCCGCGCCGTGGGCCATCTCTCCCGGCTTCAGGTCTTTCGCTTCCTTGATCTCATGCCACGCCTGCATCGTCGACTCCTGAGCAGACCAAGTAGTGTACCTACTTATGCTTTGAATGATAAAGCGCAGGAAGGCTTTTGAGCCCCAGCCCGCTGGAGGCGGCGGAATGACGGAGGCACCCGCCGGGTCGAAGGTTCCCCACTGCGATTTCGAGGGCACGTTCCGATTGCTGGGTCAGAAGCATGTGCTCCAGATCCTCTGGACGTTGGTGGAAAAGAGCCCGCAGCGGTTCAACGAACTGCGGGAGCGGGTCAGCGCAAATACCTCGACCGTTACCGACCGGCTCCGACGGATGGAGAAGCTCGGTCTGGTGGAACGCGCGGTCATCCGCGTCGTTCCGCGGCGAGTCGAGTACCGACTTACGCCCATGGGCCACGACCTCGTGAAGATCTTCCGACCGATCACGCAGTGGCGCGAGAAGTACTCGTGACGGAGCCGGCCTCGTTGCCGTCGAAGGCCCCCGCGGTGGGATTCGAGCTGATCGTCACTATCGGGATCCTGCTCGCCCTCCTGATGGGGGCGCTGGACAACTTCGTCGCCCTCACCGCCCTTCCGACGATCCTCGAGCAGTTCGGTCAGCCGAACAGCGGCACGTTCGTCATCAGTGCGTACGTCATCGCCTCGACGACGAGCATACCGATCTTCGCCAAGCTCTCGGACCTCTGGAGCCGGCGCAACGTCTTCCTCGGCGGACTCGCCATCTTCATCGTCGGCTCGCTCCTCTCCGGGGTCAGTCAGAACCTCTCCGAGCTCATCCTGTTCCGCGCCATCCAAGGATTCGGGAGCGGAGGATTCTTCCCGGTCGGGATCGCCATCGTCGCGGTGGTGTTCCCCCCCGAGACCCGGGCGCGGGTGATCGGCGCGCTCTCGGGGGTGTTCGGGATCGCCGTCGTCGCGGGACCCCTCATCGGGAGCGCGATCGTATCCTACACCACGTGGCGGTGGGTGTTCTACGTGAACATCCCGTTCGGCATCCTCGGGTTCCTGCTGATCGCGTTCTCCCTCGGGCCGCTTCGCCCGACGATCGCCCGGAGGTTCGACGTCGTGGGCGCCGCGCTCCTGGCCGCGTGGGTCGGAGCGGTGATGTTCCCGCTGTACCAGATCGCCGACGCGGGGTGGGGATGGACCGACCCGCGGGTCATCGCCCTGCTCGGTGTCGGAGCCGTGCTGGTCGCGGCCTTCGTCCTCTGGGAGCTGCGGCAGGAGAACCCGTTGGTTCCCCTCCGGCTCCTGGCGCACCGGGTGATGGCGGCAGGAGGGGGGGCGACGTTCTTCGTAGGCATGGTGTTCTTCCCGGTGGCGACGTTCCTTTCGCTCGTGGTGGGCGTCGCCCTCGCGCCGGGCAACCCGAACATCGTGCGCGACATCCTCTACTTCCTCGTGATCCCCCTGGTGATCGCGGCCGCGTTGAGCGGCCAGCTCCTGACCCGGTTCTCCTATCGAGCGATCGCGGTGGTGGGATTGCTGATCGGAGTGGTCGGGATGGCCGGCCTGACGGGATTGACGCCCTCCACCCCGATCTGGACGTTCCGGTTCGGCGTGATCCCCGTGGGAGGCGTGGTGCTCCCCCTGATCCCTCTCGGTTTCGGGATCGGGCTGACGTTCCCCGTCTTCCTCCTCGCTGCCCAGAACCAGGTAAGGTCCGAGGATGTGGGAGAGGCGGGGGGCCTGATGCAGTTCCTCCAATCGCTGGGAGGGGCGGTAGGGCTCTCCGTGCTGGCATCGTTCCAGGCCACGCGACTCTCGGCGCTCGACGCCTCCCCCAGCGCCGCCTGCTCGTCGATCCCCCCGCCGCTCCCGCTCTGCGGGAACTATCTGGGAGGATTGCCCGGAGCCCTGATCACATCCTACGACCAGACCTTCGCCGTCATGGTGGGGCTGCTGGTCGTGGCCCTGGTCTTCGCGCTGTTCCTCCACGGTCGGCTACCGAAGGCCGCCCTTGCCGCGGATACGCCTCCCACCGGATCGACGCCGGGGCCGGAGGAAGCTGCGTCCCCGCCGGGCTAGACGTACTCCGACCGTACCGCCCCCCATCGGGTCGGGGCGAGGGAATCGCCGGGGCAGCGTGCGGCTGCCGTCGCGATGAGCGGCCGGGGTTACCCACCGGAGCGATGCACCTCAACCGGGTGTGTCTTCGGGTCGTCCGGAGATACGAACGTCTGCCCGCGGATCTCGCCGCGGGGCACCCAGGGACGCGCGGCATGCTGGCGCGTCACAGGCTGTTGCACGGCGCGGGGAGGGTCCCGGACGAGTCCGCAGAACTCGCACGTGGGGCGAACGGTTCCGGGCATCGTCGTCTTCGCGCTGACCGCGGGTTCAGTCGAAGTGGCTCGATACCGCGGCCAGGTAGACCAGGAGGGCGATGATCACGATGACCGCTATCCACGATGCGGAAACGAACTCCACGAAACCGTAGAACAGGAGGACGAGGATCGCGAGCACGAGCGCCCAGAGCTCCTGATTCCAGAGCCCCGACGCTACGGCGAGGATGATCGCTCCGATGACGAGGATGACGATGCCCGCGAGGACGCCGGTGACGCCGAACACGGTCGGGGCGCCCGCTAGGCCGATCCCGACTCCGAAGATCGCGATCACCAGCCCGAGGACGAGGATGAAGAATCCAAAGATGCCGATCAGCACCGCAAGAATTGCGACCCCGAGCGGCAGCCGGCCCACGTCCGTCGACATGATCCCTACGTGACCTCCGGTGGATCTCTCCCCGCGGTGGCCCGGATCACGGCGTGGTGATCGTCACACGGGTACGGGATCCCGGGCCGAAGGCGTACCAGAACAGCCCGACGGCCAGGATCAGTACCAGTAAACCGATCGGTCCGATCACAAAGAGGAACAGGATCGCAATCAGCACGAGCAGGATCGCTCCGGCCAGACTGATGTGGTGTACTGCCATTTTCCTTCGCTCCCCTTGGGAACGCAGTCGGATTGCACCTACATAATGGCCGGGGACGGGCCCTTCCCGAGAGGTTACTTCGCCCCCGCGAGAACCCGACTCCGCCCCTGCGGAACGGCGGACCGGTGAGGAATCCCTCGGATCTCGACCGGGAGTCCCGACGGACCCCCAGCGGTGGAAACACGGGGGCGAACGGCGCGTGGGTTCGGACCCGGGCGACGACGTCTCCGCGGGCGAGGGCCCCGATGGACGCGTGTTATATCGCGGGATATCCGTGGCCGGCCCCGATGACCCCCGCTCGAGTCGAACGAAAACGGCCGCCGACACCGCTCCCCTCGAGTCGCCTGCCCGAGATCCCATGGGAAGAGATCGATCGATCGTTCCGGGACTTTCGAGAGGCCGCCGTTCGTCTGGTGGAGCGGGTCAACGACCTGCTGGCGGCCTTCCCGACCTCCCGCCCGGCGGCGAAGGACGTTCGACTGGTTCGCTCGGTGTTCGGGAAGTGGTCGATGGAGGTCCTGGTCGCACTCCATGTCGCTCCGTCCGCGGGGTTCGAGGAGCTCCGTCGCTCCCTTCCGGGGATCAGCCCTCGTGTGCTGTCGTTGAAGCTCAAGAGACTCGAACAACACGGAATGGTCCGTCGCGAGATCATCGACGCCCGACCGCCGCGCGTTCGCTATACTCTCACCGACCAGGGCTGGACCGTCGCGTGGTTGTCGGATCCGGTCCTCCTCTTTCTCGAGCAGACCGCTCTCCGAGAAGCGGAGAGAGACCGCTGACCGTCGCGCCTGTTGGTCGTACGTGAGACTCCCCGACGGTTCGCCGCCGTGGGCGACCGCCCCCGGTCGGTGACGAACTATCCGAACGGAAAGGGGTCGGACTAATACGGACCGGGGCGGTCGAGTTCATCGGGGGGCGACGCCGGCTCCACTCGGGCCCCGGCCACCCGCGGAGCTTCGGTCATGGAGGATCGTGCCCGCCGTGAGCGGGATGCGGACTACGCCTCCGCCCTGACCGGGATCCTCGACGCGTCCACCGAGTATTCGATCGTCGCTACCGAACTGGACGGCACCTTCATCCTGTGGAACGAGGGTGCGCGTCGGATCTACGGTTACGAGAGCCCGGAAGTGCTGGGCCGGAACATCCGGATCCTCCACCGGCCCGAGGACGTCAGCTCGGGGAAGGTCGACGAGATGTTCAACGGGGCCCTCGCGCAGGGAGGGTGGGAAGGCGTCTGCCTGAGGGTCCGCAAGGGCGGTCCCGCCTTCGAGACCCGGATCACGCTCACCGTCCGTCGGGACCCGCAGGGGCGTCCGATCGGGTTCCTGAGCGTCTCCAAGGACATCTCGGAGGAGCTCCGACGGGATCGACGGCTCCAGGAGTCGGAGTCGTACAATCGGGTCCTCATCGAATCGGCGAGCGACGGAATATTGACCACCGACCTCGAGGGTCGGATCGCGGACGTGAACAAAGAGATGGTGACCCTGAGTGGGATCTCCCGGGAGGACCTCGTCGGACGTCGGCTCCGGGAAGTCATGGTCCCCGAGACGGCCGCGGATGCCGCGATCCTGCAGGTGCTCGCCGAGGGCCGAGTGACCGACATCGAGCTGAAGCTCCGACGGCCGAACGGGGAGCTGGCCGACGTCTCGTGCAGCGCCACGGTCCTCCGACACGGGAGCGATCCCTCCACCGGTCTCATCGCAACGATCCGGGACGTGACGGAGGCGAAACGACTGCGCGAACAGCTCGAGGTGCGCAATCGGGAGCTCGAGGTCCAGAACGAGCGGGTGCTGGAGGCGAATCGCATGAAGAGCGAGTTCCTCGCGAGCATGTCCCACGAACTGCGCACTCCGTTGAACAGCATCATCGGGTTCTCCGACTTCCTGCTCACCGCCGACGGAGATCGGCTCGCGGCCGACCAGCGGGAGTACCTGACCGACATCCTGAACAGCGGGAATCACCTCCTGTCCCTGATCAACGACATCCTCGACCTGGCGAAGGTCGAATCCGGCAAGCTGGACCTCTCGCCCGTGCCGTTCACGCTGTCGCATGCGATCGAGGAGGTATGCTCCTCGTTGCGGCCCCAGCTCCAGCAGCTCGAGCTCGCCCTGAACACCGACGTCACCCCCGCGATCAACCGGGTGGTGCTCGACCGACGTCGCTTCAAGCAGATCCTCTACAACCTGCTCTCGAACGCCGTCAAATTCACACCGAAAGGGGGGCGGATCGACGTGACGGTCGGGTCGAACGGACCCTCCCAGTTCGTGCTGGGCGTCCGCGACACCGGAATCGGGATCCCCGCCAACGAGATCCCCCGCGTCTTCCGCGAGTTCGAGCAGCTCGACAGCGGAACGGCTCGGAAGTATTCGGGAAGTGGCCTCGGGCTCCCGCTCACCCAGAAGCTCGTCGATCTGATGGGAGGAACGATCGCGGTAGAGAGCGAGGTTGGGCGGGGATCGACGTTCACGGTGCACTTGCCGCTGGTGCTCGCGGGCGGTCCATCCCCGGGTGCCCCGAACGAGGGAGTAAGGGTCTGATGGCGCAGATCCTGGTCGTCGAGGACAACCCGCAGAACCTGAAGCTCACCACGATCATTCTTCAGAGCGGGGGCCACACGGTGACTACGGCGGTCGACTCCGAGGCGGCGGAACGTGCGCTCGAGGCTTCCCTTCCCGACCTGATCCTCATGGACGTCGCGCTGCCCGGAAAGGATGGCTACGCGCTCACCCGGGAGTTCCGACAGCGGCCCGAGATGCACCGGATGCCGATCCTGGCCCTCTCCGCATTCGCGATGCCGGGGGACGCGGAGAAGGCGTTCGCCGCGGGGTGCAGTGATTACCTGACCAAGCCGATCCGCCGTGCGGTGCTCCTCGACCGAGTGGCCCTCCTGCTGCGACGCTCGGGCTTCGCTCCCCGGCGGTCCGCCCCGGCGGCCGACCCTCCCGCGGTTCCGAACGTCGCGGGCGACGTCCGCTCCGGGGCCGCGACCGACGCACCGGCGGCGAGGGCGTCCCCCTCTCCGACGACGTCGTCATCGCGCACGGAGGGCACCGTATGACACGGGCCGGTAACGCACCGGCCGCCGACGCCGGCCGGATCCTGGTGGTCGAGGACTCCCCTTCGGCTCGCCGGCTGCTCCAGGACGTGCTCCTCCGACTCGGGGCCGAACTGCCGAACCTTCGGCTCACGGGTTCGGTGGTGGAGGCACTGACCGTCTTCACCCAGTGGCGGCCCGACGTCGTCTTCGTGGATGTAGAACTTCCCGCAGGGCCCCCCGCTCTGATATCGAAGGAGGCGCCGCCCCAATCGGGCCAAGACCCTACGGACGGGGCGGGCCTCGCCGTGCTCTTTCTGACCCGGGACCCGAGCGTACGAGTGATCCTTTGTTCCGCCGCGGACCCGTCCGACCGGCGCGTCGCCCGACTCGTGAACGAGGGAAAGGTCGATTACATCATGAAGCCGCTCCTGGCGGCCCGAGTCGAGGAGGTCCTGGCGCGGCGCGCGGCTCCCGACCTTCGTTCCCGATCCTGAGGTGGTGCCCGCCCGACCGCCGGACGGTGTGATCGGGGGATCGCCTTCGGACCCACGCCGCGCCGGTACTGCCTACGCGCTCTCGGTCACGGGATCGGCCCGAGGCGAGGTCCCGGATCCCGCGAGCGACACCTTCCGTCGGTGGGCACCCCCCTTCGTCCGCATCCGGTGTGTCGTCGTAGGGGAACGGTGCGCCGCGGTCTCGGGTGCGGATCCTCCGTCCTCGGCAACGTTCGGGCTCGGTCGGCCCATTGCCGCAACCCGGTCGCCGGCTCGCTGAGCGCTCGCTACGAGTCGGACGACGTCCTGGATCGTCTGGGCCGCGACGTCGACGATCCACTCGGTCTGGCCGGTCCCGTAGTCAAACCGCGGCACTCCGCACCACGGGCATTGCGTCGCGTTCCATCGGACCGTCAGCCCACATTCGGTGCAGTTCGACCAGTTCGTCATACCGCGCTCCACCGGTTCGATTTCGAGCGTGCGATATAATGCCCGAGGCTCCGGCGATGGACGGACGGGTAGTACCTGTACGATTGGTTACGGTAGGCCCCGTTCGGCGGTCCTGCGGAGACGCGTGCAGATCCCGACCCACCGGCGCCCGTTGCGCACGGGGCCGAGGCAATCGACGGTGGTCGGAGGACGGCGACGCGGAGGCGAGGCCGCTCTCCCCGCTGCGCGCTCGAGGCGAGCCGGCGGTGCGCGGCGATGGAATCGTCCTTTTCTGCCCGCGCGGCACTTGCCTCGCCGTGGCGCGACCGGTCGCTGCCGGGGTCCTGACGATCCTGGGCGGGTTCTTCATCGTCGTGGGAGGTCTGGTCTTCGCGCTGATCGGCGCGGTCTTTGCCATCTTGGGGTTCTTCAGCGGGATCTTCCTTCTGGGGTTGCTGGTGGGCGTCCTGACGATCCTCGTGGGGTTCCTGATGCTCGCGATCCCCTCCGGTCACACGGTGTGGGGAGTTCTCGCGATCGTGCTGGCCCTCGTGAGCATCCCGGTTGCGTTCGGCGGTTTTCTGATCGGGTTCCTTCTGGCATTGGTCGGGGGGATCCTCGCGTGGCGGTGGAAGCGTCCGGTCGAGCGAGTGATCACTGTTGAGGCCCGTGTGATCCCGCCATCTGCCCCCTAGGATCCTCGCGCGGAGACCCGGCGGCGGGCACTATCTCGACCCCACGAGCGGGTCGCGAGGATGCCCGCGGGATTCCTCAGAGCGTGTGGGGGATCGAACCGGAATGCATCCGGTGGAGCAGCACCAAGACTCCGAACAGGAAGAGCAGGACCGGCAGCACCCTCCACAGACCTGCCAGTCGGGGATGCAGGTCCTTCCACCGAGCGGAAATCGAACGTCGCGCCACCTGCCCCTCGTCCCGACTCGGCGGTTGGTGGTCCGCCGCGAAGTAGGGGTCTCGGGGTCCGCAGTGAGGGCATTCGTAGACGATCCCCTCGAGACGAGGAGCGGGACCTTCCCGCGCTCGAAACGGAACCTCGCTGGGGAACTCTTGGCCGCAATGGTGGCAGACCACGGAAAGGGTCGGCACGGTCTTCCCTGAGGAGTACTTTCGCTCCACCGTTCATATAGTTCCGTCCAAGGGCCGCCCCGGAAGATTGGACGAGCGGCGGTGCGACCGGTTCGTGGGCGTACGCTTCCACGACCCGGACCGGGTACGCTGCGGAAATCCCCTCGGAGCGAGGGGCGAGCGGTCGGCTCGAGCCCTTCGCCCGGCGGTACGAACTTCCGCGACATGAGTTTTCGTGCATGTTCCTCGGTCGATGGCGTCGGCCGCTTCGACGGGGTCCCCCCTGATACCGCCCGAACCCGGCCCCGTCGGCCCCTACTTCGAGAGGGCCCCCTCGCTCACGAGGCTCCTCGACCAGACGGAGGAGGAGATCCGCAAGCGCCTCGCGAAGGTCCGTCTGTTCAACCGGGTCTTCCTGCTCGAACGCGACTGGATGACCCGCATCACGATGCTGACGCTGATCCTCTCGCTCTTCTGGGGCGCGGTCGGGGGATTCGATGCGCTCGGCTTCCAGACCCAGGTCGTGGGCTACGCGACCGGTGCGGGGCTCCACCTGTCGAACGAGGAGATCTACTCCTCGGTCACGCTCCACGGGATCCGGGAACTGTTCGGCTTCGCCCAGCAGCTCGAGATGGCCCTCTTCGGGCTGATCCTCATCAGCGCCCTCGGGGTCGTCCCCCGCCACAAGTGGGCCCTCTACTCGGCGGTCGGGCTGATCAACGCCTCGATGCTCCTGCTCGAGGGACCGGTCTACCTCGTTCCCTTCAACGACAACTTCTTCCCGGCGATCGGCTGGTACTTCGCGTCCCCGCTGGGGATCCTCGGGCACAGCACCTACGTCGTGAGCCCCCTCTGGTTCCTGGGCTGGATCGCGCTCGCGGCCTCCGCCCTGATCTGGGCCGGCTGGATGACCTCCCACTTCCTCCAGTGGCGACGGACGCGGCCGCCGTCCGAGCCGACGCGGCTGCCCGTATCGGTGTGGTTCGTCATCGGCGGTCTCGTCCTCATCCCCCTGACCTACGTTCCGTTGCTCCTCTCCACGGTTTGGGACATGGGGGCGGCGTACGCCGGATGGGCCCTCTCCCCGCTCGTCGACCAGGTGGTCTTCTGGATGTTCGGCCACGCCGTCGTCTACGTCCTCTTCCTCGTGCCCATCGCGGCGCTCTACTTCCTCCTCCCGATCCTCTCCCGGCGGCCCATCTACAGCTACCGGTTTGCCGTGGTCTCCGCCGCCCTCTTCGTGATCCTGACGCCGCTCCTCGGAATCCACCACCTGTACCTCACCCCGCTGCCGGCCCTGGCGGTCTGGCTGACGATGGCGTTCTCGTTCGCCATCATCCTGCCGAGCGCGATCTCCGTCTTCTCGGTCTGGATGACCGTGAAGGGGGTCCCCGCCGGTCAGTGGGAGTGGAACGCCGTCTCGCTCTTCGCGCTGCTGAGTTTTGGAGGCGTGATCTTCGGCGGACTCTCCGGTCCGGTGGTCGCGACGGTGCCGTGGGACGTCGACGTGCACAACAGCCTGTTCATTCTGAGCCACTTTCACGCGATCACGATCCTCGCGATCGTCGGCGGGGGGTACGCCGTGCTCTACGCGATCTTCCCGATCCTCACGGGACGGCTCTGGTTCTCCCCGCTCCTGACACGGATCCATCTCGTGCTCACCGTGGTCGGAGGGGTACTGATCGTTCTGATGTTCGACCTCCTGGGGAACCTCGGCGTCCTGCGGAGGGAGGTGATCGTACCGTCGCTTCCGGCGATCACGCTCGACCAGACCCTGCTCTTCGCCGGGATCATCCTCATCCTCGCCGGCCAGCTGTTCTTCGTCGCGAACGGCCTGTTCACGGTGCTCTGGGGGCGATACTTCAGCGCCGCCGGACTCTCGTTCGACGAGGCGGTCCGGCGGGCGGCCCAGTCGACCACGTTCCGCAGTGGCCAGGTCCCGATCGCGGACGCGCCGTTCGTACGTCAGGTTCCCCGGGCC
The DNA here is from genome assembly GCA_049591535.1 of Thermoplasmata archaeon. GTDB lineage: Archaea > Thermoplasmatota > Thermoplasmata > Lutacidiplasmatales > UBA184 > Lutacidiplasma. The sequence goes on along the minus strand of JBAWFC010000001.1, from coordinate 25,955 downwards.
CGCCGCGAGCGGGTCGAGAAGCTCTGGGTCGGCTCGGTCGTGGCCCTGCTGGTGCTGGTGCTCGCAGCGACCACCCCGGCGGCCGTATCGGTCGCCACCGGGGACGGTTCGGCAGGGAACTATCCTGCCGACACCGAGTTCGTTACGGCCACGGGCCAGCAGTACTATTGGGCGGTCAGCGAATCCGGCGCGGTGAACGGAAACTTTTCCAACGCCATCGTGGCCTACCCCGGCCAGTGGGTGAGCGTCAATCTGACCGCGAGCGGTGCGACCCAATCGTTGCTCATCCCGTTCCGTACCCAGACCCCGATCGACGTCCAGGTCGTGCCCGGCAGCGTCTCCTTCTCCCTCTTCCGGGCTCCCCCGGACCCGGGAGTATACGGTGTCCCGGACGGGGAGTACGACGGGCCCTGGTTCGGCCAGGACGTGAGCGCCCTCATCGTGCTCCCGGCCCCGGGCAGCACCTCCTCCCTGTCGAGCTTCGAGGCGGCGGACGCGGCGGGCGACATCTACAGCCCGCCCGTCGTGACGGCGGGGGACGCCGCGCTCGTCGCAAACGGGGAAGGGCTGTTCAACCAGTCGGTTCCGGGTCCGACCCTTACCGGCGCGTCGGGACTCGTCTCCTTCTCGTGGACGATCCCCCTGTCCACGATCGGGATCAACAACTATCTCGTCAACGTCACTTCGACCAACCCCGACGCGCAACAGGAGTACGTCATCGACCACAACTACACCCTTCCGTACCCGTTCCAGATCGTCGAGGTCAACGCATCGACCGGCCCCCGGACGATCGAGTCGAGCGAGCTGCCGGTGGGCCGCGTGGTGACGGAGAGCGCCACGCTCGCCGCCGGGGTCTACCTCTACGGTGTGCTGACTCCGGTTTCCTACTCCTACAACCCCAACGGCGAGGCGGGAAGCGGGACGGGAACCCAGACGGGGATGGTGATGGGGCTCTGGGGGGTACTATGGGTGGGTCCGTGAGCGAACCGAGCCCGTCCGCACGGACGGTCCGCCACCGGTCCGTCGGCCCGTTCACGGCATTCGCGATCGTCGCCGCGCTCGCGATCCTCGGAGCGGTCTGGGAGGACTCGTACTTCACCCTCAATCCCGCGCTCTGGACCGCCGCGTTGCCCACGACGCTCGGGATCGTGGCCGCCGCCGTCGTGTTCTTCATCCTCGCATGGTACGCGCCATCGAACGAGTAGTGGCACGGTGCCGGTCCGGCGTGGGCGAGGGACCCGCCGCCCGGGGATTCCCCCGGCCGGCGCGACGGGGGGCCCGGTGGGGCGACGGAGCGCCTCGCCGGCGGCTCCCGTCTCCTCTCGCCTCGGGCGGAGGCAACCGACCCGGAACGGCCCACCCCGATGGGCCCCGGGAGGTGCGGAGCTAGGCGGGATAGGAGCCGGAGATCGAAACCGTCCCGGGAAGGCACGAGTAGCTCACGAACCAGTAGGGGTTGCCGTTCGCCGCGAAGGCGTCCGCCCCACTCGCCGCGGCCTCGCGGGACTCGGATTGGCCGAGGTCGATGTAGAGCGTGAAGGTGACGGCTCCCCCACCGGAAGAACCCCAGGTGAACTGGACGCTCGCGCCCGAGGGAAACGTGTAGACCGAGGTATTGGAGGCGCAGTGATCGGAACTCACGGTGAGAGCGAACGAGCGGGGGATCGGCGAGAGGGGGGTTCCGGCCTCGGCAAAGAAGAATACAACGAGAAGGACGACGACGATGATCACGACGACGATCCCGAGGACACCGCGGCTGCGCAGTATGGAGCGCTCCACTCGGGCGCTCTGCCCGGTCGCGGACCCCGGTCGAGCGGGGTCGGACGCGCCATCGGAGGCGACCGACGGTTCGTCCACGGTAGGCGCCTCCGAAGGGACGACGCCGGCCCCGCATGCCCGACAGAACCGTGCGCAAGGGGCGGAGGCCGCACCGCACCGCTCGCAGAACGCCGTGGCACCGAGAGCTAGGGCGCACCCGCACCTATCCACTCGGGAAATTGCGCCCATGCGATCGGATGCGCTACGCCCACGATCGGTGCGGTACGGGGTACCCTCGGAGGCTCGCTCCGCGCGGGTCTCTGGCAAGGGGTCGCCGCTCGGTTCGACAGGATCCGCATCGGGCTTGGCTCCGCCGTCCTCGGTCAGGGGAGGAGACTCTTTGGGGTGAATCCGAGCGTCCTCCGACGGAGGCTCCTCGGATCGAGGCCCCCGAGCTCGCTCTGGCTTCCCCTGCGATACACGCCGGACCGCCCGGCGAACAAGTCCAGCGCCGGGAGTGGGGGCCGCCCTCCGACGGGACAGCTTCGGTCAGGTCGGTGACCGTGGATCGGGTCTCCGTTGCGTCAGAAGGGAGTACGTGACCGCCAGGGCGATCACCACCCCGCTGGCGATCAGGGGAAGCCCGACGAACGGAAGGATGACCAGTGCGATCGCGAGGGAGACCGCCGCCAGCACGGCCAGACCGCGCTCCGGGCGTCCGGCGTGAAGACGGATCCTCAAACCCGAGGCGGACCCGATGATGTACACCGCTAGCGCCGCGCCCCCCGCGACCAGGAGGGCGGTCGTGAGCGTGATGTTCTCGAGGTAGTAGTAGAGCAACGTCAGGCCACCCGCGCAGAACATTACGGCCAACGCCCGGTCCGGAGCGGACGTACGGGGATGGAGGTGCGCGAGGGCCCGGGGGAACCCCCCGTCCCGGGAGGTCGCAAAGAAGACCCGAGACATCCCGGTCGTGTAGGCATTGACCGTGGCGAACACGATGGCCAGCGAGAAAATCGCCGCGACCGCCGCGCCGTACGTGGAGAATGAATCCGCCAGTATGCTCGCGAAGGGAGCGGTACCCCCTCCCGCACGATACGCCCCGGTGCCGACCGTAACGAAAGCGAGCGCGAAGTACAGAACTCCGATGACGGCCACGCTGATCCAAACCGCCCGTCGGAGGTCCCTCTCGGGGCGTTCGAACTCCTCGGCGACGTTGGAAACGTTCTCGTAGCCCAGATACGACCAGAAGATCAACGCCGCGGCGGTTCCCACCGACAGCACCCCGTCGGGGAGGAACGGGTGGAAGCTACTGGGAGTGACGTGGACCGAGGCGACGAGCAGGACCGTCGCGAGGAGCGCCACGATCGACGCGATCACCGCGAGCTGGACCCGGCTGCTCGCCACGATCCCGCGCAGATTGACGACGAACGCGGCAGCGAGCACCAGGAAGCCGACGAGGTAGGCCACGGGTCGCGGGAGAGAGAACGCGTAGCCGACGTAGGCGGCAGCGATCAGCGCCACGGCGGGGGCGCCGACGCACACCCACAGGGCGAACAGCCAGCCCGTGGTCGTCGCGACGGTCCGTCCGAAAGCCTCCTTCGCGAACGCGTAGACGCCGCCCGCCTCGGGCCGGCGGGCGGAGAGGGACGCGAAGGTGATCGCGAAGGCGAGGCTGGCGACACCGAGGAGAGCCCATGCCAGGAGAGAGGCGGGGCCCGCGGTCCGGGCCGCGAGGCCGGGGAGGATCAGGATTCCGGGGCCGAGGACCGAACTGACGTACAGAGCCACCGCGTTGCGAGTCCGTATCTTCCGTTGGAGGCCGGCCGTGCGAGCCGCACCACCGGGCGAGAACGCACCGTGGGTGCGGCTGCCGGACTTAGCGAGGCCGACGGAAGTCGGGACGCTGGCCGGGCCGGCTCCTACTGTTTCGGCCACTGATAGAGGCCGACAATGTTCCCTTCACTATCCTTGAAGTACCCCATGAAACCCCTCGTTCCGTCGCCGATCGCCTGCTTGCGTTGGACGATCTCGCCCCCGTTCTTCTCGACGGTCTTCTCCGCGGCCGAGAGGTCGTCGACCACGATCGTGACGACCGGATGGAGCAGGTTCCCCCCGCGCTTTCCGATCCCCCCGCCGATGTACCCGGGCTCCTTGGGCATCCCCTGGTCGTCGACTCCGCCCGTGGTCACCATGGTATAGTCCATTCCGGGCACGTCCGTCAGTTTCCAACCGAAGCTCGACGCGTAGAATTTGCGCGCTCGTTCGGGATCGTCCGCAGGGATTTCGAAGTGGCCCACCTCGCCGCTCATGGTAGTCACCCATGGGCACTCGAGCTCCCAATAAAGCGGATCCGGGAGGTCGTGAAACGCCCGGGGAATGGAGGCGCAGGTCGCCGAGCGACGGACCGCTCCGACCGCACCGGTGGGATGGCGCGGCGACGGCCCGCCGTCGGGACCGGCGAGGGGATGCCTGACGTGCCGATAGCCGGAGAACCGGCGCGCCGGACGTGTCACGAGTAGGGGGGAGTTTGCGCTGCGCTCCGCCGGAAGCCCCGCACCGCCTCGGGTGCGGGCCGATCCTGTGTCGGCGGTTTCTGCCGTCGAACGAATTTTCCGGCAGGGGACCGAACCTAGGCTACGGGCAATAGCGCTTCGAGGGCAGCGGGTCCGCCGTAGGCGATTCGACGCCTCCTCCGATCGCTCCTCACCCACCACATCCTCCTTCTTGCCGGCGGCGGGATCCTCATCGTCGGACGGGCTCGAAGATCCGCGCCGTGGATGTGGGGCGGGACGGCGGGGGTGGTCCGGGGGATCCTGGTCCACCTCTCGATCCTCGCGGGGAGCGCCCGCCTCGCGACCGGTCGAACGCACGTCGGTACGACTATGATCCGCTGCCCCTCGTCGCCACTCGGTGCTACCGGTCCGTCCCAGGACTGGGTGTGCACGGCGTGCGGCGGGAGGGGGGGCACGAGGGCCAGGTCACTGCGTGCGTTGCGGGAGGTTTCTGGCGCGGCTCGCCTCCGGGGAAGACGCCACCCCCGACGTTCGAACCCCCGCGATGCGGTAGCGGCTGACACCGGTGCCACCACAGGATGCGGACCGGGCCACCTCACCGATAAGCGACGAGGAACAATCGTCGGAACGCAAAGAGGACCCGCCCGTCCGACTGCGGCGGGTAGGATGCGGCGACGCCCGAGGAGATCTCGCGGAGGAAAGCGGTTCGCCCCGACTCGGAACCGAGCGAATCCAGGTAGGGGCGCATCCCCGTACCCTTCATCCACTCCACGATGGCGTCCGGATCGGGGAGAACGTGAATGTACTCGGTCTCCCACAGATCCACCTGACGGCAGGCGGAAGACAGAAGGTCGTAGTAGAACGCCGGCGGAAAATCGTGGATGGTCACCAGGTCCCGGCCCCATCGGGAGGACCAAGTTGGGCTCTCGACGACGCCTCGAAGACATCGGTAGGCCGGGGATTCCCAGTTGAAGGGCATCTGGACCGCGAGGGCTCCGCCGGTGGCGACGTGTTCCAGCAGCCGGGGGAAGATCCGATCGTGCGCTCCCACCCACTGAAGAGCCGCGTTCGAAAAGACCAGGTCGACGGGTCTGTCTGGGCTCCATGTGCGGATGTCCGCGAGCGACCACTCGGCGACGACGCCCGAGCTCCGGGCCTCGGCGATCATTTCCGGGGAACTGTCCACACCCAGTATCTGCGCGGCGGGCCATCGTTCGCGAAGCAGCCTCGTGCTCGTACCGGTACCGCACCCCAGGTCGACGATGCGCAGGGGCGAAAGCCCGCCGATCCGGCCGATAAGGTCGCGGCACGGGAGGGCCCGCTCCTGCTCGAATCGACGGTACTGCTGGGGATCCCAACTCGGCAAGCTCTCACCCCAGGAACCGGTCCTCGATCGTGGAATCACGATCCGGCACGTATGGGTCTATCGTACGCCCCTCGGTCCGGGAGACGACGCGCGCCCCGCGTTGGGACGAGCCGCTGCCGCCACTCCACCCCGAGGCGTTGGCCCTTTTCGCGCGGAATGGCCGATGACGGTGGGGACGCACCCGCCGGACCTGCATCGCACCCCGCGGGATCGGATCCGCGGTCGCTGCGTCTGCGCACCCATTTTGAACCAAGAGACACTCGCCCGGCCGTGGCCGGCCTGGACCTCGAGACGTGGGCCACCCTCGTCGGGACCTGGATCCTCATCGTCGGCACGCTGACGTTCGCCTACTGGCAGATGCGTCAGACCCAGCGCATCAATTCCGCGAAGACGGTGCTCGACCTTCGCGACCGGTTCGACTCCGCCCCGATGCGTGCGGCCCGCCGCGAGTTGAGCGCGCAGCTGCTCTCCAACGACTCCACGAAGGATATCGAAAACTACGATGTAGGCTTCTTCTTCCAGCTCATGGGGTCACTGACCCGGGAGCGAATCCTCGATCGACGGATGGTGTGGAATGCGTTCGGGCCGTGGATCACGGGGTACTACTACTCGCTCACGCACCCGGCCGATCGGATCGCGCGATGGCGGGAGCAGTCTCACGACCCGCTGGTCTTCGCCGAGTTCGAATGGCTGGCGAAGGAGATGGTCCGGCTCGATCGCTCGGTGATGCGAGGTCCCCCGGGCGCGGAGACCAGCGCAGAGGACGCCCGGGACGTTATCGACAGCGACAGCCGCCTTCCCGCGCGGAGCTGAGGGAAGGTCGAGTCGGCCGGCGGCTCCCCGGTGCCCTTACCGGAGCGAGACCGGCTGCGGTGCGGTGGGGTCGGGTTCCACGACCACGGCGGTTCCGAGCGCCAGGACTTCGGTCATGACCTCACCGAGTTCCGAGGAGGCGAACGCAACGCCGATCACCGCGTTCGCCCCGAGGGACTGCGCGTGCTGCTGGAGCCTCTCCAAGCTCTGGTGCCGGGTCTGATCGAGCAGTTGCGTGTACTCCGTGATCTCGCCGCCGCCCAGGGCCCGGAAGCCCGCGGTGATGTTCCGTCCCAGGCCTCGGGATCGTACGATGAGTCCCCACGTCACTCCGAGCGTGCGGACGATTCGATAGCCGGGGACGTACGGTGTGGTCACGGCGATCACGGACGAAGGGGGCGGAGCGGAGGGCAGGGGGTTGCCGGACATGCCCGGAGGACGGTCCACGGCCCCATAAGATGGGCGCACTGGCCGGGAGGCAGGCCCACCCCTTGGCTCCGGCACCGTCCCCTCCCGAGCGCCCGGCTCTGCATCCCACCGGATTCCGTTCGGCGGGGGTCGGGTCCCACACCCCGCGGGAGCGAAGCTTAACCACCCGGGGTCCGCTGACGGTGACTCGGATGGACCCGTTCAGCCACCTTCTCCTCGGCTACCTTCTGGGCTTCGGAATCTGGGGGTCGGCCGGTCTTCAGTACGTCGTAGCGGCGGCGATCGCCGGCGCCCTCCCCGACCTCGACATCGCGTTCCACCCGTTGGCGCGGAGATTTCCCTCCCTCCGTCACCGGGGGATCTCCCATTCGATACTGGGCGTCACGGTCATCGCCGCGGTGGGGTGCTTTGTCGTGCCGCCGTTGATGGCGAGGGGGCTCGGCCCGGCGTTCGGAGCGGGGTCCTCTCTGACGTTCTTCGTTGCGCTGGAGGTCGGGGGCCTGTCCCACGTGTTCCTGGACTCGCTCGATCACTGGTCGGTTCCGATCTTCGCTCCGTTCTCCTCCCGGGAGTACCACTTCGACGTGGACCGGATCATGAACATCGGGTCGATGGCCTTCACGGTCCTCGCCTACGCCGCGATGATCTACGAGCGCGACCGCGTTCCTGTGGCACTCTGGACGCTCACCACCTGGGGGCTGCTGGCGTGCGTCCTGGTCTACTTCACCGTGCGCATCCTGGGCCGCTGGCGGGCCGGCATCGTCCAGCATCGGGAGGGGTTCACGGCGGTGATCCCCCAGGGAAACCCGCTGCAGTTCGTCCTCTTCGGGAAGACCGAGGAGACGGGACACGTACGACTTCGATACGCCCGCTACAGTCTGTTGACGGGCTTCACGGTGCCGACCCGGTCGGTGGAGTTTTCCCTCGATCCAACGAACTCCCTTTCCGTCGGGGATGTGCCCGGTGCGCTTACCCGTAGCCATGCTGCCGCTCTCGCCGCAAGTTGGATCCTCGGGGAGACCCACCATTTTGCCGAGGTCCGAGCGAGCGACGGGGCCTACGACGTCTTCTGGTACTCGCTGGAGTTCAACTTCTGGGGCCGCTCTGCGGGGGTGATCGCGCATGTCGATCGGCCCACGGGCGCGGTCACGACCACGACCCGGTGGCGGGTGCCCGCGAAGGCGTTCGCGTAGTCCGTGTCTGACGGAGCCCGGCCCCGGGCCCTTCTCGTGGCCCTCGCGCGCTCACACGGGAATCGCGGCGCCGGTCAGAAGAAGGTAGAACCCGACCGCCACGAGCACCACCGCGAGGACGAGCAGCACCCAATGGATCACCCACGACGCCGCGAAGACGAGGACGCCCGCCACGAGAAGGACGACGGCCAAGGGCCAGCCGAAGACGCTCGTCATCGACCGGTGGAGACGGGAAATCGTATTTCAGGCTCCACTTTAGTTTTCGTTACTCCCTACTCGGACGCACACCGCGGCGGGAGAGCGAACCCCGACCGCGGCGAGAGGATCGCTCGGCCGGAGACGCCGGGGGCGCGAAGCGGGTCTTTCCCGGGCCGGGGCCGCCGGAACCCGGCGGGTCCCGTCGGGTAGATGTAGGGGCGTGACGGTCGCCCTCCGATGTCCGACCGATCCTCGGAACCCGCCGCCCGGCTCGCGCACAACGTCCTCGCGAACACGCTCAAGGTCCGACGCGGAGAGAACGTCGTCATCGAGACCTGGTCGGAATCCCTCCCTTGGGCGAAACCGTTCGTGAACGAGGCGCGTCGCCTCGGGGCCAACCCCTCGATGCTCTACGAGGACGAAGAGTCGTTCTGGGAGGCACTGCGATCCGGGAACGGACGGCAGACCGGCCGAGTCGGCGGCCACGAGTGGGCGGCCCTCGAGAAGACCGCGGCGTACGTGTTCTTCTACGGACCTTCCGAATGGCCGCGGATGGACGACGTTCCCCCCAAGAACCGGGCGGGCGTCGCGGCGTACAACGCGGAGTGGTACCGCCGGGCAGCGAAGGCCAAGGTCCGGGGAGCACGAATGTACCTCGGGCGGACGAGCCCGCTCGCCGCGGACCGCTGGAAGTTGGACCTGGGCGACTGGCGGGAGGAGCTCACTCGGGCCAGCCTGGTACCGCCCGGCGACCTCCATCGACTGGGGACGCGGATCGGCGAACGTCTCCGCAAGGGCAAGCGGGTCACCGTGAGCCACTCGAACGGCACCCAGCTCAGTTTCCGCCTCGGAAGGTTTCCGCTCCAACTCGACGACGCGCTCGTCGACAGCTCCGACCTGAAGGTGGGGAACAACATGGCGACGATCCCCGGTGGGGTGGTCGGCCTGTCCATCGACCATACCTCCGCCGAGGGCACCGCCCTCGGCAATCATACGACGTACCCCAACAGCGGACCCGTGACCGGGGCTCGATGGGAGTTCGCTGACGGCCACCTGACGTCGCAGTCCTACGAATCCGGCGGGGAAGCGCTCGAGGCGCTCTACGCGAAGGCGCCCCGGTCGGGCAAGGACCGGCTCGGCTACTTCTCCGTCGGGCTGAACCCCGAGATCTCGAATCTTCCCCAGATGGAAGACCAGGAACTCGGCGCGGTACTGCTCCAGCTCGGCGGCAACTCGTACCGGGGCGGCAAGAACGTCTCGCCGTTCGGAGCGTGGATCGTGCTGAAAGGAGCCGACGTGACGATCGACAATCGGCCACTGCTCCAGAAGGGGCGGATCGTCTCCTGAGCCGAGGACACGCCGCAGGCCCCTCGCCCGCCGCGCCGAGGGACGGGGTTCCGATCACATGGGAGCCGGGGAGGGGATCCGCAGGAACCCCGAGCGCAGGTGCATCGATCCGGTCGCGCGGTCGATCTCGCCGTGCACTCCGTAGGCCCGACGACCGGCGGCCTGCGTAACGATGTACCACCAGACCTCGTACACGGCCCCCTTCTGGACCGCCTCTCCAAAGTGGTAGCTCTCGGCGAGCCACTCGCTCTTCGCCATGGCGGGCAGGTAGGTCCGCTCGAGCGCCGCCTGCGGTGAGTCCACGGGCCCGGCGGCGGGGGGGAGCTTGGCCACGTCGAGGCCCCGGTCGGACCCCGCTGCGCCGGAAGTTAGGGAGAGCCGACGGAAGCGGATCCGGTACCGGTCCGGCGTATCGGCCTCCTCCAGGAGCAACCACTTCCACGGGCTCGTGCTCGGGAGGACCTCCGCGTAGCCGAGTTGACGTCGGTGGATTCCGGCCCGCCACCGGGCGACCCCCCGGAGGACCAGGTACCCCCCGTAGACCCCGACCAGGATCCAGGCCGTCTCCTCCCAGACTCCGAACGGTACCGTACCGTGTTCGAGGACCAGCACCACCAGGGTCGCCGCCGTGAGGACCATCGTCACGAGGCTCACCGCGACGTCGGCGTTCAGTCGGAGCGGTCGGCCGGAGAACGGGAGGAGCGGTCGCACGGCGTAGTTCGTGAATCCGTCCAGCACGAGGTGGGAGAGCCCGCCGATCTCCATGGCCACGAAGTACAGGAGGGTCGATGCGTGGGTGAAGTAGGGAAGGTACGGCACGAGGAAGCTGCCCACCGCCGCGATGACCGTGACTCCCACGACCGTGTGGACCGCCCCCCGATGGTGGAGGGAAGGGAACCATCGGGTGAGCGGAAAGAGGAGGATGTCCGAGTCGGGAAGGCCGCCCGCGAGGGCCCCGGCCGCAATGTACTGCGGGGCCGCCGGCCCCCAGATGATGAACGAAAGCAGGTAGGCGAAGATGACGTGGGTAAAGAGATCCAATCCGCGGCCCCCGACCGCCGGAGGGACCCCGCGGCGCGGATTATGTATTGCCTCTCACGCCGCGGGCCCTCCGGTACCCGTCGCCCCGGTCGCGCGGTGCGCCCCCGCACGGGCGACCGATCAGTCTAGAAGGTCCACTCCGAACGACGCATACAGGTCCCGGAGATCGGAGGGTCCGGGCGGGCTCGGGCCGTGGAGAACCTCGAGGAGCCCCTCGGTCTGGGGGCCCACGATCAGGAGATAGCGCGTCGCCCCGGGCCCCGGATTCCAGAAGGTGTGCGGGGTGCCCCGCGGGAGCAATACGCCGGACCCCGGAGCCACATCGAACTCCCGCTCCCCGCAGCGAAACCTCAGGGTTCCCTCGAGGATGTACCACGCTTCGTCCTCGGTCCGATGAACGTGCAGCGGAACACCTCTTCGAGGGGCTCCGGGGCCGGGCGCCTCGTCCCGGTTCTCGTGGACGATGAAGTCATTCCCTCGGGTGCCGACCGACCGATGCAACAGGGGGGATCCGACGAGTGCCGGTTCGGACATCCGGAGCCGCGAACGAGAGAGCCGACTTCAGCCTTTCCTGTTGCGCGGAGATCGTCACGTACCCCGTTATCGTGAGCGATCCGGCTCACCCCCGCGGCCGGTGCGGTATATCCCCGAGCGTCGCGATCGCTCGGTCGGGGGGTCGATTCGGACCCCCGTTCGACCGAGGAACGGCACAGCCTCCTTCCCCCCGGGCGGGGCCGCGACATCTTCGATCCGGCAGGAGCGGCGCTGGGATGCTCTCGAGCCCGGGCCCGGTAGCGGCGCGGCGAACCCGGGTCGAGGGCCATCGCTCCCGCCCTCTCCGGAGCTCTTCTCCCGACCTGCATTTCCACTCGAAGCCAAGGGCTAAATCCCTCGCGAACTCAGGTTATACTGCGCAATGAGCCTCTCCCTTGGGGAGAGACGGTGGCCAAGGAGGTCGTGTTGTTTTACGAGGAGCGGACCACAACCCCCACAAGCACTTCCCCCCGACTCCCCGCCCTCTGCGGTCCCCCCCTGAAATCGGCCCGGCGCCATTGGCGTGCGGGAGCCCTCATCGCGCTCGTCCTCGCCGCCTCGTTCTTCCTTCCTCTCACTTCCGCTTCCGGGGTCGGGCCAGCGGCGACCCACGATTCCTCCAGCATCACGGCGACGCTGCGGGTCGGTTCCTCCACCACCACGCTCTACCGAAGCTTCTTCGGGGTCAACGGAGAGACGACCCCCGTCACCGCGTACACCCAGGTACCCAAGCTGGGGGCCTACCTCAATTCGACCCCGATCGGAATGATCCGCTACAGCGCGGGCGAGGACGAGTGCAACGTCACTACGGACACGATGTGGCTCGCCGGACCCACGGGAGGCATACCGATCCCGAACGGCTGCGACTACGACGTCGCCTCCTTCGCCGCGTGGTGCGATTCCCTGACGCCGCACTGCGAGTCGGATATCGGCCTCCCCGGCGAGAACAACAATTCGGCGGAGGACGCGTACTTCGCCGCGTATATCGTCAAGACGCTGGGGTTCCAACCGACGTACTGGTCGATCGGGAACGAGCCGATCAGCTGGACCCACTACGGCATCCCCTGGCAGAAGTGGAAGCTGACCGACAATTCGGCCCCCACCGGCGTCGCCTACGCCGTCGATGTCCGCAACGCCGTGCGGGCGGTGAAGGCGGTCGACCCGGCGGCCCAGTTCGTCGGCCTGCAGAGTTACTGGTGCCCCGACGTGACCTACACCGAACCGATCGCCGCGATCGACGGCGACTCCATCAACGCGATCTCCTGCCACGTCTACACGAACGACGGTACCTCCACGCCCACCACCGCCCAGTACTTCGCGAGCCTGATGGGCCCGAAGAACATCACGTCGAACTACTACGACCTGAAGGCGCACATCCGGGACCTCTGCGCCAAGTGCAGCTCGCTGCCGATCCAGATCGGCGAGTTCCAGGGCGGCCCGGTCGGACTCCCCGCTCCCCAGGACCGCGGGTATCTCGGGGCGGTCTGGATGGCCGCTTCGTTCGTCCAGGCCCTCAACGCGGGCATCCAGTCCGTGCAGGTGTTCAACCTGCAAGGGGCCCCCGGGTGCGAGTTCTGCATGCTGAACGCCTTCGACGTGCCGGACCCCCAGGGACTCCTCTTCTCGGACGTTTTCTCGAACCTCGAGCGGGGACGCCCCGTCTACAACGTCTCGGTCCGCAGCGACAACACCAACCTGTGGGCGACGATGATCCACGGGACGATCACGAACACCAGCCAGATCCTGTTCGTCAACGCCAACGTCAGCCATGCCGAGACGTTCGGCCTGTCCACCCGCTTCTTCACTACGGGACAGCCGGGCAGCATCCTCTCCTGGAATGACCCGGCGGCGAGCCCCACGACGACGAAATACCCCGCCCTGCCGGACCGGGTCACGGTACCGCCGCTCAGTCTCGTTCTCGTCACGGTGACCCCGAACCCGAGCTCCGCGGCTGCTCCGTCGGCGAGCCCCTTCCTCGCGGACCCCGCTCCGGTCGTAGGGGGCCACGCCCTCCCGCTCCCGGGGGTCGACCCGGCCTACGCGGAACAGCGTGCCCTCGCGGCCGCCGTCGTCGCGCGCGGCGCCGAATACCCAGTCCCCGCCCCCACGTTCTCATCGCCCCGCGCGGGGTGACGCGGTCGCTGCGCCGAGCTCACGACCTACCGGCGAGACCCGGGCCCCTGGGGGGTGTCTCACCGGTAGAACAGGGTCGGAACCCAGACGTCCCGGTCGATGCCACTCCCGACCTCCCGGCGAGCGTTCGCCGCGCCGATGCCCTCGTACCCGAACTCCGAGGCGACCTCGTGGGGGCTCGCCGTCCACGGGGGGTTCAGCGTCTGCCAGCGCGCCCCGACGGCTCGGTCGCTTCCACTCCTTGTGGACTGACGGGCGCGGGAGGAATCTGTGGGGTCCCGTCCAGAAGAGGTTCCCCCGGCGGTCGGTGAAGACGATGCGGGTTCCTCCCCATCCCAGGGCGACGGCGAAGTCGGCGGGAATCTCCTCCACTCGCTGTTCCGAGGCGGCGAGCGGTCCCGGGGCGAACGGAACCAGCGGCCCGCCGCACGCGGTGCAGTACTGGGACCCGGCGGGCCACTCGGCAGGACCTTCCGTACACAGCTCCGCCACGACCCGGCCCACCGTGAGCCCCCTGTCGAAAGGGCCCGGCGGGCTGCCCACCCGACCGGGCGGGAGCCCCGACGGACCTGTCACCCCTCGGGGGGGGAAGGCGGGCCGGCGGGAAGGTCGATCTTCTTCGACATGAGGATGTTCTTGGGGACGTAGCCGAGCTTCTCGTAGAGCGCGATGGCCACCCGGTTGTGCCCGAAGACGTGGAGGGAGATCGTGTCGAACCCGAGCTCGCGTGCCTTCTCCTCGACGAGGCGCATGCCCCCCGACCCGTACCCCTTCCCGCGGAACGGTTCGTAGACGAGGAGGTCGTAGATGAACACGGCGTTCCGGTTCTCGGACTTCGAGGTTCGGTCGGCGTGGAACCAGACGAGTCCCACGTGCTGGCGAGACTCGCGGTCCTCGAGCGCGTAGAGGAAATGGCCGGGGGTCGCCGTGCCCTGAGGGAGCAGCTTTCGGAACTCCGCCTCCGACCGGGCGAGGGCCTCCCCGGCGTCCCAGTTGCCGGCCTCCACGTGGTCCTTGGCGTAGTCCCGCACGCTGAGGTCCCACCAGCGTTGATACTCTTCCGCCGGGATCGGCGCGAGTCCGAGGGCAGCCATGGTTGCGGCTGGAATCGGTTCCCGGTTCATTAGCTCCCCGGGAGCGTTCCGGGGTCGAGCTCTCCGGGGAGGGCCTGCGTTCTCCTTCGATGGGCGGGCGCTCGGGCGCCTCTCGAAGGGGCGTCGCGCGACCTCCGGAGCGCCGCGGCGTCCTGCCCGAACTCCGTGGCGAAGAATCCGAGGACGGCCCGTCGCAGCTCCGGCGCCGGCAGCGTCGGCGACGTGAACGCGCCGACGACGCTCACCTCGGTGCGGGTCCCGTCGGGCCGGTAGGAGAGGAAGAACCGCGAACCGGAGAACGGGCCCTCGAGCACTTCGTAGGCGAGGCCGAGGGGCACGAAGGCGGTCCATCGCATGGCGAACCGGACGGGGGCGCCCCGGAACGGTTGGACCCACGAGTAGACGCCGGAGTTCTCCCCGGCCACCTCTCGACGGACCTCCCGATGACGGTGAGACCGTTCGTGCTCGGCGCCCGAGCCCAGCAAACGCCACACCTCGGCGATCGGGGCGTCGAAGACGCCCTCGTCCCGAAGGAACACCACCTCGGAACCGGGCGACCGCTTCATCGCGTCCGCCCCCGATGGGCGACCCCACCCATCAACCTTGGCCGACCGGGGCGGGGCCCGTGGGCGCCCGGCTCGGACAATCCGTTCCGGTCCGTGGCGCGCTCTCGGCTCAGGAGGGGGGCTCCGGCTTCGGGGCGACCGACGCGGGATCGCCGGCGGGCAGCGGGGTCGAGGGGGTTTCCGCCACGTCCTGCTGGGCCAAGGTCCGGTTCCGCGGGACCCGCCCGACCAGGAAGAGGGCGAATCCGAGCGAGATGGCGATGCACACCGCCAGCACCAGGAAGACGTTGGTATACGACGTGACGGTGGCGGCCAGGATCGCCTCGGGAGTCGTGGCCCCGGCGGAGAGCGCCTTCAGCCGCCACACCTGGAAGACGGTCAGGAGCGATATCCCCAGGGCCCCTCCGAGGCTCTGCAGGAATCGGGTCAGCCCGATCGCCGCCCCGACCTCCGCCGGGGGCGCCTCGTTCTGGACCGCGATCGTCGTCGCGGCCAGCGAGAGCCCGAGCCCGAAGCCCATGGGGATCAGCGGGAGCGCGAGACCGCCGGTCGGGAGGAATCCGAACGTCAGGACCCACAGCGGAGTGGACGCCGTCACCTGGGTGAGGAAGAACGCGCCGACCACCGCCATCGCGAGACCGCCCGAAACGAGGTTGCGGTAGGAGATCCGGCTGAGGATCTGGCCGGAGAGCGCGGCGCCCAGGATCAGGGGGATCGCCAGGAAATAGATGATGTCGCGGACGTCGTTCGCGGCATTCGGGCCGCTGTGGAGCAGAACGATCCCCACGAACACCGAGAGGAAGGTGATGACGGAGCTGAACACGATCCCGGTGAACAACATCGTCCCACTGCTGGAGGCGATCACGCGCTGACGCAGCAGCCGGAGCGGCACGAGCGGCTCCTTGGTCCGGAGCTCCCACCAGAGGAAGATCGCAAACAGGACCACGGCCGCTGCGAGCAGGGCCACCGTGCGGGGGTCGCCCCACGCCCAGCCCGCGTCCGAGACCTGCACGAGGGCGAGCATGAGGGCACCGACCCACCCCGAAAGGAGGGCCGCCCCCGGCACGTCGAAGCTCCCCGGGGTCGCCGGTCGGAGCGGGCCCACGGCGAACAACAGGACCACCATCGCGAGGATGCCGAAGGGGAGATTGATGTAGAAGACCCAGCGCCAGGTGGTCACGGAGACGATGTAGCTCCCGACCAGGGGACCGAGGACGATCGCGAGACCGGCCGCCCCGCTGAGGACGCCCGTGATCCGCGCCCGAGTCTCGGGCGGGAACAGGACGGCCACCATCGCGATGGCGACGGGGAAGACG
The DNA here is from genome assembly GCA_049591535.1 of Thermoplasmata archaeon. Lineage (GTDB taxonomy): Archaea > Thermoplasmatota > Thermoplasmata > Lutacidiplasmatales > UBA184 > Lutacidiplasma. The sequence goes on along the minus strand of JBAWFC010000001.1, from coordinate 9,651 downwards.
CCGCCTCCGCCGAACCCCTGGATCCCCCGGAAGACGATCAATTCCCCGAGGTTCTGGCTCAGGCCGGCCAACGCCGAGCCGACGATGAACATCGTGAGGCCCGCGAGGAAGACGTTGCGACGGCTCGCGATGTCCGAGAGCCGTGCGAAGATCGGGATCGAGATCGTCGAGGAGATCAGGTACGCGCTGACCACGAAGGTGACGCCGTTGACCTGGTGCAGGTCGAACGCGATCGTCGGCAGCACGGTCGCGACGACGAGGGAGTCCATCGCCCCCATCAGGATCGCAAGGAAGACCCCGACGAGGACGAGGACGGCCGTGATCCCGGTGAGGCCCCGCGAATTCGGGGTCGGGGCGGGATCCACCGTTTCCGACGATGCCCGCGCTGTCGCATCGGTCATCCGTGTCACCTCGAGCGGCGGAGGCTGCCGCCCTTCGCGAGCATGATGACTCAGAGTCAGTATAAAGTCTTCTGGTCATAAGTCCGGGCGTGGGAAAGTAAAAATACGCTGACTCCGTTCGATGTCCGCGGGGGTTGAGTCCCCGGCACCGATGCCGAAGGTCGTGGCCGAGTACAAGGCACAGGCGCGCTCCCGAATCGTGGACGCCGCGCTCACCGTCTTTCGTCGGAAGGGCTTTCGAAGCGCCACGATGGACGACATCGCGAGCGAGATCGGGGTCAGCAAGGGCGCGCTCTACCTGTACTTCCACACCAAGATCGAATTGCTATCGGAGATCCAGCGCCGCTCCCGGAGCGAGGTACTGGAGGCATGGGAGGGACTGATCGACGAGGGCGACATCGCCGAAGGGATCGCCCACTCCCTGGACGGTGTGTTCTCCGGAAAGTTCGACGCCGGAGTCTGGCACGAGATCGCCGGGGAGTCGGCCAAGGACCCCGAGGTTCGGGCCGCGCTCACCGCCGACCATCGGGACGACGTGCGGCTCATGCGCCGGTTCCTCCAGCGGCTCGAAGACCGCGGGCGCATCCCCAAGATGGAGGCTCCGCAGATCCTCGCCGAGATCATCATGAGCCTACTCCAGGCGACTGCGGTCTGGGTCATGTTGCAGGAGCCGATGCCCGAGGCACGTCGCAGACTCATCCGCGAGATACGCCTCGTACTCCACCTCTGAGGTCGCCGGCCGCGACTCCCGGCCTCGGCCGCCCCTGCGCTACCCTCGGCCGTCCCGAGTGGCGAGCCAGTCGCGAGCAAACCGGAGGTTCTCCTCGAGGCTCAGCGACCCCTCCCAGCGACGCAGGGCAACCGGGAGTGGGGCCCCGACGCGGGCGGTCGCCGCCTCCAGAATGCCGGAAAGGTAGCCGCGGATCTCCTCGAGAGCGTCCGTACCCCGGGTGGGGCCATGCCCGGGTACGATCTGCTCTGCACCGAGGCGTTCGACCTCGTCGAGCACGACCAGCCAGTGTTCCGGATCCCCACTCCCCATGCTCGGTTGCACGCCGGCGACGACCAGGTCTCCGGCGAACAGCACGCGCTCGTGCGGCAGGAACAGCACGGCGTCCGCCTCGGTGTGCCCGCTCCCGAAACTGACCAGCTGCGCGCCCCGAGGGCCCGGCAGGTCGAGACGGGTCTCGAAAGTGCGATCGGCCGGAGTGATCCTCAGGTCGCCGGCCGCGGAGAGAAGGGCGCGGTGGATCTGGAGGTAGAACTCGATGTCGAAGAGGGAGCCTTCCGAGTGCATCTCCCCGCGACGCCCTTCCAATGCCTGCAGGTCCCTCTGGATCGCCTCCCGCGTGAGTTCGGCCGTGAGCGCCTCGCGGTTCTCGAGGGCGATCTCGCGGGTCCGGCGGGTGGCCCATATCGGAACGGTCGAGAACTCCCGGTTCCCCAGCGAGTGATCGAGATGCCAGTGGCTGTTCACCGCGAGCGACGGGGGCCGGCCGAGCGTTCGCTCGACGGCGACCCGCAACTCCCGGGCCGACTCGGGGGTCAGGCTCGTGTCGAAGACGAGCGCCGCCTCGCCCAGATCGACGAGTCCGGAGTTGCAGACCGCGTACCCGTCCGGGCGGGCGATCGCGGCGTGGATCCCATCGCCGACGCTCTCCACCGCGTAATGCCGATACTCCGACGCCGCCATCGTGCCGGCCCGCCGGCGGACGCATTCGGCTGGATAATAGATTCTCTCGATCTCCGCGGGGGTCTCGTCCGCCGGCGCCCACGACGGAATCGCAACCGATGGGTATCGCTCACCGTTCCCGGGATATCCGGGCGAATCCGGTATCCCGTGGACGCGTCTCGACCCGGCTCGATCAGGCGCCGAAGAACCGCACGGCGCCGTGCACCAGCTCGGCGAAGCTGATCCCGATGGACTCGAGGGCGAAGGCGCCCAGCAGTACCACGGCGAGGACGAGAACGAAATCCAAGAGGACCCCTCCCCGTCGATCGTGCCGGAGTCGCTGAAAGGTCATAGCCCCCCACCCGAGAGAAGGGAGTGCTCGCCCCTACATGTAGACGTGTCTCGACCCGCGCGGAGAGTGCGGGACCGATCACTCCCTCGCGCGAAGCCCGCCCGGGCGGTCGCCGGCACGGAAATCCCCGCGGGATATACGACCGGCCCGGGAACGCTCGGCAACGCACCTCCCGCAGACCGCCCGAGCGAGGTGGTGGTGCGGGGTCCGTGACCCTCCCCGTCGACCCTCCCGCACCCCCCGGCCCGTGGTTCCACTGACGGGGTCATCTCGGGCGGGACCGATGCGCACGAGCGCCAGGGGCTTCGGGACCGTAGATGCCACACCGCGAGAAGCCCCCGATGAGCCACATCGAGATCGCTTCGAACGACCCGGAGGCGACTCGAAAATTCCTGGAGAAGGCATTCGGCTGGACGTTCCACGTCCTGCCCGAGATGGGCTACTCGATGTACGGTAGGAACGAGGGCGCCGAGGACGCGAGCGTGGGGATCCGGGCGCGGACGGGGCCGGAGTCCCCGGGGTCGATCGGGTACGTGTTCGTCCCCGGCATCGACGATGCGATCCGGAGCGGCCAGGCGGCCGGCGCAAAGATCATCCGGGAGAAGACCGCGGTGCCGGGTCGGGGCTGGGTCGCGGTCTCCATCGCTCCGGGCGACATCGCTCAGGGTCTGTTCCAGACCAAACATTAGGGTCCCCCCGGGGGCGCCGGGGGTCCGAGCCCTCGGGCGAGACGCGGGGAGGACGAACGGCGGCGCGGCCGCAATGCCTGCGACCTGTTATCGGAGGCGGCCGCCTCGCCGGTGCCGATGCGGGTCGAGGTATGGATGGACGTCGTCTGCCCCTGGTGCTACATCGGCCGGCGGAGGTTCGAATCGGCGCTGGCCCACTTCGACGGGCGCGACTCCGTCGAGGTCGTCTTCCGAAGCTTCGAGCTCGACCCCGAGGCTCCGCGAGAGGACCCGCGCCCGGTGACAGAGTACCTGGCCGCCAAGTACGGAATGTCGCTCGACGCAGCGCGCCAGGCGAACGAGCGCGTAGCTCGGATCGCCGCGGTCGAGGGCCTCGAGTTCCACCTCGATACGACGCGTCCGTGCAACACTCTCGACGCGCACCGGATCCTTCAGCTCGCGGGGATCCGCCGGGTCCGCGCGGTCGTGGAGGAACGGTTCCAGAAGGGCTACTTCACCGAGGGCGCATCGCTCGCCGATCCCGAGACGCTGCTCCGTCTCGCTACCGAGGCGGGACTCGCGGAGTACGACGTACGCCGGGTACTGGCCGGCCAAGCGTTCACGCTCCAAGTCCGCGCGGACGAGAAGGAGGCCGCGGAACGGGGGTGCACGGGGGTCCCGTTCTTCGTCTTCGACGGCGCCCGGCAGGTCTCGGGAGCCCAGCCGACCGAGCTGTTCCAACGGGCCCTGCACGCCTCCTCGACGGCTCAGTGACGCTCCGGCCCCTGCGCGGAACGAAGCATCGGTCCGATCATCGAGGCGAGTCGGTCCAGGCCCGCGCGCATCTCGTCCTCGTCGAGCCCGATGTAGTGGACGGTCTGGTCGAGCGAACTGTGCCCGTAGAGATTCTGGAGTTGCACGAGGTCCATCCCGGCCTTGTGGGCCAGCCGGTCGAACGTTCGCCGGAGGTCATGGTGCGAGACCCGGAGGCCACTCCGGGGGAACCCCGCCCGCTCCGCCGCACGGTGGAGCACCAGGTCGGCCCCGGACCGGGAGAGCGGTAGTACCGCCGCGGACCCGTCGGGCTTTCCCCGGACCGACCCCAGGGCCCGGGCGGTCTCAGAGAACATCGGCAGCATCCTCCATTTCCCCCCGTTGCGTCCCTTTCCGAGGACGCGAAGCCGTTGGCGCTCGAAGTCGACATCCCGCAATCGGAGGCGCAGCACCTCGACGAGCCGCAGGCCGTTGAACCCCTCGAGGGCCACCAGCACCCGCTCGGGTCCCCGAGCGGCCCGATACAGTCGGACGAACTGCTCCGGGGCGAGCCACCGGCGACGGCTCATGAATCCGGACGGCACGGCCCAGACCGCCCGGTCGCCGGCGAGCGGGTTCTTCGCCCACCGGAGGAGCCGTTTCAGGGCCGCGAAGTGCAGGGAGAACATCGCGGGACTCCACGGCAGGCCCTGCTTCAGCCGCAGCACGTGCGTCGACCGAACGGCCTGCGGGCGCGCCGGCGCGGAACGTTCCCCTACCCGAACCAGCAGCGCCGGCGTTCGGGCGACCTCGTAGACGATCCGGCGCTTCCAGGGAGTCCCGATCGACGCGTGCTCGACCTCCTCCGCCGCGAACGAGCGGACCGCCAACGCCCACGCGCTCGTACCTCCGGGCTCCGGCACGCGCCGGGGGCGCCGACGCTCTCGGGAGGGACGGATCGACGGCACGCTCGCGATGCGACCGGTCGGCGGAGAGAGCTATCCCTCCCCTCGGAAGATGAACGGTCCCCGGCCATCGAGGGCCCCCGGGCGTTTCAGCGGCGCGTCATCCGAAGCTCGAGCTGCCCGATCAGGAGGCGCACGTGCTCCTTGGCGATCGCATCCGCGCGCACGAAGGTCACCCCTTCCCCGGGGATCCCGTAGAGGACCGTGGCCCCGTCCGGCAGCGACTCCACCAGCGCGAGCGACCCGAGGTCCTCCTCGCCGTCGACCTCGATGAGACCTCCGCCCGCGGCGATGATCCGTCGGACGGCACTGCGCAGCTGCTCCGTCAGGACGCCGGCCGGGTTCTTCACCCGGATGAGCCGCCGGGCCGCGAGGGACCGGAACAGGTCGCGCGGCACGGGGTCCTCCCGTCGGGTCTTGTAATCGACGATCCCGACGAGCGGGGGGTGCTGGAGCTCGAGCGCCCGGGCGGTCACGCGGTCGCCGCACGTCGCGAACAGCCCGAGGGCACGGATGCGCCGGTCGGCTTCTTCACCGGAGTAGACCGGCCCGTACCGCTCCGCGAGCGTGGGTCGGAGAGATTCGGGGACCGCCCAGGCCCTCGTCTCACTTGACCCGGAGTGCGTAGCGGCCCGCGGCATGGATTCCCATCTTCCGGGCGATCTCCGATTTCTCGGGGTCGATCACGATGAGGTAGCCCTGCCACTCCCGGGAGACCTCGCCCCCGCAGCGGGGGCACTTGGCCTGGTCGGTGATCGTGCTGCAGGTCTTGCACGCCTTCAGGTTGATCATTTCGCCTCGGGCGCCGGCGCCTTAGCGGCGGGTTTCGCGTCGGCCTTCGCGGCGGCGGTGGCGGGCTTGGCCGCTGCCTTCTTGCCGGCGGGAGCAGGGATCTTCTTCGCGTCCTTGCCCTCGGACTTCTTGTGCGCCTCCTGGATCCACTCCAGCCGGCCGAGCGCCGGTTGGCGCATGGTCAGTCCGATGCGGCTGTCCCGGGGGGAGATCTCGGAGAGGGAGAGGGAAACGACCCGCGCGCGCACCTTGTAGCCGACCTTCAGGTCCTTCTTGGTCTCCACGCCGACGAGGCGCTGGTTGTGCTCGTCGATGTTCACCCGGTCGTCCATGATCTGGGAGACGTGCAGGAGCCCGTCGAGCGGGCCGAACCGGACGAATGCCCCGAACTTCCGGATCTCGACCACCGACCCCTCGACGACCTCCTGAATCTCGGGTCGAAAGAGGAGCGCCTGGTACTCGACCTCCTGGTAGACCCCGCCGTCGCCGTGGATGATGTGGCCTTCGCCGAGCGGCTTCACGTCGCGGATCGTGACGGCGAGGTTCTGCCCGTCCACGAGCTTCCCCTCGAACTGCTGCTGGGCGAGTTCGGTGAGGACGTTCGCGAGCTCGGGTCCGAGCCGCTCCGGTGGGATGCGGACGACATCCCGACGGTGGTCCAAGTAGTACATGCCTCGCGCGCGAGCGGGGCGCCCTATAAGATTCTTGGGGTGCGGAGGGCGCCGGAGCCAGACCTCGTTCCCGAGACCCCTCCCGAGTGAGGACCCGGTTCGGTCCGACCGCGGGCTACCACCCGCCGCTCCGCCCCCTCCCCCTCACCTCGCGCGCAAAGATCGCTGCGGGGCCGAGCGCATCGAACGCGGCGGCACGTGGCGCCCGGCGTGCGCGTCGAAAGTCGACCCGGGGCCGCGCGGGGCCGCCGGCGGACCCCGTACGGGGGAACCGAGCGGACTATCGCGCCGGGAGGCCGAGGGCTCGGTCCGTGATCGCGACCGAGGACGGACCGTCGGGGGCGAGGTCGAACATCGCCCGGATCGCGTCGATGTTCTCGGGGACCACGACCGACTCCTGGTGGATCGCCTGGAAGAAGTACAGGTCCGGGCCGTCGAGCCGAAGGCCCTCCTGCCAGAGCACGTTCTCCATCACGTCGTTGAATCCGATCCCCCGGTCCCGGCCGAACTCCATCACCTGGGGCGTCCCGTCGACCCGCTCCCACGGGGCGAAGAGGAGGAACCTCGGGGTCTTCCGGAACGCCGCGAGGACCTCCGCACCGTCCTTCGGTGCGGTGTGGAGCCGCACGTGGTTGACGTGCACGTGCATGAGGGTCGTCGGCACGACGAGCGCCGTGGTCGCGATCGGGAGGTCCGGGAAGATCGTCCGAACGTCGGGTCCGTGGTGCGACGGCAACTGGAGCGTCGGCAGGATCCCGTTGATCGGCCCCTTCTTCGATTCCGGCGGGTCGGCGGCCCTCCGCACGAGCGTGACGTCCCACCGGTCGACGCCCCAGCGCGGAAGCAGGACCGAGGCCGCTCGCGCGATGCCCGTCGTGTTGCACGAGACGACCCGGAGCACGCGCTTCCCGCGGCCGGCGGCGTAGTTCCCGTGGGCGTTGAACGACGCTTCGGCGATCTCCGCCTTCTCCCCACCCTGGAAGACCGCTCGGACCTCCGCCGCGTCGTAGAGCTTCCGATTCTCCTTTCCGATCTTGTCGGGGGCGGCGTCCACGACGACGTCGACCCGGCCGAGGAGGTCCTGGATCGTCCCGGCGAGGGGGAGCCCGGCGGCGTCGAAATCGGCGCTCTTCCCGTCCCCGGCAAGGTAGAGCGGGTACCCCTTCTCGACCGCGCGGCGGGCCTCGAAGCTCGGTCGGGTCTTCGCGACCCCGACCAGCTCCATGTCGGGCTGCTTCGTGACCGCGTCGGCGACCCGCTTGCCGATCGTCCCGTAGCCGTTGACCGCGACGCGAACCCGCACGAGAATCCGTCCTTCGGGCTTCCCAGCGGGGGCGGGGATAAAGGAGTTCCCCGGTGTCCGCGGTCGCGGCGGAGCTCGGATAGCCTTTAGTTCCCGGGCGATGGTCGGCGGCCGGTCCCCATGGAGTTCCGACTCAGCGACGAGGAAGAGGCGTTCCAGACGGCGGTCCGTCGTTTCGGCGACCGGGTCCTCCGCACCCACGAGCGGCAGATCGATGCCGAAGGGCGGATCCCGGCTGAGGTCCTTCGGCCGATGGCCGAACTGGGCCTGCTCGCGATGCCGGTGTCGAGCGAGTACGGGGGGATGGGCGCCTCCGCGGTCCTCACCGAGATCGCCGCCGAGGAGGTCGGTCGCGGAGACTTCTCGATGGCGACCGCGGTCTTCTTCCTCCTCGAAGCGGGCTGGGGGTACGTCCTGAGCCGCCACGGGACCGAGGAGGCGAAGCGCGAGGTGCTGCCCCCGGTGTGCCGGGGAGAGGCGTTCCTCGGCGTCGCGACGACCGAACCGACCGGTGGAAGCGATCTCGCGAACCTGCGGACCGCCTCGCACCGGGACGGCGAGGCGTTCGTCCTCCGCGGCGAGAAGGCGTTCGTCTCCGGGGTCGAGGAGGCGAAGCGCCTCGGGGGCGGTCACCTCACCCTGTCGAAGTCCGCGGCCGGCGGGTTCAACTTCCTCTATGTCCCGACCCGTTCGGACGGCATCGCGACCCAGAAGTTCGAGAACATGGGCCGGATGGGGATCTCGACGGGCGGGCTCACGTACCAGGACGCCCGCGTGCCCGCCCGGTATCTCATCGGGACGGAGGGCAAGGGGTTCGAATGCGCGATGGAGGGGTTCTCCGTCGCCCGGACGTTCGTCAGCGCGGCGTGCATCGGGGCCGCCGAACGGGCGCTCGAGACCGGGATGGCGTACATTCGGGAACGCACGGCGTTCGGGCAGCCGCTCGGGAAGTTCGAGGGGATCCAGTTCGAGCTCGTCGACCTCTGGACCCAAGTCGAGGCCGTCAAGTGGCAGTGCCGCCGGGCGGCGTGGCTCCTCGACACCTACACCCTGAAGGGGGACTCGTCCCACCGCTCGGAGGTCGACCGCGCGGTCGCGAGCGTGAAGCTGATGGCCCCGCCGATCGCGTTCGAGTGCGTCAAGCGCGTCATGATGTGGTTCGGCGCCGCGGGCTACACGAAGGACGTCGGCCTCGAGCTCGGCTTCCGCGGGATCATGTCGTACCTGGTCGGCGCCGAGGGCGGGCTCAACATCATGCGCATCATCCTCGGACGCGAGCTCCTCGGCAAGGAGTTCGTCCCGTACAAGTGAGGGGCCGATGACCGGTCGCTCCCGGGGCGGGCGGCGTCCGGTCCGCGAGCGGGCGTTTCACGCGTGGCTCGCGCACACGCTACCCGCCGCGCACACCGGCCTCCTTCCGCTGGGCGACGATTCGGCGGCGCTCCGCGCTCCCCGCGGACGCGTCGCGGTTCTTTCGACCGACGCCCTCGTGGAGGGGACCCACTTCCTCGCGACCTCTCCCGCGGAGCGCGTGGGCGCCGCCGCGGCGGGGGTCAGTCTTTCCGACGTCGCGGCGAACGGCGCTGCCCCCGCGGCGCTCCTTCTCGCACTCGTTCTCCCCGTCGGGACCCCCCGCTCCTGGGCCGAAGCCGTGGTCCGCGGCGCGGAACACCAGGGTGCACGGTACGGTGCCCACGTCGTCGGCGGCGACACGAAGCCCGGACCGCTCCGCGCGGTCGTCAGCACGGTCCTGGGCTGGGGTCGACCGGGCCATCTGGCCCCCCGGTCGGGCGCCCGGGCGGGGGACCTTCTCGGGACGACCGGAGAGGTCGGTCGGGGCGGACTCGCGGCGGCGCGACTCGCGGCCGGTGGGGCCGAGGCCCGTCGGGCCCTCGTCGACCTCCTGGACGTCCGCCCTCGGGTCCGCGAAGGGATCGCACTCGGTCCGCTCGCCCATGCGTTGATCGACACCTCGGACGGTCTCGCGGACGCGTCCCGGTTGCTCGCCCAGGCGAGCCGTTCCCGGCTCGTGGTACGCGAGGAGCTCCTGCCGATCGTGCGCGGCGCCCGCGCC